>CAZIFB010000146.1:0-1516 GCA_964538915.1 uncultured candidatus Brocadiaceae bacterium | reverse complement strand
CGTCGCCGAGCATCTCGAGCGCCGGCCGGAACAGGATCGCGTCGGCGTGGCGATGGAGCTGGTAGAAGCTGGTGAACGACACACGGAACGAGAGCCCCGCGGCGGTGTCGGTCTGGAACGTGCTGCCACGCAGCGCCTTCGTCACGGGGCCGAGCAGCACGTTGCCCGGCGTGTCGTTGTGGTTCAGGACGACGCCCACGAGCTTCAACGGCCGGCCCTGGTCGTCGCGCAGATCGCTCGCCGCGGCGTGCAGGTCGGCGCCGAGTCGTTCGCGTTCGGAGAACTCGAGCTTCGTCGTGACGACACCGACGAGGAGTTCGTTGCTTCCCGGCATCACGCGGGCGCGCACGGCCCGCACGAAGCCGCGCCGCGTCGTTTCGTCGTAGACCGGCAGGCGCAGCGAACGCAGCACGTCACCGACCCGTACCGCGAGAACCGTGAGCGCCTTGTGCTGCACGCGGCAGTCCGTCACTTCCTCGATCACGTGCGACCCGCGCCGGTAGATGCCGAGCACGAGGCGCCGATCGCGCAGCTGCACGGGATAGAGGATCGACGTGCGGTCGTGCCGCGGCGTCCGCGGCGGCAGCGCGATCTGCGGATCCACGTCGCCGAGGAGCGGCGCCAGGAGTTCGCGCGCGCGCTGCTGTTTCTGCGCGAGCTGGTCGGCGATCGGTACGTCGAGCAGCGTGCAGCCGCCGCAGCGGCCGAAGTGCGGACAGTGGAGCGGCGGATCGCTGCGGGTCACGGGACGTCGGCGTGGGGCGCGCGATGGTGGGGGGCGGGTGGTGCGAGTGCAAGCGAGTGCACGCGTACGAGTGCCGGCAGTAGCATCCGCGCTCGTCCGCCGACCAGCCATGTCCCGTCCGAGGGTCCGATGACAAGTGTTCCCGCCCAGTCGTTCCCGATGAAGCCGAAGCATGCGTGGCACATCGTCGCCGCGGGAATCGGCGTCGCCCTTGCGGGCGGCGAACTGCTGCATCTCGGCCGCGGCGACGTGGTCGGCTGGGTCACGATCGCGTGCGGCGCCGTGCTCGCGCTGTGGTTCGGGCAACCGGCCTGGCGCCGGGCGCCGATGGTGTGGTTCGACGATCGCGGCTTGTGGGCGCGAGTGCCGGGCTTCGGCCCGCTGGCGTGGCAGGACATCGAGCGCGTCCGGTTCGTGCGCGTCTACGGCAAGCCGTTCCTCGTGGTCGACCGCACAGCCTCGCTCCGCGCGGCGAAGCCGCCGAGTTCCGTTGCTCGCGCGTTCGCGCGCTCGGCCGAAGCGAAGGACCTCGCGGTGCCGCTCGAGAACCTCGAGGCCGCACCGGACCGGGTGGCTGCGGTCGTCGAACTCGCGCATCGGCACGCCCTCGGCCGCGCGTGACCGGCGTCGCCGGCGGCACCGCGGGAATCGCTCCGCGGCAGCGCCCGCGCGGAACCGCTAGACTCTCGCGCCTCATGGCTTCGCCCGCTTCGTCGCCCGACTGGGAAGCGTTCTACCGGGACTACCGGAAGCCCGGGTATGTGGGGGGCT
>CAZIFB010000145.1:0-1627 GCA_964538915.1 uncultured candidatus Brocadiaceae bacterium | reverse complement strand
CGGACCTCCCGTCGGCCGGTTCCTCGGCGCAGGCGCTCGGCGCGCCGGCCGTGGTCGTCCCGTCGCTGGCGGGCCGGATCACGGGCCAGGCTCCCGACGACCGCGCGTCGAAGATCGTCGAGCGCATGCTCGGCGAGATCCGCGCGGGCGAGGGCGAGCCTCGCCCGATGGCGCTCGCCGAAGCGGTGCGGGTGGCCGTGCAGAACAACCCCGGCATCCGCAGCCGCGCCGAGATCCCGTCGCGCGCGGCGTGGGCTCCCTACGGCGCGACCGGCGCGTTCGACCCGAAGTTCCGTGCGGACGCGACCGGCAGCAAGACCAGGGCGCCGGCCGGCAGCGCGCTCGCGTCCGGCCTCAACGTGTTCACCGAGGAGTCCGTGCGCACGGGGGTGTCGATCTCGAAGGTGCTGCGCAGCGGCGCGAACGTGGACCTGAGGTGGTCGAGCCTGATCGCCGACACGAACTCGGCGTTCTACACGATCAACCCGCGCTACGATAACCGCCTGGTCCTGTCGCTGTCGCAGCCGCTGCTGCGCAACTTCTGGGCGAGCCGCGAGAACACGACGGTGCTCGTCGCGCGCTCGGAGGCCGAGGAATCGCTGGCCGCGTTCGAGGCCGAGCTGTCGCGCTTCGTGCAGGGCGTCGTCGAGCGCTACTGGAACTGGAAGCAGGCCGAGGCCGAGCTCGAGGTGTCGCGCCACTCGGTGCGGCTCGCGCGCGAGCTGGTGCGCGACGCGGAAGCGAAGGTCGGCGTCGGGCTGCTGGCGCCGGTCGCGGTCAAGGAAGCCGAGGCGGACGCGGCGGCTCGCGAGGAGCGGCAGCTGGTCGCCGAGAACGCGCTGGCGGTGGCGGGCCGCGACCTGCAGCACGAGGTGATGCTGGGGGCGGCCGCGGGCAAGGCGCCCGAGCCGGTGCTGCCGGTCGAGGAGCACCTGGTGACGCCGGTCGAGCTCGACCGGGCCGGCGAGATGCAGACGGCGCTGCAGTGCCGCGCGGAGATCCGCGGCGCGGAATACGCGGTCGGCCGCAGCCGCGCGGTCGAGAAGAACGCGAAGAACCAGACGCTGCCGGAGCTGAACCTGGTCGGGCACTACGGGCAGCTCGGCCTGGCCGGCAACGCCAAGCCGATCGTCGACGGAAACGGCAACATCGTGTTCTCGCCGTACGACGGCGACTACGGCGACTCGCTCGGCGCGTGGTTCGACGACGACTTCAACGACTACGCGGTCGGGCTGTGGCTGGAGGTCCCGTTCGGCAACGCCGAGGCGAAGGCGGCGCTCGTGCAGGCGGAGATCGACGTGCGGCGCGCGGCGCGCGACCTCGAGCAGACGATCTCGCGGGTCGCGCTCGACGTCGACCGCGCGCTCGCGGACGTCGAGTCGGCGGCCAAGCGCGTCGCGGCGTCGAAGGTCGCGCGCGAGCTGGCCGAGGAGAACCTGCGCAACCAGACGCGCCGCTTCGAGCTCGGCGCGGTGACGACCAAGGACGTGCTCGACTTCCAGGAGAAGCTGGCCGAGGCGCAGGCCTCCGAGGTCCGCGCGATCACGTACCACGCGCTGTCGGTGACGCGGCTGCGCGTCGCGGACGGGACGCTGCTCGCGCGCTTCGGCGTCGAACTGCAGAGCCC
>CAZIFB010000144.1:0-1676 GCA_964538915.1 uncultured candidatus Brocadiaceae bacterium | reverse complement strand
AGAGCTCCTTCTCCACCACGTCGGTGACCTCGCCGATCCCGCGCTCGAACACGGCAGCCTGCTCGAAGACCGGCGTCTCGATGGGTCGGTAGCCGTAGCGGTCGGTGAGCGATCGGGCGAGGGTACCGAGGCCGTGGAACCGGGCGGCATCGGTCGGCAGGAGGTCGCGCGTACCGCGCGGGGCCCGGAAGGTCGGCATCAGCCTGAGTCTAGCCGGACACCGGCAGGACGAGCGCGGTTGCGGCGAGCGCGGCGAGTGCGCGAACCTCCTCAACGGCGGCCGGGTCGTGCGGCCTGCCGTCCCGCCGCGGTCCCACGAGCAAGGCCAGCGGTGTCGCGCCCATGCCCGCGGACATCGGCAGGCGCAGCGCAGCCGGCACGGGCCACACACCGCTCGAGACCAGTGGCTCCTCGTCCTCCCGGACGATGGCCGCTCCGATCGCCTCCAGCTCCTCCACGACGTCCCGGCAGAGTCGCGCCCCCGCGGCCGTGGGGTCGATCACCGCGAGCACTCGCTGGATCTCGTCGCGGATCGGCCCGAATCGCGCTCCCTCGTACTTGAATCGCCGGTCGACGATCGCCTCCAGCCGGCGCCGGAGCGGCGCGTAGGCGGTGGCCACGATGAGCGTGGTCAGCACGATCGCCGCATCGGAGCGCTCGCCGGTCATGGCCACGAAGAGGCGCTGCGCGAGGGCCACGGCGGCCGTGAACACGCCGGCGAGGATGGCCGTCAGGGCGCCGTACAGCACGGCGCGGTTCACGATGCGATCGATCTCGTAGAGCCGGTACCGGGTGATCGCGACCAGCGTTGTGATCGGCAGCACGCTGTAGCCGAGGAAGGCGAAGGCGAAGGTGGGCGCCGCCTCGGCCTCCAGGGTGCCCACGACGATGGAGGCGTAGGCGAAGGGCAGCAGGGTGAAAACGAGCACGCCCGCACCGAGGAGGAACCAGCGGATCTGTCGCCTGCCCGCGACATCCGCGCGCCGGTGGCGGACGACCACCGAAGTCGCGCAGCCGGCGACGACGAGGGGCAGCAGCACGAGGCCGACCTCGCCCGCGTCGAAGCGGCGCAGGACGTCCGCGAGCGGACCGCTCGCCCAGGGGTTGGCCACGGTCGGGAGCAGGAAGATCGTGGCGGTCCCGGCAGCGACCTCGAGCGCCCGGACGATCGCGACGCCGGCGAGCGCCCCAGCGAGCCAGCGCCAGCGGTGAGACGCGAAGCGCCCGTCGGGGAAGAGCAGCAACGCGAGCCCGGACGACAGGAACGGCGCCGTCTGTACACCGATGCTCGCAACCAGGCCCGCCAGCAGCCACGTCGGCGCGCCGGACGCCGCGCGGTCTGCCGCGAGGAGCAACAGCATGGCCAGCACGGCCTGGGCGACACCCGTTGCCACCCAGATCCACCCGAACCGGTTTCCCGGAACGCGCATCGCCATGACCAGCCCGACCGCCGCGGCCGACGTGCCGAACACGATCGCCGCCGCGAACGTGGTGGGGCCGATGCCGTAGGCCATCACGACCCGGTCCGGCGCGGGGTGGGTCACGAGCCATAGCTGCACCGCGCGAACCGCCAGGCCGAGCCACCACGCCCACCAGGCAATGCGGCGTGCCACGAGGCCGGTCAGCCGAGGTCGCGGGACACGGAGATCACGTCCTTGAGCTGCTCGATCCGGCCG
>CAZIFB010000143.1:0-1805 GCA_964538915.1 uncultured candidatus Brocadiaceae bacterium | reverse complement strand
TTGTCGCCGCTGCTGCCGAGCAGCGTGCCGCCGTAGACGAGCAGGTGCTGGAAGTTCGCGTCGCGCAGGGACCGAGTCCGGTCCTCGATCGCACCCCGCCATCCGTCTTCGAAGCCGATCAGCTCCGCGCCGCTCGCGAGCAGACGCCGACCGAGCCCGCAGATCGCCGCATTCAGTCCCGGCGCGTCGCCGCCGCCGGTCAACACACCCACACGCAACGTCATGAACTGCCTCCCGCGGGTTCGTCGTCGATCGGGTACTTCGGACCGGTGAAGTGGTCCGCCTCGACCGGCGGCGGCACGTCGCCCGCCTTCTTGCCCAGCCGACCGGCGAACCCCTGGAACTCCAGGTCGAACTCGACGCGGCTGCCGTCGGCGGGGCGCGCCATTTCACCGAAGCGGTCCACCATCACCTGTCGGAGCCGCTGGCTCGCCGAGAGATTGCTCGTGCCCTCGGCGCACTGGAACTGGCTCGTCACGAGGATGCGCTTCTGCGCCGAAGTGTCGATCTGCACCCGCAGGCGCGTGATCTCGGGCAGTGCTTCCCCGGCGAGGCGCAGACCGTTCTCGAGCGCTTCGCGCGCGACGCGCACCGGTCCCGACGGCGTGTCGCTCACGACCCAGTTGCCGGGTGGCAGACGTTCGTCGCCGCGCACGAGCCAGAGCAGGTTCCACGCGAGCAGCACGGCGCCGCCGAGGAAGAGCCCCCACGCGACGCCGGTGTCGAGTCGGACCAGCAGCACCCGCCCGAACGCGGTGTTCGCGGGTTCGAAGTCCATCCCGAAGAAGGTCGGGCGCACGAACGCGGCCACCACCGCGGCCGCCGACGCCGACGCGACGATGAGGTTCGCCACGAGCAGCATCCGGCTGGCCACACGATGGCGGATCGAGACCATCAGAGCGCGAGAAACAATCGGTTCCGAGCGCTCTGCGTGGCCGCGAAGGCGGCCACCGAAGAGCGACTGAGGGCCTGTACCATGGGTTCCTCGTCAGGCTCTCAGCGCGGCGAGAAGTACCGGTCGATGAACCCCGTGTCGACCTCACCCGCGCAGAAGTCGGAATGGTCGAGGATGCGGCGGAACAGACCCGCGGTCGTCGCGATCCCCTCGAGGGTCAGCTCGTGCAGCGCACGGCGCGCGACCTCGATCGTCTGCTTCCGCGTCTGGCGGTGGATGATCAGTTTGCCGACCATCGAGTCGTAGTGCGGCGGCACGGTGTAGCCCTGGTAGACGTGGCTGTCCCAGCGCACACCGGGGCCTGCCGGCGGAACGAACGTGTGGATCGTCCCCGGGCTCGGCTTGAAGTTGTGGTCGGGGTCCTCGGCGTTGATCCGGAACTCCATCGCGTGCCCGCGCATGCGGATGTCCTCCTGGCGGAAGGAGAGACGCTCGCCGGCCGCGACCTTGATCATCTCGCGGATGAGATCCGTGTCGGTGACCATCTCGGTCACGGGGTGCTCGACCTGGATGCGCGAGTTGATCTCGATGAAGTAGAAGTTCTTGCTCTGGTCGAGCAGGAACTCGACGGTCCCCGCGGAGTGGTAGTTCGCGGCCTTCGCGAGACGCACGGCGGCGTCACCCATGGCCTGGCGTGTCTCCGGATCGAGCACCGGGCACGGGCTCTCCTCGACGAGCTTCTGGTGGCGACGCTGCAGGGAGCAGTCGCGTTCGCCGAGATGCACGACGTTGCCGTGCTGGTCGGCCATGATCTGGATCTCGACGTGCCGCGGCTTCTCGATGTACTTCTCGAGATAGACCGTCGAGTCCTTGAAGGCCTTCTCGGCCTCGCTGCGCGCAGCGTGGTAGC
>CAZIFB010000142.1:0-1899 GCA_964538915.1 uncultured candidatus Brocadiaceae bacterium | reverse complement strand
TACGCGGTGCCGACAGTGGCTGGTCGGAGTCGACGTTTTTCAACGGGCTGCTAGCTCCGGGCAATACGAACGGATCTTGGCGATGCAGTCGTGCACCAGTTCCGCGTCCTGAAGCAACACGCCAAGTTCGATGCTCTCGTTGCTACCGCTGACCAAGTTGAAGGACGTGACGATCGCCGCATTCTCGTTGATGTAGGCCTTGGCATGCAGTCGATCGACGAAGTGCACGGATGCACCAAGCTCCTTCAAGTCAGCTGCCTCGCGCTCACGCTTTGCACGGTCGCGTTGCGCGCCATCCGGCGCGCGCAGGACGAGGCTGACCCGAACGCCGCGTGCGATGGCGCTCTTGATGGCGTGGTCGAGATGCGGCCAACTCGTCAGATACGCGGTGACGAGGACGACGAACTCGTGCGCCTCCTCGATGATGTTGACGACGCGGTACGGCAGGTGATGGGCAGTCAGCAACTCGACGTTGTCGGCCATAGCGGTTCCCGGGGACCGCAGCTTCTACCGGCGAGTCTTCGCGAAAGCACGTTGCCGCGACCCCCGATCGTTCGCTCACGCAACCGCAGCAGCGAACTGCGCGCACAGGTCGCCAGGTAGCGGCACCGTGAGCCTCCAGGTTACGGCCATCGGCCGTTCGCCCTCGTAGTGAGAGTACGTCGCCGGCCCGATGAACCAGAACGCGCGGTCGGCTGCACGCAAGCGAGCGAACAGCAGGATCTGCGTGCCGCGCGCGCGACGTGCTCGCGGTAGCGCCGACCGGTCTCGCTGTCCGCACCGGTCATCGACTGGCTTTCCCAACGAATCAGTTCGCGGCTGATCGCACGGTCCCTGTAGCTCGTCGTCGGGGAGAAGTTGCCCGAGGTCTTGTCGAGTGTGAATGCGAGCAGGTCGGTTCTTGCCTGCTCGATCCACTTCACGCCTTCGCGCCACTCGGGAGGGCGCGTGCGAAGCCGTTCTCGGGCCCGGAGAGACGTCCTCGCCGGGACCGACCTCTTCTCCGTGTCGCAGCCCCGATCGCGCAGCGAAGCCGCCAACCGCGCCAGATTTTCGCCAACGCCGCCGCAGAAACGATTTCCGAGACAACGCCGGGACCATCGCCGCCGGAGAACTCTTTTCCGCGCCGAGAAACCCGCCAATGTCCCGAGATTGCCGCCAATCGGCCGCGAAAAACGTTCGCGGGACAACGCGGAGACCCTTCGGTCACACAACATCCTCATCCGCGCCAGAAAACCGTTCTCGGCCCCGAGAAAGCCGCCGTTGTCCCGAGATTTCCGCCAAACGGCCGCGACGAACATTCTCGCGACAACGCGCGCGTACCTCACGCCTCGAGATCGATCGCCACATCGATGAGAGCGTGTAGCGAGCAGTCTCGCGAGGTATCACACCAACGCCGCCCACCCGCGACTCCCCCACGCCCGCCGCCGCCCGCCCGACGCCCGATGCCCGCAGCCCTGCACCGCCCCGAGCCCGTCCTCAGCCACCGCGCCGAACCCGTCGATCGGAACACCCCCGCGACGCAAGCCGCTACATCCCTGCGCGAAGGGCGTTCGCTGATCGTGACCGATCGTTTCGCGACCGGCCTCGACATCCTCGCCGCGCTGCGCGTGCAACTCGCCGACCCCGGCGAGGACGGCGGATACGTGGCAAAGCGCACGTTCCGTGAAGCGTTCCAGGCCGCGTCGAAGCGACTGCTCGCGCCCGTCGTCGGCCGCAAGGTCGCTCTCGCCGACGCGCCGCGGCCGGGCTTCCTCGCCGAGCTCTACCCCGACCACAGAGACTTCGCGCTGCCCGTCGAGGACGCGAAGGTCCTGAGCAGCGCGTGGGACTGGTATCAGGATGGCGTCCACTTCCCCGTGCTCGGCTATCGCGTGCACCCGTTCTACGGCACGTACA
>CAZIFB010000141.1:0-1956 GCA_964538915.1 uncultured candidatus Brocadiaceae bacterium | reverse complement strand
CGTGTCGCTGCAACCGAGGTTGCAGTTCTGCATGCAGATCGCATTCACCGTTCCGCCGTCGCAGCGGAACGTCGAGCTACCGACCTCGCCGCCGCCGCCCGAGCAACCTGCAAGGCTGGTCACCGCAACGAGTAGCGCACTGCCAGTGAGCGCGCTCCTGAGCGCGCGAGGAAGCCGAGTGGTCGACATCGTGCAAGAAGCAGTGGAGCGGGCGCGAGGGGTGCGGACGTGCATGTCTGCCTCGTATCGATGACTTGGGGACGAAGACCCGACCGGGCAGCCGGCCGACGGCCTGTTCGAGGGGCGCAGTTCCAGAGGCGGAGGGATGGAGAAGGAAACCACACCGCAATGGATGCTGCAAGGCTGGGTTGAAGCGCCACCAGAGGGGCACCGGGGCGCGCGGAAGCGCAGCTCAGGACAAGTTCCATGCCACCGACCGCTGCCTTCCCCGCGAAACGCGGGGCCGCTCGGAATCCTCGACAGCGGCGCGGGTTGCCCGTCACCGAGGCGGACCCGCCGGTCGATCTGGCCACGGGCGCGGCAGGTGCGCAGGCGCACTCCGGTGCTGTTCGGCACGATCCCTGTTCGAGATCGAACATCCCGTGAAGGGGCCGGCGAGGCCCCGTTCAGTTGCGGTACACGACGACGACCCTCTGGACCGACACGTTCGTCGCCAGCGCTCGATCCAGCACCAACAGGAAGCGAAAGCCGTTCAACGCATCGGACTGGATGCCGATGACACCGAGCGCCGTGCGCACGCCGCCGCGCCAGACACCCGTCTCGACCACTTCGCCCGTCACCAGGTCGATGGTCCCCGCCTGGAAGACTGCGCGGATCGGGGCGCCGACTATCGCGGCCACGGTGGACACGCTCGGGTCGTCGCTGAAGACCATCGGCACGCCGTCCACGGTCGCGTAGATCTCGTAGCGCGCATAGGTCGGGCCGAACACGAGACCCGTCGAGTAGAACTTCGAACGGAAGGACACGAAGTCGTCGCGCTCGGCGAGTTGGCCGACGTTGTTCACGGTCGCCGGCGGCAGCATCGAGACGAGCTGACTCGTGGTCGGCGCCACCGGCGCCTCGAACCGAACGAACCCGGGCGAGCCGTCGCCCGCCTTGATCGTGACCTGCGTGTTCGGCGGATTGACCACGGCCGGCGGAGTCGCGACGTTCGCGGACGAAGTGCGGGCCATGTTGCCGCCCGTCCCTCCGCGCACGTCGATGATCCCGAGCAGGTCCGAGGCGCGCCCCGTCTGGAGCACGATCGAACCGCCCGAGCCTCCACCGCCAGGTCCCGGCGCGGACGAGAACGCCGTCGCATTGCTGCTCGGTGTGCTGCCGCCGCTCGCGAGCACGAGTCCCGTCGGCGCGAGGCGCAGCGAATCCCCGGCGCGCAGCGCGAGAGCACCACCACCACCACCACCGCCGCCGCCGCCCACCAGGACCTTGTTCGAATTCGACGAGAAGCAGCCGTGACTGCCGGCCCCACCGCCGCCGGCACCCCCGACGAGGAAGTGGATCGAGCTGCGATCCAGCACCGGGACGAGCGGGAACGGAAACAACGGCAACGCCGCCCCACCGGCCGCGTCGGGCCCCATCGCCAAAGCCCCGTTCGGGAAGTTGTTGGAGACCACCCGGCCGATGCCACCCGCGTTGACGAATCCGCCGCCGCCGCCGCCGGCCGCGGCCGAGGCGCTGTAGGCGACGAGGTACGGCGGCGCCGGGTAGATCAGCTCCAAGGCGTTGCCGCTCGCGGGGAACACCGAAGAGCCACGACCACCCGTCGCAGTGGCCTGCGACGCATACGCGTGGCCCGGGAGAACGTGCGCCGCGGTGCCATCCGCGCCGTTCGACAGGGCGAGCGGCGCGGCGCTGGGACGATCCCCGCCCTTGCCGCCCGCACCGCCGAAGACACCACCCGCGCCGCCGGCCTGGCCATTCGCACCGGGACTCGCG
>CAZIFB010000140.1:0-2008 GCA_964538915.1 uncultured candidatus Brocadiaceae bacterium | reverse complement strand
GCATTGGTAGAGCTTGGTTACGGTTCCTTGGTTGTGCAGCAAGGTCCGGGCTCCCAAGCCCCCCGTTCCAACCGTGCGTGCGGTTTTCCCGCACACGGCTGACCGATGGTCTTGTTCATGCCGTCTTGCTCCTTGGGTATTGGATGGTGCCGAGCAGCCTGTGCAGGCCACGAGCCCGCAGCTTGGCCATCGGCCACGCACGCCGTTGCTGCGACACGCGCCAGGCGAGCGGATGGCCGCGAGAGCCACGCTGCTTGCCCAGCATGCGCGTGATGCACCGCCAGACGTAGTGGTCGAGCTGGTTGAACTGCCTGCTCGCGTTGCCGGTCCGGAAGTACTCGCCCCAGCCTCGCAGCACGGGGTTGAGGTCGGCGATGACCTCATCGACATCCTTCAGACCAGCGCGGCGGCGTTTGTCCGTCAGTTCGCGGACCCGGCCGCGGACCTTCTTCATCGACTTCACCGACGGCCACCGGAACAGGTACGTGCGACCCTTGAAGCGGGACTTCACGATCCGCAGGTGACATCCGAGGAAGTCGAAGCCGTCCTTGCCGAGCCCGATCCGCACGAGCTTCGTCTTCTCGGGGTGCAGCGTGAGCTTCAGCCGCGCGAAGATCTCGCGCAACCGCTGCATCGCCTCGTTCGCTTGCGGCTCGCGCTTGCACAGCACGACGAAATCGTCCGCATACCGGACGAGTACGCCGAGATGCTGGCATTCACGCTGCCACTCGCGATCGAGTTCGTGCAGGTAGATGTTGGCGAGCAACGGTGAGATCACGCCGCCCTGGGGTGTCCCCGTGGCCGCGTGCCGCACGTTGCCTTCCTCCATCACACCAGCATCCAGCCACGTCCGAAGAAGCTTCAGCACGCGGCGGTCGCAGATGCGACGGCCCACCAGTTCCATCAACGCGGTCTGGTCGATCGCGTCGAAGAAGCTCTGGATGTCGCCGTCGATGACGAAGTGACACCCGCGCCCACCTTCGATGCGCAGCTTCTCGAGGGCCTGCGTCGCGCTCCGCTTGGGGCGGAAGCCGTAGCTGCACTCTTCGAAGCCAGCCTCGTAGATCGGCTCGATCACCAACTTCGTCGCCATCTGGACCACACGGTCCTTGACCGTCGGGATGCCCAACGGTCGCTGCCTGCCGTCCGGTTTCGGGATCCACACGCGCCGCACCGGTTGCGGTCGGTAGCGCCCGTTCCGGATCTCGTCGCGCAACTCCGCAAGGAACTGCGCCACGCCACGCTGCTTGATCATCGACAGCGATTCACCATCGATGCCAGCAGCGCCACCGTTGCTCCGCACTAGTTCCCACGCCTTCCGCAGGACGTCACTCCGGCAGATCCGATCGAACAGCGCGTGGAAACGCCGCCCAGGGTCTCGCTTGGCGGCACGAAAGAGCGCGTGTTGGAGTTCTCGTACTTTGTCGGTGGGGTTGTTGGGCCTGCCGGCCATGCCCTCGCACTTACCCCCATCCACGCGCGCGACCAAAGCAGGGCCCCTTCCCTCCACCGGCGTTGTGGCCGCCGGCATCGTCGGTACTACGAACCCCTCGGACTCCCTCCCAGCACGGTTCCCTTTCGCCATCGGCTTATGGGAACCGCCTTCGCCTGACGTCGGCCGCTGGGTAGGGCCTCTCCTGTTCCGTGTCGAGCTGTCGTCGCATGCCCTCCTCCCTACCCCGGGGAAGTCCTGCGCCGCTCCGTACTCGGGCGCAGTCTGTTGCCTTCGCCGCGACATGATCGGCTCGGCCTTCCCACCTTTCGGGTCGTTCATCTCACGAGGCTGCAAGGTTCACCCTCTCGGGTTGGGCCTGCGACTTTGCTCCCCTCGCCCGAGGCATACACCCCAGCGCGGGCTCTGGACGCTCCGCTTGGCCGGCGCGATCTCTCGCAACGGCTGGAGCCTGCTACGCGGCGCTGCGGCGCTTACCGCGACGGGACTTCCACCCGCAAGTTCGACACAGCATCGCCTCGCCTCGAGGAAGGGTTGGCGTTCAGGACACACCAT
>CAZIFB010000139.1:0-2079 GCA_964538915.1 uncultured candidatus Brocadiaceae bacterium | reverse complement strand
ATCGCAAGGCCGCCTCAGCAGCTCGGCGAGTGCGGCTTCTTCAACGGGCTGCTAGGTTGCGCATCGTGAGGTTGGCCACGCCGCGAAACGCCATCCGGACGGTTCTGGCACCAAGCCCCACGTTATCCGCGAGACTCAGGATCAAGGTGCAACGCCCGTCCGAGGGGTCGGTATCGAACGCGATCCCGCGAATGACGGTGAAGCCTCTCCAGGGAACGAGTGAAGCGGTCACCGGTCGATCCAACGTCTCTGTCGATCAGGCGCGAGCCGCGACGCGAGGGATCTCCTCGCTGGTTTGGCTTCGCGCTTCGGCGGCTGCATCGAACTACCGTACCTGAGTGACGATGGCGCCGAAGATTGGCCACCGAGATCGAAGATCTCCGTTGGGCAAGAACTGATTCGTCCCCGAGCCCATGAAGTGCTGTGGCCCAACCTGGGCCTCCAGCGGCTGAACAACGCTGGCGCACCCGTCGCTCGCGAACTTGGGATGTTGGTCGTGCAGGAGGAACTGCTCTGCAGCCGGCAGAGCCGCGTCGTCTGCAACGCGATGTGGAGCACTCTGGGAGTCAGGCGGCGTTGGTTCGTGACCGATCTGCGGAGCAACGCAGGCAGCCACGCCTACGCCGAGGATCCACGCCGGGAGTGTGCGCAACATGCCGGCATCGTCGCGTGGATCATGCCGGCAAGTCAATCGGACCCATGGCGACTGCGGGCGGGCGACGCCACCTGCGCCGAACTTCGATCGTCCCGCCCCCAGTGCCTTGCGGCACATGACGTCGGCGCATCCCCTCGATCCGCCGTGTGGGGTCCGCGAGGAGCGGGTCATCTGAGTGTGCCCTTCGCGCGCCGCGGCTTCGACGGCGCGCGGTGCTTGCGACTGCGAACCCGGTAGCTGCGGGCCATGAAGTCGGGGACGGTCGCGAGCCAGGCATCGGTGATGAGGCGCTTGAGCGTTCGCATCCCAACGGCGTCGAGTCGGATCAGCAGGGCCGAGTAGTTGTCGAAGTGCGGGATGGTGAACACACCGGGCAACTGTTCTGCGAGGAGGGCGTCCTTGGTGGGAAGGTCGGCGACGCGAACGGCAAGAATGGGGCCGGACGGCACAGGTGCGCTGCCAAACCGCTTCACGTCCGCCTTGCTGAACGGCCGCTGCCACGCGAAGCCGCGGCCTCCGACGAGCAATGTGCGGTTGCCGTACTTCACGCCGAGCGTGACGTCGGGCAGGGCCTCTGCGATTGCCGCTGCGTCGTTCGTGCTCGCCATGGTGGCCACAGTAGTCCGTGCCGAGGCCGCTCGATACACTGTGCGCACCGAGCCTCCGTCCACGCGCACCTCCAAGCGGCTCCCCACGCCCCACGAGGTGCTGCTTGTCGACGAACGTCACTCCGCCGGTCCAGGTCGTCCCGATCTCGAAGCTCTTCTGCTCGCCATCCAACCCCCGCCTGAACGACCAGGCCGTCCCGCACGTCGCGGCATCGCTACGCCGCTTCGGCTGGCAGCAGCCGATCGTCGCGCGTCGCAGCGGTGAGGTCATCGCCGGCAACACGCGGTTGAAGGCCGCGCAGAGCCTCGGCATGACCGAGGTTCCGGTGTGGTGGTTCGACGGGAGCGACATCGACGCGGTTGCCTACAACTTGGCCGACAACCGCAGCCACGAACACTCTCAGTGGCACGAAGCCGAGTTGTCGCGGTTGCTCGAAGAGTTGAAGAAGGAGGACGCGCTCGACGGCGTCGGCTTCTCCGATGACGACCTCGACGCACTCGTCGCGAAGCTGCGCGAACAGGAAGAGGTCGACAAGGACCTGCTCGACGACGGCGCCGACGAACCGCCGAAGGTTGCCGTCGCGAAGACCGGCGACCTGTGGGTGCTGGGCGAACACCGACTGCTCTGCGGCGACTCGACCTCGTTGAAGGACGTGCACCGCGTGATGGGTGGCGAGAAGGCCGCGCTCGTCGCGACCGACCCTCCGTACCTTGTCGACTACACCGGCGAGCGCCCGAACGACTCGGGCAAGGACTGGACGGCGACGTACCGCGAGATCGACATCGAGGACGCCGACGGCTTCTTCCGTTCCGTGT
>CAZIFB010000138.1:0-2177 GCA_964538915.1 uncultured candidatus Brocadiaceae bacterium | reverse complement strand
GCGCGAGCTGCCACGTCGACGGCGACATGGACGGCATCGCGTGGGACCTCGGCGATCCGAACGGCGTGCCGACGAACCCGCTGTTCCAGCCGACGGTGTTCTTCCCGCTCCTCATCCCCTTCCATCCGATGAAGGGTCCGATGACGACGCAGACGCTGCGCGGCATCGCGGGCACGGAGCCGCTGCACTGGCGCGGCGACCGCGACGACTTCGCGGCGTTCAACGGCGCGTTCGACACGCTGCTCGGTGGCTCGATGCTGACGAACGGCGACATGGCCGACTACGCCGCGTTCGCGGACACGATCACGCTGCCGCCGAACCCGAACCAGCAGCTGGACCGCAGCTACCGCACGCTGCCCGCGGGCAACAACGAGGCGGCCGGGTTGGCGGCTTTCCAGCAGAACCTGGCGCCGCCCGGCGGCGGCAACCTGAGCTGCACCGCGTGCCACACGCTGCCGAACGGCTCGGACGGCACCGTCGTGAACCGCGAGACGATCAGCGAGCCGCAGCAGATGAAGGTCGCACACCTGCGCAACCTGCATCGCAAGCTCGGGTTCTTCCGCCAGCCCGGCCCGCAGAAGAGCGGCTTCGGGTTCATGCACGACGGCGCGCTCGCGGACCTCACGTCGTTCCTGCAGCTGCCGCAGCTCTCGGCGTGGCCGTCGGCGACGAAGGACGACATCGAGACCTTCCTGCTCGCGTTCGACACCGGCACGGCGCCGGCGATCGGCTACCAGTTCCAACTGACGCAGGCGAACGCGACGAGCCCGCAGCTCGTGGCCGCCTTCGTGTTGGTGTCGACGCGCGCGGCGGCCGGGGATGTCGAACTCGTCGCGCACGGCGTCGTCGACGGCGCGGCGACCGGGCTCCTGTTCGTCCCCGCGACGGGGTTGTTCACGGCCGATCGTGTCGGGGCACCGACGCTGTCGCCGACGGACCTGCAGGCGAAGGCGCTCGCGGGCGCAGCGAGCCTGACGTTCACCGCGGTGCCTCCCGGCACGGGCACACGGATCGCGCTGGACCGCGACCTCGATGGCACGAAGAACGGCGACGAGGACGGCGATTCGTACGGCGTCGCGACGGCGGGCTGTGCGGGGGCCGCCCGGCACTTCGCCAACTCGGAGCCGCGGCAGGGCAACGCGGCGTTCGGCCTCGTGACGGAGAACGCGCCGCCGAACAGCATCGGGCTGTCGCTGCTGTCGCTGGGCCCGGCGTCGTTCCCGGTGCTCGGGGTCACGGTGCTGATCGACCCGACGTCCCTGGTGCTGCTGCTGGCGATCAGCGATGCGCACGGCACGAGCACGCTGGCGTGGCCCGTGACCCCGGCCGAGCCGCCCGGCCTGCAGATCTTCGCTCAGACGCTCTGGATCGATCCGTGCGGCCTGGAGTCGTGGAGCAGCAGCCCCGGCCTCGCCTTCACGTTCCGCCCTTGACCGGGTGACGTCGGCGCTCGGCGCCGGCATCATGCCGGTCCTCGTCTGTCCTGCCCCCCGCGGAGGTCCCATGTCCTCGTACCGCCTCGTTGTCTGCGCGGCCGCCGTGCTGGCCGCCGTGTCGTCTCCCGCCCAGTCGTTCGTGAACTTCGAGAGCGGCCCGGTGTCGCCGGTGCGTGTGTCGGCGGACGGCACGCGGCTGTTCGTGGCGGACACGGTGGGCGGTCGGTTGTGCGTGTTCGATCTTCGGGACGCGTCGGCGCCGTTCCTGATCGCGGAGATCGCGGTGGGCCTCGAGCCGGTGTCGGTGAATCCGCGGACGCGCGACGAGGTGTGGGTGGTGAACCTGCTGTCGGACAGCGTGAGCATCGTCAGCGTGCCGGAGCAGCGCGTGATCGACACGCTGCGGGTGGTGGACGAACCGAGCGACGTCGTGTTCGCGGGCGGCAAGGCGTTCGTGAGCGCGGCGACGACGGACGAGGTCGAAGTGTTCGACGCGACGACCCGGGCGCCGCTCGGCACGGTCGCGGTGTTCGGCAAAGATCCGCGTGCGCTCGCGGTGAGTCCGGACGGCTCGCGTGTCTACGCGGTCGTGCAGCGGTCGGGCAACGGCACGACGGTGTTGCCGGCCGGCGTGCAGGCTCCGCCGCCCGCGGGACCCGGTCTGCCCGCGGCGCCATCGCAGGGCATCATCGTGCGCGCCGACGATCCGTCGTGGGCGGCGCAGATCCCGTACACGCTGCC
>CAZIFB010000137.1:0-2467 GCA_964538915.1 uncultured candidatus Brocadiaceae bacterium | reverse complement strand
AGAGCAGGTAGTCGCGCCACGAGCGCACCGCACCGGCAGTGTCGCCCGCAGCGAGCTTGAGACGCCCCACGTGGCGCGGCACCGTGCCCTGCACGTAGTTGGTGACGTCCCAGGTGGCGGCGCGCTCCGCTGCGACGGCGCCTCTACGGGGTTCGCGCAGACGTTCCCAGCTGAGCGCCGATATCACGTTGAGCGCGCTCCGGAACTCGGGGCCTCCCACGACCGACGGACCGACATTCATCTTCGCGTCGAACGCCTCGACCATTGCGCGATCGGGCTGGTCTCCGGCGCTCACCAGCCGAAGGGCGTCGGCATAGAGCCGTGCCGTCGCCGCCCACTCGACCGAATCCCGCCTCCCTGCGATCGCATCGAGCCGGGCCAGCGCGCCGCGCAGCAGATTCGCGTCGTTCACCTTCGCCGCCCACAATCCGACAACCAGCGCTAGCGGGCGATCCGAAAGCGCGGTGCTCTCGCTGCCAGCGGCACCTATCTGTCGCTCCCGTGCAATGCCGGCTGCGGCCTCGGCGGCGAGGGTCGAGTCGCCGTCGTCGAAGAGGGCGGCAAGGATCACACCGCTTCGATCCATCTGCGCGGATGTAGCGCCCAATCCCTCGAGCCGGCTGTGCTCCCTCCGCGCGCGCTCGGGCCTGCCTTGGGTCCACAGCGCGGCGCGCATGAAGTTCACGCTCGTAATCCGTTGCGCGGAGCTCGTCGATCGCGCGAGTGCAATGTCATATGCGTAGTCGCCCACCGGCGTCCCCCCGGCAAGCAATGCAATCATCATCAGCTCGTCAGCGTTCAGCTGGTTGAACCGGTCGCGGTACCGCCCGGTGTCCGTCGAGTCCCCACCGAGAATCTGCACCGTGGCGTCGATCTCGGGGGCCTTCAGGCCAAGCGAATCGGCCACCGCCTTCATCCTGTCGAGCGAGGCCGCACCCTGCTGGAGTTGTGCCAGATGGAGCTTGACGTACGAAAGGTCGGGATCGAGCGCCAGCACGCGGCGAAACGCATTTTCGGCGCGCCGGTTCGCTTCTTCCCTTGAAATCCCCATCGCTGTGCCACGATGGAAATAGTTGTCGCCTATCAGGTACCACCCTTCGGGGCGGTCCGGAACCTGCTGCACGAGCCGTTCGCGCAAGTCGTTCGTCTCGCGGAGCGATAGCGGGCGGCCGGCGAAAGTACTGGGAATCCGCATCTCGAGCACGATCAGGTCGCGCGCCGAAAGACGATCGCGGTGCCGGTACGCCAGCGGCAGTGCATTGGTCGCACCAAAGTTGATCGGGCTCCAGCCCTGAGCAGTGGCAAGCCCCATTGCCGCGAGCGCAAAGGTCGAATCGAGACCGAGCGCCGTGGCAAAGGCCTCGTGCGCCTCGAGGAACTTGCTCTCGCGCATTCGCTGCTGGCCAACCAGGTACGCCCGTAGCGCCGCCGGCGGCACCGTTTCGAGGAGCGCAATCCGGTCGGTGTTCTCGCCGACGCGCAAGCTCAGGAGCTGCCCGGCGAGCCTCGACGCGAGCGTCGCGATGCTGTCCGCAGAACCCTTCACCTGCGCCTGCACGGGTGCCGTCGTGCCGGCGACTGGCGAGAGCGTCGCGGAAACGACAATATCGGTCCCCGCGGCCACAATGCTGCCGCGCACGATCTGGCCGGCGCCGAGTTCGCGAGCGAGTGTGCGGGCTTCGTCCTCGGTGAATCCCTGCGTGTCGCCACCCCTTCGTTTCCATTGCGCGATTGTCGTCTGCGACGCGACCGCGCGCGGCCCTGCTTCGCCCGTGAGGTTCGCCTCCAGGACGTTGACGATTCCTTCCTTCAGGTAGGCGAGTTCCTGCGACCCGCTGAACTCGAACGGAAAGACGGCCACGACGTTCGCGTCCGGGCCCGCGCGCATCTTCGTTGACGCATACCAGGCCGTTGAGGCCAGGCCAACCACCGCGACAATCGTGAGCGCTGCGGTCATTCGCATTCGCGCGGGCGACGCCGGCGTCAGTGTGAACTGCGCCGTGGGTGGAATGCCCGCGGCAGGCGAGACGCCCATCGCCGGCGACATTCCACCGGTGGGAGTTGCGATTCGCTCCAGCTCGCTGACGACGTCCTCGGCCGACTGATACCGGTCACCCGGCTGCTTGAGGAGGCACTTCGCGATCAGGGCGTCGAGCGCAGGCGGGACCGATTGCCTGCGCACAGAGACGGCGGGCGCCGCTTCGGTGACGTGCGCGGCGAGCACTTCCTGCGGCGTGCGCCGCACGAACGGCGGCTCGCCCGTGAGCATCTCGTAGCCCATCGCGCCGAGCGCGTAGATGTCGGCGCGGTGGTCCACGTGCGGATCGGCAGCCGCTTGTTCCGGCGCCATGTACGCCGGCGTGCCGAGCGCGACGCCAAGCGTCGTGATCTGGTTGCGTCCGGTGGACTCGCTGATCGCCTTCGCGACGCCGAAATCCGCGACGAGCGCGTGCCGGCCGCTGAGCAG
>CAZIFB010000136.1:0-2580 GCA_964538915.1 uncultured candidatus Brocadiaceae bacterium | reverse complement strand
ACAGCGCCGTGTTCGAGTTTGCGGTTCCGGCCGACTCGCGCTTCCAGGAATTCGAGGACGCGTTGGCAGCCTCGCTCGAGAAGGCCGGCATTCCGTTCACCTTCCATTGGTCGAAGAACTCCGGCATCGATCCGCATCGCCTGATGCAGACCTTCGGGGCCGAGCGCGTGAAGACGTGGCAGCAGGCGCGCGCCGAGGTGTTCGAAGGCGATCGGGATCGCATGCGCGTCTTCGACAACGCGCACGTGGTCCGGGCCGGGCTGTCGACCTGATCAGGCCTTCGGTCCGACGAGCTCGGGCGCCGGGTCGAGCTGGTAGATGCGCAGATCGCCACCCACCAGGACTCCGAAGTGGCACGAGGGCACCGTGGTCGACCCGAACCGCGAGTTCTCGATCCATGCTCCGCAGTCGGCGAGCACCAGGTCGGGGGCTCCGTTCACGCCACGTGCGACGACGAGCCGAGCCGCGTGCGAGTGGCCGATCGCGATGGTTCGGAGGGATGGCATATCACCGTCGAGACCAAGCGAGCCCTTCGCCTTGCCGCGGCGCACCTTGTCCGCGGCGGCCAGAGCGATCGGCAAGAGCTCGTGGGCCCGCTCGCGATCGGCGTCTGCCGGCGAGCGCACCTGCCAGACGTTGACCCAGTCCTGCAGATGGTCGCTGTCGTCCGGCGAGTCGATGACGACCGGTCCCTGTCCTTGCACGCCTTCGAGTCCGCCGGGTTGGCTCTCGAGGGTGCGATCGAGCTGGTAGGAGCCAGCGGACGCCAGGGGCCCGAACCACTCGACCATCTGTTCCTGCAGCTTGTCGGGAAGAAGCAGTTCGGTCGGGTCGAACGCATCCCCGTGCGTCACGAGCAGGGTCTCCTGGTTTGCCGGCCCGAACTTCAGCGATCGACGTACGAAGGGCAGTGCCTTGCCGCTCTTCGCGTCGTGGTTCCCGGTCAGGATGTGTGCGGCCAAGGTCTGGGCGCCGCTCCGCTTGACGATCTGCCGTTCGATGTTGGGGTGATCGGCCAGGATGCGGGGACGGTCGCTTCGAGGAGGAGCGGACGTTCCCTCGCGAGGCGGACCCGCGCGAGTCGGAGGGTTGAAGCGTGGGGCTGCCGGCGTACGCACGGGCGCGCGCCGGCAGCGTTCGCTGGGTCGCGTCGCGCTCATGAGGAGGCTTCGCGGGGGGGCAGATCGATGCGCGGCCGCCGTCTCTCGGCGATGCCCGGTGATCCAACTCGTGGATCTCAGCCGACTAGGAAACTGGAGCGGGTGATGGGGATCGAACCCACGACATTCAGCTTGGGAACTGGAAGGCGATCGACCCCAACCGTTCGTTCGTCGCGAACAGCCCGTGCGCGGAGTCGGCGGCGTTGATGGAGCTGGTGCGCGGCAAGTCGTTCGTGATGCACGTCGACCTGCACGAGACGACCGACACCGACGAGAGTGAGTTCCGCCCGGCGAAGGCCGCGCGCGACGGTGTGGCGCTCGGTGCGGGGAAGGTTCCGGATGGGTTCTACCTGGTCGGCGATGTCGAGAAGCCGCAGCCTCGTTTCCAGGCGGCGATCGTCGAGGCGGTCGAGAGAGTCACGCACATCGCGCCGCCGGACGAGAACGGGCAGATCATCGAGGAGACCGTGACGCAGAAGGGAGTGATCGACTACGCCGCGCGCGAGCTCGGACTGTGCATGGGGATGACGGGGGCGGAGTTCGTGACGACCACCGAGGTGTATCCGGACAGTCCGCGGGTGACGGACGAGCTGTGCAACCGCGCGCAGGTCGCGGCGGTGTGCGCGGGCTTGGACTTCGTGTTGGCGAGATAGACGGCGTTCCTGCCGAAGCGCGCGAGACGAGTTGTTGCAGCGCCTCGGTTCGCGGAACGTCGGTCGCGGCGGCGGGCAGCGAAGGCCGCACGAGCCGCCGCCGATGCGGCTCACGATCGTGCGCGTGACGCAGCGCGGTGAGCGCGAGGGGCGGTTCGTCGACGTCGAAGAAGGCCTGCGGCGCCGCTCGCCCGCCACGCGCCGCCGGGGATGGGGTGGCCGCGAACCGAACTGCCCCCGCCGTCAAACCACCGCCAATTCCCAGACCTCCACCTTCTCGCGCGTCCGTCGCCCGGGCGACGGCTTCACGCGGCGCGTCATCTTCTCCACGAGCCGGAACCGTCCGCGATCGAGTTCGGTCTGGATCGGATGCGGCACGTCGGGCTGCGAGAGTTCGATGATGTTCGAGAACACGAACACGACGCGGCCGCCGGGGGCCAGGCGGCGGAGGGACTCGTCGTAGAAGCGCTCGAAGAAGCCGTCCTGGAAGTACATCGCGAGGTCGAGCGTCCGGCCGACTTCACCCTTCATCCACGGCGGGTTGGACACGACGAGGTCGATCGGACCACGGTCCTCGCCGAACTGGTCCGCGTGCTGGAGTTCGATCGGGAGCGCTTTCGCGAGCCGACGCAGTTGGCGCGACACGCTCTCGATCGCGTTCGGGTTGATGTCCGTCGCGAGGACGTGCTGGAAGCCGGCCTTCGCCATCTGGAGCGCGAGCACGCCGGAGCCGGTGCCGACGTCGATCGCGCGGTTGCGCGCGCCCT
>CAZIFB010000135.1:0-2819 GCA_964538915.1 uncultured candidatus Brocadiaceae bacterium | reverse complement strand
CTGGCGCCCGCTCTTTCTCTCTTGACGTCAGGGGGCCTTATGAGTGTTGGGCGGCGGCCCTACCTGCCACCTACTTGTCGAGGACAGTTCGAAGGACAACCACGGGAACACATGCGCGATCTGCCGCACTCTCGAAGTAGACGAAGTCCTGGCAAACCGCGGCCAGCTTGAACTCTCTCGCACCCTCGGGCACGGCTGACGTCCGTTTCTTCTCGGTTGCTACCGTCCAATCAGCCGACAGGTAGAAGTCCTTGCCGATGTACGACACCAACCAGTCCGCGTAGACGTTGGCCATGCGCTGAGGACCAGGACGCTGGGGGGGAGTCGACAGGGCCATAAACAACGCTGCTGTAGCCGCAACGGCGACAGCTCCCGACCATGACTTGTGCATGTTGTGTCCCGCTCTCGGTTACGTAAGCACTCTGGGAACGTGATGTGGTCCGCCCAACGTCTTTGGCATTGAGCCGCGAGCGCCGGCTTGGCGGCGCTCGTCGGCTCCTATGCCTTGTTGGCTGGCGCGATCCTACCCCACTTGGCCTCAAGGGCATCCATCACGGATAGGGTCTCGGGATCATCCAGGATCGCACGCAAGCCGAACCACCCCCGGCGAGCAGCGGCGACCACATCGCCCCATGCTGGATCGGCGAGGATCGCGTCCTGACACTCGCCGGGCGCTTGGTAGGACTCCACCCGTCGGTGGAAGTCCGTAGTGGCTTGCGCCTCGGCCGCGCAAATCCAACCGTCGCGAACCGCTGCGTCCAGTCCATCAGACAGAGCCAGATCATCGAAGTAGCCGCACATCAGCTCGACGAAGCTGACGTTGATCCCGGGAGGACCGCCACCGGTCCACCAACTCTGCATGGTCGGAGAGGCGAACTCGTACAAGGAGTCGATCCAAGTCCGACGGAGACTCCGACGCGTCTTCAAGTCCACGGCTCGTCCAGCCAACGTCTTGGTCGATCAGGCGCGAGCCGCGGCGCGAGGGCTCTCCTCGCTGGTTGCTCTTGGTTCGCGGCTCGCCGCCTGCATCGACTAGTTGGGCAGACTATCCATCGGAGGGTCGGTAGTCTGCGACGATCGACTCGACGGACCGCATCATCCAGCCCCACGCCTTGGCGTCGTAGTGATGCCCGATCGCCTTGTAGTACGCGAGCGCAGCGGACCGCACCGCTTCGGCTGCCTCGTTTGACGCCTCAGGCTCGGTCCCTTTCTGAAGCAGGCGACGAAGGTCTGCCTCCCGTCGATGCAGCAGCCCCAGCTTCTTGCTCCCCGGCTTGCTGATGTACTGCGCCATTGGTCCTGCGAGGTCTGCCCAACGTCTTTGTCGATCAGGCGCGAGCCGCGGCGCGAGGGCTCTCCTCGCTGGTTGCTTGGTTCGCGGCTCGCCGCCTGCATCGACTAGTTAGACATCCTTCTACCTCGCAACTGGGTAGGCCGTCGAGATGAGCACCACCGATGCGATGATCGCCGGCAAGTAGCTTTGGTCGATGGCCAGCGACCAAACGAGCTCGTTGCCCATGCCGGGTGCATCGAGAGCACGGCCTCGGACCTCGAAGTGGCCTCGTCCATCACCGCGGATCTTGAACCCGAGCTGCCCCTCAATCGTCGAGAACTCCGCGGTGCCACCCGGTTCAGACTGAAGCCGCCGGAGTTGGAAGAGGAAAACCGCGAAGTCCTGAGCGGACAAGTAACACTCGAAATCGCCTCGGAAGCGACCAACATCAACGCGCACGCGGGCCGTGAGGAAGTCGTACACCCCCTTCGGCTCCGGTCGATCGCACCCAGGAAGCTCCACAACCAAGCGCTCGTGCTCCTGCCCTCCAATCACCAGTTGCAGCGGCGCAGGCATAGGGATGTCTAACTTCGTTTTCGACAGCCGAGTCGATTCCCGGCCGCCGAGGTTCTCCGCAGCCTATCGCCACCCCGACCCGCGGCAAGTCCTCGTGCGCCCAGGACCCGGCGCCTGCGCGGCGACGTTGTGCAGAACAGCCTATTGCCATCTGCGGAACTGGACGTTCACGCGCGGCGACGCGGCGCTAGAATCCCCGCGTCGAGCCTCCGTCCACGCGCACCTCCAAGCGGCTCCCCACGCCCTACGAGGTGCTGCTTGTCGACGAACGTCACTCCGCCGGTAGAGATCGTCCCGATCTCGAAGCTCTTCTGCTCGCCATCCAACCCCCGCCTGAACGACCAGGCCGTCCCGCACGTCGCGTCGTCGCTGCGTCGCTTCGGCTGGCAGCAGCCGATCGTCGCGCGCCGCAGCGGTGAGGTCATCGCCGGCAACACGAGGCTGAAGGCAGCGCAGAGCCTCGGCATGACCGAGGTGCCGGTGTGGTGGTTCGACGGCAGCGACATCGACGCGGTGTCGTTCGCCGTTGCCGACAACCGCACGCACGAGTTCGCGCAGTGGAACGAGGCCGAGCTGTCGCGGCTGCTCGAAGAGTTGAAGAAGGAGGACGCGCTCGACGGCGTGGGCTTCTCCGAGGACGACCTCGACGCGCTCGTGCAGAAGCTGCGTGAACAGGAAGAAGTCGACAGAGACCTTCTCGACGACGGCGCTGACGAACCGCCTCCCGTCGCGGTGGCGAAGCTCGGCGACCTGTGGTGCCTCGGCGAACACCGACTGCTCTGCGGCGACTCGACGAACTTGAAGGACGTGCTGCGCGTGATGGACGGCGAGAAGGCGGCGCTTGTCGCAACTGATCCGCCGTACTTGGTCGATTACACCGGCGAACGCCCGAACGACTCTGGCAAGGACTGGACCGCGACGTACCGCGAGATCGACATCGAGGACGCCGACGGCTTCTTCCGTTCCGTGT
>CAZIFB010000134.1:0-3101 GCA_964538915.1 uncultured candidatus Brocadiaceae bacterium | reverse complement strand
TGCGCGCGCTGATCGGGGTCGGAAAGCCGAAGGAGTGGGCCTCGATGCGGGCTCTTGTCGCTGCCTGGTGTCGCTTCTGGTCGACGATCGTCGATCTCGTCCTCGACACGACTCGCTGCCTCGACGGCCGTACGCTCTCGAGTCTTGTGCCCGCCCTCGCATCGCAATGCCGCCTCAGCAGCTCGGCGAGTGCGGCTTCTTCAACGGGCTGCTAACCCGGCTCGCGCCCCGACCACCGCCCCATCGGCACCCACCGCCGCATCCAACGTCCTTCACAGCACCTACGTAGGCTCGGTACAGCAAGACGCCCCAGGGCTTTCGGCCCCGGGGCGTTCGCTCTTCGACAAGTGGTAGAGCGAACGGAACGCTCTTCGGACCGAGAGCAGTTACGAAGAGCGTCTCGATCGGTCGCCTCGGTCCGGCAGGAACGCGCGTTCTCGAGCCGAGCCAAACCCCGTCGGCATCGGCGAGTGCGCGAACATGGGCATCCCGGTTGACCGCCTGCCGATGCAGTTATAACGTTGTGCCAACCTCGGTAGCCCCATGATCGAACTTCGCCTGCGTCGGGTCGGGAACTCGCTCGGTGTCATCCTGCCCAAGGAAGCACTCGAAGCACTCGGCGTTGCCCCCAAGGAAGGCGAATCGCTCACCCTGGTCCAGCAGCCGGACGGCCGCCTCGAGCTGCGACACGTCGACGAGAAGTTCGAGCGCAAACTCGCCCTGCTCAGAGACACGATGAAGCGCTACAAGAACGCGCTGCGCGAGCTCGCGAAGTGACCGCCGAGCCCGAGTGGCTGACCGCCGAGGACGCGGCATTGTTCCACGGCCAACTCATCGGAGCGTTCGGTGGCTCCCGCGGCGTGCGAGACCAAGGGCTACTGGAGTCCGCGATGAACCGGCCCAGGCACATCTTCGCCTACGAGTCGCAAGATCTCTTCGCGCTCGCCGGGGCCTACGCGCACGGAATCGCGAAGAACCACCGGTCCGTCGATGGCAACAAGCGCGTGGCGTTCGTGGTCGCGCGCGTGTTCCTTGCCCTGAACGACATCCGCTTCGACCCGCCCGAAGCCGAGACTGTCGTGATGGTCGAGGGCTTGGCGAGCAGCCAGGTCACCGAAGGCGACTTCGCGAACTGGCTCCGCAAGCACTCGCGCTGAGTCATCGCGTCGGCCGCGAGACTGCCCGTCGCAGCTACCGTCAGCGCCCCGATGCCGACGCTCTGCAGCCGCTGCGTTTCGTTCTGCTGGTGTTCGCGGGGCTCGCGAACCGCGAACAGGCGCAAGCAATCGAGTTCCTGCGCGAAGAGAACCGTGTGCTGCGTGAACGCCTGGGCGCCCGCGTTCGACTCGATGACGGGCAGCGACGGCGTCTCGCCGCCAAGGGCGTGCCGCTCGGTCGCCGCATGCTCACGGCACTCGCGACGATCGTCACGCCCGACACGATCCTGCGGTGGCACAGGCAACTGGTCGCTGCCAAGTTCACTCACCCGGCGAAGGAGACGCGAGTCGGCAGGCCGGGCCTGATGAAGACGATCCGCGAAACGATCGTGCGCATCGCGAAGGAGAACGCGCGCTGGGGCTACACGCGCATCCGCGGCGAGATGAAGAAGCTCGGACACGACGTCGCGACGTCCACCATCGCAGACGCGCTGAAGCACGCCGGGATTCCGCCGAGCCCGCAGCGGCCCACGAGTTGGCGAACGTTCCTGAAGGCCCACGCCGGAACGATCGCCGCGATGGATTTCTTCACGACCGAGGTCTGGACTACGCGCGGCCTCGTCACACACTACGTGCTGTTCGTGATTCATCACGCAAGCCGGCTCGTCGAGATCGCGGGCGTGACGACGAGCCCCGATGCCGACTTCATGGCCCAAGTCGCGCGCAACCTCACCGATCCCGGCGACGGCGGGCTTCGCGACAGTCGCTTCCTGATCATCGATCGCGACACCAAGTTCACGGCCCAGTTCCGTCGCATCCTCGAGGACGCCGGCATCAAGATCGTGCAGACCGCGTTCCAGGCTCTGAACATGAACGCGATCGCTGAACGGTTCGTGCAGTCGGTGAAACGCGAATGCCTGGAGCGACTGATCCTGTTCGGCGCCGACGATCTGCAGCGGGCGCTGAAGGAGTTTGTCGCGCACTACCACATCGAGCGTCCGCATCAGGGACTCGGCAACAGGGTGCTCACCGCGAGCACCTCCGAGATCCCGAAGGGCGGCGACGTGGTGGTCGACGAGCGACTCGGCGGGCTGCTGCGCAGCTACCGGCGAACGGCCTGACGGCGGTCCACATCGCTGATCGCGGAGTCGAACCGACGAGCACGGCCACCGGTCTGCCCGCTCGGCGCGAACGCGCAACCTCGATTCAGTCGCAGCCGGCCTCGAAGCCCCCGATTCCGGCCGAGACTCGGTCGTCGCAATTTCCGGATAGCACGACTCTCGATTCGGTCACGGTCGGCCTCCGAACGCCCGATTTGCCACGAAACTCGCTCGGCGTAGCTTCCGGATACCACGTGCCACGAGTCACCTTGGGTCAGCTTGGCGCCGACGGTACATCAGCTCCTTGAGGAGCGCGGTATACTCACCATAGTACTCGTCAATCAGCGGCCGTCCGCTCGTTCCGAGGGCGCGCTCCATGCAGAGAAATGCCCGTTGCAGTGACGGCCATGCACGAGCCAAAGCGTCCAGCTCTCTGCGCGCCACCATTCGCTTGAATTCCTTGACTTCGGCGCTCTCGTGGCCGATGTAATCAAAATAGCGCTCGTCGACACGCCAAACCCTTTGCTCCAGGTCGGCGGTCGCAATACTTCGGATCCTTTGTCGAGCCGCGCGGACCATCTGGTTGATTCCGAGCCAGAGCGCAGCCATTGCGAACACGCCCACTATCCCACACGCCCGCGATGTGTTATCCAAGCGATCGAACACCAACAAGGCACCGCCAAACAATGCCAAGACTCCCGCTGCCACGGTGCGGTATTTGCTCATGTGCAATTTATTCCTTAACACGTGAGGCCGGGCCCCGGGAATAGCCATCCGCGGCCTCAAGGCTGTACACCATGCCTTCCTATCAAGCGGTGTGACGCGGCAACCACTGGGGATACCC
>CAZIFB010000133.1:0-3218 GCA_964538915.1 uncultured candidatus Brocadiaceae bacterium | reverse complement strand
CCGATGCGGATCTGCTCGGGAATCTTGAGCTCGTTCTGGATGAACGGCTGCACGTGCGACGTGTGGTTGTAGTACTCCGGAATGTGCTTGAAGTAGACCGGCTGGGCGTTCCCCGTGTACATCCTGGTGAGCGAGTCGGCGGCGGCTTGCATTCCACGCGTGTTCCCGCCGCTGTCGCCGAGGTAGTAGATCTCCTTGAAGCCCATGCTGCGCAGGAAGTCGCCCATGTCGTGGAGCAGCGCGCGGTATGTGGCCTGCGAGATCATCGGCCCCGCCCGGCCCTGCCGGATGGTCGTGCCGGCATTGCCGGGCTCGAGCGTGACCAGCGGCGCGACGAGCGTCTTGCCCATTTTCCGGGCAATCATCTCGCCAAGAAGCTTGTTGTTGATGTTGTGCTTGCCCATCGCGAGGTTGGCGCTGTTGTCCTCCACGCCGCCGGTGAGGATGAGCACCGTCGTGTAGCCCTCCCGCATCAGGTCGCGGAGCTCGGGCTGCGTGAGTTCCTCGATCCACACGGAATTGATGCCGGCGATGGTGCGGGGCCGCTCCGCCGCCGCCTGCCGCGCCGCCTGCGCGCTGTCGCCGCCGCCGCGCTGCGCCGATGCGGTTGCCGCGACCAGCGCCATCGTCGTGAGGACCATCAGCTTCGTGCGCATCGTGTCTCCTCTGGCGCGGGGCCCGGATCGTACGCTCACCCTGAATCTGGCGAGCCGTCCGCCGCGCCGCGACTCGCCATCGGCGCACCCGCTTTACATACATTGCACTGCAATGTATAGTACTTCCATGTATCAAGCGGGCGGCACCACCTCGCGCACACGGCTCCGGTTCTCGGCGCTCGACTTCAGGCTCGGATTCCGCATGCTGGCGCGGTATCCTGGGCTCTCCATCGTCGGCACGGTGGCGATCGCAATCGCCATCGCCCTGGGGACGACGTACTTCGAGGCCGTCAACAAGTTCCGGAACCCCAGGCTGCCGGTGCGCGACGCCGACCGCATCGTGTCGGTTCTGAACTGGAACGTGACGGGGTTTCGCGAGGAGTCGCGCTCGCTGCACGAGTTTGCGCTGTGGCGCAACGATGCGCGGACGCTCACCGGCCTTGGCGCCGCCGTCACCTTCCAGCGGAACCTCGAAACGGACGACCGGCGCATCGAGCCGGTGCTCGGCGCCGAAGTCACCGCGACGGCGTTCGCGATCATGGGCACGCCGGCGCTGCACGGCCGCACGCTTTCGGCACGCGACGAACTGCCCGGTGAGCCCGCGGTGGTCGTCCTCAGTCACTCGCTGTGGACGTCGCGATTCGCGGCCGATCCGGCGGCGGTCGGCAAGTCGGTGAAACTGGGGAGCGTCACGGCGACAATCGTCGGCGTGATGCCGGAGGGCTATGCGTTCCCCGTGAACCATCGCATCTGGACGCCGCTGCGGACCGATGGATCGCTGCTCGCCCCGCGCACGGGGCCTCCGGTGTCGGTGTTCGGCCGCCTCGCGCCGGGCGTCTCGCTGGACGAAGCGCAGGCCGAGCTCGACGTGATCGCAGCGCGGGTCGCATCGGCGACACCAGCCACGCAGGACGCGGTGCGGCCGCGCGTGGTCGGCTACGCCAAGCCGGTGCTCGAGGGCGGCGAGTCGGTCTGGTTCAAGCGGCTCCTCTACCTCGTGAACACGGTGTTCCTCGCGCTGCTTGCCGTCGTCTGCACGAACGTCGCCACGCTCGTGTTCGCGCGAACGGCCACGCGCAGCTGGGAGATCACGGTCCGGAGTGCGCTGGGCGCGAGTCGTGGGCGGATCATCGCGCAGCTCTTCATCGAGGCGCTGGTGCTCGTGGGCGGTGCGACGGTGGCGGGGCTGTTCGTCGCGCACGTTGCAATGCGGTTCGGGCTCGCCACGCTCGCGACGAGCGGGGCCATTCCGTTCTGGATCGACGCCAGCCTGTCGTGGCAGACGATCGCGTATGCCGGGTTTCTTGCGCTGTTCGGCGCCGCGATCATCGGGATCCTGCCGGCACTGCGCGTCACGCGGGGCAGCCTGAACGACGCGATGCGCAGCCAGGGCGCGGGGTCGGGGCTTCGATTCGGCTGGTTCTGGACCGCCGTGATCGTGGCGCAGGTCGCGATCACGGTCGCGTTCCTTCCCCTCGCCGCGGGCGGAATCTTCGAATCGAACCGGTTCCGGCAGCGCGCCGAAGGCATTGGCGCGGAACGATTCCTCACGGCCGGCGTCGCCGTGGAACGCGAGGACTTTGCGGCGGACTCCGCAGCGGTCGCCGCGCGCACGAAGCTCCTGCTGGACGCGTTCGAACAGCGACTGTCTGCGGAACCGGGCGTGCGGGGCGTCGCGTTCTCCGACCGGCTTCCGGTGGAAGACCAGTTCAAGTACCGGTTCGAGATGGACACGGCTGCAGGTGCGCCGGCGACCGGCCTGCGCACGAGCACACTCGTCCACGTGTCCAGGGGGTTCTTCGCCACGTTCGGCACGTCCGTGGTAACGGGGCGCGAGTTTGCGCCGCTCGACTTCACGACGGGCCGAGTGCTGATCGTGAACCAGTCGTTCGCGCGCCACGTGCTCGGCGACCGCAATCCCGTGGGCCACCGCGTCAGGATCGGCGAAGGCGAAGTGAACATCGGCGCCGGCGACGAGTGGTACGAGATTGTCGGTATGGTGCGCGATTTCGGCTGGCAGCTTGACCGGCCGGAAGAGCAGTCGGCGATGTATCTGCCGAGCCTGCCGAGCGGGCGCGCGCGCAACCTCGCCGTGCGCGTGCAGGACCCCGACGCGTTCGCCGCACGGCTGCGCACGCTGGCCGCCGGGGTTGATCCAACCATCCGGCTCACGGACGTGCACCGGCTGACCAGCGCCGGCGGGGGCGAGGCGCAGGCGAACTGGACCCTGACGGCCGTTGCCGGACTGATTGCCATCATCGTGCTGCTGCTCTCCTCGACGGGCATTCACGCGCTGATGTCGTTCACGGTCGCGCGCCGCACGCGGGAGATCGGCATTCGCGCGGCGCTTGGTGCGGGCCCGCGGCGCATCGTGGCCGGCATCTTCGGGCGTGCGTTCGTGCAGATCGGGCTTGGGCTGGCTGCCGGGAGCGCGCTTGTGGCGCTCGCGGGGATCGGATCGACGCGCCAGCTGCTGCTGCTCATTGCCGCGGATGTCATCATGCTCGTGGTGGGGCTTGCGGCGTGCGCCGTGCCGCTGCGGCGTGCGCTCAGGATCGATCC
>CAZIFB010000132.1:0-3356 GCA_964538915.1 uncultured candidatus Brocadiaceae bacterium | reverse complement strand
AGGACCCCGCCGCGCGCTTCCAGAGCGTGCAGGACCTCATCGCCGCACTCGGCGCCTCGCCGTCGGCCTCGCCTTCGGCCGCTACGGTTGCCGCTCGGGTGGCTGCGCGGCGCGAGCCCGCGGTCGACGACCTGCCGCCGTGTGTGCCGCCGCCGCTGCCGGCGGCCCTGCCTCCTGCCGTTGCCGCTCGGCGGTCGCCGTCGCCGGCGCGTCGGGCGGCCGTCGGCTCGTCGTCGCCGACCCGCTCGGGCACGACGTTGCTCGCGATGATCGTCGTTGCGTCGATGATCGCCTGGAGCACGTTCGGCAGCCGTCACAACGGCCACGTCGTGGCATCGACCTCCCCTCGAGCCAGCAGTCCCCGCATCGTGCGCTCGGAGCCGACGACGCTCGCCGGTCGCGTCGATCAGCTGGTCGCCAGCGTGCTGCAGGCCCTGCGTTCGTCGCCTCGGCGCGCTCCGGAGCTGAAGCCGCTCGATCCGCTGCGCGTCGAACTCCCGCTCGACCTCGCGTCGTGGGAGGACCGTGTCGGGGCGATGGCGGACCTGCCGTTCGCGCCCGGGCTCGTGCGTCGCATCGAGCAGTGGGGACGACCCGCGTTCCTCGCCGCCGTCGCGTTGCTGCAGGACCTCGACTACGGGTCCATGATCGACTGCCAGCGCGCGGCGCACATCCAGAAGCTGCTCACCGGCGTCACCTCCGTCGACGCGTTGTGTGCGGACCCCGTCACGGACACTCCGTCGGCGGGGGAGACGGCGCGCATGCAGCTCTTCGCCGACGGCTGGCGGCGTCTCGCCGAGCAGTTCGCCGCGAACGACGACCAGTACCGCCGGCTTCTCGCCTCGAGGGGCAGCGGCTCGGGTGCCGATCGGTGAGCGGCGACGGCGGTTACGGCGGCGTGCCGATCGGTGAGTTCCTGGTCGTGTGCGCCGCGATGAGTGAGCACGCGAACATGGTCGATCTCGGCGTCGTGCCGCTCGGCGTCGGCAAGACGAACGTCGCGATGCACCTGCCCGCGGCGCTGCGGGCGAACCCGGCGGCTCGCGCGGTGCTGCTCTACGGCGTAGCCGGCGCGTTCCCCGATCGGCACCGTTCGACGCCGGCGCCGGTCCGCAACGGGGCGTTGTGCGTGGTGGGCAGCGATCGGTTCGGGGACGAGGGCGTCGAGACACCGACCGGGTTCCAGGACTTGAAGCAACTGCACCTCGGCGACACCGGGCCGTTCCCCGCGAATCCCCGCATGGCGCAGCAGGTCGCGGCCTTCCTCGGTGCGCCGATCGTGCGCGGCGTGACGGTGAGCACGTGCAGCGGCACGGAGGCGTCGTCGCAGCGCATGCAGCGGCGCAGCGGCGCGGACATCGAGACGATGGAAGGTGCGGCGGTCGCCTATGTCTGCCGCCAGGTCGAGGTGCCGCTCCTGCAGATCCGCGCGATCAGCAACTGGACCGGCGATCGCGGCCGCGGCGAATGGAATCTCGGCGTCGCGATCGAGATGGTGCAGCGCGCGGTGCGCCGGCTGCTGCGCGGCAAGGCCTGAGCGTCACAGCCCCATGTTCATCGTGAGGCCGTTGCTCAGGTCGGCGAAGTCCAGCACCGGGCCGTTCGGCTTCGTCACGAGTGCCTGCACCGTGTAGCGCGCACCGAGCAGCGACGGCGCGTTCGGTGTCGTCGTCGGGATGTTCGAGCTGCCCGCCGCGTCGGTGATCCCGGCGACGAACAACGACAGGCCCGCGGGATCCTCCGTCACGATGCACGTGCCGAGCGGCAGCGCGACGGCGTTGCCGGGCGACCACGCGAACAGCACGAACTCGTTCGGCAGCGAACTGGTGATGCTGAACAGCTGCGGCTGGCCCAGGACGGGTGCGCCTGCACCGAACACCGGCGATCCGGCGGCGCAGCCGCCGCCGACGTTCGTCACCGACGCGCGCGGATCGGTGTAGGTGCGCCCCGATGCCCAGACGAGCGAAGTGTCCGGCGTCGTGCAGATCACGCTCATGTTCGCGACGAGGTCGAGGGCGTACGAGCCGTACGACGTCGGGTTGCCGGCGCCGAGGAGGCCGTAGAGGTAGATCGCGGTGGTCAGTTCGCCGTACACCGTGAGCGGGTTGCCGACGTACCAGGTGTAGTTCGTGGTCACGATGCCGCCGCTGTTCGAGAGCGAGAGGCCCGCGGATCCGCCGTAGAAGGTCGCACCGAAGGTCGCGTTCGGATTCGTGTCGACGACGTCGATCCAGCCGTCGAGCGACAGCGAGAACTGCAGCTGCACGGGCGTGCCGTACGGCAGCGTCGCCGACGCCACGGTCAGCGTGTCGAAGAACCGCGCCTGCGGACCCTGGTCGAGGTAGAGGAAGACGCCGTTGCCCGGGCCGTTGTTCGCGAGGCCGCTGCCCTGCACCCGCAGGTAGCCGTAGTCGGACGTCGGCTGGCAGCTGCCCTGCGAACTGCAGATCGGCCCGGGGTTGTTGTTCGTGCCCGGCGTGACCAGCGGGCCGATCGTCGACCACGGCGTGATGACGTTCAGCTCCGACGTGCTCCCGCTCCACGAGTTGGCGATGCGGAAGCTGTTCCTGAGGCCGCAGGTCTGCGCGAACGCGGCCGTCGAGGTGAGGCAGAGGGCGGAGACCAGGGTGGCGACCCGGACGAAGGCGATGCGGTCCATGCCCTGGACAGCGGCAGCTGCCCCGAAACCACACGGAAGCGGCACGGGCCTCCCGAAGTGCCGTCCGCACGGCGTGTTCCGCGCTGCCAGGGAAGGTGCGAACCACGGGCTCTGCCCGCCCGGTGGGAGCCGACGCCCACAACCGCGGTTCGACGGCGACAACCCGGGTCGAGCTGCCGTTTCGCCCTCGGGGACGGCGGCAGCCCGACGACGAACTACTGGAGCGTCACGGTGGCGCGGGCGGGCTCGGACACGGCGTCGATCGGGCTCAGCGTGACGTAGGCGAAGTCGAGGTTCGTGCCGACGAGCGCCGCCGGCATCTGGATCAGCGTGTCGAACGTCGCGTAGGCGTTGCCGTCGGCGTTGAACGTGCCGAGGAACCCGGCGAGGTGCGGCTGCCCGAACGCCGACACGATCATTCCGAAGAACGGGTCGACGTTCAGCGGCAGTACGACCGGGCCGAGTGGCGTCCCGGGCGACGCGCCGCTCATCGAGCCGGCGATCGCGTAGGGACGGTTCGCGAGCGATGCACCGCCGGCGAGGCGGAAGGTCATCACGGAGTGCACGTCCTTCGGCAGGCGCGCGAGGTCGATGCTGAGGCCGTGCTGCGCGACCCGTTCGCGCACGGTGAAGTTGTCGATGTAGATCGCGTCGTTGCCGGCGCCGTACGCGTTCACCTGCGTGAAGCCGTGCGCCG
>CAZIFB010000131.1:0-3523 GCA_964538915.1 uncultured candidatus Brocadiaceae bacterium | reverse complement strand
TGTACACCATGCCTTCCTATCAAGCGGTGTGACGCGGCAACCACTGGGGATACCCACGGCCTTCGATGTTGAGGATGTGGCAGGTCAAGAGCGCCCGCTTGGCGGCCACGCGTTCAAGCGAGCGGCGGACATGATCCCGTGAGACGCGGGCGATGACAAGTCCCTGCTGTGCGGCGGCGATCGCGAGCTGTTCGGCGAAGGCATCACGGAAGCGTTCGCGCGTCGCCTCGTCGATGCGCGGCATCGGTCCGACGAAGGTGACTGCGGCATCGAGGTCGCCCTGCGTGAGATCGCCATGCCCGCCTCGGGCGCGCCACGCTGCTTCGGCGCGGCGCTTGGCCCACTTGCCGCTCACCTCACAGGTGCCGTTCCAGCGTGGCCGGCGGACTGGCGAATGCATCAGGACGACGCCCCACTGCCGGCAGAAGCGGCGTAGCCGGCGGGACACGAAGGCCGAGCCGTTGTCGAGCTTCAGCACCAACGGCGCGCCATGCCGGGTGAACAGCTCTTGGAGGACCTGCTCGACGGCCTCGGTGCGTTCGCCAGCGACCGATCGCAGACCCAGGGTCGTGCGGCTGCACATCTCGGTGACGACCAATGCCCGGCGCCCGAGCGGCGGCACAGCACGATCGAGCCAGGTGCCGTCGATGGCCCACACTGCGCCAAGCACCAGCCAGGAGAGAAGGCACAGACGTCGTCGGCGCTCGATCGCCTCGATGCGCCGCAGCCGTTTCAGATAGGCAGCGACGGAGTTCCGGGGCAGACCGGGAATGATCGTTCGAAGCTTCGGCAATCCCCAATCAGGATGCCGCTCGTGCAACACACGAAGCGCCGTTCGCTGCAAGGTCGACAGTGTCTTGCGCCGACGACCGCGACGGTGCGCCGGCGCGAGATCGCGGTATTGCTCAGCCGGCCGTGTCCGACCGCGGCGACGACGATCGCGGAGCTGCTTTGCCGCGACTTTTCGATCGCGACGATGCCTCACGACGAAGGGCCGCCAACTCGACCTGCGCCCGTAGGAGGCGGTTCTCACGTTCGAGTGCGGCGACACGCTGTGCCAACGCGGCATCGTGTTCCTCCACCTGCGGCCGCGGCGGGCGCCCCACCGGCTTCGGGTTCAGTCCTTCCGTTCCAAAGCGAAGGAACTGCGTCCGCAGATCGGCGAAGTGCGTTGCGCCAACGCCCATCTGTTCACACGCCGCCTCCACGGACAGTTCACCGGTGATGGTCTGGAGGATGAGCTTCGCTCGACGCTTGCTCTCGCGATTGCCTGGGATCTCGTCCACGTGCTTCGCTCCTTTGTTCGGTCGCGCCATTGTCCACCTCCCTGGTCGCTCCGTCGGCCGGAGCACCGCCGAGCAGCACCGACGCCACCGCCTGACCTCGCGCCCGCTTCCGCGGGCCGCGTTTGCGCTTGCCGCCCGGGCCAGGATTCTCCGCCTTGTCCGGTGGCTTTGCCACCGCGACACCCAGCGCCCGCTGCGAAGTGCGATACAGCGACTGGAAGCGTTCGACATCGCGGCGCAGCCGCGTGGTCTCGAGCTTCAGCTTCGCGACCTCGCCCTCGGCGGTCTTCTGCCGACCACGCGGCCGCGGCTCCATCGCAGCGACCACCATCTGCAGCGCCCGCGCTTCGAGCTGGTAGAAGCGCGTCACCGCGACGCCCATCGCGTCGCTCGCGGCCTGCGTCGTGCGCACGCCGCACCACACTTCGAGCAGTAGCGCCGCGTGGCGGCGCGCGGCATCACTGCCGCGCACCGCCTTCGGACCCATCGGTTGCTGACGCTTTTGCTTCGTCACGACGTCGCCTCCTCGCCGAGCAAGCCCGGCAGGATGTCGTCGAGCGGCGACGCGCCGGGCGCCGGCTCGTCCTCGTCGGCGGTCGCGGCGTGATCGGCAGGCCTGCCCATCGGGACCACCGGCTCGGGCAGCCGCGGCGATGGCTCGTCGTTCGCCGGCGGCGCGACATCCTGACGCGGCCCCGTGGCGCCGAGGTCGACTTCTTCGCGACTGCCGTCGCCCTTCATCATCACGACCTTCTCGCCTTCGGCGTGCAGCGAGATGCTCTGATCGCCGATGCGCCCTGTCAGATAGAAGGGCTTCCTCGGCATGCCGTCGCGCGCGAGTTCGGCCGAGTTCTTGGCCACGCGTTCCTTCAGCGTCGACAGCACCTGCGGTGCCGCCGCGAAGTAGCGATCGGCCGGCACGAGCCCGCCGATGCCGCTGTGCGACCGTTGGAAGTTGTAGTGGTCGATGAACAGCCCGATCCGCGTCCGCGCGTCGTCGATACCGCGGAAGACCGCGGTCTCCACGCATTCGCGCCACAGCGTGCCCCAGAAACGCTCCGTCTTGCCCAGCGTCTCCGGGTGCCGCGGCGTCGCCACGATGTGCTTGATGCCACGCAGCTCGAGCGCCTTGGTGAACTCGCTCTTGCCTCGCCACGTCACGTACTGCGTGCCGTTGTCCGTCAGCACTTCCTCGGGCGCACCGAAGTTGATCGTCGCGGCGACGAAGGTCTCCTTCACGAGCGCACCCGACGCCGTCGCGTGCAGACCGAAGCCGACGATGAAGCGGCTGTGGTCGTCGAGGAACGCCACCAGGTGCACACGCCGGTTCTCACGCTTCAACACGAAGGTGAAGAGATCCGTCTGCCAGAGCTGATTGGCTCGCGCGCGCTCGAAGTGTTTGGGCTCCTGCGCGTGCGGCTTCGACGTGTCAGGGGCCGCGACGTAGCCGGCTTCCGTGAGCGCGCGCCCGACGGCGGAGGCGCTGGCCGAGAAGCCCTGCGCGCGCAGCAGCATCGCCGCGATGCGGTCCTGGCCCCAGTCGGGGTGCTCTTCCTTCATCAGCAGGATCGCCCGCTTCGTTGCCTCCGAGAGGCGACTGCCCATCGGGCGCCCCAGCGGCTTGTCGTCGAGCCCAGCCGGTCCGAACTCGGCGAAGCGCGCCTTCCACGACCGCAGCGTGTGCAGCGAGATCCCGACCAGCGGCGCGAAGTCGCCCGCCGGCAGCTTCGATCGCAGCCAACTGTCGAGGATCAGGAGGCGCTGCTCGGCACTGAAGCGGGGACGAGCGGTCTCGGGCAGGCGACGGCGCGCGTTGCGCGACGCCTGTTCGTCCCGGTAACGCAGGATCAGCTCGGCCAGCTCGTCGCGCGTCGCCGGCGACGCGCCACACACGCCGCGGGACGTGCGGTCCAACAGGCCAGACAGCGGGTCGCCTTCTTCGGGGTCGGGGTGGCGCGCCCCGCCGTGACGGGGCCTTTCTCCGGCGGCTCCGTCGTCGGCTCCGCCGACTCCGTCGCCGCCTCCGAAAGTCCCCGCCACGGCGGACACCGGGGCGTCACTGAACAACCGCGGTAGCGCAGCCGTCGGGCGAATGTCGGACTGGGGAACGCGGACGTCTTCTCGTTCTTCGGTCATCGGTCGCTTCCTTCCCTAGCGCGTGCCAGGGGGTGGAAGGCCGAGGGGTTTCACCGGTCGTTTACACGTCTGCGACCGCCATCAATTCGGGAAGGTGGACA
>CAZIFB010000130.1:0-3603 GCA_964538915.1 uncultured candidatus Brocadiaceae bacterium | reverse complement strand
CGCGTCATCGGTCGAGTCCCCCGTCGGCCCCACCGCGTCCGCCACCGCCACCGCCGCCGCCGGCCCCGCCTCGCCCCGTGCCCGTCGTGAGCACGGGTCGGCGATACACGTACGTACGGACCACATAGGCCCCGTCGTTCGGCCAGGTCACGCGCACACTCACGTCGTACACGCCGGCCTGTGTGCCTACCGGTGTCGCCGTCGTCTCCCACGCATACTCATCGAGCGGCTCGGGGAACACCCCCTCTTTCACCGAATCGGGAAGCGCGCGCAGCGCCGTCTCGTTGAGGAAGTCGAGCCAGTCCACGCGACTCTGCGCGAGCGTCGCTGCCTCGATGGCGCGCCGCGCGCGCTCGGCCGTGCGCATCTCCGTCCCGACAACTTCGAGCGCGGCGATCGCGACCATCCCGACGATCGCCATCGCCGACACGGCCTCGAACAGGGTGACCCCTGGGCGCCTAGCGCGGGTTGGCAAAGGCCACTCCCGTCCACGGGTCCACCTGGATCATCACCGTTCCGCCCGGCCCCCGCACCGCCACGGAGTCGGAGAACGACGCCCCCGTCGGCTGGAACAGGAACTGCAGACGCCGAAGGTCAGTGTCGAAGACCGTCGAACCACCGAGGTCGATCGTGCCCGCGACGTACTGGCCCATCCCGTTCACGCCAGTGGTATCCACGCGAAACACACCGCTCGTCGGGTCCAGCCGCACCGCCACCGTCGTGCCGGACTGGACGGCCTGACGACGCGCGTCGCGCAACAGCTGCAGCACGGGCTCGGCGTCGCCTTCGACCTTGTACTGGCCGAAATCGCCGAGCGCAGGCGCCGCAAGCAGCAGCGTCACGCCAAGGACGGCGAGCACGATCGCCATCTCCCAGAGCGTGAACCCCGAGCGCGGGCGCCGTGCCGTGATCACCGGAACGACCCCGCGTTGATGCCGTAGATCGCCTGCAACAGCGAGAGCGCCACGAACGCCACGATGGCGCCGAAGATCACGATCATCGCGGGCTCCGCGAGCGCCGACACCCGTTGCGTGGCCCGCTCCGTGCGTTCCTCGAAGATGTCGGCCGACTTGACGAGGAACGTGCGAAGGTCGCCGGCGTCCTCGCCAACGCCGATGAGCTGCGCCAGCAACGGCGCAAAGAGCGTGCTCTCCGCGACCGCGGCGCGCATCGTGCTGCCCTCGCGTATCATCGCGCGCACGCGGCCGATCTCGTCCTTGGCGATCGGGTCGCCGATGCTCGCCATCGTGTCGTCGAGCGCAGGCAGCAGGGGTGCGCCACCCGCCAGGAGCACGCCGAGCAGGCGCGCAAACCGGGCGGAGATCGCATACTGGCGCAGGGTGCGCACCACAGGCAACGCGAGCAGGAACGACGCCCACGCGCGCCGCCCTTCCTCGGTGTTCCGCACCCAGGCGTACACGGCCGCGCCGACGAATGGAATGAGGGCGAACGCCGGCCAGCCCGTCCGGACCACGGTCGTGATGCTCAGCAGGGCGCGCGTCGTCGCGGGCAGCGTGGCCCCGCTCCCTTCGAGCAGCGTCACGAACCGCGGAAGCACGAAGAAGATCAGCACGCCCACCGCGATCGTCCCGGCCGCCGCGAGCAGCAGCGGATAGATCGCCGCCGAGATGATCCGGCTGCGCAGCTGCTCGGCGCGCTCGATCTGCTCCGCCAGGCGCGCGAACGCGGCGTCGAGGTCGCCGCTGCGTTCGCCGGCGCGCACGATGCCCACGTACAGCGGGTCGAACAGCGCGCGGTGTTCGGCGAGCGCATCGGCCAGTGGCACGCCCCGTTCCACCCGCGATTTCACGTCGAGGATCGCCTCGGCCACGTCGCCCGACGCCACGCCGGTCGCGGCGCCAAGCGCCCGCGCAAGCGGCATCCCCACGGGAAGGAGCGCCGACATCGCGCGCGTAAACTCCAGCACTTCGCGCTTCCGGCCCGGGCGCCACCACGTGGTGCCCGCCCCCGCGGCCGCTTCGGCCACCTCGAGCACGAAGAGTCCGCGACCCTCGAGCGCTTTCGAGAGCGCGCCCGCGCTCTCGGCTGTCGACTTGCCGCGCTCGCGCCGCCCCGTGCGGTCAACCGCCTCGTATGCGAACGTCGGCACGGTGCCTCCGGGCTCCCGCTAGTTCCAGCTCACGACGTCGGCGTTCTCGCCGTCGCCGCCCAGTTGGCCGTCAGCGCCATACGAAAAGAGGTCGAAGCCCGTCGGGTTCACGTCGCCAGGCGAGATGTAGAGATACGCGCGACCCCACGGGTCGAGCGGCACCGCCTTGCGGAGGTAGGGCCCGCGCCAGTTCGACGGCGGATCAATCGCCGGCAGCTCCTGCAGCGCCTGCAGGCCCTGCTGCGTCGTCGGGTAGGAGCCGTTGTCGAGCCGGTAGGCGTCGAGCGCCGACGCCAGCATCTCGATCTGCGTCTTGGCCGTCGTCGATTTGGCCGTCCCGACGTTCTGGAACACGTTCGGGGCCACGAGCGTCGCCAGAATCGCGATCACGACGATCACGACGAGAATCTCGATCAGGGTGAACCCCCGCGACTGGCGCGCACGATGGGCACGGTGGCGGCGGTTCAGGGTTTGTTCGGTCATGACGGGTCCGGTCCGGAAGGGCTGGAGACTTTGACACGGCCGTCCGGGAAGGCGTTCCCTTCTGCGGGCCGTCCCAGGCGGTCTGTATCTGGCAGACGCACAACTATATGGGACGTTAAGCCCGCCGGTGCGACCCCGTCAGGTCGGCTTCGCCTGGGCCGCCACGGCGGTTGTTGCGTCGGACGCGAGGTACGCCGCGATCACGTCTCCGGCACGCGCGGCCGCAACGCGGATCTGCTGCAGATCGTCGCGAAACCGGATGGTCACGTCATCGTTCTTCGTCGAATCGCCGTCGATCGTGATGCCAAACGGCGTTCCGGCCTCGTCCTGTCGGCGGTACCGCCGGCCGATTGCACCTGCGTCGTCGTAGAACACGGGGAACCGCTTGCGAAGGTCGGCCGCGATGCGGTCCGCCATTTCGGGCTGGCCGTCCTTCTTCGTCAACGGGAACACCCCCGCCGTGATCGGTGCGATCGCCGGATGGAGGCGCATCACCGTGCGTCCTTCCTGCTCTCCCTCAACGGCCTCCTCGCGGTACGCGTTCACGAGCGCGGCAAGCGTCACCCGATCGGCACCGACGGACGTCTCGATCACGTACGGCAGGTAGCGCTTGTTCGCCGCCTGATCGACGTACTCGAGCCGCTTGGAGCTGAACTCCTGGTGCTGCTTCAGGTCGAAATCGGAGCGGTTGTGGACGCCCTCGATCTCCTGAAAGCCGAGCGTGCCCCCGAAATCGAACTCGATGTCGAAGGCCGCGCGCGCGTAGTGCGCGAGTTCCTTCTCGCCGTGCTGGTGGAACTGGAGCCGGTCGGCGTCCAGGCCGAGCGCGATGTGCCACTCGCGGCGCCACGCCTTCCACTTCTCGAACCACTCCATGTCCGTGCCGGGCTCGACGAAGAACTGCATCTCCATCTGCTCGAACTCGCGCGTGCGGAACGTGAAGTTCCCGGGCGTTATCTCGTTGCGGAACGCCTTGCCGATCTGCGCGATGCCGAACGGCACCTTCTGGC
>CAZIFB010000129.1:0-3779 GCA_964538915.1 uncultured candidatus Brocadiaceae bacterium | reverse complement strand
TCGGCAGCCTGCGCCGCGTCGAAGAGGACGTGCGCGAGGTCAAGGCCGGCCTCGAATGCGGCATGACGCTCGACGGCTACCAGGACGTGAAGGTCGGCGACATCCTCGAGTTCGTGCAGGTCGAACTCGTGAAGCGCACGCTCGGCGGATGAGCCGGGCGGCATTCGTGCGCGCGCATGGAGCCCTGGTCGCAATGCTCTACATCGGCGTCCTACAGTTCAGCCTCGAGATCCCGTACGCGGAGTCCTTGAAGGACAAGCGCAACGTGATCAAGGCGTTGAAAGACCGGCTGCGGCGATCGTTCAACGTGTCGATCTCCGAGATCGACGACCTCGACCAGACCACCGTCGCCACGCTCGGCGCAGTCGTGGCGGGCAGCGACACCGCGCATGTGAACAGCACGATGGACCACCTGCTGAACGAACTGAAGGACTGGCGCGACGGCACGCTGGTCGACCATCAGCTCGAGATCATCTCGCCGCACTGATCGCACCCGGGCCTCCGACATGAACGACCGCCGCATCGCCCGCCTTCAGGAGCAGATCAAGCAGCGCCTCGCGGAGATCCTCCAGCGTGATCTCGGCGACCCCGACCTCGGCTTCGTCACGATCACCCGTGTCGAGCTCGACAGTGAGTTCACGCAGTGCAGGGCCTTCTGGTCGGTGCTCGGCGACAGCCGGCAGCGGGCCCGCAGCGAAGGCGTGCTGCGCCGCGCGCGCGGGCTCTGCCAGCGGGACGTCGGCAAGTCGCTGCACACGCGGACGGTGCCGCACCTCGAGTTCGTGTTCGACGAGGGCATCGCGGGCGCGATCCGCGTGAACAAGCTGCTGCAGGAATTGAAGGACGAGCGGGAGAATCGCCCCACCCCGCCGCCCGACGCGCCGGCACAATGACAGAAGCGACTCCACGGGAGTCGCAGGCCGGAGTCACCCGTCGGAGCGCCACCATGAAGCCGTTCCTCTTCGTCGGACTCGTGCTGCTCGGCACGAAGCTCGTTCTCGCCCAGGAAACACCCGCCGCACCGGACCCGCTCGCGGGGGCCAAGGCGCGTCTCGCGACCGCGCTCGAGAAGACCGCGACGCTGCGCGATGTCGCCTTCGCGGCGAAATGGGGTCCCGCCGAGGGCGACGACGCGGACGCAGCGGCGACCGCGCAGCAGTTCGGCGCCCTGCCGAACGGCAAGGCGGGAGGCTCGTGGCACGACAACCTCCTCCACGTGCGATTCGAGGGTGACGCGGGCGACGAAGTCGCGATGGCGGGACGCTTCGCGATCGCGAAGGACGCCAACAACGACTGGTGCGCGCGCTCGACGCGGTTCGCGGACGGCAACGCGACGTCGTTCGTGCCCGACCCCGAGCGTCTCCTTCGCCTGCTCGCCGGGATGGACCTGGCAGTCGTGCATCGCGCCGTCGGCACTCTCGACGAGCGACCGGTCGAGATCCTGTCCGTGACGCTCAACCCGGACCAGATCGCGGACCTCGCGTGGTCCGACGCGATGCCGGACACCGTGACGAACGGAGGGGCCTTCCGCTTCGCGTTGATGGCGGCGGCGGGCGGCGGTCCGCGGGCTGCCGCGCCGCGACCGGACGCGACCGTCGACGTCGCGATCACCCTCGACCCCGCCCTCAGCCTGATCCAGCGCGTGCAGCTGCGTTCCTGGACCAAGGCGAACGACGGACAACGTGTCATCTTCCGCGGCGGTGCCGGCGCCATCCGCGTCGTCACCGGGGGCGGCAACCGGAGGGGCGACGAAAAGGACGCCGAGGAGGAACCGGAGAAGACGGACCCGAAGGCGCCGTTGCAGTACGAGGACGGCCTGCCGAAGCGCGCGCGCAAGAAGATGGACGTGTACGACTTCGACGTGCGGCTCACGGAACACGGCGCGCACAAGGCGCCCGATCTCGGCGCCGCCGCCGCGCGTCTCCTGCGCCGCTGACCCACACCACGCCGATGGTCGGCCCCACCACGCACGCTCCCCTCATGGCCGCGCACCCGCTTCTCGCGGCACTCACGACGCTCGCCATCGCTCAGGAGCCCACCACGCAACCGCCCGTTCCGCCGCGATCGCCGGCGCTGCAACGCGCGATCGACGACGCGACCGCGGCCATCGGCAAACTCGCGAGCGCGCCCCACGCATTCGCCGGCACCTGCGATTCCGGGCTGCCTGGCGGAGCGCTGCCGAGAGTCACCTTCACCGCGGCGCGCGACGGGGAGATCCTCTGCTACGCGCTGCCCGACCGCCGCGTGCTCCAGCGCGGGGACCGGGTCATGGTGTCCAAGACGAACGGACCCTGGTCGCGCTCTCAGGGTGACACAGCGGAGTGCCCTTGGGAGCCGGCGATGCTCGCGCAACGCCTGGCGAGCGCGGCCGTGCAGGAGCACGCGGTGACCGATTTCGAAGGTCGCCCCGCGATCCGACTGCATCTCGTCTTTACGAACGACGCCGCGCGCAAGGTGATCGACGATGCGAGCCATCCGACGCCGGCCTTCGCGGCGATCCTCGAGAACCTCGGGCTCCACACGAACGAGGCGGGCGCCGACCTCGTCGTCGACGCCAGCGTCGTGTTCGACCCGGCGACGAAGGTCCTCTACGGATGTGCGTTGCGGGTCGAGGTGATGGAGCCGAAAGCCTCCCCTTCGGACGAAGAGGAGGCCGACAAGGCGCCACACCCTCTCGGTCTGCCGGCGCTGCCGCGCCGGCCCGCGCTCTACTACGTGATGGCGGTCGCGATGCGGCCGTCGGACGAAGTGCCGATCCCCCCGCTCGACAACGCCCTTCGCACGGCACTCGGCATCACCGCCGCAACGCAAGAACCCGAGGACGAGCGCGTCAGGTGATCTCGAGCAGCGGCGCGTCGTTGCCGCGAGCGACGAAACGCCCGACCAGCGCGTGACTCGGAGCGCCGGCGTCGGCGAGGCGGCGCACGACCCGATCGGCGATGGTCTCCGGAACCGCGAGCAGGAGACCACCCGAGGTCTCGGCGTCGAACACGAGGTTCGCGATCGCCGGGTCCACGTCGGTGCCGATGCGGACCCGCGGGCCGTAGAACGCCTTGCCCCGAGCGCAACCGCCGGACGTCACGCCGTCGCGCACGAGATCGCGGGCCCCGGGCAGCAACGGCAGCGCCGCCGACTGCACCTGCAGCGCCAGACCCGCACCCTCGGCCATCTCGCACGAGTGGCCGACGAAGCCGAAGCCGGTGACGTCGGTCGCGCCGTGCACGTCGAGGTCGAGCACCGCCTCGCACGCCGCCTTGTTCAGCGTCGCCATCTGTTCCATCGCCGTGAGCGCAGTCGCCGCCGCAACCTTCTCGCGTTTGATCGCGGTCGACACGGGGCCTGCGCCGAGGGCCTTCGTCAGCACCAGCACGTCACCCACCCTCGCGCCGGCGTTGCGCCAGAAGCGCTGCGGATGGACCAGGCCCGTCACGGAGAGTCCGTACTTCACTTCCGCATCGACGACCGAGTGTCCGCCGCACAGAACGGCGCCCGCTTCGCCCACCTTCTCGAGGCCGCCAGCGAGCACTTCGCCGAGCATCTCGAGGTCGAGATCCTTCGGCCAACCCACGAGGTTCATCGCCGTCACCGCCCGCCCGCCCATCGCGTAGACGTCGGAGAGGGCGTTCGCCGCCGCGATGCGGCCGAACCAGCGCGGGTCGTCCACGATCGGCGGGAAGAAATCGACCGTCTGCACCAGCGCGCGCTCTGCATCGAGACGGAACACCCCCGCATCCTCGAAGCCGCGGTGCCCCGCGAGCAGGTCGGGATGTTCGATCGTG
>CAZIFB010000128.1:0-3915 GCA_964538915.1 uncultured candidatus Brocadiaceae bacterium | reverse complement strand
GTCAATTCCTCAACGCGGTCCCTTCCCTCCCGGGAACGGACCGCGTTGCCTTGTACGCCCAGGCGGCCCAGAGGCCGCGTCTCACTGACCGCGGTCCTCGGCCCAGGGCCGTGGGCTCCGTTGTCGCGGTTTCCATGGTCGCAGGCGAACAGAACTCCTCCACGGAGCGGCGTTGGTGCGGCCGGCGGTAGTTGTTTCAGCACTGTCTCGTCGCTGGTTAGGCGGGCTGTGTTGGGGTGCGCCGGAAGCCTGACGTCGATGTACGCTGAGTTGCTGCCATGAGAATCGCCAGCATGTTCGGTCGCGGGGCACCGGTTGTCTCCTTCGAGTTCTTTCCACCCAAGACCGCGGACGGCGTCGAGGTTCTGTACCGAACGGTCGAGGAGCTGCGACCCTGCCGCCCATCGTTCGTCTCCGTCACGTATGGGGCCGGTGGGAGTACGCGCGATCGGACGCTGGACCTCGTGGCACGGATCCAGCGCGACCTCGGGATCGTGGCGATGGCGCACCTCACCTGTGTGGGTAGCTCACAGAAGGACCTGCGCGAGACCTTGACTCGGCTCGCCGGTGTGGGGATCGAGAATGTGTTGGCGCTGCGGGGCGATCCGCCCAAAGGCGAGGCGGAATTCAGACCCTCCGAGGGTGGCTTCTCCCACGCCTCGGAGCTTGTTCGCTTCATTCGTGACGAGGGCTTCGATTTCTGCGTGGGGGCTGCCTGCTACCCCGAAGGGCACGTCGAATCCGTCGATCTCGAGGAGGACCTCGCGCACCTCGTCACGAAGGTTCGAGCTGGCGCCGACTTCCTCGTGAGTCAGTTGTTCTTCGACAACGAGGACTATCGGGCCTTCGTTCGCCGAGCACGATCGGCAGGTATCGATGTGCCCATGGTCCCCGGGCTCATGCCCGTCACGAACGTCTCGCAGACCGAGCGTTTCACGAAGATGTGTGGCGCGCGTGTTCCGCAGGAACTGAAGCGGCGCCTTCGCATCGTCGCGAACGATCCGGCCGCCGTCGTGGCGACCGGCGTCCAGTGGACCGTCGATCAAGGGCGCGCCTTGTTGCGCGACGGCGCTCCTGGATTGCACTTCTACACCCTGAATCGTTCCTCGGCGACTCTCGCGGTTCACGCGGCCCTCGGACTCTGATCGAGCCGCGCCGGCGCTCGACGGTCTCGCTCCGGAGCGGTGGAATCCCTGGTGTTCGCTCCGCGCTCCGCAGCAGTTGTGTGAGCGGGCCGCCACGCAGGCACGAAGGGACGCGCTCCCCAGTCGGGGCGGCCAACCCGCAAGCTGCGCGAGCAGCCGCGGCCGACCCTGCGAGCAAGCGAACGCCGCTCGTGCGAAGTGCGACCCGAGGAAGGCCGCGGACGCGCCGAACTCATGGGTCGCCGAGGGATGCCTGGCGCCAGTCGGGTTGTTGCTTCTGCGCTTCGGAGTCGTCTAGAAGGACCTTCAGTCGCGACTCGAGAGCGGAGTAGCGGCGTGCGTCTTCGCTGTTGTGGACCGCGATCTCGAACGCCTTCCGCGAACCGATCACCACCACCAGCCTCTTGCCACGAGTGATCGCCGTGTAGACGAGGGATCGCTTGAGCATCAGGAAGTGGTCGGTCGTCAACGGAAGCACGACGGCCGGATACTCGCTTCCCTGCGATCGGTGCACCGAGATCGCGTATGCCGGCAACAGATCGACCAGTTCCTCGACCCGATACGCAAGATCGCGGTCGGGAAAGCGGACGTGCACCTTCGCCGCACCGGTGTCGATGTAGGTGATGCGGCCGACGTCGCCGTTCCACACTTCGCGTTCGTAGTCGTTGCGCACTTGCATGACCTTGTCGCCGATGCGGTAGCTCTTGCCGCCGCGCTCCACCTCGATCTGGCCCGGGTTCAGCACGTCTTGCAGGTCGCGGTTCAGCGTGTCGGCTCCGCTGTCGCCGCGATACATCGGGCACAGCACCTGGATGTCGTCGAGAGGGTGCATGCCGAACCGCTGCGGAATCCGCCTCGTCACCAGTTCTCGGACCAGCGAGCGCGCATGCGCGGAGTCCCGTGCCTCCACGAAGTAGAAGTCCCCTCCGTCGCCCCCAGGCTCCGGCACGCGCCCCTCGAGAATGTCGTGCGCGACCTGGACGATCTCCGAGCCTTCTCGCTGGCGAAAGATCCGTGTCAACGCCGTCGTCGGCACTCGCCCGCTGGCGATGACGTCGGCGAGCACGTTGCCCGGGCCGACCGACGGGAGCTGGTTGCGGTCGCCCACGAGCACCAGGGTCATGCTCTTCGGCACGGCCCGCAGGAGCGAGAACGCGAGCTGTACGTCGAGCATCGATGCTTCGTCGACGACCAGCATGTCTCCTTCGAGCGGGTTCTCTTCGTTCCGTGCGAATCGGCCCGTGCCAGGCAGGAATTCGAGCAAGCGGTGCAGGGTTGTCGCCGCGTGTTCCGTCGAGTCCTCGAGTCGACGTGCTGCTCGACCTGTCGGTGCCGCGAGCAGGAGCCGCAGACGCTTCTCCCCGAGAATGCGGACCAGGGCTCGCACGATGGTGGTCTTGCCGACGCCGGGCCCACCGGTGATGACCGATACTCGTTCGGTCAGTCCGCGACGAAGTGCCTCTCGCTGCGCCTCCGGAAGCGACATGCCGCTCGTCTGCTCGAACCACGCGACAGCCCTGTCGGCATGAATCGGCAACCTGGCGCTGTGTGCCGTACACAGATCGTGGATCGCGCGGGCGAGCCCGTCCTCCGCCACCGCGAGCGCGATCGGATAGACGATGGGATTCGGTGACTCATGGAGGAGGCGCGGCCCCGGCGGCAGCTGGCGCGCTATGCGTCCGGTCTTCGCGAGCTCGGGAACGCGCGCGGCGACGCTCTCGGTGAGGCAATCGATCATTGCAGCCGTGCGCTGCACGAGTTCGCCCTCGGGAACGTAGCAGTGCCCTTCTTTCGCGGCCTGGCCGAGGCAGAACTCGATTGCGGCGTCGATCCGTTCCGGGGAATCCGCAGCGATGCCGAGAGTGCGCGCCAGTCGGTCGGCCGTGCGGAATCCGATACCGACGACGTCGTCGGCGAGTCGGTACGGGTTCGCTTCGACCAGCGCCGAGGCGTTTGCCCCGTAGCGCTTCACGATGCGTGCGGCGAGTCCAGCGCCGAGTCCGTGTGTGCGGAGGAAGACCAGCACGTTTTGCAGGTCCTTCTGGGCACGGATCGCGCTGGTCAAGTCGCCGATCTTTCGCGCACCGAGTCCGCGGATCCGGCGCAGGCGTTGCGGCTCCTCTTCGAGAATCCGCAGAGTGTCCGCTCCGAAGGCGCGGACGATCTTCTTCGCGGTCGCAGGGCCGATTCCCTTGACGAGGCCAGATGCGAGGTAGGCCTCGATGCCCTCGGTCGTGGACGGCGCGAGCGCCTCGAACACGTCCACCTTCACCTGCTTGCCGAAGCGGGGGTGCACGCTCTCCTTGCCGCGCAGCCTAAGGCGCTGCCCTTCGGTCAGTTGAGCCATCGGTCCCACCGCTATGGTGGGCGCCCCGGTCGCTTCGTCGACGAGCCGCAGCACCGCCCAGCCCGTGTCGGGGTTCCGGAACGTGAACCGCTCGATCGTGCCCTGCAGGGTCACGTCACGTTCGGGGCTGGGGTCGGTCATCGCGAGGAAGGAGGCCGGGGGCGGCATTGCCCTGGCGCCGGGATTCGGTATGGTCTCCCGCCCTTTCGCCCGAGAGGGGCGGCCTCACGATACGCGGGGTCGCTGCCGTGCGCCACGAGGCGCTCCCCGCTCGGGTCGTCCGCAGCCTTCTCGAAACCTCCCACATGATTCGCGTCCAGGTCCGCCCGAACGAGCCGCTCGAGGCCGCACTCCGTCGCTTCAAGCGCCAGTGCAACTACGCCGGCATCTTCCGCCTCGCCAAGAAGCACGCCTACCACGAGA
>CAZIFB010000127.1:0-3934 GCA_964538915.1 uncultured candidatus Brocadiaceae bacterium | reverse complement strand
CGCATCGGCTGCAGCGGGTTCTTCACTTCGTGCGCGACCTGTCGCGCCATCTCGGCCCAGGCCTCCTCCCGCTTCAGCGCGACGAGCCGCTCGCGGCCGAGTGCGAGTTCGTTCGCCATCTGGTTGAACGCACCCGCGAGTTCGCCGAGCTCGGGCCCGCCGCGTGCGGGGACGGACACCGCGAGATCCCCGCGCGCGACGCGACGCGTCGCATCGACGAGCGCACGCACCGGCGACACGATCGTCCGCGATGCCGCGAGCGACCAGAAGACGAGCACGCCGAGCGTGACGAGGATCGCGAGGAGAAGGACCCGTTCGAACGCGTCGCTCGCGGCGAACAGCTCGGCCTCGGGAACCATCACGCCCACGACGAAGTCACGGCTGCCGCGCGTCCCGCACGGCGAGTAGCCGACACGCCACTGCGACCCGTCCATCGCCGCGAACTCGCCGCGCCCGGTGGCGGTGACGCCTTCGAGTTCGGCGACGAGGGTCGGCGGTTCGAGCGCGCGGCCGTACCACGAACGGTCCGTGTGCGCGAGCACGACGCCCTGGCGCGAGACGAGGCAGACGGCCGCCGAAGGCAGGTTCGCGCGCGACGCGAGCACGTCGCGCGCTTCGTCCAGCACCCGCTGCACGCCGGTCCACCTGAGCAGCGCGAACAAGACACCTGGCGGGCCGTCTCGCCGCGGCACGTCGATCGCGAGCCCGAGGTGATGGCTCGCCGGATCCATCGAGCGATGGTCCTGTCCACGGTGCAGGTACCCGGATCGGCCCCACGGCAGGAACAGGGCACCGCGCACCGACTGTGTGCGCCGGAACCACTCGGTGTCCGCGACATTCGCGGGGATCAGCGACGCGCGACGCGCGTGCGTACCGGGGTCGAGGCGCTGCCCGTCGCGCCAGTACACGACGTCGCCCGAGGGAGCGGCGAGCAAGAGCAGGTCGAGGAAGTCGTCCAGCAGTCCGGGCACGAGCTCGATCTGCTCGCCGAACGCCTCGACCTCGTCCGCAAACTCGCGCGAACCGGGGGTCTGCTCGAGCACGCGGCGGGCGATCTCACGAACGATCGCGCACGCCTGATCCGTCCGCTGCAGGTGCGCGTCGATCTGCTGTGCATGATCGGCGGCGAGCTGCGGCAGGAAGACCCGCACGACCTGCTCGTCGATCTGCTCGCGCATGCTGCGGAGCGAGAACCAGCCGTAGCCGAGCAGAGGCAGCACAGCGGACACCACGAGGGTGGCCACGAACCGGCTCGCCAGGGACATTCGCACGGCGCGGATGCTACCGCTCGCAGCGGAACGTGGACCGCGCGGCGACGGCGTGGCGCTAAGGCGCCTTGCGTTCGGCGCCGTTCTTCGGGACGACCTTCTCCCGCAGGCGCTTCACCCGATCCGGCCCGTCCTTCCAACCGGGGTAGAACTGCATCGCCGCTTCGTAGTGCATCAGCGCCGACACCGGATCGTCGGCCTTCTCCGCGGCCTCCGCCTTCTCCCACTCCGCGGCGGCGCTCTCCACGTCGATGCGAAGGGCCGCGACGCGCCCCTTCTCGTCGACCAGGCCCTCGGGCCACGCCTTCACGAGCTCTTCGAACGCGGCGAGCGCCTCTTCCTTCTTGCCCAGCACTTCGAGGTCGCGCGCTGCCTGGTATCGCGACTCACCCTCCATACGACGCAGCTGCACGATCAGCTCGGTGATGGCGGTCTTCGCCATCGTCGTGAGAGCAAGGGCCTTGTCGAGGTGGTGGCGAGCGACGTCGAACTGCCCCATCCGCATCGCCCGCTGCGCCCGCTCCGCCAGCGACGAGGCTTCGACCTCACGCTCCGCCGTGGCGACCAGATCGTCGGCACCGGGCAGCGAAGGATCGAGCTTGCGCGCGGTGCGGAACTCGAGTAGCGCGGCGCCGAACTGATCGCGCGACTGGCACTCCCGCCCGCGTTCGAGCGCTCGCATCGCGAGTTCGCGCTGCGCCTTCTTGCCGATGCTCTCCGCGTCCTCGCGGCCCGGATCCATCGTCACCGCGATGTCGGTGTGCCAGCGAACCTCGACGTAACGGAACTCGGGCAGCTTGCGCACGGCCTCGAGGAACTGCGCCTGTGCGCGATCCGAGAGCTGCTTCAACGACTCGCGTACGCGATCGGACCCGTCGAGCGCCGGCTCGAAGTCGGGAACGACCGAGAGCGCCGCGAGGTACGAGCGCATGGCGCCGTGCAGGTCCTTGCGCAGGAGCCGCTCGTCGCCCTCCTGCGTCGAACGGCCGGCCCTCTTCAGGAGCGCGCGATGCCGTAGTTCGTCGGCGCCGGGATAGTCGGGATCGAGCTCCTTCAGCGTCGCGAGGTCGGCCAGGGCGAGTTCTTCGCGCTCTTCGAAGATGTCGAGACGCGCCCGGCCCAGCAAGGCAGCCTTCCGGGCCGCACCCCAGGCCTGCTCGAACTCCGCTGTCGGCGTGTCACCGCCGGCGACCAGCTCGTCGCGCGCCCGATCGAGCAGGAGGAAGGCCCGCTCGGTGTCACCGAGGCGAGTCGCCGTCCGGCTCTCTTCGATCGCGGAGTTGTTCGCGCACGCCGAAAGGAACAGCAGGGCGGACAGCAGGAGGCGCTTGTCGGTCATGGGATCGCGGCAGTGGCCGGGCCATCGGCGGGGCGGCCAGAATGCCCGGCGCCCTCAGACTGACCTGGGCGGAGCATCTTCCCGCCTCCGAACACGATGTCCACAGCTTCGATGGGCCGGGGCGCGGTGTCGACCCTCGCCGGACACAGGGGCGTCGACGCCGGTCCACGATCACTTCGTGCCGGGTCGTGCCGGGATCCCGCTGCCGATCCGCTCGACAGGCCGCGCGGTACGAGCTCGAAAGCCTCAACTCGGGACGCGTCGTCGTTCGATGTGAGGGCCCGATGGAACAGAAAGGCGATATCACCGACGCCTTCGACGACGACACTCTCCGCCACTCGATCGAGAAGGCGGACCAGACGGGCGTGTGGCGAGAGTCGACGGGTACGTTCAGCGACCCCAAGCTCGAGGAGATCCGGAAACAGCTCGCCGAGCCCGAGCGCCTGGACTACGCCGAACGGCGGCGCCGCGACCTCCAGCGACTCGCCGTCGAGGCCCGGACACCGCCACCGTCGGCGGCCAAGCCGGCGAAGGCCGAGACGACGTTCGACTGGCGCGAAACGGTCGTGCCCACTTCCACGCCGCTGCCACCGACGCCCAACGAAGTGCTGTCGCAACTGCAGGAGCGCGTGTCGAGCGATGCGCCGTCGACGCTGCCGCCCGAGATCGACCACCCGCTGCTGGGCCTGGTTCGGCCCGTGCTCGCCGGGTTCTCGGTGTTCCTGCCCATCTCCGTGACGACGATGGTCTTCGTCGGCGCACGCTTCGACCTGCCGGTGCGCGGTCTCGTCGCGAGCATCGGGGCGGGCATCGCGTGGCACGAGTTCCACGCGGGTCGTTTCCGCGCCCCGATGATCGGGCTGTCGGTCTACCTGCTGGCGTTCCTCACGATGCCGGGGCCGTGGGGCAACCGCGAGATCCTGGCGTGCATGGTCGGGTTCGTGATGACCCTGCTCGGATCCGGCCTGGTCGGCTTCCTGCGCGAACGGGACGCAGGCGGATCCGCTTGAGCAGCAGCGGTGTCGCGCCGCTCGCGGCGCATTGCATCACGCCTTGCTGATGAATGCTTCGAGGTCGTTCTTCAGCTCCTCGAGCCCGTACGTCGGCACCGTGATGCAGCGGTAGATGATCCGCTCGAGTTCGGGTGGCGTCTTCGGGTTGAGGACGTGCGGCGGGCTGTAGCTGAAGAAGTAGCTCAGCGAGAGGCGCTGCGTCTCGCCGCCCTTCTGCTGGCCGGCGAACTCCCACGGGACCTCGTCGAACGGCAGCGTGCCGGTCAGGATCTCGTAGATCATGATGCCGATCGCCATCACGTCCGCCTTGCTGT
>CAZIFB010000126.1:0-3991 GCA_964538915.1 uncultured candidatus Brocadiaceae bacterium | reverse complement strand
GGCTGGAAGATGTGGATGGCCCTCGAGGGGAGTGGGCGGGGGGCAGTGGGGTGAAGCGTCCCGTGTTCATCCGCCGTGAGCGTCCCAAGCGTGTGCCGCGGGGCGTACAGAGCTGCTGGTCGTGCTGCTACTTCGACGAGAATGAGCCGTACTACGAGCCCGGGTTTGGCACCTGCTTTCGGCAGGCGAGGGGCGTCGAGAAGCCTGCGACCGGCTGGTGCGGCGAGTGGGTGCGCCACCTCACCGAGCACGACGATCCGCCGATGCGTGACTGGAAGCCAGGCGATCCGGTCGACCCTCAAAGGGGGCCGCTGTGAAGGATCGACGGGCAGCAGTTCCGCATCCGGAGGACGACGTCGACCTGTCGATCCCTGCCGACAACCGGGCGCCTGGCAGGTCGATGCCTGTGCACAAGAGCAATCGCTTCGGCCCTGGCGCTCCCAAGCCGAAACGAGGTCGACTGTGGTCCTGGGCGGACGCGGTGCAGTTCGACGTGCCTTCGGTGTGGGGGTCGTTCCCCGAGCGATTCCTGGGGTTCGCGATCTCCAACCTCGGTGTCGATCCCCACGAGGTCCTGCACGTGTGCAGCGGAGGGCTCCCGGCCGACACGCCCGGCGTCAGGGTGGACATCCGCCCCGCGGCGCGCCCAGACGTGGTCGCGGATGGTCGTCATCTGCCGTTCGCGGACGGCAGCTTCGGCGCGGTGCTGCTCGATCCACCGTGGACGACCGAGTACGCGCGCGACCTCTACGGGACTGAGTACCCGAGGCCCTCGCACTTGTTGCGCGAGGCGGCTCGGGTTGTTCGGCCGCTGGGCCGCATCGGCTTCGTGCACTTCGTCGTGCCGACGCCGCCGCCGGGCACCAGTCTCCTCCGTGTCCTGGGCGTGACGACCGGCTGCGGGTACCGCATCCGTGCCCTCTCGGTGTTCCAGCGCAAGGCAAGGGGGTTGTGGCCGTGAAGGACTGGTTCCGGGTCAGCACGCGGATCACGATGAACGAGAAGGTCCACGCCCTCGGCGAGGAGCGGCACCAGCTCGTGTGGATCGGCGTGCTGGCGCTGTACTGGCAGAAGCCGAACCGCGGACTCTTCGAGGCGAAGGCGTTGCGGCCGTTCGCCGTGAAGTGCGCGCTGGGCGCCTTCACCGTCAACCGGACGGTCGACGAGGTTGCCGAGTCGCTGGCGAAGCTCCGCGAGGTCGGGTTGCTCGCCGACGAGCCCGACGGCGCGGTGCGCATCGTCGGCTACGATCATGAGTGGTGGCCGAGCTGCGCGCGATGCCACCGGCCGAACGCAGACGATCGCTTTTCGACGTGCCCATCGTGCCGCGGGGGACAGGTGCCCGGCACGACCGTCGATGGGCGAGCTGTCTCGAACGGTCCAGCTCCCCCTCGAAGGGGCAGCGACACTACAGCGAGGCCGCAGCGAACCCGCAGCGAGGGGTCGAGAAAGCTCGCAGCCAAGGGAAGGGAAGGGAAGGTACATGTACCATCCACCCATATCCCTCCTTCCGCGGAGGTCGCTTCGTCGAGCGATCCGCCGGTGGATGGGTGGGTGGGTGGTGATGCTCCGCAGGAGCCGGAGGGCGATGGCGCGGACCCCGACGACGTCGAGACCCCGCCGGAGCTCGTCGAGCTGTTCGCGGTGTTGTCGATCGCCACCTACCGGCTGCGCTTCGGGAAGCGCGCGCGCCTGGCGCGGACTGCGCAGCTCGCCACCCAAGGCCTGACCGCGCACGCCGCACGTGCGCTGTGGGCGCACGCGCAGAGCGAAGGGCGCAACCCGCCAGGGCTGTTCGCGAAGTGGATCGACGGCGGCACCTGGCGGGACGTGATCCTGGACCTCGACCTCGAGGCCAAGGAGGCCGCCATCCGGGCGCGGGCGCCGAAGGTCGACTCCGACGACGTCGGGCGCATCTACGGCGAGCCCCGCGCCATCGCGGACCTGACGACCCGGGAGAAGCCATGAGCGGGAGCACCGAGATCCTCTCCGCCCTCGTCCAGGTCGGCCTCAAGAGCGTGCGCCTGGCCGGCCGCGCCCACGCCCTCGGCCAGCGCGGCGTGACCCCGAACGACATCCTCGCCGTCGCCAAGCACCTGACCAGCGTCGAGGGCCACGGACCGAAGCACGCGCTCGCGCTGCTCGACGCCGCGCTGGAGTCCGCCGGCGACTGGTCGAGCCTCGTGCAGCGCGCGCGCGCCGGCGTGCGATCGAGCGTCGCCGCGTCGCCGGCGGAGCCGCTGCGCGCCGGCCGGAAGCCCACGAACAGCGCGCACGAGACCCGCATCGCCGAGATGACCGCGCTCGGCATGCCCCGCGAGGAGGCCCTGCGCTACGACCGCGGCGGCTACATCCACGCCGGCATCGTCGGGGACGATCGCCTGCCGGGCGACGTCGCGAAGGAGAACGGGCTGTCGACCTGGGACGCCGTGCAGCTCGCCTCCGGCTGGGCGCAGCGATTCAACGGCGGCACGACAGCGCTGCGCGCGGCGCTCGATCGCCAGCGCTGCCGCTGCCGCGACTTCGCGAAGACCGAACGCGACCAAGCCCGGAGGGTCGAGCTCCTCGACCTCGCCGAGACCCTCCGCGAGCTGCTCGAGGGCGTCCCACCGACCAAGGCCAAGGAGGCCTGACCACACGATGAGCCTAGGAACCGTCACCGTCGAGAACCGGACCCCCTTCAAGCGCCAGGTCATGCAGGTGGCCACGCTGCCGCTCCTGGACGGCGAGCTGAAGCCCGGCACGCCGATCACCGCCACCAACACGGGCACCGGCCAGGACGAGGCCTGCCAGGTCGAGTCCTGGGCGCTGCCGTACCCGAGCGGTTGCGAGCGCGTCGTGCGTGTGACCTACCCGGCGGTGCTGATGCCGGAGGACCTGCGCGCAGAGCATCGGTTCGCGGCGCGCTCTCACACTCACCCTGGGCTCACGCTCACCCCGCCAGTCGCCGCCGCGATCGCCAACGCGCAGTTCGCGTTCGTGGTCGGACCGAAGACCAGGCACGTCGCATGGTCGATCGGCGACGTGACCCACGCGTTGCTGCAGGGCCCGCGCAGCGCCGGGTTCCGGTTCTTCAAGCGCGTGCCCGGTAAGCAGTGGTGGTGCGAGCTCGACATCGAGCTCCTCGGCGGGCAGGACTACGCCGTCGGGCACCTCCGGTTCGGTCTCTGCGACCCGCGCATCGACAGCGACGGCGAAGACCGCTGGACGCTCAGCGACGAGGACAGCGAGATCGCGCTCTACATGACGGCCGGTTCGCCGATGGCGATGTGCCCGGTGCCGCTCTACCGCGACCACTCGACCAGGTCGTGCCAGTGGCGGAACGGACGATGGGAGTGGGTGCTCGACCGGCGGACGCTCGGTCTGTTCGGCGGCCCGGTGAACAACTTCATCCCCTGGGGCGCGATGGCCTCGGCGAAGTTCGTCCTGACGTTCGGCGCGCCCGACTCGCTGCCCGGCACGGCGCTGCGCAGGGAGTCGCAGCAGGCGTGGCTCGGGAGCACGAGCGAGCTGCTGTTCCCGCAAGCAGTGTCGAACGACTGGCTCGCCAAGCAGGACGCGTTCGGTCCGTGCGGCGCGCTGATGCCGCGGCCGAAACGCCACCAGCACTGGGACCGGAACCGGGACGCGGCCTTCGTGCGCGGCAAGCTCGAGCAGGAGGCCGTGACGCTCTACCAGGCCAAGTCGCCGATCGCCGGCGGCAACCTCTGGACCTCGCACCACGGCCTTCGGTCGCAGGTGTGGGGCAGCGTGCAGGGCGACTCGCCAGGCACGCACGCGAGCTGGGGCAACCAGCCGCACTACGCGGCGGTCGCGTACGGCGTGCCCGGCTTCGCGCACGCGAGCGAACGTGGGGTCTACGCCTGCCCGTGGCCCTACTTCTACCGCGAGGTCGACGGCAGCCTCGTCGACGCGCTGGGACATCCCGAGCTCGTGATCGACCGCGGCGCGCCAGGCCTCGTCGGCTCCTTCGGCGACATGCTCGGGAAGT
>CAZIFB010000125.1:0-4107 GCA_964538915.1 uncultured candidatus Brocadiaceae bacterium | reverse complement strand
GCGCGAACACGTTGAACGCCACAGGCTCGTTGCTGTCGCCGACGCACCGCAGGACGTTGCCGCCGCGCTGGTGGCCGGCATTGACGATGCCGCGAAGCTCTTCGTTCGCGTTCCTGCCCGACAGGTACGTGTCGGCTTCGTCGAGCAGCAGCGCGCAGCGGAACTTGTCGATGGCCCGGAACAGCGCCGCGGCGCTGATGTTCTCGCAGGCCAGCGGTCGTCGGATCAGCGCGGCGATCAGCCGAACGAGGCGTGACTTGCCGCAGCGTTTCTCCGGCGAGTTGATCAGCAGTCGCGGCGTGTACTCGTACAGCTCGAAGCTGAACGTGTGCACGATCCACAACGCGACGATCTCGGCCCCGAACGTCGGGAGCACGACGAATCGCCGCAACAGATCAACGATCTCGTCGAGCAGCGCGGCACCGTCGACTTGCTCGGGCCATGGCTCAGGATCCTCACCAACGGCGAGAGTCGCACCGGCCGCGGCTGCCTCACGCGGTGGACCCGCGCGCGCCATCTCGAGCAGTTGCGCTTCCGCCGCCGTTGTGTCGAGCGCGCTGAATCGCTCGCGCAGCTTGTCCAAGGCGCGCTTACGGGAGACGTCGCTGCGTGGATCGCAGTAGTCGGAGTGCAGCGTCTTGTCGCCGTTGATCAGGAGGATCTGCACGCGGTCGCCCTGCCAGGCGAGCTCGATGGCCATTTCGCGAGGCGCAGTCATGGCTTCACCTTCACGTGCGTCGTCAGTCGACGCGGCAGATGGACATCGATGTATGCGCGAACTGCTTCGGGTGTCGCGCCGGCACGCACCCAGTCGCGCAGGTCGTTGTGCGGGGGCGGAGGCACGACCACCCGAAGCGAAGTGACGTACGGCGCGATTGCACAGGCGAGACTCTCGCCACCGCGAATCCCCGGATTGTCGCGGTCGGAGACAATGGCAACGTCTCGCCCGACGACGAGCTTGGCGACGATGCGTGTGCCGCCGCTGCACGACGGTCTGCCAACCACATCGAAGCCGAGCTGCAGAGCTGCCGCGGTGTCGCTCGCGCCTTCCGGCAACAGCAGCAGGCCGGTGTTCGGCGATGCAGCTCGGAACACGCCCTCCTTGCTGGCCTTGTAGGCGAACTTCCGGCCGGTCCGGGCACACCGCAGCCGAATGCCGACGACGCGATTCTCGGCGTCGTACATCGGGAACGAGTAGGTCGTGCCCGTCCAACCACACCCGATCTGCATCAGTGCGTCGGCGGTGATGCCGAGCGATTCTGCGAACGCCGCCAATCGCTCTGACGAGAGGTCGCGTTGCCACTGCTCGGCAAGCAGTCGGAAGTCTCTGGGCGCGGCCACAACCCGTACCCGAGTTCGACGTGGCCACGGCGGCGACGCACCACGTTCAACGAGAACGTGTAGCCACGCTGGTCCGTCTTCGCCGGGCATGGCCTTCGCCGACTCGACCCGCTTGCAGCGCGCGGCGCTGCCGTCTGGCGCGACGGTGCACCAAGAGTCGTGCGAGCAGATGGGGCATAGCTGACCGCGTTGGACACGTCGCCACGCGGTAGAGGGGACATCGTCGAAGTGGGGGGAGAGCGACATCACGCTTCCTCCCCTGCCGTCGCCCGCGGGGTGACGAGGCTGAAGACCATCCCGATCGCGTTGAACACCCAGAAGAAATGCTTCTTCTCCGGCCTGAAGTAGAAGAACGCCTGGCCTTGTGTTGGTGCACCGCCGCTGCCCTTGGCACTCCGGAACTTGATGCGCTCGTCGGGGAAGCAGATGTATGCCGCGTGCGAGGCGGCCAGTTGAAACCACTGCGTCTCGGTCTCGTTGTTCGTCAGCAAGATCGCGGCGGGAACGTTCCCCGCAGCGACCTCGGACACGAGCTTCTCTACGAACGGGCCAATGAGGCTCCGGGCATACGGCGGGTTCAGCCACACGCGCCCGGACCATGGCTTCGTCAAGGCGTCGTCGTCCTTGTCGAAGTAGCGGGCCGCGCGAACCGTGCGTTGCGCAACGGCGCACGAGGCCGGGTCCAAGTCGATCTCCCCAAGCGCGCTGCGGGCGGCTTCGATGAACTGCGCAGGCGTGTACCACTCGACGTTACCGGTGGACTCGGTGCGCCGGTTCGACAGCTCCTTGGCCGTCTCCTTGACCTTGCGGTCGGCGACGACTAGCCGCTGCTCTTCGGCGGGGAGCTCAGCGACCTGCGCAGCTGCGTGAATGCTCACCTCGTCGTTCCGCACGGCGTCCTGGAGCTCGGGCGTGCCGTGTTCCAGGATTCGCTTGCCCTTCGAGTAGGTGTCGTGCGAAACGCCTGCGGCGGCGGCCGCTACTTCCCGCGTCTCTCTACCTTCAGAACCTTCCGCAGAATTCTGCGGAAGGTCGTTTCGTCGTCCCTGGTTCTTGGCGACCGCCTTCTTGATGAGCGGCTCGCGCTTCTCGACGACCCGGATGCGGTCGAGTCTGTTGAGGTTTCTCCGCGCGAGCTGGTTGTCGAGGATGAAGAGCTTCGCTTCGTCTCGGTCTGCAAATGAGAGGAACGACGTCTTGAACGGGATGTCGTTCGCCGTGCAGATGTCGAACCGGTTGTGGCCGTCGACCAAGATGCCGGTCTCTTCCCATACCAAGAGCCGGTCACGGCAGCCGTCCCGAAGAACTGACTCTTCGAGACGCTGGCGTTCGTCAGCCAGGAGCGGGGCGATCAGCGCGCTGAACTCGGGGTCGATGACCAACTTCTTCGCCGCAGTCGACGGGATGGTGACCTCAGTCATGGGCCACCTCCTGCGCGAGCAGAGCCTTGAGCTCAGGCGTCAGGGCGCCGAGTGCTTCGCCAGCCTGCAGCAGATGGTCGGCGGACCAGAGTCGCCTACCGGCCTGGATCGGCGGTGGCGGGGCAACGTGGCCGCGGCGGACGGTCTCGGAGAGGCGCGGCTCGGTCGTTCCGAGCAGCTCGGCGGCGGCGCCGGTGGTTACGGGGAACGGGGGAAGAACACGTCGGTCGACGGGGTGGTCCATCGATGCCCCTGCCGTACCGGTCGAGTACATGCGTGTACTCGTTGGGTACGCAGGTGTGTTCGCGCGTTGTTGACTACGTGTTGACCATCCAGCGCACTTCCGGAGACGGGCGGTAGCAGGGCGACGCACCGTTCCGATCCATCAAGCTCTTGTCGAGGTGTTCACCCAGCTCGGGAAATTTCTCAGTGATGGTCTGCAAGGCTCGGCGCAGCGCGGCACGAACCCGACCACGCGCCGCGCCCTGGGTGCTCTTCATTTCCCGCCGATGGTTGCCAGAGGCGTTCTGTTGGAGCTGTTCCAAGACCCACTCACGATCATGAGCGAGATGCTCCTCTTTGCTGTAGTCGGCGCGGGACTTGGCTGCGGCGATGTCCTCGTCGATCACGCGTAGGTCTTGACGTAGTTGAGCGGTCGCTTCAGGTGTAAGAACATCCTGGGGGCTCTGCTGCAATTCGGGCGGCAGTCCGCAAAGGTCCACCGCAGACACGGGTTTGCCCGCTTCCCGCAAGAGAACCTGAAGGTAAGCGAATCCGGCGGTGCCCGTGAGGTGGCGCGTCATGCCCATGAAGCGCAGTTCCCAGACGTCGCCATCTCTCAGGAAGGCCGGGAGATCTGCGGTTGAACGCGCCGAGACACTCTCTTCCGTAGCCAGTTGGGGCCGAGGTTCATCGTTCTTGGACGGGTCATTCGCTGAGACCTTGTGCGCTTCCTGTCGAAGGGACTGGTGGATCCAGTCGTAGTCCTTAAGCAACGGCGCAAGGGCGGTGTCGAGGTGGGTTGCGAAGTCGGTCTCGGCATCGCGAACTCGCCCTTCAAGCAGGACGACGGAAGCCCGGTCGCCCCGAATCTTCGCGTCCGCGAGTTCCGTCCGCAGTCTCGGGATGGTCGCGGACCGGACCCTCGTCAGGTTGGCGATCGACTCGCACCACCAAGCGAGTGCGTGGTGCCCGTTGCACGGAGCCCACTTGATCACCGCCTGCGGCGAGCCACCGAACGCGCGCGCGTACTCATCCTTCTTCCTCGCGATTGCGACGAGGTCTGCATGCAGGTTGCCGCCGCCGAAGAGAAGCTCGTGAGCGTCGGCGCCCGCGCGTTCGTCCT
>CAZIFB010000124.1:0-4218 GCA_964538915.1 uncultured candidatus Brocadiaceae bacterium | reverse complement strand
CCAGTTCCCGCTCCCGCTTCCAGCGAGGGGGCGCCGCCCGCCGCCGTTCCGACGGCGGGCGAGGGCGTCGCCGCGAACGACGCCAGCCCCGCCGCTCCCGGCGGTCCGGAGGCGCAGGGTGGCGAACGTCGGCGTCGCCGTCGTCGCCGCCGCGGGCGCGGCCAGGGCGGCGGCAGCGGCCCGGACGGCGCTGCGCCCGGCGCGACGGAAGGTGCGCCGGCGGCGGGAGAAGCGGCGGCTGCCGAAGCCGGCGCGGAGATCCCACCGCCCCACGAACGCGGCCGCGATCGCTCTGCGCATCGGCACGGTCCGCGACACGGTCGCGGGGAGTCCCACCGCTTCGACGGACCGCGCCGCGGTGATTCTCACCGGCGCGGGGACTCGCAGCACCGCGGGGACTCGCAGCACTATGCGATTCAGGCCGTGCGTGCGCTCGCCGAGATGGCGCAGGGACTGCTCCGCGTCGAAGGCGTCGACCCTCTGGCGATGCCGCGCTTCCTCGAACTCCAGCTCCGCGTCCCACTCGACGGCGGCGGCGATCTGCAGCGGGCCGCGGGCACCGCGGTCGAACAGATCCTGCAGCGCGTTCGCGAAGTGCGCGAGCACGAACGCGCGCTGCGCCCCGGCGCGGTCTACAGCTACTTCGCCGGCAGTTCGCACGCCGAAGGTTGCCGCCCGACCGAGCCGCGCCACGTCTTCGACGGCTACTCCTCGACGGGCAAGCCGCAGTTCGCGGACTTCGTGACGATGGCGATCGAACGCAAGGACCCGAACATCGATCGGCTGCTCGCGGGCGAGGACATCGTGCTGACGCGGGTCACGATGGGGCGCGTGCTGCGCACGCAGCAGCTCGCCGAGTTCGGCGGCACGTCGCCGGTCTACAAGATCCTCGGCCAGGTCGATGCGGGCCTGTTCCGCGTGCTCGGCGCGGCGGGCAAGTGTGCGTTCAGCTTCCAGCTCCTGCGCGGCAGCACGCTCGAAGGCCGCGTGCGCCTCCGTCTGCACGCGGTCGGCGCGGTGGACCCGATGGACCTCGCGGATCCGGCGTTGATGCAGATCCTCAGCCGGTTCCAGCGCCAGCTCGACGCCGAGGCGCTGCGCCTCCAGGGCCAGTCCCAGCAGGGCGAGGTCGACGAGGAGGCGTTCGTGCTGCCGCTGCTCAACGACCTCGCGCGACAGCTGCAGAACCGCACTCGCAACGCCGGTCGACGCACGCAGCACGGACTCGAGCGAAGCGAGACCGGGCAGCGGCCGACGTCGCGCGCGTACCCGGACGCCGGGGAAGCCAGCGACGACGCGATCCTGTGGGATCTCGACCAGAACACGATCGTCGTGCTCGGCGGCAAGGGGCGTGTGCACGTGTTCTCGCCCCAGGGCAAGCACGTGACGTCCGTCATGATGCAGGGCTCCGCGATCGATCGTCGCCGCCACATGGGTCGCTGGCGCCTCGCGGAGCCGGAGGAACGCGGCGAGTTCCGCATCCACATCAAGCGGCTGATCGCGACCGGCCAGGACAAGACCGAGGAGACCGATCCGGTGCCGGCGCCGGTCGACACGCCGCCTGCGCCCGGCTCCTGATCCGTAGCGATCGATGCGACCGAAGATCGGCATCGTCACCGTGAGCGACCGCGCGAGCGCGGGTGTCTACGACGACAAGTCGGGTCCCGCGATCGAAGCGGCGCTGTGCTCCTACCTCGCGACGGCGTGCGACTTCGAGAAGCGTGTGATCCCCGACGAACGCGCGGTCATCACCGCGACGCTGCGCGAACTCGCGGCGAACGGCTGCTGCCTCGTGTGCACGACGGGTGGCACCGGGCCCGCGCTGCGCGATGTCACGCCCGAAGCGATCGCCGACTGCTGCACGAAAGAACTGCCCGGCTTCGGCGAACAGATGCGTGCGGCCTCGCTGCGCGCCGGGGTGCCGACCGCGATCCTCTCGCGCCAGACCGCGGCGATCCTCGATCGCACGCTCGTCGTCACGCTGCCCGGCAAGCCTGCGTCGATCCGCGTCTGTCTCGACGCGGTGTTCCCCGCCATTCCGTACTGCATCGACCTGCTCGGTGGGCCGCGCCTCGACGGCAATCCTGCCGTCGTCCAGGTGTTCCGTCCCGACGCGAAGTGAGGAAGCCACGATGACCCGTTCGATCACGAAGGAAGAGTTCGTGCAGTTGCTGACGCCAGTGGCGACCGCGCTGCGCGGCATCGATGTGGACCAGCCGGACGCCGCCGCCGCGGTCGAGCGCGCGGTGCCGTTCGCCGGACCCATGGTCGCCGCGTTGCGCGCCGCGGCCGTGGCGAGCATCGGCTCCGAGTGGCTGCTGCCGAAGAGCAATGCCGGCATCCGCTTCGGCCGCTCCGCGAAGGATCTCGCCGGCTTCAGCGTCGACGCCGTGTTGATGGACGTGCCCGGCCCGCGCCACCGCCATCCGAACGGCGAGATCGACCTGTGCTTCACCACGAAGGGCGATGCGCGATTCGACGGCAAGCCGGAGGGATGGGTGGTCTACGGCAAGGGATCCTCGCACGTGCCGACGGTGCGCGGCGGCGAGATGCTGATCCTCTACTTCCTGCCGGGCGGAGCGATCGAGTTCGCGACCTGACCGCGCTGCTCACGCCTTCGTGAGCAGCGTCTTGCAGTGGTTCGCGACGATGTCGCTCGGTGCGGCCTTCAGGGCCGCTTCGATGAACGGCCTCGCCGCTTCGCCGCGGATCTGGTGCAGCGCGGTCAGGCAGTGGTTCAGGAACAACGGGTTCATCACGTTGTTCGGCGGGTTGTTGAACAGCTTCTCGATCGCGTCCGCGGCCTTCGCGCAGTGGCGAGTGCCCAGCGTCTTCACGCATTCCTGCACGGTTGCGGCGTCGTGTTCCGCGCGGCCGATGACCATCAGCAGCGTGTCGTCGATCTCCGGGTCCTCGCTCTCCACGTAGAGTGTCACGAAGTTCTGGAAGCCCGACGCCGAGAGCGCCGCCGGGTCCGGGAGGGCGGCGCCGCCCTGCGCCATCGCGCGATCCATGTTCACGCCGCGGCTCGACTCCGTCGTGAGGATGCGGCGCAGCATCGTCTGCGCCAGGGGCTTGTCGATCTCGATCATCTGCCGCGCCGCCTCGAGCCGGAGGCGCGGCGCCGGCAGGCGCGTTCCCGCAACGACGTCCTTCACGATTTCCTTGCCGGCCTTCGGGTCGACGGCGACCGCGGCCTTCAACAGCCACTTGATCTCGTCGAAGTCCTTGTCCCCTTTCACTTCGCGCAGTCTGGCCGTGAGTATCGGCCACGCGTCTTCGCCGGTCGTCTTGAAGGCGCGGATGATCGCATCCATCTCGGCGCGCGCGAACCGGTAGTCCGGCTCGGGGAAGCGCGCGCTCGTGAGCATCGGTGCGTAGGTGCGCAGCTTCTTCAGGAGACCGTGGGCGCCTTGTGTCTCGGACCGCTGCTCGAGCCGGATCCTGGTCACTTCGCCGAGGACCTCCTGCAGCACGCCGTCGTTGGCGGCGACGCGCTCGGTGAGCGTCGCGATGGTGACGCGTTGTTTCTCGAGCACGAAGGCCCCGGCGCCGATGGCGCCGACCAACAGTGCGGACAGGATCGTCGGCGCGACCTTCGAGGTGCGGGCGATTTGACGGGACTCGGTCATTGCCGCGAAGGTAGTGGGACCTCGCGACATCGTCACGGCATGTTCGATCCCGAACGGGGATCGTGCCGAACTGCACCGGAGTGCGGCTGCGCACGCGAAGCCGGCGACACCGCGTTCGGCGTGATCGGGTCGCGCCGGTGACTTGCAACTCGCGCGACGGTCTCGGTTTCCGAGCGAGCCTCGGCGGGCGTGACGAAGGCGGACGTCGGCGGCATGGGACTTGTCCCGGGTCGCCGGAGGTCACTCGCGCCCGCGGTGCGGTTCCCATCACCGCGGAAGGGCACGCCTCGCACCCCGCTGATCCGGCCCGCGCCCCTCGGACCGGCCTGGGGCTTCGTACCAAAGCACCGACCACGAGGCACACATGTGCGTCCGCATCCCTCGAGTCCGCCCCATTGGTGACCGCACGCCCTCGACCGGTCGGCTTCTTCGCGCGCTCACTGGCAGTGCACTGCTCGTCGCGGTGACGGGCCTTGCAGGTTGTTCGGGCGGCGGCGGGCAAGTCGGCGAATCGACGTTCCCTTGCGACGACGGAACGGTGAATGCGATCTGCATGCAGAACTGCAACCTCGGTTGCAGCGACACG
>CAZIFB010000123.1:0-4552 GCA_964538915.1 uncultured candidatus Brocadiaceae bacterium | reverse complement strand
AACAGCAACCCGGAGACCGTGTCGACCGACTTCGACACCTCCGACATGCTGTTCTTCGAGCCGCTGACGCACGAGGACGTGATGAACGTCGTCGATCGCATCGCGCCGCGCGGCGTCATCGTGCAGTTCGGCGGCCAGACGCCGCTCAACCTCGCGCGCGGCCTGCAGGACCACGGCGCCCCGCTCGTCGGCACCAGCGTCGACTCGATCGACGAAGCCGAGGACCGCGAACTGTTCAGCAAGCTCATCACGAAGCTCGGCATCGACCAGCCGCCGAACGGCATGGCCCGCACCGGTGACGAAGCGATCGCGGTCGCGGAGCGCATCGGGTACCCGGTCCTCGTCCGGCCGAGCTTCGTGCTCGGCGGGCGCGCCATGGAGATCGTCTACGACCGCACGGGCCTCGAGTCCTACATGGAGCGGCACTCGTCGTTCTCCGAGGAGCGGCCGCTGCTCGTCGACAAGTTCCTCGACTCCGCGATCGAGGTCGACGTCGACGCGATCGCCGACGGCGAGAACGTCGTGATCGGCGGCATCATGGAGCACATCGAGGAGGCCGGCATCCACTCCGGCGACTCGAGCTGCTCGCTGCCGCCCTACACGCTGACCGACGGCCTCATCGAGGAGATCAGCGAGAAGACACGCCGCCTCGCGAAGGCGCTGCGCGTCGTCGGGCTGATGAACGTGCAGTGGGCCGTCCGCGGCCCGAAGGTCTACATCCTCGAGGCCAACCCGCGCGCGTCGCGCACGGTGCCGTTCGTCAGCAAGGCGATCGGCCAGCCGCTGGCGAAGTTCGCCGCGCGCCTGATGCTCGGCGAGACGCTCGCGCAGGTCGGCGTCCAGGAGCGGCTGCAGCCGCCGTACTTCTCGGTGAAGGCGCCGGTCTTCCCGTTCAACAAGTTCCTCGGCGTCGACACGCTGCTCGGCCCGGAGATGAAGTCCACCGGCGAAGTGATGGGCATCGACGAACGCTTCGGCACCGCGTTCGCGAAGGCGATGGTCGGCGCCGGCAACACGCTGCCGCGCGAGGGCAAGGTCTTCGTGTCGGTGCGCGACGAGGACAAGCGCCTGATCGTGCCGCTGATCGACCGCCTGCATCGCCTCGGCTTCGAGATCGTCGCGACGAGCGGCACCGCGCGCGCCCTGCAGAACGCCGGCATCCCGGTGCAGCGCGTGTTCAAGATCCACGAAGGCCGGCCGCACGTGCTCGACATGGTCGTGAACCGCGAAGTGCGGCTGATCGTGAACACGCCGAGCGGCCGCCGCGAACGCAGCGACGACAAGCAGATCCGCAGCGCCGCGGTCAGCCACCGCATCCCGTGCATCACGACGCTCGCCGCCGCCTCGGCGACGATCCAGGGACTCGAGAGCTGGCTGAAGAAGCCGCTCGCCGTGCGGCCGCTGCAGGAGTACCACGGCGAACTGGTGTGAGCGGCGACGAAGTGACGACGCCGGCCGCAAACGGCTCGGGCTGACGAGCCCCGACTGGCAACGGCGATCTCTCGGCACCCGGGCAATTGCTCTCGTGACGCCCGCGGCGACCATGGCACCATGCAACGAACCACCCGTCCGTTCGCCTCGCCGCGGCGACGCTGGGTCTCCTCGCAGTCTCATCGCAGCGCGGCCGTGACGATGTCGGGGCGCGACATTCCGACCGCCATGGTCGAGTCTGCACACGAGCACGAGTTGGACTTCGCCGTCCTGCGATGGGAGCGCGCGCCCGCGGCGGAAGACACCTTCCCGGGGACGGCCGACCCCGTCCCCGGCGAACTCGTGGTCGCACTCGGCTACCCGGACCAGTGCGGGGTGAACACCAGCGGCAGACTGGTGCGCGGGGAGGCCTGTGCCGACCAACCGCTCGAACCGCTCGCGCTGCTGCTCAGCGTGGCCAGTGCGTCACCGCTGGTCCTGCTCCCCGTGGCCGGGGCCTTGCCCGAGGGTGGGTTCAGCGGTGGCGGGATCTTCAACCGCACCGGCGAAGTCGTCGGCGTCCTGACCGGCGTGGAATGGGAACCGGGCAAGTCGGCGTCCGTGACGCGCGTTCGAGGTTGCTCCGTCGCAGCGATGCGCGGCGTTCGCTGATCGCGTTCCATCCCCCGAAGGGCGCGGTCGGCCGCGCACCTCCAGATGCGGCGGTGCGAAGGCCCGCCCGAATCGGGCGTTTCGACCCCGCGACCAGGGTCGATCGCCGGACTCCGCCGCCCCTTCGCCGCCACGCCGCCGCGTCATCGACGCGTCATCGACGCGTCACTCAGCCCGGGGCGAATGGACAGGTTGGCCGAGCCCGGTAGCCTGCGGCGCATGCAACTCCACCGCCTCGCGTGCCTCGGCGCCCTCAGCGGCCTGACCCTCACCGCCAACGCCCAGGTCCCGCCCACCCTCCCCTGGTCCCGCACGTTCGACCTGTTCGTCAGCGAACGCGCCAACGAGGACATCCTCCGCCTCCGCGACCTCAATCAGGACGGCGACTACCTCGACGCCGGCGAGACGATCGTCTTCTTCACGAACGCGTCGCCCACCGTGCCAACGGTGTCGGGCATCCAGCTCGCGTCGACGACGGGAGTCGCGTGCGGACTCGACGGCACCATCTTCGCCGCGACGTCGACGTCGGACGAGATCGCCGCGCTGCGCGATCTCAACGGCGACGGCGATGCGGACGACGCGGGCGAGGCGACGATCTGGTTCTCGTCGGCGGGCAATGCGAGCGGCATCCTGCTCGGCTCGGCGCAGAGCATCACGGTCGACCTCTTGGGGCGCATCTTCGTGCTCACCGCGAACGGCGGATCGCCGGTCGTCGGCATCGACGGTGTCGTGATGATCCAGGATCTCGACGCCGACGGCGACGCACAGGACATCGGGGAAGCGAGCTACTACCTGCAGATCCCGAACGCATCGGGCGCGGTGGCTCACAGCAACCCCACCGAGTTCGCGTTCGGCCCGGACGGCGCCCTCTACTACGGCGACATCGGCACGAACGGCCCGATCGCTCGCGGCATCTACCGCGCCGCGGACAACAACTTCGACGGCGACTGCAACGATCTCGGCGAAGTCACCCTGTGGTGGGTCCCCACCTTCACCGGCGTACCGGCCTGGTACGGATTCGCGTTCGATCAAGTCGGCCAGCTCTACGTCACGAACCACGGCTCCGGCGGCCGTAGCGTCACCCGCGTGCAGGACCTGAACATCGACGGTTCGATCGACGCGACGGAGCAGGCGGTCTTCTACACCGCCACTTCCGGTATCTGGTGGGACCTCGTGCGCCGCAGCGACGGCGTGCTGTTGATGATCGACAGCAGCCCGGACGCGATTCTCGCGTTCAACGACCTCAACGCCGATTCGGACTGGCTCGACCCGGGTGAGGTCACGACGGCCTGGGACAAGAACCTCGCCGGGTTCCCGACCGCGGATCTGCGCGCGATGACGTTCATGCGCGCACCGCAGCTCACGATGACCCCGCAGCCGGTGTCGATCGGAACACCGGTCACGTGGCAGATGACCACTGCAGAACCGTTCGACCTCGGCGTCGCTCTGGGCGCGCTGACCATCATCTCGCCGATCTCGTTGCCACCGTTCGGCGATCTCGAGATCGACCCGTCGACGCTGATCCTGTTCGGCCTCGGCGTGTCCAACATCTCGTGCCAGGCGCAGTTCACTCTGACGCTCGCGAACGACCCCGCGCTCATCGGCTCGTACGGATGCCAGGCGTGGTGCGGCGAGTTGTCGCGCATGTTCCTGAGCAACCCCGACTCGATGATCGTGACGCCGTAGCGCCGTGGCACCGGCGGGGCGGGCGCCGTAGGCTCCCGCCCCATGACCGAGACGCCTCGCCACGATTCCCCGCTCGCCAAGGAAGTCGCCGCGTTCTGCACGAAGCAGGTCACGCTGGCGCAGGCCAAGCGTGCGACATTCCCGGCGTCGCCGCTGTGGGCCGCCGCCGCGAAGACCGGCACCCAGCTCTGGCTCGACACGGGTGACGTCGACGCGGCGAAGGAACTCTGGGTTCGCGAGTTCACGGCGCTCACGACGAACAACACCCTCCTGAACAAGGAAGTGCAGAAGGGCATCTACGACAAGCTCGTGCCCGACGCCGCCGCGCTGCTCCGCAAGCTCGACCCGAAGATCGGCAGGGACCGGCTCGTCCAGGAGATCGCGTTCATCCTGAACGCCGTGCACGGCCTGAAACTCGTGCGCACCTTCGACGCGGACGTGTCCGTCGAACTGCACACCGCGATCAGCAACGACGCGGAGGGAAGCTACCAGTACGGCAAGCGCTTCGCGGCGATCTGCCCGGACCGCTTCATCGTGAAGGTCCCGCTCACGCCGGCCGGCCTGCTCGCCGCGCGGCGGCTGCACGACGACGGCATCCGTCTGAACTTCACGCTCGGCTTCTCGGCCCGGCAGAACTGGCTCATCGCCCAGCTCGCACAGCCGACCTGGGTCAACGTGTTCATGGGCCGCATCAACGCGTTCGTCGCGGACAACAAGCTCGGCGACGGCGTGAACGCCGGCGAGAAGGCGACGCTCGCGAGCCAGCGCGGCCTGCGCCGCCTGC
>CAZIFB010000122.1:0-4720 GCA_964538915.1 uncultured candidatus Brocadiaceae bacterium | reverse complement strand
CCGCGATCGTCTACATGATGGACGTGTCGGGCTCGATGGGGCGCGAGCAGAAGGACATCGTGCGCATCGAGGCCTTCTGGATCGATACGTGGCTCCGGCACCAGTACAAGAACCTGCAGGTGCACTACATCGTGCACGACGCCGTCGCGCACGAAGTCGACCAGCACACGTTCTTCCATCTGCGCGAGAGCGGCGGCACGAAGATCAGCTCGGCGTACGAGCTGTGCATGCAGCTGGTGCGGGACAAGTACCCGGCGCAGGAGTGGAACGTCTATCCGTTCCACTTCAGCGACGGCGACAACTGGAGCACGCGGGACACGGAGCACTGCGTGTCGCTGCTGAAGGACTCGCTGCTGCCGATCTGCAACCAGTTCTGCTACGGCCAGGTGAAGAGCGCGTACGGAAGCGGCCAGTTCAAGAAGGACTTGGACACCGCGTTCAAGAGCGACGACAAGGTCGTCACGACGGACATCCAGGATCGCGACGGCATCCTGCCGAGCATCAAGAGCTTCCTCGGCAAGGGGCGGTAGGGTCGTTCGCTCACCGGGTGAGTAGCCGCGCGGGGCGGAGACCCAGGCTGCGGTCGCGGACGGTCTGGCCGTTGCCGAACCGCAGTGCGACGAGCTCCATCACGAAGAACGGCTGGCCGCGTTCCGACACGCCGCAGTCGAACACCTTCGCGATGCCGTCGGGCTGCATGAGCGCGAGCGCCTGCCGCTCCTGCTCGAAGCGCGCGACGACGGCCTTGCTGTCCATGCCGAGCTTGATGAGCTTCAGCGCGACGCGCCGCTTCGCGGGCGCCGACTGCTCGGCGAGCAGCACGGTTCCCATCCCGCCTTCAGCCAGCGTGTCGAGGATCCGGTACGGCCCGATCTGGGTCGGTCTCTCCGCACTCGTGCCCGCGACGCTACCGCTGCTGCGTGCCGCCCGCGAGGCCGCGGCTCGCGTCCCGTCGGTGTGCCCGGTCCTCGCTTGACCGGCACCCGCGCGCCGAGGAACGTGGGCGGGGCGCCGGGCGGTCCGAGCCGCCCTCTCCTTCGATGCCCGAGATGCTGCACGTCGTGCCCTGCGCCCGCTGACGGATCATGTGCGGCATCTTCGGATGGTTCGGTGATCCGTCGCGCCTGCCGGCCGAGGAGCGCCTGCGCGCGGCGATCGCCGCGTTTGCGCATCGCGGCCCCGACGCGCAGCGGCTCGAACAACGTCCGGAACTCGGGCTCGCACTCGGCCACGTGCGGCTGTCGATCCTCGACGTCGACGCGCGCAGCGACCAGCCGTTCACGACGGACCACTGCACGCTCGTCTACAACGGCGAGGTGTTCAACTTCCGCGAGCTGCGCGCGGAGCTCGAACGGGAGGGAGCGGTGTTCCGCACGACCAGCGACACCGAGGTCGTCGCGGTGGGGCACGCGCGGTGGGGCGATGCCTTGTTCGCCCGCTTGCGCGGCATGTTCGCGCTGGCGCTCTGGGAACACGCGGCACGTCGCCTGCACCTCGTTCGCGACGAGTTCGGCATCAAGCCGCTGGTCGTGCACGAACGACCGGACGCGCTCGTGTTCGCCTCGGAGGTCAAGGCGATCGCAGCCGTCGCGCCGCTCGCGCTCGACGGCGCGGTGCTCGGCGATCTGCTGAGCTGGGGGTTCCCGCTGGCGGACGAGTCGCTGTACGGCGTGCGGTTCCTGCCGCCGGGCACGCAGGCGACGTACACGCGTGGCGCGAACGGCTGGCAGCGGCGCGAGACGACCTTCGCGCGCACTCGCGTCGCCTACGGCGGTGCGAAGCGTGCCGTGACCGCGAGCGAACTGCGCGACGTCGTCGAGTCGTCCGTCGCCGACCACCTGATCGCCGACGTCCCGGTGGCCGTGGCGCTCAGCGGCGGGCTCGACTCGAGTATCGTCGCCGTCGCCGCGAACCGGCGATCGCCGGGCCTGCGCGCACTGACATTTTCGCTCGCGTCGGACCTCGCCGACGATCCCGAGGTCGCCCACGCGAACGCCGTCGCGAAGGCTTGCGCGCTGCGCCACGACGTCGTGCGTCTGCAGCGGACCGACGTCGGCGACTGGCTGCGGCACGTCGCGTTCCATCTCGAGGAGCCGATCGCGAACGCGAACGCGCTCCCGGGCGCGGCGCTGGCGGCGGCGGTGCGTGCCGCGGGGCACAAGGTCGTTCTCGTCGGCGAGGGCGCCGACGAACTCTTCGGCGGCTATCCGTGGTACCGCTTCGCGCTGGAGCCGGAGGTCGCGGGCGACCCCGGACTCCTGTTCGACCGCTATAGGCAGCGCCGCGCACAGACGACGTTGCTCGGCTGCCTGCGGCCCGACGTGCGCGGGCACGCCGGCGAACGGGCAGCGGCGCAGCGGGCTGCATTCGTGGCGTGGTGCCGCGAACTGCCGACGGATCCCCTCGGCGCGTTCCAGTCGTTCGACCTCGTCACCCAGCTGCAGTACAGCCAGCTGCTGCGCGTCGACCGCATGTTCATGGCGCACGGTGTCGAGGCGCGCGTGCCGTTCCTCTACCGACCGGTGCTCGAGGCGAGCGCGATGCTGTCGCCCGCGCAGAAGCTGCTGCCGCCGAACGGGCCCGGGCGCCGCGAGAAGGTCGCGCTGGGCGCCGCTTTCGCCGAGCTGCTGCCGCCGGCGGTCGCGGCGAGGCCGAAGTTCGGCACGACGGGAACCGTCGACCTGTGGAGCACGTGGCTCGCCGAAGGGCTGGCCGCCGCGTACGGACGGTGTCTGCGCGACGATGCCCTGCAGCCGGCGCGCGACCTGCTCGCGCCGTGGCTCGACTGGAGCCGCGTCGCTGCGGCGCCGCTGTCGCCGAAGGAACGCTTCGCCGTGGCACTGCTCGTCGAGGCCGTGCACTGCATGCTCGTGTCGCGGCAGCGCCCTGCGCCATGGCCCGCGGCGCACCCGTGAGAACGCCGGGATGCGATCGATGGCGCATGCCGGCGCGCCGCTCTAGACTCGGGCCGTGAACCGCCGCGATCGAACGACCCGAGCCCGTGGCCTCTCCGCGCGGCCGGCGTTCGCCTACCTGACGGCATGACGACCGTGTGGCAACGTCTGCGCGGATTGTTCGGGTCCGCCGTCGATGCGCCGCCCGACGCCGCGGCGGTGACGGCGGCGATCGCGGAGATCCGCGCCGCGAACCTCTCGTACTGCGGCCCGCCCAAGCTCGAGAACATCGCCGAGGCCGCACTGGCGGTGCGCTCGGCGAACGTGCGCGGCAGCTGGCTCGAGGCCGGAGTCGCACTCGGCGGTTCGGCGATCCTGCTCGGCAAGCTCAAACCGCGCGGCGTGCCGCTCGACCTCTACGACGTGTTCGGCATGATCCCGCCGCCGGGCGCCGACGACGGCGAAGACGCGCATCGCCGGTACGCGGAGATCGCGTCCGGTGCGTCCAAGGGGCTCGGGGGCGACACCTACTACGGCTACGTCGACGACCTCCAGCAGAAGGTGCGCGCCAACCTTCGGCGCTTCGACGTGGTGCCGGAGCGCGACTTCGTGCGGATGCACCGCGGACTGTTCGAGGCGACCCTGCATCCGACGGGCCCCGTCGCGCTCGCCCACGTCGATTGCGACTGGTACGACTCGGTGCGAGTGTGCATCGAACGCATCGCGCCGCACCTGTCCGTCGGCGCGATGATCGTGTTCGACGACTACTCGTCCTACTCGGGCTGTCGTCGCGCCGTCGACGAATGGCTGGCGGCGGCCACGAACTTCACCCCGGCGTTCCATCGCCGTTCCCTCGGGGTGCGCAGGACGCGATGAGCGGCAGCCTCCGCGCCACGCGATCGGCGTTCGTCGCGGATTCTGCGCCGGACGGACACTAGTCTCGGGCGGGATTCTGCCGATGCTATCGGCAACTCCCCGACCGATCCGATGGGCAACCTGACCCCCGAACTGGCGCAGTTGCGCGACGAGACGCGAGATCTCGCGAAGAGCTACGGGCTCGACTTCTACGAAGTGATCTACGAGCTCGTCGACCACGACGAGCTCAACATGATCGCGAGCTACGGCGGGTTCCCGACGCGCTATCCGCACTGGCGCTTCGGAATGGAGTACGAGCACCTGTCGAAGTCGTACGCGTACGGTCTCTCCAAGATCTACGAGCTCGTCATCAACAACGACCCTTGCTACGCGTACCTGATGCGCAGCAACTCCATCACGGAGCAGAAGCTCGTGATGGCGCACGTCTACGGCCACTGCGACTTCTTCAAGAACAACTCGTGGTTCGCGCACACGTCGCGAAAGATGATGGACGTGCTGGCGAACCACGGGGCGCGCATCCGCCGCTACATGGATCGCTTCGGGCAGGAGGCGGTCGAGAACTTCATCGACGTCGTGCACTCGCTCGACAACCTGATCGATCCGTACTCGCCCTACATCGACCGCGGCACCGATCGTGCGGCCGAGGCCCGCCGTGCCGCGCGCGAGGAGGCGCCGAAGGACGACGCGCAGGTCCACAAGATCGCGGCGAAGGACTACATGGACCGCTACATCAACCCGCCGAAGTTCCTCGAGAAGGAACGTCAGCGGCGCGAGGCGGAACAGAAGCAGCAGAGACAGTTCCCTGCGCGGCCCGTTCGCGACGTGCTCAAGTTCCTGCTCGACCATGCGCCGCTCGAGACGTGGGAGCAGGACGTGCTCGCGATGTTGCGCGAGGAGGCCTACTACTTCGCGCCGCAGGGCATGACCAAGATCATGAACGAGGGCTGGGC
>CAZIFB010000121.1:0-5344 GCA_964538915.1 uncultured candidatus Brocadiaceae bacterium | reverse complement strand
GATCCTGCCTTCGATGTCGAGCAGACGATCGTTCTCGACGACTGGACCAATCCGCTCGGTGGCGCATTCTCCGGCCATCTGCTGAACGGCCTCGCCAGCGCCGGTCAGAGCCCGATTAACGTTCAGGCCGGGCAGAGGCTCCGCTTGCGCGTCGTCAACGTGTCGGCGACCACGAACTACGTGTTCGCGCTCGATGGGCACTCGATGACCGTCACGCACGCCGACGGCAACCGCGTCCAGCCGGTTGTCGTGCAGGCGATTCCGATCGGCATCGGGGAACGCTGGGATGTCCTCGTCGACTGCAACAACCCCGGGACCTGGAGCCTTGCGGCCTCGACGATCGAGAACCGGAACGCCACCGTCGTGCGCGGCGTCGTGCGATATGCCGGCCAGACGGGACCACTGCCGTCGGCGGGCTTCGTACCGACGAACTTGGCGTCAGGCACGCTGCTGAACTACTCACAGTTGGCGTCGTACTTCCCTGTGCAGCCCATCACCTCGACGCCGAACCGTACCTTCACGGCTTCTCTCGGGATGGGCATGGGGCCGTCGGGGATGATCCACACGATCAACGGCCAGACTTGGCCGAATGTGACCCCGTTCCAGGTCGGGGCTGGTGAGCAGGTTCAGATGGCGATCGTGAACAACGGCATGATGATGATGCCGGAGTACCACCCGATGCATGTGCACGGCCACTTCTTCCGGTTGATGGGCACGGCGGGCGGGACAGCGAATCCGCCGAAGAAGGACACGGTGTTGATTCGGCCCAACGGGCAACCGGGCAGCTCAGCGACCGTGCAGATCAGCATGGACAACCCCGGCCGTTGGCTCCTGCACTGCCACAACATGGAGCATATGGCGACCGGCATGATGACTGCGATCGAGTACTTGGGTGACGCGGACGGAGATGGTGTGCTGAGCCGCTCCGACTACGAGCCGATGCTGCCGTTGCCAGTGGTGACGATCAGCGACCAACCGAGTGCGTTCGCGCCAGGGGCAAGCGGGGCGGTGCGTGTCCAGTGGACGCCTGGGCAGGCGTTCGGGCTCTTCATCGGGCCGAACGAACTCGCCCCGTGGGTCTCGTTGCCGGGCCTCGGCACGCTGGTGCTCGACCCGACGACAGCAGCCCTCTACGGACTCGTGCTGACGTCGACATCCGGCGTCGCGACCATGCCCTACATCCTGCCGAACAGCCCAGCCATCATCGGGTTGCGCGTGGGAATGCAGGGAGTCGGCGTGGTGCCGCCGACGAACAACTTGGTGCTGTCGACCTTCCAGGCCCTCACCGCGCGTTGATTCCTGAAAGGACCGTGCCGATACTTCGTTGAGCCGATGATCTCATGATGTCGTTCCGCAGCCTCTTGGTAGCCGTCGTCACCGCCCTGGCGCTCGCGCTGGGGTTCGGTGCCGTGGGGGGGCGCGAGGCGACGACATCCGGCTCTGAGCATGCATGCTCCTGCTGCGTGGGCGCATGCGAGTGCGCCAAGCAGGTGGTGCCGGACTGCGGCTGCGAAGCGAACGTCGAACACCCGGGACTGCCGGCGCTGCCGCCGGAAGGTCCGACGCCGCACCACCCGACGAGTGCGACGGGGGCGATTCGGCTCAACGAGCCGTGGCGGTTGCCTTCCATCACCGGGCCGCCCGAAGGTGCGAACCTGGGTGGTTGCGCGACGATTCGATTCGGGAACGACTTCAGGCAGGGACGCCGGCGGCACAGCGTGCTGTCGGTTTGGCGGGAGTAGCGAGCCTCTGTAGGAGCACTCTGTACTGACGTCGCCGCCGACGCAGTCCAGGTGCCCGGGCGGCCCCGACCTCGGGGCTCTCGTGGCGATGCGCGGTGCGCGTTGCCGGTGACCCTCCTGCAGTGTTTCCCTGAGCCGAGAGGCTTCCGTCATGCGTTGGTTTCGTGCCGCCCTTCCGGCCACAGCGTTCTTCGTTCTGTTGTTCTCCGCCGCAGGCGTCGGCTACTGGTTCGGCACGCAGCGCGCCGGTGCCGGGGCGAGCAAGACGACCAGCGTCTACACCTGCTCGATGCACCCCCAGGTGCGGCAGGATGGTCCAGGCACTTGCCCGATCTGCCGCATGGAGTTGGTGCCCTTGGCCTCGGTGCCCAAGGACTCCGGACCCGCCCTGACGATCGACCCGGTTGTCGTCCAGAACATGGGCGTCCGCGTGGCAACCATCGCGCGGGGACCGCTGTCCAGGACCGTGCATGCGTTCGGCGCGGTGCGCGAGGCGCAGGCGCGACAGCGGGACATCGCGCTGAAGATCCCGGGCTTCGTGCACAAGCTGCACGCCCACACCGAAGGGATGGCGATCCGCGAGGGGGACGTGCTGTTCGACCTCTACTCGGCCGAGTTGATTGTGGCACAGGAGGAACTGATCGCTGCCCGCAAGAGTGGTGACGCCGAGCTGCTCGCGGCTGGTCGACAGAAGCTGCTGCTCTGGGATCTACCCGCTTCGCTGGTCGACGCACTGCAAGCGAAGGAACGCGCCCAACAGACGATCCCCTGGCAAAGCCCGGTCAACGGTCGACTCATGCGCCGAGACATCGTCGAGGGTGCGCCCGCGATGATGAACCAGTCACTGCTGCGGATTGTCGACCTGTCCGAGGTTTGGCTCGATGCTCAACTGCCGGAGCACGAGGCCGGCAGCGTGCGGCTCGACATGGAAGTCGAGGCTTCGTTTGCCGCGCTGCCGGGGCGCGTGGCCAAGGGCCGGATCGTCTACATCGCCCCGGCTGTCGATGAAGCGACACGCACGGTCACGGTGCGCGCCGTGTTGCCGAACGAGGACGAGTCGTATCGGCCGGGAATGTTCGCACGTCTGCACATGCCGTTGTCGCTGGCGGCGGACGCGGTGCTGGTGCCCATGGAAGCCGTGTTGGACACCGGTGACCGCCAACTCGCGTGGCTGGCGTTGGGCGACGGCAAGTTCGAGCCCCGCGTCCTGCGCGTTGGTGCGACCGGGGACGGTGGCATGGTCGAGGTGCTGGACGGCCTGAAGGAGGGCGATCGCGTCGTCGTCTCGGGCCAATTGCTGATCGACGCGGAGAGCCAGTTGCGCGAAGGAACCCGCAAGCTGCAGGGCGAGGGACTCCTGCACGAGAACCCGGGGCCTGCCGTTCGTGAGCCCCTGCGCCTCACCCAGGAGATCCAGCAGCGCGTCGACGCGGTTCTGAGCGCCTACTTGGCGGTGGCCGACGCGCTGCTGCATGACAAGGACGACGATGACGGCTGGGTTCGCCTCTCGACCGCCGTGCAGGCGTTGCATGACGACGCTTCGCCCGAGCTGCACGAACTCGTGCACGGGTTACCCAAGGCCGTTCCCGCCGAGACTGCCGACGTCGCCACGCGCCGCAAGGCTCTGATCCCGGCCGGCAAGCTGTTCGCCGAGTTGTTCGCGGCAGCCCGGCCGAGCAAGACCTTCGGAGCGTCGCTGTTCGTCATGCACTGCCCGATGGTCGAGGCCGACTGGCTGCAGACCGACGAACAGGTGAAGAACTTCTTCGACCTCAGCATGACTTCGTGCGGTGAAGTGAAGAGCCGCTTGCCGCTGGACACGGGGGCGCGGCGATGATCGCGCGCATCCTCGAACTCAGCGTGCGCCACAGAGCACTGGTCGTGATGTTGACGGTGGGGCTCCTGGCGCTGGGCCTGTGGGGCTACCGGAACGTCCGGCTCGACGCGATTCCCGATCTGTCCGACGTGCAGGTCATCGTCGTCACCGAGTATTCGGGCCAGAACCCGCAGGTCGTCGACGATCAAGTCACCTACCCGCTGGCCAGCGCGCTGCTGGCCGTGCCCGGGGCCACGGATGTGCGTGGCGTGTCGATGTTCGAGCTGTCGTTCTGCTACGTGCTGTTCGAGGACGGCACGGACATCTACTGGGCTCGCAGCCGTGTGCTCGAGTACCTATCGACGATTCAAGACCGACTGCCGGCCGGTGTGCAGCCGAAGCTCGGCCCGGACGCCACCGGCGTCGGTTGGGTCTACCAGTACGCGCTGGTCTCCGATCGCCACGACCTCGCCGAGCTGCGCACGATCCAGGACTACTACCTGCGCTATCCGCTCAGCTCCGTCGAAGGCGTCTCCGAGGTCGCGAGCTTCGGCGGATTCGTCAAGCAATACGAGGTGCTGCTCGACCCGGAGCGTGTGCGTGCGTTCGGTGTCTCCGTCACCGCCGTTGCAGCGGCGATCGAGTCGAGCAACCGCGACGTCGGCGGTTCGGTCGTCGAACGCTCCGAACAGGAGTACATGGTACGGAGCCGCGGCTACCTGCACGGGGTCGACGACCTCGCCAAGGTGCCCGTTGGACTCGGTGCCAACGGCACGCCCGTCTTGCTCGGGCAGATCGCCGAACTGCGCGTCGGTGGCGAGGCGCGCCGATCGGTCGGGGACCTCGACGGCAAGGGTGAGGCCGTCGGCGGCGTGGTTGTCGCGCGCTTCGGCAGCAACGCCTTCCAGGTCATCAAGGATGCGAAGGCGCGGCTGGAAGAGCTGAAGCCTGGGCTGCCTGAGGGCGTGCGCATCGTCCCGACCTACGACCGCTCGCTCGTCATCCAACGCGCAGTCGACACGCTGCGCGACGCGGTCTTCGAGGAACTGATCGTCACGGGCCTCATCTGCCTCGTGTTCCTTGCCCACGTCCGCTCGGCCATCGTCGCGCTGATCATCCTGCCGATCGGCCTGCTCGTCGCGATGCTGCTGATGACGCTGCTCGGCATCAACGCGAACATCATGTCGATCGGCGGCCTCGCCCTGGCGATCGGCGTCATGGTCGACAGCTCGGTGGTGCTGGTCGAGAACGCGCACAAGCACCTGCAGCGGGCGCGCGATCTGTTCGAGAAGAGCGGTGTGCCGATGCCGCCACAGCCGGAGATCGTGCTAGCCGCGGCCAAGGAGGTGGCACCGAGCCTGTTCAGCTCGCTGCTCATCATCACGGTCGCCTTCTTGCCCATCTTCGTGCTGGGCGGTGAGTCGGGGCGGATGTTCAGTCCGCTCGCGTGGACCAAGACCTTCGCCATCGGCGCAGCCGCCATCCTGGGCATTACTGTGGTACCGGCCCTCATGGTCTGGTTCCTGAAGGGCCGCATTCCGCGTGAGGAGAGGAACCCGGTCAACCGGCTCAGCGAGGCCGTCTACGAACCATTCTTCTGGATCTGTCTGCGGCACCCCTTTGCGACCCTGATATGCGCGCTGCTGCTCGGAGCGTCGGCGATCTACCCGGCGACGAACCTCGGCTCCGAGTTCATGCCGAAGCTCGACGAGGGCGACTTGCTCTACATGCCGACGACGAGCCCGAGCGTCTCGGTCGGCAAGGCGCGCGAGATCCTGCAGCAGAC
>CAZIFB010000120.1:0-5510 GCA_964538915.1 uncultured candidatus Brocadiaceae bacterium | reverse complement strand
GAATGATGATGCCGAGCGCGACGACGTCGAGGACGACGGTCACGAAGATGAAGCGTACTGCCGCCGGCCTGGCGTTCACCGGCGGGCCCGCGGTGTGGTGCTAGACCGAGCCGGCAATCGCGCCGCGGATGGCGCGCGCAAGCGTGACCACCGAGAACGGCTTCTGCAAATACGCCGTTGGCGGGCCGGCCGGCGGCTCGTCGCCGGAATAGCCGCTCATCCGGATGATGCGCACGTGCGGATAGCGTGACTGGACGATCTCGCCGAGCTGCACGCCCGACATCTCGGGCAGCAGGATATCCGTGATGAGCACGTCCACGTCGCCTGAGCGGCGGCTCAGCACGTCGAGCGCTTCCGACGGCGTTGCCGCGTCGAGCACCGTGTAGCCAAGCCGCCCGAGCGTCGCCTTCGACGAGGCACGCACGGCGGCGTCGTCCTCGACGATGAGGATCGTCTCGTCGCCGCCTGGCGCCGTTTCGCCGGTTTCGGCGGGCGTCGCGGCCGGCGCCTGCGCGTCCACCGGCGTCGCCGCGAACGGCAGGAAGGCGCGGACCGTAGTCCCCTGGCCCGGAACGCTTTCGACAGTGATGAACCCGCCGCTCTGCTTCACGATGCCGTAGGTGGTGGCAAGTCCCATGCCGGTGCTCGTGCCGCGCGGCTTCGTCGTGAAGAACGGCTCGAACAGGCGCGACTGCACGTCGGCGTCCATGCCGATGCCCGTGTCGCTGACCGCGACGCGCACGTACCGTCCCGCCTCGATCGTCGGGCGGTGGGCCGGTCCCTCGCGACCCATCTCGACGATCGCCGTCGAGATTCCGAGCACGCCGCCGTGCGGCATCGCGTCGCGCGCGTTGGCCACGACGTTGACAATGGCCTGCTCGATCTGCGCGCGGTCGGCCCGGACGAAGGCCGGCGTTGACGACAGGTCGAGGCTCAGCGTCACGTCGCTGCCCGCCAGCGGGCGCAGCACCCCCTCCATCTCGGTCAGCACGGCGTTGAGGTCGAGCTGCACAGCGTGCAGCACCTGGCGGCGGCCGAACGCGAGCAACTGACGGGTGAGTCGCGCGCCTCGTTCAGCCGACGACAGGATCGCCCGCAGGTCGTCCTGCGCCGGAGCGTCCGATGGCAGATCCATGCGGAGCAGCTCGGCGTACCCCGTGATCGCCATCAGCAGGTTGTTGAAGTCGTGGGCCACTCCGCCCGCGAGGCGGCCGATGCTTTCGAGGCGCTGCGCGTGCTGCAGCTGAGCGGCAATGCGCCGCTGCTGCGTCACGTCGCGCACGATCGCCGACGCGCCGATCACCGTGCCACTGGCGTGGTCGCGGATCGGCGACGAGGCGATCTCGACATTCACCTGCGAGCCGTCGCGGTGGAGCCTTACGGTCTCGTAGGGCGCACGGAGCTGTCCCTTCTTCGCGTATTCGAGGCAGTCGACGAGTTCGTGCTCGAGGTCGGGCGGCACGAGGAGCCGCGCATCACGCCCGATCACCTCGGCCGCCCGGTAGCCGAACACCCGTTCGGCCGCCGGGTTCCACGTCGTGATCACTCCGTCGAGCGCGAAGGAGACGATCGCATCGTGCGAGTGCTCGACGATCTGCGAGAGGAGGCCGGTGGCCGACCCCAGGCTTCCGAGGGCGTCCTCGATGCGACGGCGGTCGGTGATGTCGGTGATGGTGCCGACCATCCGCACCGGTTTGCCGTCCGCGTCCCGCTCCACGGTGCCGCGCTCCTCGACCAGACGGACGGATCCATCGCTGCGCACGACGCGGTGCTCGAAGACGCAGTCGGCGCCGTCCGCGATGGCTCGGCGTTCCACTTCCCGCGCCGCGGCCACGTCGTCCGGATGCACCTGGGCGAAGAACCGCGCCACGGTCGGTTCGAAGCTGCGCGGGTCGTGCCCGAAGATGCGGAACACTTCGTCCGACCAGGTCAGCACGTTCTGGTCGGAGTCGGTGGCGGACTTGATCTCGAGCTGCCACCACCCGAGATGCGCAATCTCCAGCGCGCGGCGCAGGAATGCGTCGGAAGTCCGGCGGCCGGTGGACCGCCGACTCTCGGTGGGGGGCGGGATGTTCACAACCCCCAACAATAGCTCGGTTGGGTGTGCCTAGCTAGATCGGCGCCTCGCGCCCGCGCGCCGTGATGCGCTCCCGTTCGAACTCGCCCACGGCAGGCGCGCCGCCACGCACGAAGAGGGCGTCGTCGAAGTTGTTCACGGTCGGGCACACGTGTCGGGGGATGACCGTCAGCATTGTGCCGATCGGTGGTAGCGGCGCGCCGACCGGTACTTCGACGGGGAGGTGCTCCTCACTCGGGCGCTGGGGCGCCCACTCGGGATGGCCTTCGATCGCGCACGTCGGGACGCCGGCGTCGGCGGCCACTGCCTTGTGCCCGGCGTCGCAGGTGAATCGCGTCGGCGTGGGATGGCTCACGACGGTGGTCAGCACGCGCGCGGCCGCCACGAGATTCCACGCCGCCGGCACCTGCCCGAGGCTGGTCACATCGTTGAAGACGACGGTTCCCGGCGAGACCTGCAGATCCGTCGGCCACGTCGCGAATGCGGCGTACGTCGCCGCGGCGACCGATGCCGGCGTTCCGGCCACGATCACCTCGGGCACCCGGACGCCCCCGGTGGTCATCGCCGTGACGACCCTGCCGAGCGCGTCGTAGCCCGCGTGCGCCGCGCGTTCGCGCTCGTCCAGGTTGTCGAGCGAGTGCATGTGTCCGTCGTACCAGTGCAAGCCGGCGAAGTGGCCGCCGGCCGCAGTGATCGCCCGCACAAGTGCGCCGAGCCGGGCCGCATCCGGAGTCCCGCCCGTGCGGTTCATCCCGGGATTCACGTCGGCGAACAGCGGGAGCCCGCTGCCGCGCCAGCCGTCCAGGTGCGCCTCCGTCTCGATGAGCCCCGCCACCCGGGCGTCCGGAAATCCGGCGGCAAGTTCGCGGATGCGAGCGACGTTCGCCCCCACGTGCGGAAACGCGACGAGCACGTCGCGCGCGCCGACCTCGAGGAGGGCGCGCAGCTCGAGGGTCGTGGCGCACTTGAACCGGGTGATCCCCGCGTCGAGCATCATCCGCATCACGCGCGCAGCCTTGACCGTCTTCACGTGCGGACGCCAGCGCGCGGCGTCGCCGCCGAGCTGCGCAACGACGGCGCGGAGGTTTGCCGCAACGGCGTCGGGGTCGATCAGCAGGGCCGGCGTGCGAACACCGGCGAGGCCCGCGAGGGTCATTCCTGCACGGGCTCGATCACGACGGCGGTGCCGTAGCACAACACCTCCGTCGCGCGGCCGTTGTGCCCGCCGAGGTCCGACGCGTCGTAGCTCATCCCGATGATGGCGTTGGCGCCGCGCTCCTGTGCGTGCTGCACGAGCAGGTCGAACGCTTCCTCGCGTGCCTGCTCGCACATCTCCGTGTACGAGCCGATGTTGCCGCCGATCACGGACTTGAGGCCGCCAAGGATGCCCTGCGTGATGGTGGGCGCGCGGACGACGATTCCGCGCACGACACCCTTGTACTCGGTGACGCGGTAGCCTTCAAAGGCCAGGGTCGTGGTGACGTACATGTCGAATGGGGATGAGGGTGAGGAATGAACGCCGCGGCTGCCACGCGGTCACGGCGGCGGGGCTGGGCCGGGCGATGCCGCCGGCAGTTCCCGTCCGCGCAACCGCTCGTAGTTGCTCTCGATCTTTCGCACGTAACCCAGTGTCTCCCGGTAGCGCCACCGGGGCACGGTGGGCGCGACCTGCTCGATGCTCGCCCACTGCGTCGGTTCCAGCTGCCGGGCCTTTGCGGCCGCGTGGGCGCGGGTGATCGGGCCCTCACCCGCGTTGTAGCTCCCGAACATGAAGCGGGCCCGCTCCGTGTCCGGGTCGATCTCCGGCCACGCCTTCCACAGGTACCGGTTGTGCATGATGCCTGCGGCAATGTTCCACTCGGGATCGTCGATGCTGCCGAACTCGGGCCTCCGCGACTGGATCATCGCGTAGGTGGACGGCATCAGTTGCATCAACCCACGTGCGCCAACCCAGCTCGTCGCCGCCGTGTCCAGGTTGCTTTCGGCCATTGCCTGGGCCTTGAACTGCCGCCAGTCGAATCCGATGCCGAAATACCGCTTGGTGTACTTCTGGAAGATCGGGTCGAACCGGGCCGCGCGACGCGCCGATTCCCGCGCCGCGGCGGCCCGGGCGAGCGCGCCGGTGGAGCGCTCGGGTGTCGCAGGTTGGGCTGCCACTGCGGCGGCCGTTGCGGCGCTCAGCACCGGCAGCGCGGCCTCCCGCCCGGCGACCGGCCCGGCGACCAGGCCGAGCACCACTGCGAACGGCACGACAACCGGCCGCCCGAAGCGGGCGATGGGCGCTCCTCCGCGCATCACTGCCGTGCTCCCGTTCGCCCGTTAGTTCAGTGCGTTGCCGACGATCAGCGCGATCGCGATGAACAGCGCCGCGATGAAGATCGCCACCGCGACGTTCCCCTTCTTCAGCTCGGCGGCGAAATCGACCTGCGGCGTCATCCAATCGAACACGCGATAGCTGATCCACATCAGGGCCACGCCGAGCGCGGCATACGCGAAGTTGAGGCCGATCACGCTCAGTTCCACGCTGTCACTCCTGGATCGGGGCGCCGGTCATCGGCGCACCACCTGTAAAGCATAACGCGCCATGCCGAATGCCAGCTCCCGCTCGCCCAGCACCACGCGGTCCACGCCAAGCCGCTGGAACGCCGCGAGGTCCGACTCCGTGTGCACCCGCACCACGATGTTGATGTCGGGTCGCAGGCGGCGGGCCTCGTCCACGATCAGCCGCGTCCTGATCGGCTCGGGCGCCGTGACGATCAGCATCTTCGCGCCGGCGATGCCGGCGTGCTGCAGGAAGCCGCCCTGCGCGGCGTCCCCGTACACGGCGTGGATGCCGCTGATGCGCAGGTGCTCCACGCGCGGCCGGTCGCGGTCGATGGCCACGTACGGAACGCCCTCACCCGTCAGCACCTCGCCGATCGCGCTGCCCACACGTCCATACCCGACGATGATCGCGTGCCCGGTGAGCTGCGCGTCGCCTGCGATCGCCACGTCCACCGGGTCGCCCCGTGCGTTCTCAAGGCGCTGCACCAACCGCGTGAGCCGCGGCCGCGCCTCGATGAACGCCTCGATGGGCCGGATCGCCCCGAACAGGAACGGGTTGAGCATGATGGAGAGAATTGCGCTCGCGAGCACGAGGTCGCGTGCGTCGGTGGGGAGCACGCCGAGCGAAATGCCGAGCGCGGCAATGATGAACGAGAACTCGCCGATCTGCCCGACCGACGCGCCGAGGGTGAGCGCAGACCGGAGCGGCCGGCCCAGGAGCAGCGCGAGCACCATCGCGGTGAATGCCTGCCCGACGAGCACGATGACGAGCACGACCGCGATGCGCGGCCACTGGTTCACGTACACCATTGGGTTCACGAGCATGCCCACCGACACGAAGAACAGCACGGCGAACGCGTCCTGGAACGGCAGCGCGTCCGCGGCGGCC
>CAZIFB010000119.1:0-5850 GCA_964538915.1 uncultured candidatus Brocadiaceae bacterium | reverse complement strand
TGGCCGCGGCGGCTACGGTGGTGGTGGCGGCGGTCGCGGTGGCCGTGGTGGCTACGGCGGCGGCGGCGGCGGTGGTGGCGGCGGTCGCGGTGGCTTCGGCGGTGGCCGGGGCGGCCGTGGCGGTGGCCGCGACGACCACGGCGGCGGCGGCGACGAGTGGTAGTCGGCCGGGCGCGTTCCTGCGCCTGACCCGACCCGCCCCGCAAGCCGGCTGCAGCGTGCCGACTCGGGTCGGCCGCTGATTCCTGCTGGCACATTCTCCGTGCAACGTGCGCGACCTGCTCCTCGCGGGTCGTCGCCCGGAAGGTCGTTGCCGGTGCTCGTCACCCGAGCACCCACATGCGCGTCGATACGCGCGGCGGTTGCGCGCCACGAAACTCCGTGGCGCCGTGTCACCGCATTCGCGGCGTCACTCCGGCGGCCTCACGCCGAGCGCCGGCATCACTGCATCGGCACGTTGCCGTGGTTCACGAGCAGCGGCATGCCGAGTCCCATCGCGAGCAGTAGGAAGAAGCCGAGGATCACGAAGCCGAGGACGAAGCCGCGCACGACGATGGCCACGTCCTTCGGGTCGATCAGCGGTTGGCTGGGTGCGCTCATGGGGCGGAGAGGATAGCGAGCCGTTCTTCGGACGCGAGAGCGGCGTGACCGAACTCAGCGCGTCGGGGTGTAGCCGAGCATCGCGTCGAGCGTGCGTTGTGCCACGGCGTGGTAGCGCGGTCGCGCCTTCCGGTAGATCGCGAGGGCGCGTTCCTTGCCGCCGTTCGTGGCGAGCACGGCCTCGTACAGCGGCTTCAGGAACTTGCGGCGGCCGACGGTCATCAGGAACAGTTCGAGGCGGCGGTCGACGGCGCGGTAGTCGGCGCGGATCGCGGTGACCAGCCAGGCGCAGAGGATCTCGCTGTTGCCGCTGCGGGTGAAGGCGAACGCCGTGTCGAGGTCCGCCAGCCGCTCTTTCGCGGGCGCCTCGAGTCCGGCGAGGAAGCGCAGCCACTGCTGCGTCACCCAGCCCTTGGTCACCAGCTCGGCCGCCGGCTTGCCCGCGCGCCACGCTGCGAGTTGTGCGTCGACGGCGGCGAACAGCCGGCTCGTCGGGATCGGTGCATCGCCGGGCAGGCCGCTGCCGGAGATCCACTTCGGCACGTCGACCTGCGCCGCCTTCGCCGCGTCCTTCGCGAACAGGTCCTGCTGCAGGAACTGCACGAAGGTCGCGGTGGTGACGCTCGTGAACGCGTGCTGGTCGAACCAGCGCTGCAGGAACGCGTCGACTTCGGCGCGGCCGAAGACCTCTTCGAGCCGGCGCAGGAACGCGGCGCCTTTCTGGTACGGCACGTCGGTCATGCCGTCGTCCGGGTTGCGGCCCGTGAGGTCGATGTGCAGCACCTGGTCGGCGGCGGGCAGGGTCTTCATCTCGGCGGCGAGGTTCTGCATGCCGAGGCTCACCTCCATGGTCGCGCGGTCCTTGCCGAACACCTGCTCCATGATGCGCGTCTCGAGGTAGACGGTGAACCCTTCGTTCAGCCAGAAGTCGCGCCACGTCGCGTTGGTGACGAGGTTGCCCGACCAGCTGTGCGCGAGTTCGTGGGCGACGAGGGACACGAGCGACCGGTCGCCGGCGAGGATCGTCGGCGTCGCGAACGTGAGGCACGGGTTCTCCATGCCGCCGAAGGGGAAGCTCGGTGGGAGGATCAGCAGGTCGTAGCGACCCCAGCGGTACGGGCCGAACAACTGCTCGCAGGCCTGCACCATCTTCTCCATGTCGGCGAGTTCGCTCGCGGCGAGGTCGATGGTCTTCGGCTCGGCCCACACCGCGCAGCGTCCGCTGATGTCGCGCGACACGAGTTCGCCGCACGCGAGCGCGATCAGGTACGGCGGCACGGGCTTCGGCATCGCGAACGTGAACGAGTCACCGTCGCGACCGTGCTCCATCGCGCTCATCACCGGCACGAGTCCGGCGGGCGCCTTCACGCGCGCAGCCCAGGTGATCCGGATGCCCGGTGAGTCCTGCAACGGGATCCAGCTTCGAGTCAGGATCGCCTGTCCTTGCGTGAACAAGAACGGCTTCGTGCCGCCGTTCGTCTGCTCGGGGGAGAGCCACTGGATCGCTTCGCCTTCGCCGGTCGTCGCGTAGTCGATCACGACCTTCGTCGTGTCGGGGCGCAGCGCGATCGACAGCGACATGCCGAGGTTCTCGTCGGGCGTGCCGAACGTGGCGGTCAGGGGCTTGCCCGCCTGGTCGGTGACTCCGCCGAGCGTGAGCGCTTTCCAGTCGACGACGAACGGCGCCGCCGGGTCGAGTCGTTCGATCGTGTGCGTCGCGCGGCCGTGCATCGATCCGCCGCCCCCTTCGAGCATCGCGATCGTGAGGTCGAGATCGAGGTGCTTCGTCCGGATGCGCTCCGGCTGCGCATGGCTGTGGGGGTCGAGCGGCGGAGCGGTGGAGATCGTGGTCATCGGGCCCTCGGTGGCGCAGGCCGCGAACGCGAGCAACGGCAGCAGGGAACGCATGCTCCGCGTTGTAGCCAGGCGCCCGACCGGGGGCCATGCGCGAGTACCCGTCGCGCAAACCGGCGATCACTGCACCGCGGAGAATCGCACGCGGCCGGTCGCCGACATGCTGCCGAGCAACGGGCATGGACTCACGGCGGTGAAGAACGACAGCCACTGGAACTCGAAGGTCGGTCCGATGTAGCTCGGGTCGTTCGGTACCGAGAACCCGAACTGGCCGGTGCCGGACACGTTCGTCGCGGTCACCAGCACCACCGGTGCGGTGATCACGCAGGTGCCGCACTCGAGGCCGGGCGTCGCGAACCCGAAGTCGAGCAGGAGCAGCGCGCCGGGATCGGCGCCGGTCACCTGGAAGCCGAACGCGGCGTTGCCGGTCTGGAACGTGCCGCCGTACGTCGACGCGACGCCGCCGGTCCCGCAGCCCGCCGCTTCGGTGTCGCGCAGGAAGACGTCGCTCCAGCCGTTCGTGTCGCCGGACACGAGGTTGGTCGCGGACGTCGGGAACGCCACGTAGCGGCCGTCTCCGGAGATCGCGGCGTGGCGCACGTCGTCGTCGCCCTGCGCGCCGGCGGTCGACAAGCTCACCCGTGCCACCGTTCCGAGCCAGCGATCGCGTACGAACGCGTCGGCGAGGTTGTTCGTGTCGCCGGTGACGATGTTGTTCGTCGACGACGCGAACGCGACCTTGCGACCGTCGGCCGAAATCGACGCCCACCAATGAGTGCCGACGGCCTGCGCTCCGTTGGAGCGCAGCGTGACCAATTCGGTCGTTGCGAGCACCGTGTCGCGCACGAAGAAGTCGAACCCGGGGTTGATGTCGCTGGCGACGAGGTCGCTGGCGCTGCTGTAGACGAGCACGTAGCGGCCGTCCGCCGACAGGCCCACGACGTCTCCCGCGTCGACGGCAGGGCTGCCGAGCGTCGTCACCGTGACGATCGCGAGGGCAGAGGACCCGAGGTCCTTGATCCAGAGATCCGTGGTCCCGAACGGGTCCGATGGCACGAGGGAGTCGGAGCTCTTGAAGGCGACGTGGCTGCCGTCGCCGCTGATCCACGCAAAGCTGCTCGGCGCGAACGTCTGGCTGCCGTCGCTGCGCACGCTGATCCGCGTCGTCGTTCCCGTCTGCCGGTCTCGATGGAAGACGTCGGTCACCGAGTTCGTGTCGCCGGGTACCAGGTCCTGGGCTCCGCTGTGGAACACCAGGTAGCGGCCGTCGTCCGAGACGGTCGGGTACTGGCTGTGTCCGGCGGCTCCGGTCGTGCCCGCGGGAGACACGCTGGCGCAGGTCGTGATGCCGGTCTGCCGGTCGTGCACGAACACGTCGATCGCGCCGTTGGTGTCGTTCGCGACCAGGTTGCTGGCGCTGCTCTCGAACACGACGAATCGACCGTCGGGCGAAATCGCGGGGCGGACGAGAAGCCGTTCGCCTGGCCGCCGCCCGTGGCCACGCTGACGCGCGAAGTCGCGCCCGCGTGCTTGTCGCGCACGAAGACGTCGCCCTGGTTGTTGGTGTCGCCGGGCACCAGATTGGACGCGGTACTCTCGAATGCGACGAAGCGTCCGTCGCCGGAGACCGCCGGGTACTGGCAGGTTCCGTTCGCCTGGACGGCGGCGGGGCCGAGGCTCGCGCGCAAGGTCGACTGCGCAGGGACGGCGGCGAGCACGAACAGGGCTGGCAGAACGCGCAGGACGGGACCGATTGCAGAACGTCGCATGGGGACTCCTGGCGGGAGCCACGCGGCGCGCCGCCTTGGGAGTAGCGGATCGCCGGGCGGTTCTGTTCGCGCGCGGCCAGGTTTCCGGCGCCTGCGGCACCGAGTGGCAGGCCGAGGTGCCGGAGCTACCGTGCTTGCATGCTGCGAGTCCCGTTCACCGTTGCCCTTCTCGCCCTTTCGATCGCGGCGCAGGTGACCCCGGCGAAGCACACGACGACGCACGTGATCCTCGTGACGATCGACGGGCTGCGGTGGCAGGAGGTCTTCGCCGGCGCGGACAACGCGATGGTGAACAAGGAGAAGGGTGGCGTCGTCGACCCGCGGGCGCTGCGCAAGCGCTTCTGGCGCGGTGAGCCGGAGCAGCGCCGCGAACTGCTCATGCCGTTCCTGTGGTCCGTTGTCGCGAAGGACGGGCAGGTGTTCGGCGACCCGGGCCGGAACGCGCCCGCCGTCGTCACCAACGGGCACAAGTTCAGCTACCCGGGCTACAGCGAACTGCTCTGCGGCTTCGCGGATCCGCGCATCGACAGCAACGACAAGCGGCCCAACCCGAACGTCACGGTGCTCGAGTGGCTGCATGGTCGCCCCGGCTTCGAGGGGCGCATCGCCGCGTTCTCGGGGTGGGACGTGCATCCGTACATCCTGAATCGCCAACGCAGCGGGCTCTTCGTCGAGAGCGCCTTCGAGCCGGTGACGGTAGCCCGTTCGGAGGAGCGCCTCGCACACTTGCAGTCGATGTTCGATTCGCTGCCGAGCTACTGGGAAGGGTTCACGTTCGACGCCCTGACGTTCGCGCGCTGCAAGGAGTACGTGCTGTGCAAGCGGCCGCGCGTGCTGTACCTCGCGCTCGGCGAGACCGACGAGTGGGGGCACGGCCGCCGGTACGACCTCTATCTGCAGATGGCCAGCACGGCCGACGCGATGATCCGCGAACTCTGGGAGATGGCGCAGGCGGCCGAGGACGCGCGCGGCAGGACGTCGCTCGTGATCACGGTCGACCACGGCCGGGGTCGCACGGCAGACGACTGGACGAACCACGACGCGAAGGTCGACGGCGCGGAGGATGTCTGGATGGCCGTGATGGGGCCCGACACTCCGGCGCTCGGTGTGCGCGAGAACGTCGCCGCGACGCAGTCCATGGTCGCCGCGACGATCGCCGCGCTGCTGGGGGAGGACTGGGTCGCGGCGCAGGCAAAGGCGGCGCCGCCGCTGCCGGGCGTGTTGCGCTGACGCGCGCTCTTGCCGCGGCTCCGCTCGATCGCGACAATCCTCGCCCCCATGTCACAGACCGCGACCAGGATCCAGCTCACCCTCCCCGACGGCTCCGTTCGCGAATACGCGGCGGGCACGACGGGCCTCCAGGTCGCGGAGTCGATCGGCAAGGGCCTCGCGAAGGCCGCGGTCGGCATCGAACTCGACGGCGTCGTCCAGAGTCTCCAGTTGCCGATCGCGCGGTCCGCGAAGATGAAGATCTACACGCGCGACAGCAAGGAGGGCCTCGAGGTGCTGCGGCACTCGGCGGCGCACGTGCTCGCCGACGCCGTGAAGCGCATCCGCCCGAAGGCGAAGTTGTGGAAGGGCCCGCCGGTCGACGACCCGCGCTACGGCTTCTACTACGACATCGACT
>CAZIFB010000118.1:0-6018 GCA_964538915.1 uncultured candidatus Brocadiaceae bacterium | reverse complement strand
ATCGCAAGGCCGCCTCAGCAGCTCGGCGAGTGCGGCTTCTTCAACGGGCTGCTAGACCATGCCGGTGCCCCCGTCTCAGAGACGCCAAGAATCAATGTGGGCACGGCGTAGAACAGCTTGGCGCCTAGCGCCCCGCCAACCAGTGCGACCACAAACAACTGGGAGACCGCGCGCCCGGCTACTTGCGCGGTTGCGAGTCCGCTTCGGACGCAGTACATCGCCATCACCGAGCCCAACAGTATGGCGATCTCAACCGCCTGAAGGCTGAATGGGCCTAGTGAAATGCGCAAAGGCCACATGATGGACACGCCTCGCCCTTGGTTAGCTGCAACTTTAATCGCCGGATCGGCACACACGCCCTGTGCGCGGCTTCCTGGAAGACGGCGGGGCCAGATCGATGCGCCGAGACGACGGGGAATCACTCAGTTAGAGCCGTTTCCGTGTTGTGGTGGCGCCTCCTTCGTAGACGCGGGCAATCTCTGGGGGCCACTAAGAGACGATCGTCGAGCCGGTGCGGTTCCGTCGTCGCAGGCCAAATTCGAGCCTGTTCTCGCGCCCCGGGCCTCGAATGCCTTGACTACGCGACAATAACGGGACGGCATGCTGGAGCGTTAATAGTGGCCGGCGCCATAAGTGTGTTGCCGAAGAGAGTGACTCAACGCCGCGCAAAGCGGTGCACATCAACCTGTTGGATAGTGTCGAGCTCGACCAACCTCCGCGCACGGCGCGTACGCAAACACAGTACATGGATCTGGGTCGACGACAGGGCCACTTCGAACGAACGCTCAGAGCGTCGGTTGCGGGGGGCCCGTCCGTCCTATCCGGAAAGTTCGCCGAGCGAGTTTCGCCGCGAATTCGCCGTTCCAAGGCCAACCGCGACCGAATCGATGGCGCCCGTTGGCGCCGAGCGAGCACACCGGTAGCCGGGCTCGTGGATTCGATCCGCGCTCAGCGACGAGGGATCGCCGTCAGGCCGTTCGACGGTAGCTGCGCAGCAGCCCGCCGAGTCGCTCGTCGACGACCGTGGTTCCACCACTCTCGGTCGGGAGTTCGGCGGCGCCTGGCTTGAGCACCCTGTTGCCGATGCCTTGGTGCGGGCGTTCGGTGTTGTAGTGCTCGACGAACTCGTGAACCGCGCGCCGAAGGTGATCCTGACCAAGCAGGATGAGCTTGCTCAGGCACTCGCGCTTGATCGATCCGACGAATCGTTCCGCGATCGCGTTCATGTTCGGGGCCTGGCATGCCGTCGGCACGACCGTCACACCAGCCTCCTCAAGGGTGCGCCGGAACTGCTCAGTGAACTTGCTGTCGCGATCGAGAATCAAGAAGCGCTTGTCCCGAAGCCACCCCTCCACGTTGTCGGTGAGGTTGCGCGCCACCTGAGCCATGAACTCTGCGTTGGGTTGCGTTGTGACGCCGGCGATGTGAACTGCGCGACTTGCGTGGTGGAGTACGAACAGGACGTAGTGCGTGACGAGCCCGCGGGCCGTCCAAGCGTCGATCGTGAAGAAGTCGGTGGCTGCGATCACGTGGGCGTGCGCCTTGAGGAACGTACGCCACGATGTGGGCCGCTTCGGGCTCGGCGGCACGCCCGCGTCCTTCAGTGCCGTGGCGCTCGTGGACCGGGCGACCGAGTGGCCGAGCTTCTTCATCTCGCTCTGAATCCGGCAGTAGCCCCAACTCGCATTCTCCCGGGCCATTCGAACGATCAACTCCCGGATCGCCTTCAATCAGCCCCGGCCGCCCAACTCGCTTGCTCGCGTAGGTGTGCTTCTCGGCGATCAGTTGGCGGTGCCAACGCAGAATGGTGTCAGGAGTCACGATCGTGGCGATCATGGCGAGCGCCTTTCTTCCGAGGACCTGACCTCGGACAGCGAGCCGCCTGCGTTGATCGTCGTCAAGCCGCAGCCTCTGGTCGCCGAGTTGCTCGCGTAGCACGCGGTTCTCCTCGACGAGGTACTCGATGGCCTTGGCCTGCTGGCGGCCGACCCAGCCAGCGAAGGTCGCGAGCAGCACCTTCAACGGGAAGTAGTCCAACACCGGCGGCGTGATCGACCGATTCGGCCGCCGCCATAACAGCCCGTTGAAGAAGCCGCCGTCGTCGACGGGGTGAAGAGCAGGGTTCGAAGAGATGGGTCGCGACCCTGGAAGCTGTTGCACGAGGCGAGCAGACGAAGGGCGTCGATGAAGTGAGCCAGGATCGTCGACAACAAGCGGTCCACGGACGCGAGAAGAGCCCGCATCGAGCGCATCTCTCTCGGCTTCCCGACTCCGATCAGCGCCCGCAGAATCACGCCGAGGTTGTGGGCCATGACGGTGACGAGGTAACGCTTGCCGACCTCGATCAGCCCGCGAATCCACGTCCGTCGCGCGCCGCCTGTTGCGCACACATGAGCGAACGAACGTTCGACGACCTCAGCGCGTTGTCGCTGTAGTTGCTTGCCCTTCTCTCTCGCTGCCCGTCGACGGTTCTCGTAGACGGCTTCGCGCCAGCCGTCGGGCTTGTCGTCCCAGCGGCGCTTCCGTTTGTCGTTGCGCGGCGGGATGTAGCTGCGGACCTCGCGCTCGTCGAGCCACGCCAGCGTCTCGGCCTTGTGGTAACCCTTGTCGGCAACGACCTCGGCGATGCGGCATTCCTGCTTCGTCGCGTCGTTCAGGTTGCCCTGCGCATCGACGACGGTGTCCTTCGCTGTCTCGCCATCAGCGGCGTCGGCGGGCTTCACGTCGGCAGCGACGATGATCTCGGTGTCGAGATCGACCGCGTGTTCGGCCTTGTAGCCAAAGCCAGTGGTGCCGTCCTTCATCTTGGTGATGCGCGCATCGGGATCGCTCGGCGACTGCCAGTCGTCGTTGCTCGTCTTCTTGCCCTTGCGCGTGCGATCGAACTGCCGGAGCTGATCGTCGGTCGGCGCCTCGATGCCGGCCTCCTTGGCCAACTGCATCAGGTAGCTCTTCCAGCTCGCCCCGCCGTCTCGACGCACGATCGACTTCATCGCGGCGTTCGCCTCGAGTGTCGTCGCATCGATGCCGATCGCTCGGCCCTTCAACTGCTTCTTCTCGAACGCCAGCTTCAACACGAACGCGAACACCTGCTCGATCAGCTCCTTCGGCAGCCGCTGGCGAATCAACGTCAGGGTCGAGTGCTCGGGCGATGCCTGCGTCGGCGCGAGACCGAGGAAGCTGCGCAACGACATGCTGTCGCTGCAACGCCACGCAATACCGCGCTGCGAGTCGATGCCCTCGAAGTAGCCGACGAACAGCATCCGGAAGAACACGCCCGGCGGAATCGATGGGCGACCGCCCTCGGCGTAGAGCGGTTCGCACAGGCCCTCGACGTAGGCGTCGAACTTCGCCTCGGCCAGCAGCTTGTTCACCGCGAGGTAGAACGGGTGACCTGGCGACCGCGGCAGCGAGCTCGTCGGGACCATCAGCTCCTGCTGCACGTTCTGCTTGCGACGACCGAGTGCCATGCAGGCATCTACGTACTACGCGCGGGTCGAGGCCAGTCCTTTTTCAACGGGCTGATAAGCCGTGCTGCGCAAGAGCGATCGAGTTTCCGGACAGCACGCCGCTGAACCGCCCCACGCTGCTCCTGGCTCAACCAGCTTCGGCTAAAGGTGTGAATACCAGGCGATAGCGGCCGACACACCCCACGCCCCCGAGCTTGACCCAGCGCACCAGTTCTCCGACAGCCGGACCTCGAAGTTCGGCGTTCCCTCCCGAAAATGCCAACGTTCGAGTTCTCGGACAGCGCGGGGCCTACCCGGCTTGCCTCGCGGAGCTTCGCCGATTGCTCCAAAAACACGTGCCGGCAATCGCTATCAGGCCGACAGATCCCGCCAAGAACAGATGCTGAGCTGGCGACAACTTCACCGCGCCCATGCAACCGCACCCACCAGGAGATCCCGTCATGGCGACAATGCCTCCGATCGCGCATAGTACGACAACGCACCAAGCGATACGGATCATTAGCTGTTCGCGATTCGTCAAGACGAGAACCATTACGCACGCCAACTCCGCGATCCCCAAGGGGAGCATCATCCACCCCTGGACTTGTCTGTAGTTCTCGGGAGAGGCGACTTTCGCCAGTCCCGTCGCGAACAGTGCGACAGCCATCAGCCAGCGAATTAGCTGCCCAGGGACCTGTCCCCAACCTCCCTGTGGAGTCGCGACCGTCACTGAGTTGGCCTCAGAGCAGCTTCGTACAACCCTCTCGTCGCCGAGCCGGCTCCGAAGATCGATCCTGTCCATTCTGCGCAGCCGTGCGAGCGCACCGAGACGTCGACAGAGTGATCTCGAGGCACCCACATCGGATGGGGCCGATACCCCTCGATAATGGCAAACTCACTGTGGAGACCCAATGCTGGAACTCCAATCACCCAATAAGAACTCTGAACGGGCCGCCCATCGATGCTGGCACTCACCGTTACGCAATCCAGAGGCTTGGAGAGCACGAGCGTGACGTGCTTGTCCTCTTCTTCCGAAACGACGAACTCCTTGGCCTGCACGAATGACTGCAAGAACGAGTCTGTTGAGACGACACGGTAGCGCCCGGGGCGCACCGGCAGCTGCCTTCCGATCGTCACTGGCTGTATGTACGACGCGCCATAGGCCATCTTGATACCTCTGCAAAACGACTCCTCTGGATCGTCGGTCGTTTCAGGCACCCTCGCCAAGTTCAAGCTGCGGCATTTGTCGGCCTGCGCCATCATGCCTGGGTTCTCCAGTTCCAGCGTGACGCACGGTCTGCCGAGACTTCTACCCTCTGGTCGGTGGATCTCCAGCTTGGAAGGTGACTCGAGGCGCGCGAACGGAACAAGCGTGACTTTGTGCTGCACCACGCCCGCGCATGCAAAGAGGAACTTCGCATGCACGGTTGGCGGTCCGCCCTCCAGCTTTGGAGGGATACACGAGAAGATCCAGGCGTTCGGGAAGCGGCGACGCAGCGCCTCATCGATCAGAGGTGCCTCGTTGCTCGATGACGTGCTCACTGGGTCGTATGTGCTTGCGAGGAGGGTGTCGCCTTCGAACATCAGGGCGGCAGCCCATACCCCTGCCATCTTCACGGCGACGCTCGGGGTCTGACCGATGTAGATCGGGCCCCGAGGATTTGCAGCCACCTGCGCGTAGCCCGCCTTCTCGACGACGATGTATGCGCTGCCACGGGCAAGGCTTGAGAATCTCGCGACGCCCTGGCCATCCGTCGACAGCGAGAACACGCTTTGGCTTGCGTAGTGTGCGGTCGAGGAGTTTCGGCTCACGGTTTCATAGGCTGGCGCGGCCGGCATTGCGGAAGCGCACAGTCTGACAGTCGCACCCTGGATGGGGCTGCCGTTACGATCATGGACCGTGACGACGAGTTCTTGGCCCTTGGCGACGACGATGGTGCGTCGAACACCGTCCGCCCGAACGCGTCCCGGCGCGAATCCTTCGGCGGTTGCAACCAACCAGTCCATCTCGGTCAAGGCCGATTCGGTCACCATTGCCCATCCATCGTCACCTGTATCCGCCAGCCGTTCCGCGGGGTTGGATCCAGCTGTCCCGAGGACCATGGCGCCGGGCACAGCAGCGCCTCGCTCATCGATGACACCGATGGCGACTGTGCCGCCGACATGCGTAGGCGTGGCGAACTCGCGAACCAATGAGGGTTCTACAAGCGAAGGATGACCAGCCGGGTCTGCGGCGAACTTGGGGCCTGCAGGTGCCGTGTCGGGGGGCGCGCCTGAGACGGTGGGCTGGAAAGACACGACTAGAACGGCGACAACTAGCACGATGGTCGCGCCGATGACTCCGCTTTGTCTACGACCTCTACTTGTCGTCATTTGCGCCATGAGCCAACTACTGACACGTGCACGTGGTTTCGGGGAACCTCATGCGACATGACTGTCCGCTTGGGCAGGAGTTCGTGATGCACGACGGCGTCAGTACACCGATACCAGTATCCCTGACGACGGTGGTGCAGTTAGCAGCCCGTTGAAAAACGTCGACTCCGACCAGCCACTGTCGGCACCGCGTACG
>CAZIFB010000117.1:0-6107 GCA_964538915.1 uncultured candidatus Brocadiaceae bacterium | reverse complement strand
GGTTGCAGCCCGGCATGTCGAGGAAGCCCAGGTCCAGGCCGCCCGGGAACGGAGCGACGCTGAAGAGCAGGATGCCGATGCCGATTCCGAGCGGCGGCGCGAGGTCGATCATGTTCGACGCCGTCCACGTGACCGGCACTGCCGGGCCGCCGATCGTGTAGACCGGAGCCGGCGAGGCCGACAGCGCGAGAGCCTGCGTGGCCGTGTAGTCCGGCTGGGTGACCAGCGGCAACGCGGTCGGCAGGTTGATCGACGTCGGCGCGATCGACGCACCGGCGTCCGTGTACGCGACGGCCATCATGCGGCCGGCGAAACTGTTCGTGTTGATGCTCGGCCAGACGTAGGTCACGATGCCCGTCGTCAGATCGAACTGGTACTGGAACGTGTGCGGGTTCACCACGGCCGGCGTGTCGTAGCCTTCGACTCCGTCCCACGTGATGTAGAGCACGCCGCCGGCCTCTTCGGTCTTGATGCGACCGCTGCCCGCTTCAGTATCGTTGAAGTCGAACCACGTGTAGAAACCGGTACCGGTCGACGTGGCGAGGTCCGCGGGCGTCGGCGTGAAGTCACCCGGATTGTTCGCCGTGGCGGCGAGCGTGACGACACCGTTGTGCATCACGTTGACCTGAGCGGCCGCGCCGAACGGGGACGGGACGGGCACGCTCGGCGTGAACGTCTGGTTGCCGTCGTCGGTCGTCGGCAGCAGCGTCGCGCTGCCGGTCGGCGTGACGTACATCGCCGCGGCGGCGCCGGGCAGCCAGGTCGCGACGTAGCCGTTGGCGGTCGGGATGAGCTGCATCGCGTTGCCCGTCAGCGTGGCCGAGGCCGCCGCGGTGTCCGCCCACTCCTGGTAGAACGACTCGAGCGCCTTCGGGCCGTAGCAGCCCTGGCCGTACGCCTGGTGGAACGCCGGAGCGCACGTGGTCGTCGAGAAGTAGCCACCCACGCCGTTCGGCAGAATGAGGATCTGCTTGTTCGTGAGGTTCCAGGTCGCTGCGGTGAAGGCCTGGTAGAGCAAGCCCTCGGTACCCGAGTCGGCGTTGCTGGACAACACGCGCGACGGCGACGCCGCCGAACCGACGTTGTTGCCGATCGAGATGCCGACGTAGCGCGCGTCCGCGGGGACGTTCGGGCCGTACGTGTAGCGCACCGCACCCGACGCGTAGAGCGTGCAGTCGATCGAGAAGCGATCGGCCGCGTTCGCGAAGCGCCGGACATCCGTCCAGGTCACACGGACTTCGCCGGGAACCGTCTGGTCGACCGCGATGTCCCACACGGCGCCCGTCACCGTGGAAGCTTCGATGTCGTCCCCGAACGCGACGATGCGCGCAGACGCACCGGCCGCTGCACCACGCATCTCGGCGAGATCCTCGATCCCGTACTGCGCCGGCGTCGCCGGCTGCGTCAGACCGAGGGACGAATCCGTGACGTAGATCGCGCCGTTGGTGTTCACCCAGATCTGGTCGAGGTTGCCGACCGCGCCGGCCATCGGGAAGCTGGCGAACGCCGTGAGAGCGATCGGCGGGCTCGTGAGACCTTCGTCGTCCAGGTCGAGCGTCGACAGGTAGCCGTCACTCGCGCGCCATTTGACGAGACCGGGCTGGATGGAAGTGCCCGTCGGCGCAGTGAGACACTGGGCGTTGGCTGTCGCGGCAACGAGCGCGACGACCGAAAGCAGAGCAAGAGGTCGAGTCATGGGGAGTCGAGTCAGGGAAGCACGACGCGCAGGGCACTGCAAACGCACAGCAACCGCGGTCGAGGGCGGAAGAGGATACCGCGCGCCGACGACGCAACCAGGAGTGCCAGGCAGCCTCGATGCCATCGGGATCCTGCGCACCGCATCCGCGACTGCCGCGGAAACGAAACGGGCCCGCGACTCCGAGGAGGCGCGGGCCCGTTCGAGAAGACGCGCAGCCGAGCCGCGCGCGATCTCGCGCGATGTCACTGCGTGTTGAAGCTCGATTGCAGGCCGTTGCTCAGGACGGCGCCGAAGGCGTTCTGGCCGCTCGGCAGGCTGTTCGGAGCGAACAGCGACATCGCCTGGAGGAAGAAGCTGAGCCCAGGCGACAGCGGCTGCGGGATCGTCAGCGTGAGCGCAGACGTCGGCGCCGTGCCCGGCATCGCGAACGTGACATCCAGCGACAGGATGTTCAGGTTGCAGCCCGGCATGTCGAGGAAGGCCAGGTCCAGGCCGCCCGGGAACGGGGCGACGCTCGCGAGCAGCAGCGTGATGCCGATGCCGAGCGGCGGTGCGACGTCGATGACGTTCGACACCGTGTACGTGATCGGCACCGACGAGCCACCGACCGTGTAGACCGGCGCCGGCGAGGCCGACAGCGTGAGCGGCGACAGCGTTACGGTCGGCGTCGTGGTGATCGGCAGCGCCGTCGCCAAGGTGACCGAGGGAGCTGCGGTCGTGCCCGGCCCACCGAGGCCGACGAGGTACGGGAGCCCGCTCGGGAACGTGGTCTCGGTGTCGTTCGGCGAGATCATCGGCCACACGACCGTGATGACGCCCGTGGTCATGTCGACCTGGAACTGCTGCGTGCTCGGGTTCTGGACGTTGTTCGGGTCGGCGTAGCTCTCGACGTTGTCCCACGTGATGTAGAGGACTCCGCCGGCTTCTTCGCGCTTGATGCGGCCACTCGCGTACACCGGCGAGGACGAAGTCTCCGCCTCGTTGAAGTCGTGCCACGAGTAGATCGCCGGGATCGTCGCGGTCGCGAACTCGCCCGACGTCGCGGAGTAGTCGGTGCCGTGCGCGGCAGTCGCGCCGGCGGAGATCACACCGTTGGACATGACGTTGATCGAAGCCGTGCTCCCGCCCGGGATCGGGATCGGAGCCGACGGCGTGACCGCAGTGTTGTTGTCGTCCTGCGGCGTCGCGAACACGTTCACCGCACCGCCGCTCGGAGCGACATAGAGTGCGGCTCCGCCCGGGACCCAGCTCATCGTGTAACCGTTGGCCGTGGGCACGAGAATCATCGCGTTGCCCTGCAGCGCCGCCGAGGCAAGGGACGGGAGCGGGAAGAACTCGTGGACGCTGTCCGTGGCCGGCCCGACATAGCTGTAGCAACCGGTGCCGTACGCCTTGTGGAACGCGGGCGCGCACGTGACCGTGGAGAAGTAGCCGCCGAGACCGTTCGGCAGGAGCATCAACTGCTTGGAGGAGAGGTCCCAGGTCGCCGCGGTGAAGGCCTGGTAGAGCAGACCCTCGGCGCCCGAGTCCGCGTTGTTCGTCAGCACTCGCGACGGCGACGAGGCCGAGCCGACGTTGTTGCCGATCGAGATGCCGACGTAGCGAGTGTCCGCAGGGACACTCGCGCCGTACGAGTAGCGCACCGCGCCGGACGCGTAGAGCGTGCAGTCGAAGGAGAAGCGATCCGTCGCGCTCACGAAGCGCGCCACGTCCGTCCAGGTGACGCGGACCTCGCCGGGCACCGTCTGGTCGACCGCGATGTCCCACACGGCGCCAGCAACTGCTGAGCGCTCGATGTCGTCACCGAACGCGACGATGCGAGCCGATGCGCCGGCCGCGGCACCGCGCATCTCGGTGAGATCCTCGATGCCGTACTGAGCCGGCGTGGCGGGCTGCAAGAGGCCCAACGTCGAATCGGTGAGGTAGATCGCACCGTTCGTGTTCACCCACATCTGGTCGAGGTTGCCCACTGCACCGGCCATCGGGAAGTTCGCGAAGGCGGTGAGCGCGATGGCTGGACTGGTGAGGCCCTCGTCGTCGACGTCGAGAGTCGACAAGTAGCCGTCGCTCGCGCGCCACTTCACGAGGCCCGGCTGCACGGACGCACCGGTTGCGGCGGTCAGACACTGCGCACTTGCATTCGCGCAGAGCGCCGCCACGAGGGAAAGGAGGACAAAGGGTCGGTTCATGGTGTCTTGCTCGAAGAGACGAGGAGGCACACGCGAACGGCGCGTGGGCCCGAGTCGTCATGGGCCAGCGACGCTAGCTCGCTCCGCGCGTGTCGCCAGACGCGTGCTTTTCCCGGGCAAGACGCTGCACACGGATTCTCCGCAGCGAGGGGAAGTCGTGCCGGATCGGTGACCGGCAAACGAAACGAGCCCGCGACTCCGAGGAGGCGCGGGCCCGTTCGAGAGACGCGCGCAGCCGAGCCGCGCACGGTCTCACGTCACGTCACAGCGTGTTGAAGTACGACTGCAGGCCGTTGCTCAGGACGGCGCCGAAGGCGTTCTGGCCGTTCGGCAGGCTGCCCGGGGCGAACAGGGACATCAGCTGGAAGTAGAAGCTGAGGCCCGGCGACAGCGGCTGCGGGATCGTCAGCGTCAGCGCCGCCGTCGGCGCCGTGCCCGGCATCGGGAACGTGACATCCAGCGACAGGATGTTCAGGTTGCAGCCAGGCATGTCCAGGAAGCCCAGGTCCAAGCCACCCGGGAACGGCGCGACGCTCGCGATGAGCAGCGAGATGCCGACGCCGAACGGCGGCGCGACGTCGACGATGTTCGACCCCGTGTACGTGATCGGCACCGAGGAGCCGCCGATCGTGTAGACCGGCGCCGGCGAGGCCGACAGCGTGAGCGGCTGCAGCGTGACGTCGGGGAACGTGATGAGCGGCAGCGCCGTAGCAAGGTCGATCGACGGCGGGGTGAGCGACGTACCCGTGTCCGAATAGGCGACGGCCATCACACGACCCGCGAAGCTGTTCGTGTTGATGCTCGTCCACACGTAGTTCACGATGCCGGTGTTGAGGTCGAGCTGGAACTGGAACGTGTGCGGGTTGACGACCGCCGGAGCGTCATAGCCCTCGACGCCGTCCCACGTGATGTAGAGCACGCCGCCGACCTCTTCGGTCTTGATGCGGCCGCTGCCGGCTTCGGCATCGTTGAAGTCGAACCACGTGTAGAAGCCGGTGCCGGTCGACGTGGCGAGCTCCGCCGCGGTCGGCGACCAGTCGCCCGGATTGTTCGCCGTCGCGGACAGCGTGATGACACCGTTGTGCATCACGTTCAGCTGCGCAGCCGCACCGAACGGCGACGGCATCGGCAGACTCGGCGTGATCGCCTGGTTGCCGTCGTCGGTCGTCGGCAGCAGCGCCGCGCTGCCGGTCGGCGCCACGTACATCGAGGTCGCTGCACCGGGCAGCCACGCCGCGATGTAGCCGTTGCCGTTCGGAATGAGCTGCATCACGTTGCCGTTCAGTGCCGCCGAGGCCGTGGCCGTGTCCGACCACTGCTGGTAGAACGACTCGGTCGGCGCGGAGTACGCGTAGCAACCGGTGCCGTAGGCCTGGTGGAAAGCGGGAGTGCACGTGATCGTCGAGAAGTACCCGCCGAGCCCGTTCGGGATCAGCATGATCTGGCGACCCGCGAGATCCCACGAGGCGGCGGTGAACGACTCGTACAGCAGGCCTTCGGTTCCGGAGTCACCGAAGTTGGTCAGGTCGAGCGAAGGCGACGAAGTCGAACCGACGTTGTTGCCGATCGAGATGCCGACGTAGCGCGCAGCGGCTGGCACGGACGCGCTGTAGGTGTAGCGCACGGCGCCGGACGCGAAGAGCGTGCAGTCGAACGAGAAGCGATCCGTCCCGGTTGCGGACAGGCGAGCCAAGTCGGTCCAGGTGATGCGCACTTCGCCCGGGACAGACTGGTCGACGGCGATGTCCCACACCGCTCCCGCCACCGCCGAAGCGCTGTTGTCGCCACCGAGAGCGACGACGCGCGCCGAAGCGCCGGCAGCCGCACCGCGCATCTCGGCGAGGTCCGTCGCGCCGTAGAGAATTCCGTTCGCCGGCTGCGTGAGACCGAGCGTCGAGTCGGTGAGGTAGACCTCGCCGTTGCTGTTCACCCACATCTGATCGAGGTTGCCGACTGCACCGGCCATCGGGAAGTTCGGGAACGCGGTGAGAGCGATCGGCGGATTCGTGATGCCTTCGTCCTGCACGACGAAGGTGCTCGCGTAGCTGTTCGTGGAGTTCCACTTCACGAAGCCGGGCAGGATGGAAGTGCCCGTCGCAGGCGTGAGGCACTGCGCTTGGGCGCCGACTGCGAGCAGAGTCGCAGCCGCGAGAATGGACATGGAACGAGTCATGGATTCCTCGAGACGAGGTGAGGTCGCGAAATCCCGCGCGAACGTC
>CAZIFB010000116.1:0-6229 GCA_964538915.1 uncultured candidatus Brocadiaceae bacterium | reverse complement strand
TCGAATTCCTGGAAGCGCGAGTCGGCCGGAACCGCAAACTCGAACACGGCGCTGTGCGGCGCATGGTGCGTGAATCCGAGCGTCGCCTTGGTGACACCCACCGCGCGCACCTGGGAGATCGAAGGCAGGCGACACGCACGCACGACTTCACCGCTGACCTCGACCATCTCGGCAGCACGCGTGAGCGGGACCGCCAGTGCTGACTCGCTGTACCCTTCGAGGTAGGTGATCGTCGCCGTGAAGAGCTGTCCCGGCGTGGCGCACGCGTTCCGGAGCAGGGCGCGTTCGCGATACTGGTCGAACTGGAGTCGCGTCAACTTGCTCGGCGACGACGGCAAGTGGAACAGGACTCCCCCGAGCCCGTCTCCGGGCGCCAACCCGTGCTTGTCGCGAATGATCCAGACCGGCTTTTTCGGCAACCGTGTCGGCACCAGAGTGTCGCGCCGCAGGCCGACAGCCTCCATGACCTGCCGCGAGTAGGGGTCGAAGACGAACTCGTAGTGATGCAGATCCGGACCCGAAGCGGCCACCCGGACGAGCCGATCCGCCAGACGATCGTGGTCGATGTCGTTCGCCTCACCGAACTCGAGCTGGTACGCGGGATCGGTTTCGATCGCGATCGCCGCGATCGCTCCGAACGCGCCGAATGCCACCAAGGCGGCGTTGAACACGGGGTCGGAACGGAGCAGCGTCGCGCCGAGCCGGCTCACGAACTCGTCGTTCATCACCGGTTGCGTCGCGCGTTCGAGCCACCAGCTCTTGCCGTTGCCGGTCACCAAGTGGATGCCGACCACGAACTCGGGCGTGGCACCGAAGTGCAGCGCGGAACCGTGCGTGTTGCCGGACACGGCACCGACGATGGTCTGGCCGGCACCGATGCCGGCCGTCTTCAGGCACCGCTGTTGGCCGGGCGATCGCGTCTCGAGGTACGCGTTCAGCTCGCCCACGGAGATCCCGCACTGGGCGACGACCACGAGGGGGCGCTTCGTCGGCGGGTAGCTCGGCACGAACATGCCGTCCCCGACCTCGAACACCCCGTTGCAGAGCTTGGTGTTGGCGAGGATGCCCTGGGTGATCGCGATGTCGGTCAACGCCCATCCGGAGCCGAGCGCTCGCATGGTCGTGCCGGCTGTGCGAGCCTCGTTCGCCAGCGAATCCAGGTCGACAGCGGCCGCGCGGAGGCGCGCGAAGCCCGACGCCGGCTTCGAGTCCAATGTCGACGCGTCGATGTCGACGAGGTCCCGCACGTCCGTCGAGAACGTGGAGTGGATGTTGCTCCACCGCTGTGGGCCGTAGCGCCGGATCATGGGCGCCTCACTTCAGGGTGCCAACGGGGACTGGCGGCTTGGCACAGCGCCAACTCACTTCGACCGGGACCCAGATTCCGAGCGTAAGGGCCGACAGCAGCACGTAGCCGAGGTTGGTGCCAACGCGCACTTCCTCGATCCCCAAGCGCGTGCCGTCGTCGAGGCGGCAATTGTCGATCGACAGGTCGTGGCGCAGCAGGCCCCAGAAGAGTCCGTGGAGCGTCTGCCCTTGCCACTCGGTCGCCGGCTGGTTGCCTTGTTCACGGCGGTCGGGACCACCAATCTGGTATGCGTGGAACTGGTAGCAGCTGCTCCCGGACAACAGCAGCGCCAGCATCGTTCCCCGCCAAAGAACACACCTGTAGTTGGGCATGGGCTCTCTCTCCGACGGGAAGGTTCCGCGCGAGCCGGGTCCCGAGCAATGCCCGAGGCAGATTCCGCCGCAGTCTGTGGCGAATGGCGGCTGCCTGCCGCCTGCCCGCGCGACGTCCCACGACCGCCGACGTTCCAACGCGAAGGGCTTCTCCTGCATCACAATCCGCTTTCTGGATCCACCAGGAGGAAGGCTTGGCACTGAGGTGGGAGCCCCGCAAGCGGTGCGTACACGCCCCGCGCGAACGCCTGTCGGCGACACGCCCGAACCAGTGCTGGTCGATGGACCTCGTCAACGACGCGCTGGCCAACGGCCGCACGACGCGTGCTGACGGACGTCGACAGATGCAGCCGGCTGTTTCGCGGCCATCGGGGTGGACACGTCGATCGCCGCTGAGCGCGCGGCCCGCGTGCTCGACCGTGCACGCGAACTGCACGGCCCCCCAAGACGATCTTGGGCGACAACGGCCCCGAGTCTAGGGGCGAGGCTCTGGTCGCCTGAGCGCACCGCCGCGGCACCCAGATCTACTACACTCGGCCCAGCAAACCTGTGGAGAACGCGTCTACCGAGAAGCTCGACAGCCGAATCTTCGAGGGAGCCAACACGTCTCCGCCGGCCCACGAGCCGGCCAGGACCTGATCCGGTCCTGGCACGACCGCAAACTACCATCGGCCAATCGAGACCGACAGAGCAAGGTGGGCGACCCCGACTTCTAGAACGTATTGAAGGTGGACCGCAGACCGTTGCTCAGGAGGCCACCAAGCGCATTCTGCCCATTCGGCAAGGAGTTCGGAGCAAATAGGGAAACCGCCTGCGAGTAGAAACTCAGTCCTGGCGCCAACGGCTGTGGAATCGTCAGAACGATGGTGTCGACCGGCGCCCCACCACCGGCCAGCGGTAGAACCACGTCGAGCGAAGCGATGTTTAGGTCGCAGGCCGGCATTCCGAGGATCCCGAGATCGAGACCACCGGGAAACGACGCGAGGCTGAAGACCAGCACCGTGACGCCAATTCCGAGCGGGGGCGCGACATCGATGATGTTGCTCACCGTGTAGGTGATCGGAACGCTCGGGTTGCCCACCGAGTAGACCGGCGCCGGCGACGCTGACAAGGTCAGAGGCGCACCGCCGTAGTCCGGCCGGGTGACTACCGGCAGGGCAGTCGCGAGATCGATTGAGCCCGGGTTCTGCGAGACACCCGCATCCGTATAGCCCACGAGGTACTCTCGACCACCAGCGCTCGCCGCGCTTACTGCAATCCACACGTAGGTCACTACACCTGTCACTTCGTTGATCTGGATCTGGAACGTGTGCGGATTTGGCGCCGTCAGCACGCCAACGCCCTCGACACCATCCCATGTGAGGTACATCACTCCACCGACCTCCTCCACCTTGATGCGGCCACTGCCGACCTCGGTATCGTCGTAGTCGTACCAGACATAGAACGCCGCCCCCGCCGATTGTGCAAGGTCCGTGCCTCGCGGCGTGAAGTCACCCGAGTTGTTCCCGACGCTCCCGAGCGTCACGATCCCGTTGTGCGACACCGTCAGCTGCACCGCGGCCCCGAACGGCGATGGGATGGGAACGGTAGGCGCAACCGCGTCGTCGCCATCGTCAGTCGGCGCAAGCGCAGTCGCCCCGCCACTTGGCGGGACGTACACCGAAGTCGCAGCACCGGCCAGCCAGGTTGCCACGTATCCGTCGGCGGTCGGCGTCATCTGCATAGCGTTACCCGGCAACGCGGCCGAGGCCAACGCCGTGTTGGGCCACAACTGGAAGAGTGATCCGGTTGCCTGTGAGCCGTAGCAACCCACTCCGTACTGCGCGTGGAAAGCCCCGATCGGCGCAGCGGTGTTTAGGTTGTGCACGGAAACGGAACCCGCGAACTTGCCACCTTGGTGTGCATACGGCGATCCAATCACAAACTCCTTGATACCGTCGGAATCAATGTCTCCCACGGTTGCTACGCTGGCCCCAAAGGCCTCCCGAGCGTAGTTGCCGACAGCCCTCCCGACCAGGGCCAGGCTTCCAATGGAACGCGCCTCGACATATCCGCGTCCGCTCGGCGTCCCTCCAAAGCCAACCTGAGGCGCGCCGACGATCACTTCGTCAGTACCGTCGCCGTCACAGTCTCCCGCGCAAAGAGCAGTGCCGTAGTAGTCCTTGATGCGCGTACCCGCACTCGTGACACTGCCGCCCGTCGGGGAGTACGCGACGACCCTCCCGATCCGATTGTTATCAAGCGGCGACCCGACAACCAGGCGTCCGCCAACGACCGCGACAGAGAATCCGAACCCCGTCGGACCTTGATATGTCTGTGCGATAGCACTTGTCGTCGTATCGATGACGAATACTCGCCCCACACCGCCACCCAACGCCGCTAGGTCCCCCGGACTACCGACAACAATCTCGGCCACGCCGTCGCCCGTAACGTCGCCCCACGCAAGGGACCAGCCGAAGGAGCTGTTGGCCGTCGGGCCGATGACCTGCATGAGTACCGCACCGGTCGCCCCTGATCTCACCACAATGTAGCCACCACCGGGCGCGCCGACGAGGACATCGCCGGTGCCGTCGCCGTTGAGATCGCCTATTCCCAGTACGCGGTAACCAAACAAGTCGCCTAGCGCCGCGCCAACCCAGTGATGACGCTGCACCCCGGTTGCCCCGGAGTAGACGTCGACATAACCAGCGTCCCCGGCATCCAATGAAGCGCTACACTGCGGTGCACCGACGGCCAAGTCACTGCGGCCATCACCGTCGATATCCCCCACCAGGGCAACCGAAGTGCCGAAGGCATCCAGGTTGGTCGCCCCCGCATGAGTGCGAACCACTGTCCCGTTTGGTCCGCTGCGCACGACCACCATCCCGGCGTTGGCGGCCCCGACCCGATAGTCATATGGCGCACCATAGGCGACGTCGGGAACACCGTCCCCATTCAAGTCACTTCCCGCGGTCACCGCGCAGCCCGCCAAGGAGTAGAGAGCGGTGTGATTCACCCACCACTTGGGGTCCCACGGAAGGCTAATCCCTGGCAATGGGGCACAGGCAGGGTCGAGACCATAGTCCGCCCACGGCTGACCTGCACTAACGCCATTCGCAATTGCCGTGTCTATGTCGTTGAACTGTGGGCTAAAGATGACTGCCACGTTGCCGAAATCCGTCGATGTACCAATCTTCGCGACGGTGTAATCTAACCCAGCTAGGACGCAGAAGTTGTCCGCAAATTCAGTAAACTGCGGATTGGTTCTGACCAGATACACCCGCGTCCGTGTATTGTGCAGGCTTGCCGGAAAACTGGTCTTTCTATACACGACCGTCTCGCCGTCCGTTCGGATCGTCTTGCCCAGAGCGGTCTTTGAACTCCACTCACTCCAACTGTAGTAGTACGGGGCGGTCGGCGATGACGCTGGTCGGAAGTCGATCATCTTCGGCAGTGTGTTGAATACGTCGTCAATGACGCTGATCCACATGAAATCCGAATGGTCATCCAGACCGGCGTAGTCAGCGCCAAGGGAGAACGTGAGCTGCACAAAGGCAGGGTCACAGTTGCTACCGTCGCCGCGCAACTCGTAATGGACGTAACCGATCGTCGCGTTTGCGCCGTGGCTTATGGTATCGGCGTGCACATCGAAGTTGTCGATGATCGGGCGCACTTGGCATGGCGGCGGGGGCGACGGAGGATCATCGTCGCAAGCCATGGTTGCCACCGACCCGAACACCAGCAGTGCCAACCCTAGGGTTCGAGGGAGTTTGCGTGGCGCACGATCGCGCGCAACCACATCAGTAGGCCGGCTTGCATGAAGCGTGGTGCGCATGCCAGGGTTCGCGGTGATAGAGATTGGTAGCTTTCGTGTTGTCATTGGTGTGGTGGGTGTAAATACTGCCGACGAACGTGATTAGCGAATGGAGCACCTCAGCTCTTGTTGCCGACCCGCGGCTCCCTTCGCATGCCGCCGCGACGAAGTCGGGTTGACAGCGCGGCGATGCAGAGAGGAATTAGGATTAGCGCAACGCTCTGCGAGTCCGAGACTCTTGTAGTGTGCAAGGCGTGGCGGCCGGCGTCGTCGCGCGCAAACTCCGCCAGGAAGCGGAGGCACGAATAGCCGAGTAGCCATGTCAGGTAGACGCACCCGGGTGCGCGCTTGAGCTTGGACGTCCATTTCATGAGAATAAACAGCAGCAGAGAGCTACCGGCTTCCCAGAGTTGGACCGGATAGACCGGCAACGACTCGGCGGACGATGCGGGGAGCAGACCCCTTACCACTTGGCACCTGAAGACCGCCGAACCCGGCGGAAACGCAATGGCGAGCGGACCGTCCGACCTGTATCCGTAACAACAACCGGAGAGAAAACAACCGAACTTGCCGAACGCAAACCCAATAGGAATCCCAAAGCTGGCAGCATCGAGGACCCGGGGAATAGAGATCCCCTTCGCGTGCGCGAAGATTGCCACGCCAGCGCTACCGCCTAGGGCGCCGCCATAGAAGCAGGTTCCGCTAGCAGCCCGTTGAAAAACGTCGACTCCGACCAGCCACTGTCGGCACCGCGTA
>CAZIFB010000115.1:0-6299 GCA_964538915.1 uncultured candidatus Brocadiaceae bacterium | reverse complement strand
GCTGGTCGGCGAGATACACCACGCCCATGCCGCCGACACCGATCTCGTCGAGCACCGTGTAGACGCCGACGCGATCGCCCTTGTTCAGGTCGGCCTCTCCGGCCGCCGTGGAACCGGATCGCACTCGCGTCGACTCGGGCGCGCGCTTCCCGTCCTTCGCGGCCTGGAGCCGCTCCGCTTCGCGCACGATCTGCCTCGCCCACTTCGCGTGCTGCTGGCACAGACGAGCCACGCCGGGCCAGAAGCCTCCGTCCGGCCCGTCCAGCAGGCGGAGCAACTCGGACTCGATCGGATCGGGGAGGTCGGACTGCGATGTCACGAGTGAGGTGGGAGGATACCACCCTTGGAGCTCGATTCGACGTCGGCGCGCGTCGGATCGCTGCCAGCGACGAGGGACGCGCGCGCGACGGCAGGAATCACGCGCGGGGCCGGGTTCCTCATCGGCCCGTCAGCTGAAGACCCGCGACCGCGCGCTCGACGAACCGCGTCCGTAGCTCGGGGAGAGCTGCCGCGTCGACGGTACCCTCGATGCTCAGGCGGAACACGCGGATGGGGTTGCTCGAGTGGACGTGGATGCCCATCCAGCCTCGCGTGCGCGTGCCAGGGTTCTGGCAATCGGCGATCACCTTGCCGTCGATGCTGAGCTTGACGCTGCTCGTACCGTCGTGCTCGACGCGCATCCGGTACGTGCGGTTGGCGAAGTAGCCATCCGACACGTCCATCTTGTGATCGACGATGCTGCGTTCGATGTCGACGATGGTCAGGCCCATGAAGCCAGCTGCGAGGTGGCTGCCGCCGCGGTCGTCACAGAACACGACCTCGAGCGATCCGCCGGCGTTCTGGGCCCGATCCAACTCGATCGTCTGCGGGCCGACGAACGGGAGCGGCCAGCGGAAGAACCCGGCGCCGACGATCTCCTGACACTTTTCGCCCGGTCGGATCAGGGCGGCACCGGAGTGGGCGATTGCGATCTGGTGCCGAGGGAGCCGCTCCACGTAGGCGTCTTCGGGTGTGAGGTCGAAGGTCGTCGGGTCGCCGCCGTCGTACACCACGCGGATCCGACCGCCGGCGAGGCTCTCGACGCGGCCACCGAGCGCGAGGCACTCGGGGTTCTGCAGGTTGAAGCCGCGCGCCGCCAGGATTGCGACTGCATCCCGCAGGGGACCGGCGCGAGCTGCGAGCAAGGGATGACGGCCGTGTTCGCGCACCGCCTTCGCGAGGCCGCGGAGCGTGACCCACGCCTCCGGAGCACTCTCCGGCAGGGGTTCGCGCAGCAGCGAGTCGAGCACCATGGCAATGCGACGCAACGCGAGATCGCCGACGAAGGTCGCTCGGATGTCCGCACGCAGCTCCGTCTGCGCGGCGAGCATGGGCTTCAGCCGATCGAATGGCGTGCCGGAGAGCCAGCGCAACCAACGATCGAGCCAGACCCCGTCGTCGGCCAGCCAGCGCTTGCGCCAGGCGTGCTGCAGCAGGGCCTGCGGGGTAAGGACCGCGAGCGGCACGGCTCGTTCGTCCTTGCCCACGCGGATGAGCAGCGTGCCGCCGTCCCTTCGCACGATGCGCGCCTTGGTGGGGACACCATCCACGACAAGGTCGAGGTCGGCGCGACTGGCGGCAGCGTCGGTGATCACGCGCTCGCGCAGCGACACCGCGGCGTTCACACGCTTCCGTTCGCGCGCAGTGCGCAGCGAGCGGGTCGCCGCCGACGTTGGAATCCGCAGCGGCCGGTAGCACGCGCAGGGCCGCGTCGTAGTCGCCTGCGGCGCACATCTGCACGGCGGCGTCGAGGCGCGTCGTGCCTTCGTCGGATCGCCATGCGAGGCTGCTGGCGTCGAAGGTCGGCGTCGGCGCCGCGGCTGCGTTGGCTTCGACCGCCGCCGGTTCGGTGCCAGGCGCGAGGTCGGGGATCTCGATGCCTCCGCGCGTCTTGATCGCCTGGGTGAGCCAGATGCGGAACTCGCGGTCGAGACCGGCGAAGTCCGGCTTGTCGCCGAAGCCCGCGGTCAGCGCCGTCTTGCAGTTCTGGCCTGCCTGCAGCGCGCGCATGCAGGCGAGGAACCCCGGTCGGTGGCGTCCGCCTTCACCCTCGTGCAGGAACTGCACGAGCATTGCGGCCTGCGCATAGAAGGCACCGAGCGCCAGAGCGTCGGAGTACGGTGCTCCCGGGCGCATGCTCGCGCGCTGTCGCGCGCGCCGGCACACTTCGTCGTAGCCGAGGATCATGACCAGCTCATCGATGCCGCTGAGGTGGTGCTGGATCGCAGGCTGGAGGTACGCTGCGGCCAGGAGCTTCAGGCGCTCGGCATCGATGCACGGAGTGTTCGGATCCGTCGGTCGGCTGTGTCGCGCAGCGACGTACTCGGCCAGACCCTCGACGAACCACAACCCCATCGGCATGCGCGCGTCGCGCGAGTGCGCGTGCTGGAACGCGTGCACGAGTTCATGGCACAGGGCGTGGCGTTCCTCGTGCGCGATTGCGTCGGGGGCCTCGCGCGAGAAGGTGTTCTGGTAGGTCACCGCCATGCGCACGAACGGGTCGTAGTGCGCCCGCGCACTGTGCAGGGAGTCGGTCTGCGTGACCTGTGCGTAGTTGTCGTACATCCCGCGGCTGTTGAGGATTGCGATGGCGAAGCCGGGGGCCAGCGCCTGCCTCTCGAGTTGCAGCGGCCCGACGTATTCGGTGTCGAAGGCCGCAAGGAGATCGCGCAGGATCGGCGCATGGCTGTCGACGACGCGCTGCACGTAGCTTGGGTCGGTCTTGGCCGGGAGCTGCACGTAGAACACGAACGGGGCGTGCCGCACGTCGCACACGAAGTCGATACGCGAGAAGAACGCGTGTGCTCGCAGCCGCGTGTCGAGCTGGGCCCGGAACTCCGTCAAAGCGTCGGGTGCTTGCACCTGGGCGGCTGGATCGACGGCCAGTGCGGCGAGCAGGGCGAGGAGCGGGGCGGCGTGTCGGATCATGCGTGGTTCCAGGGAGAGGGGCCGGAGCGTGTCACGAGCGCGGCAGGCGCCAGGGCGACTCGAGTGCCAACAGGAGCATTGCGGTTGCGTACACGCGACCGCCGATGTGGCCCCAGGCATCGATGGGGTCCCACGAGCCCGCGAAGTTGCCATCGATGCGCTGGTGCTTGACCACGGCCGCGGTCAGGGCCTTCGCCCACGGCTCCCACTGCTTGCCGCCGGTGAGCCACATCGCCTGGGACGAGAGCGACCAGCCGTAGAAGTCGAGCGAGCGCTCCTCCCACACGGGTGGCCTGCGAGCGAGCAGCGCGACGCTGGCCGCCATGAGTGGCTTGCGGCGGACGTCGTGGCCGAGGGCGGCGCAGATCAACAAGCCGGCGCCGGTCATCGCCTCGTTCCGGTCGGCCGGGAAACGTTGGGCGTGTGCCTCGTCGATGCGCGCCGACCAGCCGCCGCGCTCGCTGTATCCCGCCCGTCCGTTCGCGTCGGTCATCTCGTTCGTGTAGGAGGTGACGTACTCGAGCGCCGGCGGCGCGATCGTGAACCCGGCTCGACGCGCCGAGACGAGCGCAAGCGTGGCCCAGAGCGACATCGAGAGCGTGTTCGAACCCTGGCGGCTGAAATAACTCCACGCTCCGTACGGATTGCGGTGTGCCTCGATGTAGTCGACGACGCGCTGGATCGTGGGACGCCACGCTTCTTCGCCACCACTGGCGTAGGCCTCGCACAGTGCAAGGGTTCCGATGCAGTGCTGGTAGAAGAACTCGCCGGGAACCTGCTTCTGATCGATCGAGAGCAGGATGTCGTCGTTGATGCGCTGCTTCAGCAGCCACTCGACGCCGCGTCGCGTCGCATGGGCGTGCTCGCCGTGGATCGGCGTGTGGCCATCGCCGAGCAGGGCCAACAGCGCGAGGCCGGTGATGCCGACGTCGATGAGCGCGGCGCCCGTCCCGTCACACTTGGGTTCCGTCCGATCGTGTTTGCCGAACCCGTCGGCGTCCCAGCGCCCATCCTCGTCCTGGTGCGCGACCAGCCACGCGGTCCCTGCGTCGGTCGCCGCCACCCAGGCGCGGTCGCGTCGTCCGACCGTAGCGCGGGCGGTCATGGCCTTCTCGATGACGGCCACGGCGGCAACATCCCGTTCGTCGAGCTTCAGGTCCAGGGTCGCTGTCACCGTTGGGATACCCATGTGTGGTGGGAGATCGGATTCCGCACGTCGCGCCGTCGGCGTGGTGATGGTCCAGTTCCTGCTCCCGATCCGTGCGGTGAGGACGATTGGCTGGTCGGTGTGGCGCAGGGCCAGTTCGACCTTCCCGTCCATGCCGGCGTGGGTCGTAGCGGCGAAGAGCGGCGACACTGCGAGTTCGTCGGGCGCCGACACCTCGCAGGCGATCTTCGGGCGGAGCTGGCCACGGACCAGGAGGAACTCGGGAAGCACCTGGATCCGCAACACGCCGCCCGGCTCCGGCGTCACCACCCGCAGCACGTCGCGGCGTCGGATGTGGCCCGGCGCGCTGGCCTCGAACCAGTGGTTGCCGCGCGGGAGGAGGTGGGCGTCGCTCTGTCGGGGAACGGGCTCGACCCAGCGAAAGGACGCGCCCTCCACGCTCGCGCCACTGACTGCGTCGACGATCTCGACGCGCAGCCCGCGAAGGTCCGCGTTCGGCACGACTTCGAGTGGAAGCTCCGGCAGTCGCAGATCGCCCTGCGCTACGGCCAAGGCGGACACGGTGACCACAGCGATTCCTTGGGCGAGGAGCGAGACCGGAGCGATGCGAGACGGGCGCGCGAGCATCACCAAGTCACGATCGCGTCGGCGCGCGTCGAAGAGCGCAGAAAAAAGAGCGGATCTTCCTGTGTGCAGCTTGGCGCTGGTGTCGCCGGTGTTTCCCGCAGCTTGCGCGCCTCGGCTCCGCATGTCACGTTGACATCCGCGTCGGCTCCCGCGCCGCGCCTCGAGGAGTAACGATGGCCCACGAACCGCCCGGCAAGCCCCCCACGACCAGCGCATCCGACGAGCCTCCGGAGGATGAGGACCCCAAGCCCCAGTCGTCGACCAACTACCACGCGCGTCGCGCCCGCGATGGCGACCCGCTGGCGTGGGCGAACCTGATCCCTCGACTGCGCGAAATGCTGCTCGTGGCGTTCGCGCGCGAACGCTTCGCGCTTGGATACACGATCGAGGACCTCATCGGGATCACGCTGAAGGACGTGCTGCGGGACCTCGGCAAGTTCAAGTTCGGTCCCGACGCCAACTTCCGCGGCTGGGTGATGCGCATCGCGAAGAACAACCACCTGGACCTCCTCCGCCGCGCCGACCGCGACAAGAGCGAACCATCGGACATCAGGTCGCTCGACGACGGCAGTGACAGTTCTCCGGGGCTGCGCGGCCGCGTTCCCGACAAGGGCGGCGACACGCCGAGCATGCACGCGCGGCTCGGCGAGCTCCAGGACGCGCTCCGCGCCGCGTTGGCCAAGCTGCGGCCGGAGACCCGCCGCGTGATCGAACTGCACCTGTTCCAGCACTTGAGCTTCAAGGCGATCGCCTGCAAAGTCGGACGTGAGAAGGAGGAGACGGTGAAAGCGATCTACCACCGCGGCCTGGAGAAGCTCGGCGGGGAGCTCGAGGGGTTCCGGTAGGCACGTCCTGGTCACCGGTCGCTCAACATGAGAGGCTGGCCGTGCGGGCGGGTCAGCCGTCGGCGTCGCGGACGTTGGGTCGCGCGCGACACCTGGGGTCGAGGTTGACAGGTTGGATCGCGATCGAAACACTGCTACGGTCGCGAGAAGCAGCCATCCCCATGTTCGGACCCGGCGAAGACGGATCGACCCAGCCTGAGTTGCCCAGACACTTGATGGTCGAAGTGGACCGCATCCGTGAGGACTCCAGCGCGCCGGGCGAGGAACTCGCCCGCATCTGTGCGAAGTGGCCGGAGTTCGAGTCCGCGATCTATGGCTGGTTCGACTCGCGCAAGGGGGTCGGGCGGGTCGACGCCGTGTCATCGTCGAAGGTAGGGCTGATCGAGCCTGGCGTGGTAGTGGAGGGCAGATACGAGATCCGCCAACGACTGGGAAGGGGAGCGATGGGCGAGGTCTGGTACGCTGTGGATCGGCGCTGGGATCATCGCCCGCACGCGCTGAAGTTCCTCAAGGAGTCACCGCTGCGGGCGTTGCAGCACCGGCTGATGATCCAGGAGGCGGACGTGCTCGCGTCGCTGGCGCATGAGAACATCGTCGCAGTCCGCACCGTTGGCAGGCACGGCGCCAGGCCTTTCCTGGGCGCATCAGGCTTTCGTGTGGGTAGCTGAAGCGGTGGCCGGATAGAGATCGAG
>CAZIFB010000114.1:0-6420 GCA_964538915.1 uncultured candidatus Brocadiaceae bacterium | reverse complement strand
GCTCGGCTTCGTCGGGGTTGACGACCAGCCGCTTGTCGACGACGTCGTAGCCGAGAATCGGTCTACCGCCGGTCCATGCGCCACGCCGCCGCGTCGCCTGCATCTTGTCCTTGATGCGTTCGGAGATCGTCTCGCGTTCGAACTGCGAGAAGGACGCGAGGATGTTCAAGGTCAACCGACCCATCGACGTGCGGGTGTCGAAGCTCTGCGTCGTTGAGACGAACCCGACGCCGCGCTGTTCGAGCACCGACATGAAGCGGGTGAAGTCCGGCAGCGAGCGGGAGATCCGGTCGATCTTGTAGGTGGCGATCACGTCCACCTTGCCCGCCGTCACGTCGGCGAAGAGGCGCTCGAAGGCGGGGCGTTCGAGGGTGCCGCCCGAGAAGCCGTGGTCGTCGTAGCGGGCGGGTAGCTCGACCCAGCCCTCGCCGCGTTGGCTCTTGATGAAGGCGGCGACGGCTTCCCGCTGCGCTTGGATCGAGCCGAACTCCAGGTCACTCGCGACGGACTGCCGAGTGTAGATGGCGACCCGAACCGTGCGTGGTGGGGCGACTGTGGTCACGACGCGGACTTCCTCGTGGTGAGCCCGAAGAAGAGTCGACCGTTCCACGCGGAGCCGGTGATTGCCCTCGCGACCGCGGAGAGCGACGAGAAGGTCGTGCTGTTCCAGATGAAGCCGGCGTCGGTGACGTGGACCTCGATGCGCTGGTCTCGCCACTCGCGCACGAGCACCGTGCCGGGGATGGGTGTGTTCGTGGTCGCGGGCTTGGCGGCGGGCGTCGGTCGCGGACGGGGCGGTGGGGCGGCGGCAGCGATGGGTAGGTCGATGGTCGCCATCAACTCGGCAAGGCGGCTCTTGGCGCGGTCGCTGAGGCCGCCCAGGGCGCGTTCCTGTGCCTTCCACGCGCATTGGCGGAACAACCACGCCCGGTTGCGAACGCGCGGCGGTATGCCGAACAGCGCCTCGTAGCGGGCGGCGAGTTGTGCGGGTGCGAGGCGCTGCAACTCGGCGAGTTGGGCGGTGATGCTTGGAGTGCTCATGCGGTCTTGCTCTGCGGGTTAAGAACCCGCGTCCGACATGGAGCCTCGACTTCGGCAGCGGCATCAAGCTGTTCCCGCGAGTTCCTCGGCTGCGACTCGGACTTGCACTCGTCGGCGAGAAGACGCTGGAGGCCGCGGGCGAGTAGATCGGCGAGTTCGGCGAGGCGCTCGTGCGGCTGCATCGCTGCGGGGGCGGCGTTCACGGCACGAACTCCGCCCGTTCACCGAGCTGCCACAGGATCTCGCGCTCGATGGCTTCGCGCGCCTCGGAGTCGCGAGGGCGGACGTAGCTGTGCTTCTTGCCGGCGCGGTCGGTGCGGGCAGGGAAGCTGAGCGCGAACCGTCCCTCGGCGGTCTTGCGCAGCACAATGCCGTCGAGCTCCAGGCTGCCGTAGCTGACGCGCAGGTAACCGAGCATGCCGGTGCGCAACTCGGCGTCGCTTGCCCGGACCCACGACACGACCTTCACCTCAGGTTCCTGCACGTTCCCCTCCTTCCGGTAGTTGCTCGACGCGCCCGCGAAGGGCGTCGAGGCGAATCCAAAGCAGCAGCGACCAACCGCACACGTCCTCGAGTTCTTGCTGCACCTCGTCGACCAGTTCGGCGGCGGGGCGCGTGAACGAGGTGTTGCCGTAGGTGGCGGCACCGGCGACGAGGCGGGCGCGGAGGCGCTCGACGAAGCGGTCGAGGTGAGAGTCGAGGTCTCTCATGCTGCGCCCCCCGACGGCTTCTTCCGCCGCTTGCTGGGGTGTTCGGGAAGACCGTCGTCTTCGTTCGCCGTCCCGCCGTCCCACTGCCGTCCGCGGACGTTGGACGTCAGGCCGTCCTGAGCCTCAGGCGAAGGGACGGCCGCCGTCCCGGCGTCCCGGGGGGTACAGGGGGGTGGAGCGACACCCACGCCATGCCCCGAACCTTCGGCGCTCTTTGCAGGACGTGAGGCGTCGGCGTCCGAGGCGACGTACCACTTGTCCTTGGAAGTGCCGACTCGAACGATTCGCTCGTCAGCCAGTGCGCGATCCACGGCGAGCCGTCCCCGTTTCGCACGGATGCCGGCGAGCTGTGCAACCTCGTCCTTCGATTTGGCGCGTCTGCCGCGGAGTGCCTCGACTACAGCGTCGGCATCACCCGCGACCTGGGCCGCATCCTCGGCCGCACGCTGATTGGCATCCTCCTGACGTTCCTCGTCCGTTGCGAGCCGCGGCACGCCGCGTCGGTCCATCCTCAAGACCAACGGCTTGCCTACATCGGCGGCGTAGTTCGTCTTGGCGACGTCGAACTCCAGGAACCCCGCGTTCCTCTTCAGGGTCAGGTGAAGCCTCGCAGCGTCAGTGAGAGCGGTTACTCCACGAGAATCGACTTGACCAGTGCGACGCGCGAGCTTGCTGCTGTGCCCGCTGACGACCACCAGCGGGCTGCCGGGCACCTCGGTCAGCGTTTCGACCGCTTGGATGGCGGCAGTCGCAGCGTCAGTGCCGCCCTCGCTGCCTGGTAGGAAACGCGAGGAGGGGTCGATCACGACCAATCCCCAGGGATCGTCGTCTTTCGTCAACGCGCGCTGTAACTGGGCGAGAGCGATGGTCGGTGTCGGCAGGGCACCGTTCTCGCCAGGCTTGATGAGACCGCACGTCTTGCCGTGCAGCGGAAGGATGCGCAGTCTCGCTTCGAGTTGCCGCCGTTCAGCCTCGTTCAGGCCCAGGGACTCCGCGATGTTCCAGAGTCGACGATGCCCCTCGTCCAGACGCTCTTCGCCGAGCAGCACGCAACAGCGGCGGCCCACATACTCCTTCCCGACCTCCATCCCCAGGAACCTGCGGCCCAGCACCATGCAGACCGCGAGCAGCAGCAAGAAGATCGACTTACCCGTCCCACCAGCCGCGGACAGAACCGCGACGATGCCACCGCTGGCAAGCCCGTCGCCTTCCCCCGCTGCCGCCGGTTGACCATCGCGGGTGGACAATCGCAGGGCGAAGCTGCGGCGTGACGGCTGCTGTGAGAGAAGCCCGGGTGGTAGCGGTCGCCACGCATCGATGATGACGCCGAGCGACTGTGGTGGAGCAGCGGCGATGGCTTCGTCGAGATCCTGTTTCGCCGCCCCGCCGATGTGCCACGCGCGCAGGTCCTTGAAGTCGTCGGGTGGCCTGATGAGCCGGATGGACTTCGCCGTCGATTCCAGGGCGCCCCTCAGCTTGATGGCGCCGTCGGCGCCCGCCGGGTCGTTGTCCTGCACGATCACGACATCGCGACCGCGCGCATAGGCAGCCGCAATGGAGGCGCACTGTCCTGCGCCAGGAACACCCAGCGCATCGTGCCCGAGAGTCAGGGCGGTCGCGGTGTCGCTCTCGCCCTCGCATACCAGTAGTAGCCCGTCGTCGGGCTGCAAGCGACGCACGACTCCGAGCGTGCTGCCCTCCATCGCGCGTTTGGTTCCATCTGCGGCGCGTGTTCGAACCCCGCAAACACCACCGTCTGCGCCGAACATCGGGAACGTCCAGTTCGTTCCATCGGACCCGACGCCCAGTTCACGTAGCGCAACCGGATCGACATGCAGCGCCGTTGCCAGTTGTTGCACCGAGGCATCCGTGACGGCTTGGGCGTACGCGGTGGTTCGTGCCGCCCAGTCGATGGTGGGGCGCCTCCGCTTGGGCGGCGACTTGGGTGGAGCGCCGTCGAGGTCGTGCAGCCAGCCACCGCTCGACCCCGGGCGGGGTGATTCAGTCCGCATACAGAGCACGACGTGCCGCCCGACCGCGCACCAAGAGTCGTGACCGCAGATTCGGCACGGCAGTGAGCGTGTGACGCGCTCCCATTCGGCATCGGGCTGCTCGGCGTGGCCAGAGGTCACTGGCTGCCCCCTTCCGTCGTTGCAACGGTGTCCGCGTCGGTCCGCACTACGATGCCGAACTCGCGGAACGCTGTGGTGAACTCGTCGCCGTTCGGACCGAAGAAGAGGAACGCCCATGCTCGGTCGGGTGCGACGGCGGTGTTCTTGCCGTGGACCCGGACGAGCTTGAAGGAGCCGAGGGGGAAACAGATCCTGCGGGCAAGTCGCGCTGCGCGCTGGAAGCTCGGCGCCTCCGGTTCACTGCGCACCAGCGCGATGGCGCTGGTTACTCTGCCGGCTGCGTATTCCGCCAAGAGCTTCTCTACGAACGGCGAGTCCGTGCCGTTGCCGTCGGGTGGACAGAGCCAGACCTTGCCGAACCAGGGCTGAGTCAGCCCGTCGTCAACGAGCGTGTAGAACGCCTTTGCTCGGACATGCAACTGGGCGAGCTGCGACGTCGCTGGGTCCAACTCGATCTCGCCGAAGACCTTCCGAGCGGCCCTGAGGTAGGGGTCGGGCGTGTAGTCGTTGTCGCCGCTGCGGCGCAGCAGCTCTTCCTTCAGAGCCTTGGCGGTCTCTTTGATGGCGCCGAGCGCGACTACGTTGTCCTGCTCCGCGGCAGGGAGGTCGGCGATCGTGGAGGCCGCGTTGATGCTCGCGGCACCACTTCGCACCGCCTGCATGAGGGCCGGCGTTCCGTGCTCGATGACCCACTTGCCCTTCGTGTAGGTGTCGTGGGAGACCCCCGCGACTTCGGCTGCCAGGGCGCGCGTTTCGTTACCGTCGCAACCTTCCGCAGAATTCTGCGGAAGGTCCGTCCGGCGCCCCTGGTTCTTCGCCACCATCGCCTGGATCAGGGGTTCGCGCTTCGCGGCCAGGGCGATCCGATCGATGAAGGAGAGGTTCCGGCGTCCGAGCTGGTTGTTGATGATCCACAGCAGGGCTTCGTCCCGGTTTGCCACCTGGATCGAGCGGGTGGTGAACGGGATGTTCAGGCGTGTGCAGATGGCGAGCCGGTTGTGGCCGTCCAGTAGGACGTTCGAGTCCTCACAAACGGTGAGGGAGTCGCGACAGCCGTCGCGCACCAGGGCTGCCTCCAGGTCGCCAAGCTCTTTGCTCGTCGGTGGGGGAATGAGCGCCGCGAACTCCGGGTCGACGACGACGCCGGTTGTTTGGGGGGCGGTGGTGGTCTCAGCCACGTGCCACTCCCTTGGCAATCGCTGTCGCCAGATCCGGCATGAGCAGCCCAAGCGCCTCGGCCGCCTGGCGGACCTGCTCATGCGTCCATAGGCGGCGGCCGGCAACGATGACCGGTTCGGGGCTGATGCGCCCGCGACGAACGGTCTCAGCGACGCGGGGTTCGGTGGTGTTGAGAAGGCGAGCTACAGCGCCGGTTGTCAGTGGTGTCGGTGTCTCTGGCATCTTCGTCGGCCGACGATGTGTCGGGCCTCCGAAGGAGTGCCTGAGAAGCGGGGGGCCGCGGTTTGTCTGTGTCTATTTTGCCCAGCGCGCCTTGCGGTGTGTCCGTTTGTGCGTACGGGATTACGCCTCGTCGCGATAGCTGGGGAGAGAGCCAAGGTTGTTGGGTCTCTTCTTGGACTGGAACCCGAGCCTCTGCAGTTCGGCGGGATGGTTGAGTTCCGCAGCGACTCCCGCTGGGACCTGGATCGCATCCGAATCACGGCGGGAATCGAGGGTCGCGATCCAAGCGAGAAGCTCGCCCCTGAAGACCTTAGGCTTGTTGCCGACGTGGGTAATGGGTCCGCCGTGCTTCTCGTTCAGCCGTTTCACGCGAACCTGGTCCTTGCGACCTCCGTGGAGTCCGAGTTCCGACAGGATCGTCTTCCACCCAACCAGTAGGCGCCCCCGGGACTCGTCCGCTGCGGGCGAGGAGTCCTGCGCATTCGTGCCTCGGGCTGCAAACGAGGCCGGTGAGCAGGCGCGTGCGATGACGAAGTCGACCAACACCTCAGCAGCGGACCGTTCCATTCCTACGAATCGATCGACATGAACAGACCGATCCCACTTCATCTCGTCGGGTGAGGGGCGATGGACGTCGCGCTGGTTTCTGGACGGGCCGACGCCGGTGCCCGAGCCCTGACTTGTCGATCCTGAGCCGCCCGCTGCCGGCAGCAGGATGATGTCCTTCAGGATCTCGCCGGCCGGGGCGGTTCGGGCGTGCTCGATGGCCGCGCTGGTAAGCGCCCTGATCGCCTTCGGCGGGTGCTGCGAGAGTGCATTCGGCTCGCCTCGGATCCCCACCAGCCCGTCTTCCTCGACGAGTACGCCCGCGGCGATGAAGTAGGCGACGAGTCCTTGGACGACGCGCGCTGGCAGGCGCGGGTCAAGGACATGGGCGAGGAGGATCGCGACGTAGTCGCGGTCGACCTTCGCGGGGCGCTCGTTGGGCAGGGCTGGCCGGGATGGCCGCGAAGCCTGATGGACTGGTTGCATGATCTCCTCGCGGGGCGGCGCCTTGGGCGCATCGGAAGGCAGCTTGCGCTCCGTGGCGACCAAGTGCGCGAGAACCGCTGCACGCTCTCGCTCGAACTCCAGGG
>CAZIFB010000113.1:0-6426 GCA_964538915.1 uncultured candidatus Brocadiaceae bacterium | reverse complement strand
GTGCCGACGTCGTTGTCGCAGTAGTTGCCGCAGCCGAGCAGCGGCGAGTCCCCGACGCGCCCCGGGATCTTGAACGCGAGTCCCGACGTGGTCGTGCACGAACCGACGTCGCCGTTCGCGGCGACCGCACCCAGGTGGATCGTGCCGGTCTTGTGCGCGTACTTCTTGAACCACTCCTTGCCGTGCTCGCCGTTCTCCTCCGGCGACAACCACTTGTCGATCGACGACCGCTTCTCGCGCCACTCGATCCACTTCTGCCGCGACTTCTCGGTGAGCAGGTTCTCGGCCACGAAGCCGTGCGCGAGGGCGAACCGCAGCGCACCCTCGCCGACGAGCAGCACGTGGTCGGTGTGGCGCATCACCTTCAACGCGACTTGCGCCGGGTTCTTGATGCTCTGCAGCGCCCCCACTGCGCCGCCGAGGCCGGACGGGCCGTCCATCACGCAGGCATCCAGTTCGACGACGCCTTCTTCGTTCGGCAGGCCGCCGAGGCCGACGCTGTCGTCTTCGGGGTCGTTCTCGACGAGTTCGACGCCGGCGACCGCGGCGTCGACGGGGCGCCATCCCTCGTTCATCCGCTGCACGGCAAGCTCCACCGCCTTCACGCCGTTCTCGCTCGCGATCGCGACCGGCGAACGCAGGCGCCGCGGCGTGACGAAGGCGGGGGCGACGAACGCACCCGCCGCAGCGGACTGGAGGAAACGACGCCGGGAGAAGTCGCTCATCCGCGGCAGGCTACACCGCCGACCACCGGCGATCACCGGCGCGCCGGGAACGTCGCCACACGGATGAACCGAGCCGGCGAGGGTCCGTTGCGCCCCCCATGCCCTCCTTTCGACATCTTGCGTTCGCGTCGCTCGCCGCTTCGTCCCCTCTCTTCGGCCAGCACCCTGTCGTCCGAAGCGACCCGCCGCGGCCGCAGGACCCGCCGGCCGCGCGGGTCCCGGTGCTCGCGATCGGCGAAGCCGGGGCGGCCCGCGCCGCTCTCGCGAAGAAGGACCCGAAGGCCGCAGCCGCGATCCTTCTCGGCGTCGATTGGTTGCTCGCGCACCAGGACAAGGACGGCCGCTGGGACTCCGACGACTTCGTGGCTCACGACGGCAACCTGCCGAGCGGCGGTCCAGGCAACCCGACCCACGACGTCGCGATGACCGGCCTCGCGATCCTGGCCCTCGCCCGCGAGGGGCGCACACGAGTCGACGACCCGCGGCGCGAACCGATGTTGCGTGCGGTGCACTGGCTCGCCGAACAGCAGGAGAACGGCGGCCGCCTCGGCCCTGCCGCATCGCACGTCTTCGTCTACGGACATGCAATCGGCACGTTCGCTTTGTGCGCGGCGATCGCCGCCACCGACAGCGAAGAGGCCCGCACCGCGGCGAAGGAAGCCATCGCCTATCTCGAGTCGCACCGCAATCCGTTCGGCGTGTGGCGCTACCAGCCTCGCGACAACGACAACGACTCGTCGGTGACGACCTGGGCGACGATGGCGCTGCTCGCCGGCGCCCAGGTCGGCATCGCGCCGTCCGACCGCGCCTTGCAGCAGGTCGGAACGTGGTTCGACATCGTCACCGACGACGACGGGCGCGCCGGCTACACGAAGCGCGGCGAGATGAGTTCTCGCAACGTCCTGAACGCGAAGGCCTTCCCGCCCGACCGGAGCGAGACGATCACCGCCGCGGCCCTGTGGTGCCGCTCCGCACTCGGACAGACCGGGGCCGGCAACCCCGTGATCACCGCGGGCGCGAAGCTGCTGCTGGCGAAGCCGCCCCTGTGGAACCCGGGCGAGGGCAATGTCGACTACTGCTACTGGCTCTTCGGCACCGAAGCGATGCGGCGCCTCGGCGGGGCCGAACGCGACGCGTGGAACGGACAGGTCGTGGCGGCCATCCTGCAAGGACGGCGCACCGACGCGACTGCCGCCGGCTCGTGGGACCCGGTCGACCCCTGGGGTGGCGACGGCGGGCGCATCTACTCGACCGCGCTGGCCGTCATGGCGCTGCAGGCGCTCTACGACCCGCCGAGCGCCATCGCCCCGGGCGCGACCGAGACCAGGTGATCCTGGCTCCGCCGCGGAGCGCACCTACGCTGCGGCGGTGTCTCCCGACCTGCACGCATCGCTGCAGCGACTCTTCGGCCACGCGGCGTTCCGCGGGCCGCAGGAACAGGTCGTCCGGCACTTTCTCGACGGCGGCTCGGCGCTGGTCCTGATGGCGACCGGCGAAGGCAAGTCGCTGTGCTACCAGCTGCCCGCGCTCGTCGCCGACGGACTCACGGTCGTCGTGTCGCCGCTGATCGCGCTCATGGACGACCAGGTCGCGGCGCTGCAGAAGCGCGGACTGTCCGCGACCTGCATCCACAGCATGGTCGAACGCGACGAACGCGAACGCCGCCTCGCGCGCGCGATCGCCGGTGACGTCCGTCTGCTCTACGTGACCCCGGAGCGGTTCCGTGTGGCCGGCTTCGTCGCGTCGCTGCGAGCGGCACGCGTTGCCCGGTTCGTCGTCGACGAAGCGCACTGCGTGAGCCACTGGGGTCACGACTTCCGCCCCGACTACCTGCGCCTCGGCGAAGTGCGGCACGAACTCGGTGATCCGCCGTGCCTCGCGCTCACCGCGACGGCGACGCCGGACGCGCAGGACGACATCCGCGCGGTGCTCGGCCTCGGCGACGCGCCGCTGTTCCACACGGGGATCGCACGCGACAACCTGTTCCTGTCGGTCGCGCGCTGCGACGACGACACGGCGAAACGCCAGCGGCTCGAGGCGACCCTCGCGCGGACCGGCGGCCCCGCGATCGTCTACTGCGCGCTCATCAAGGACCTGCTGCACCTCGAAGGCGAACTGCAGCGCCGCGGCATGCGGCCGCTCGTCTACCACGGTGGGCTGTCGGCCCACGAACGACGCTCGCAGCAGCGGGTGTTCCAGGGCAGCTGCGACACACTGATGCTCGCGACGAACGCATTCGGCATGGGCGTCGACAAGGCGGACATCCGAGCGATCGTGCACTGGCAGATCCCGCGCACGCTGGAGGCCTACTACCAGGAGATCGGCCGCGCCGGCCGCGACGGGCAGGGCTCCTTCTGCGAACTGCTCTATCGCGAGGACGACGTGTCGATCCAGCGCGACTTCACCGAGTGGGCCAACCCGACGGCGGAGTTCGCCGCGTCGATCGTGCGCCACATGGCGGGACTCGGGGATCGCCTGCACGCGCTCGACGTGGAGACGCTGCGCGAGACGTTCCTCACGAAGAACCGCCACGACGGCCGCGTCGAGACGGTGCTGCGGCTGCTCGCGAGCGCCGGGTGCACGAAGGGCGAGCCCGGCCACGACCTCGCGCTAGTGCGCGAACCCGACGAAGACGAGCTGCGCGAGTGGCTGCCCGAGGACAAGCGCAAGAACGACCTCATGGGCCTGCTCCGCATGGTGCGCTACGCGACCGAGGACGCGTGCAGGAAGCTGACCATCCACCAGCACTTCGGCTTCGACGACGTACCGGCGAACTGCGGTTCGTGCGACGTGTGCACCGACGCCGCACGGTGGCGTGGTGAGCGGATGCCTCCGGCCCGCGCACTGGCCGCCGCGAGTGACGGCGTCGGCGCCGACCCGGCACCGGTGCAGCGCGGCGAGTGGATCGAGGTCGACGGTCTCGGCCCATGCTGCGTCGTGCGCGTCCATCGGCGCGGCCGCTCCTGGAGCGCCGACGTCGAAGCGGCGAAGGACCTCTCGACGCGTTCCATCGACCTGCGCCGCCGCACGTGGCGCCGCGTCGATCGGTGAGTCGCGTTCAGCGACCGATGCCCGCGAGCCAGGCGTCGCGCCGCGCGCGGCACAGGCGCAGGTGAGCCTCGACGTCCAGCGGCCGCACCCAGTCGTGACCGATGCGGGCCCAGTCCGGGTCGTTCGGATCGAGGCCGATCTCCCGCACCGCGTCCGCGACGGTGACGAAGAACTGCCGACGGTACGGCAGCAGGAAGCCGCCGCCGCGGGCGTGGTCCTCGGCCGCTTCGGCATACGTCGCGAACCAGCGGTTCACGAAGGCCCCCATGCGGTCGGTGTGCACGGGCACCGCGAGCAGTTCCGGCAACGATCGTGCGATCAGCGTGCGCCAGTCGGCGAAACCCTGTTCCGCGGCGATCACGTCGAGCGCCTCGGCGCGGGCAACCGAAGGCACCGCGCGCACGATCGCCTCGAGGTCCGCGTCGGCGAACCTCGACAATCGCGCGAAGCGAACCGCCGCCGCTCGCGCCGCTCGCGGGTCGGGACCGCCGAGATCGTGCTGCAGTGTCCGCGCGGCGCGGCGACACTGCTCCACCAAGGCCTCGTCGTCGCTCACCCGTTCGGCTCCGTCGGCTCGATGCCGGGACACGTGCGCATCACCAGGTCGCGCAGCGCGGTGTCGGTCAGGATCTCGGGCCAGAACGGCCAGCTGCGACAGCGCGCCGGCCGCACGTCGTAGATCGAACAGCCGGCGGGTGCTCCGTCCCGCAGGAAGACGCAGCGGTTGCCGAGACCGTCCTTCAGCCGTTCGCCGTCCTGCTGCAGGTAGCGGCTCGTGAACGCGCGTTCGTCCATTCCGAGTGCCGCCGCGATCACCGCGCGCTCTTCGACCGCGGCCCGAACGAACCCGCCCGGAATCGCGCAGCAGTTGCCCGAGCGGCGGCAGCGGAAGCGGAACGGGAATCCGGCGCGCTCGGCTGGTTCGTCCATCGCGGTCACGAGCGCCGGCGGCGATCCCCCAGCCTCGGCGCGCGGCGCTTCGCGGCCTCCTCGACCTCGCGCTGGTGCGCACGCTGGTCGAGGAAGGCGCGGATCTCGACGCGCAATTGCCCCGGGTCCTGGAATCGCATCGCCGGGTCCTTCGCCATCATCTTCTCGAGGAAGTAGTGAAGCTGCGGCGACAGGTCGAGCGCACGGATGCGTTCGCCGGACAACGACTCGAGGACCTGCTTCGCGAGCACCTCCTCGCTCGTGCGTCCCTCGAACGGCAACGAACCGGTCGTCAGGTGGTAGAGGGTCGCACCGAGCGCATAGATGTCGGCCCGCACGTCGAGCTGGCCGCTGCCGCGCGCCTGCTCCGGCGCGATGTAGTGCACGGTGCCCGCCGTGGTGTCCCCCGAAGAACCACCGCCCCGGTCGATCGCGAACCCGAGGTCGATCAGCACCGCACCGCGAGCTTCGGACCACAGGATGTTCCCCGGCTTCACGTCGCGGTGCACGAGGCCGCGCGAGTGCAGCGCCTCGAGGGCGCCCGCGACGTCGACGACGACCTGCAGGGCGCGCTCCTCGTCGAGACGACCGCTCTCGGCGAGCACGTCCTGCAGGCAGCGCCCTTCGAGCAGCTCCATCGCGAAGAAGATCGTCGCTCCTTCGCGCGCGACGCGCAGGCCTTTCACCACGTTCGGATGCGCGATTTCCTGCAGCAGCTTCGCTTCGCGCACGAAGCGCTCCGTCTGCACCGGATCGGCCGCGAGTTCCTGTCGCAACACCTTCAGCGCGACGCGCCGACTGTCGATCTTGTCGACGGCGGCGAACACGCGCCCCACGCCGCCCTCACCGAGCAGCTCCCCCAGGTCGTAGCGCGACAGGCTCGGTCGCACGCCGCCTTCGGTACGGACCCACTCGTCCCACTGCGCTTCGGTGCACACGCCGGACCGCACGAGGTGCTTCCCCGGGGCACCGGAAGCCAGCGCCGCGCGCGCGGCATCCGCGGCGATCACGCCGCGATGCACGAGCTGCGCGAGCAACTTCATCTGCGAATTCACGAGGCTCCAGGATCGCGCACGGAAGGCACTTCGACGTTTCGTCCGCGACTCGTCAAGTCCGACGGGCGCACGCCCGAAAAACACCGCAGACAGGATCCGGACGAGGCCACGACTTGAAGCATCCAGGAGCTGCGTTCGTCATCAAGTACTTCGACTTGATCGACGAGTTCATCAAAGTCCGCTGCTGCTCGGAGGACCTGCTGCAGGAGCTGCACGCGACTCCGATCACGAACAAGTCGAACTACCGCCAGCGCGTCGTGCGCTCGTGCGTGCCGACGTTCGAAACCGAGGTCCTCGCCGCGGTGCGCAAGATGGACGAGGGCTACGACCTCGAGATCGTCGAGGAGCTGCTCTACCAGATCTGCATCGACGTGAACCCGTCGCTCGAGATCCACCAGGTCAGCATCCCCTCGCCCGGCGGCACGAAGGCCGCGGTCGAACCCGAGGACTTGTTCCTGCCGCGCCCGGGCAACGAAGCCGCGCGCCAGAACCTGTTCCGCCGCGTCAGCAACCTCGAGCGCAGCCTGCGCCAGCAGATCATCGGCCAGGACGACGCGATCCGGGCCCTGGTGCGCGCGGTGAAGAAGGCCGCAGTCGGCCTGAAGAGACCCACGCACCCCGTCGGCACGTTCCTGCTCGTCGGGCGCACCGGCACCGGCAAGACC
>CAZIFB010000112.1:0-6463 GCA_964538915.1 uncultured candidatus Brocadiaceae bacterium | reverse complement strand
GGACCCGGGGGCTGCGGGGGTGCCGGGAGGCCGGGGGATGGCGCATTACCGCCAGCATGGGGCAAAGCCCAGGCGTCAGGGGCGCCGGGGCGCTGGATCACCATGGACCGCAGACCTACCATAGCAGTCGCCACACGGCCACTTCGCAGGAAGAGAGCATGCTTCCCAATCCATGGATCGTCCTCAAGAAGGCAACGGAATCAGTTCCGTCTCTACGATTTGTTCTCGCCGCGGCAGCACTCGCGGCGGTCGTCGCACTTGTGTATTCCTGGGGGCTCGATCCGAGAGTTGCAGTTTGGGGATCGATGATAGTGATGGTCCTGGCGACCGTCCTAATAGTGTTTGCGCGCGCTAGTACCTTGCCAAGCCGCAAAACTCGTTGGCCTGCCATGGTGCTGATGTGGTTCTGCACGGGCTTGTTCGTGTGCGTGTGCACGCTGCTCGTGTCTTGCGTCTTCTTCCAGGTGCCAATGGATCTGGGGTGGCTACCGCGCTCCGACATTCCCCGAGCAAGTGCACCATCTTCGGTTGGCAGTGCGCCTTCCTTGGCCGAGGCGATGAGCAACCTAAGCGCTAACAGCATGAATCGCGAGTATGCGGTAGAGCAATTGCGGGTGTACTTTGGCAACGTAGACCTGCATCGAGACGCCGCAGTCGGGCTCGCGGGTGCGATCAGGGCTTACTGCGCCACGGCGCCCCAACAACGATACCCGGACCCCACTTTGGTTCGAGAGGGCCAGCCGGGGTTTGAGAACAACTTCGACTACCGGCCAGTAGTGAAAGCGCAACGGAAGCCCGATGGTCTGAAGGACGCGATGCTGAATGCCCTGGGCTCCAGGTTTGGGCTGCTAGATAAGGAACAGGTCGCGGAGCTCCGGCGACGACTTGTGCCGACGCGAGCGATCTCCAGTGCCGCGCAGTACCAAGTCGGCCTTAAAGAGGCCATCTCGAACATTGAGAAGAGCGAGCTGTTTGCCAAGCCGGGTCCGGCGCCCGTGCAGTTTGTCTACAGTGCGCACCGGCCTGCAATGACGGTGGACCCGTCGGTCGATAGCTGGGACCTCTCTCTGGCTGGGTCCGATCTGACATGCGTTAGTTTGGCGAAGGCCGCAAACCTCGGCGGGCTGAACCTGAGTGGGTGTGATATGGCCGGCATCGCTGCCGAGCACGCAGTGTTCTCGAAGTCAGACTTGAAAGGTGCGTGCTTTGTCGGTGGGGAACTCTATGGCGCGGACTTCAAGGAAGCGAACATGGCAGAGGTGGACGCGCGGGGCGCGAACATGGGCGGCACGACGATGGTGAGGGCAAGTCTAGTGGCCGCAGACTTCAAACGGGCTAACCTCTACAAGGCCACCCTGGACCAGTGCTTCGCGCCGTGCGCTGACTTTGGTAGCATTCAGAATGCGGACGGCGCGGATTTCTCTCATGGTGTGTTATTTCGTGCGAACTTCGAGGCCGCAAATCTGGCGGGGGCGGTATTCGCGAACGCATACGTGAAGCGGGCGTGTTTTCGAGGGGCGAAGGTTCATGGCGCCGACTTTACGGGCGCGGAGATGGCTGAAGCTGACTTTTCGGACGCTGACATGTCACATGTGGTAGGTATATCAGCCATGCAATGGAGGGGCATAGTCAAGAACGAGCGTACCGTTGCCCCGCCGGGTTTCAGGTAGACTCAGGGATCGGCTCCCCACCGCTGCCCGCAGCCTCGCCCGGTCCACCGCCGCGTAGACCGTCGTCGACACGATGCTCGCGTGGCCCATCGCGGCCTGCACGAGCCTGAGATTGCCCGTGCGCGCGAGCATGTCGGTTGCGAACGTGTGCCTCAGGGAGTGACAGCTCTTGCCCACGACGCCAGCCTTCGCGAACCACGCCGAGAGCCGCCGCTGGGCGTGCCTCATCGAGACGCGCCGCCCGTTGGCGACGAAGAGCGGTCCGTCGGTGCGCTTGCCGAGGAACAACCGCAGCGCCTTCGCCACCGTCTCGGGCATCACCGCGGTGCAGGGCCGGTCGTTCTTCGTGGTGCGCAGGGTGATCTCGCCGTGCGCGAAGTCGAGGTCTTCGACGTCGAGTGCGAGTGCGCTGCCGATCCTGACGCCGGTGCCCAGGAGCAACTCGACCAGCATCCTGTCGCGCGCTGCCTCGTCGCCCTTCGCGTCGGCGAGCACGTCGAGTAGCCGCTTCTGCTCGTCGGCGTGCAACGCCCGTGGGGGTGCGGGCGCGCACCGGGCGCGGCGCAGTAGCCTCGCGGGGTTCGTCGCGACCAGGCCGGCGTCGTGCAGGTGCTTCGCGAAGCAGCGGATCGACGTGCGCATCGCGTTCAACGAGACGGCCCGCTTGAACCCGCCGCGGCAGGAGTTCTTGGCCGCGTCGTCGGCGAAGAACTTGGCGAGCACCGCGGGAGTCAACTTCGCGACGTTGGTGGGGGAGCGGGTTGCGGCCAACCAGTTCGCGAGCGACGTGACGTGCCTGCGGTACTGGCCGATCGTGTGCGGCGAGCGGCCGTCGGCTTCGAGCTGGAGAAGGAACGCTTGGAGAGCGGCTTGGACGTGCATGCCGGCCATGGAGCCATGCGACGCCGCAGCAGCTCAAGGCGCATTCGCGGAAGAGAACGCGACGTTCGGGTTCTGCTCGGAGCAGGTCCTGCTGCCGCAGAATTGCGGGTCGTGCGACACGGGCCGGCGACGATGTGCGATGATGTGGACTGGTGCGGCAAGAAGACGAAGCGTTCGCGACCCGGCTCTGCGCCGCCGTGCGTGAGGCCAGCGCGTTGGGGGACATCGCGAGTCGCGACATTCTTCTCGTCGCGCTTCGCGCGTTGCAGGACGACAAGACGGACGTGTTGACTCGTTCGATGGGGCGCCTGCGTCCGATCTACCGTCGGAAGCTCGGTGCGCCTCCGCGGGCGTGAGTTGCGTACCGGCCCGAACCGTGCCAGCGAGTTGCGTGACAACTGCCTGGGGGATGGTCAAGGCAGACGGGACGACGAAGGTCGCGCTGCGGTAGCCCGGTCGCGGGCATGGCGCTTCGACACGGATGCCGCGGAGAGTAGAAAGCGAGGTCCGCCAGACCGCTGCGGGCCGAACCGTTGCGTCCGATTCGAAAGGAAAGGCGACGTTCGACGACGGCGCGTTCAGCATCCCTCTCGACGCGGACTGGCCGGCGCACGCATCGCTTCGCCGACGCCCTGCCTCCGTCGTTGTTCCTCGCAGCACCGCACACCAGGTCACTCAGAGCGGTGACCTGGCGGTTGTTCTTTCTCTCTTGACGTCAGGGGGCCTTATGAGAGTTGGACGGCTCTATCGGATGCGCAGCGACTCTACCCACCGGCAAGTTCGGCCGGCGTAGTGATCACGAAGTCGGTCCTCAACATGCTGAGGGTCCCAAACTGCACAGCGCTCGAGTCCAACGCACTCCTGCTTCGATGCCTCTCGAATCTCACCCGCGACGTAGATCTGAAACCGGCTTGGGTGGAGTGGGTCCTGAATGAACCTCGCCGTGGGCTTGGTGAGATCGGGCCGTACGTCCGCCGCACCCACGCGCGGCCACCTGCCATCCACCCATGCCGACTTGTGAACGGCGACTCGAAACAGCACCGGCATCACAACGACCTCGGGAACTGAAACGCTGCGATCGGATCGATGGTCGAAGAACGCGAAGTCGGCCTCCGCGAGAGTCTGCGCATAGACGTGACTGCCGTCACCAAGCGGGACCTGAAGAACCGCTCCAACTACACGCCGTTGCTTCTTGCCCTGCGTCACGGTCAGTAGTCCGTCCAACGTCTCTTGCCGCTGAGCTGCGAGCCGCGTGTCGAGGGGGCTTGCCTCGCCTTGTTGCGTTGGTCGCGGCTCGCCAGGTTCTGCGGCTAGTTGGACGGTGAACCTACCCGACCCTCCCTGGCTTGGCGAATCGACTGCCTGATCCAGATCGCACACACCGATCTCGCGAACATCCAGGTGGACATGAACATCATGAGCCACCAGGGCTGCACCATCTTGAAGGAAACCAGGAACGCGAAGAGGGCCAGGATCGCGGACCAAGCGTCGAGAGTCCTGCCAAGCACACCGGACGGCCGGGGGAGGAAGCCGCCCCGTCGAGCCCATGCCCAGTGGCAGAGGTTAAGCAGCAGAGCACAGCCTGCACCCCGCACCACGAGGAGTTCCATGTTCTACCTCATCCGTCCAGCGTCTTTGCCCATCAGGCGCGAGCGACGCGGTCGAGGACGTCAGCCTTGCGGCTGCTCTGATCCTCAGTTGCTTTCCTGCTTGGTTGCCTTGACGCGTCGCTCGTCGCTTGCATGGGCTTGTTGGCCAGAGCTGGATGCATTCGGGCGCCATATGGTCGCACAAATCGTGGCGCCGCTCCTTGCTACTTCATCTTGAGCAGCTCCTTGAGCGTCTGGATAATCAGCGCTTGATACTCGGCTGGCGCACCTCCTCTGTTCCTCGCTGTCCCAGCATCCGCGACTTCCAAGATCTCCTTGGCCGCCGCGGTCGCCTCTTCTACCGACAACTTCTGTTCCCTGATGTTCTTCTCTAGCGCACAGAGAAGGACGTAAGACTTCATCATACCCTGGCCAAGGCTGACGTTTGGCTTCGCCGCGGCAAGCTTCGCGGCAGCATCTTGTATTTCTCGGAGCCTCTGGACTGCCTGGGCACTCGGCTTCTTGCCCGCCGTCACACGAATCTCGAGCCGACCACTTACCTTCTCACTCCTATTTTGCCCGTGAAACTCGGCGACAACCACGTCTTTGTCAATGTGCCCAACGTACCTTGAATTGTCGCTGCCGACTTCCTTCCAGGTGATCTTGGCACCGTCGATCGTGCCCGTGATGGCGAGAGACGCATCGGCACCCTGCCTCGACTGGCCGTCAAACGCATCCCCGTCAACACGGGTTATGGTGATTAGGTAGTCTTGAGTGTCTCGCACGCGCCCAGCGCCATCGAAAAACTCTTTGCGCCCGGAGAACACCGCCCCTTTCTTGACGCTGGCGGCGCTCGCACCACCGCGGTCCTTCGGCTTCTCCCGACTGCTGGCATCTGCGACTGCGCCAAACGCTCGTCGGCTCGCAGCGGCCTCCACTCTCGCGTCAAGGCTCGCGATGTCTTCCAGAATGGCCCTCATTTGCGCGTCATTGTCATCGCTGCTGGGAGCCTTCTTGACTGCGTCCAGGCTCGCCCTCAGGAGCTGCTTTGCCTCCATGCCCGCCCGACGAACACTCTCTTCGAACTCCTTGTCAATAGTGGCCAGCTTCTCCTGCCGCAGTGTTTCCGCCCGCTCGACGGCCTCATCGAACTGCGCATTTGCCGGCTCCGAAGACCGGCGCTCTACGGGGTCACCATCGACGCGTGGGCTTTGCGATAGCAAAGCACACTGGACCAGGAGAGTGATGATCAAGAGGGCTGAACAAGACGGACGCGGCATTGAGATCTCCTCCGGAAAGTCGGGCTCACGATTCCCAGGTTCCAAGGGACGGTAGCTGGTATTCACAGAGGGGGCAAGAGGAGTCAGCGCCGAAGACCGAACTCGCCTGCCCCGACCCTGAAGGCGAGTGGCTTCTGGCTAACGTCTCTTCTCGATCAGGCGCGAGCCGCGGCGCGAGGGCTCTCCTCGCTGGTTGCTTGGGTTCGCCGGTTGGCGCCTGGATCAACTAGTTGGACCGCCACTCTACTTCGATCGAGCGCCCGGAGTCAGTGGTCAGCAGTTCAGGCAGGTCCACCAGAACACGCCCGCGATGCCCGCGAGGTCGCCGAACACGAGGAAGCAGTACCCGACGAGGATCAAAGTCTCTGTCCGAGCGACGCGATCTCGGGCAACCTCATCTCTTGTCGTCATGAATCAACCGGGCAAGCGCGTTCGGCCGCTCCAACGTCTCTGTCGATCAGGCGCGAGCCCCGGTGCGAGCTGCAGCTCTCGTGGTTGCATGGTCTGCGCAGCTGCCCGCTCCTGCGGCCAGTGGGGTGGTCAAGCTACCGCGAACTCAGCGAAGCGCCCATAGGCTGCGCGCGAAGGCGTTGGCCCCCAGGAGGAACAGAAGCGACCCGAATGCCGCGTAGGCGACCCACAGGGCGACCGGCGCATCGTTACCGCGCGCAAGCACGGCGAACCAGATCATCGCCGACCCGGCGGTCAAGAACAGTAGTCCGAGCCACGCATCTCTCGGGCTCCACCCGCCCGGCTTCTTCTCTGGCTGCGCCATTAGGGACAGATCCACCCAACGTCTCTGCCGCTGAGCCGGCGATCGCCGATCCTGCGGCTACATGGATCGCCGCTCATCGTAGCAGTCGAACGAGTCGCAGAGGAACTCGATGGCATCATGCTCAACATCGAAGACTCGGTAGTGCAACCGGTCCCATTGCCGCCAGCTGATGTCCTCGGACATCAGGCCGCAGAACTGAGAGATCCCCCCGCCTAGCAGCCCGTTGAAAAACGTCGACTCCGACCAGCCACTGTCGGCACCGCGTAC
>CAZIFB010000111.1:0-6708 GCA_964538915.1 uncultured candidatus Brocadiaceae bacterium | reverse complement strand
TGTTGATCAGGTTACGCGGCGTGACCGTGTCGACGTTCTCGAGGTTCATGCGCTCTTGCGCGGTGCGCCGGAGCTTCAGGAAACCCTTGCGGAACTCGTCACCGGCGAGCTCCTGGATGGTGCGCACCCGGCGGTTGCCCAGGTGGTCGATGTCGTCGATCTCGCCCTCGCCGCCGCGGAGACCGAGGATGTACTTGATCGCCTGCACGAAGTCCGCCGCGCCGAGCGTCTGCTGCGTCTCCGCGGTCGTCGTGCCGAACTTGCGGTTGAGACGGAAGCGTCCGACGCGGCCCAGGCGGTAACGGGTCTCGTCGAAGAACTTCTCGTGGAACAGCTCGCGCGCCTTCTCGATCTGCGGCGGGTTGCCGGGGCGCAAGCGCTGGTAGATCTTCAGCAGCGCTTCTTCGTGGCTGTTCGTCGTGTCCTCGCGGAGAGTGTTGAGGATCAGGAAGTCCTCGGGGTCGCGGAGCACCTCGACTTCGCGCAGTTCGCTGTCCGCGATGGCACGGGCCGCTTCCTCGGTGATTTCTTCGCCGCTACGCACGAAAGGATCACCGCTCGCGGCATCCACGATGTCGCCGACGGCGTACGTGCCGACCAGCGACTTCGCGAACTTGGCTTCCGGATCCGACTTCTTCCGGCTGACCTTCTCGACGTCGTAGAACTCGCGCAGGATCGCCGCGTCGGTCGAGTACTTCTGGTCCATCGCGCGCAGCAGGGTGCTGCACGCGAACTTGCCCGACTGGTCGATTCGAATCGCGACCGAGTCCTTCTTCGTCACGTTCAGTTCGATCCACGAACCGCGCTCGGGAATGATCCAGCACGAGTGGAGCTTCTTCTCACCCGTGTGCAGTTCGACCGAGAAGTCGACGCCCGGGCTGCGGTGCAGCTGGCTCACCGTGACGCGCTCGCTGCCGTTCACGATGAACTCGCCGCCGCCGATCATGATCGGGATCTCGCCGAGGTAGATGTCCTCCTCGACGGGCTCCGGCTTCACGAGCCGCACCCGGATCTTGAACGGATACCCGTAGGTGACGCGAAGCTTGCGGCACTCCTCGACCGTGTAGCGCGGCCGCCCGAGTTCGTAGCTGACGTACTCGATGCAGAGCGTCTTGTCGTACGAGTAGATCGGGAAGATCTCGCGCAGCAGCGCCTCGAGCCCTTCGACCTTCCGTCGGTTCGGTGCGACGTCAGGCTGCAGGAAGTCGAGGTACGACTTCGTCTGCATTTCCACGAGGTCGGGGATTTCGGCGACGGACCTGTATCGCCCGTAGACTACGGTCTCCATGCGGTTCCACCTGCGGGCCTAGGCGCGGCCCGGAATCTGCGACCTGAATCGAACGAAGAGCGAGCTGGCACTCGTGGGAAGACGCCGCAGCCGGGGACCCACCTTCTCACGCTTCCTGCGTGCAAAAAGCGAACCGGCGAGCGGGCAGCAGAGTAGGAGCACGCCGGGCCGACTCGCAAACAAAAAGCTGCGAGCACGCCGGTCGGAGCACCATCCGGTGAAGCAGCCCGGTGACGCACGAAACGACGGCGACATCCGCGAAGGATGCCCCGCCGCTTCGCCAAGCCAGCCGAGCTGTCCGCACTACTTGAGTTCGACCGTGGCACCAGCCTCGGTGAGCTTCTTCTTGATGTCCGCGGCCTCGTCCTTGTTGACGCCTTCCTTGACGGGCTTCGGCGCCTCGTCGACGAGCGCCTTGGCTTCCTTGAGGCCGAGGCCCGTGATCTCGCGGACGACCTTGATCACGTTGATCTTGTTCGCGCCGCCGTCCTTCAGGACGACGGTGAACTCGGTCTTCTCCTCGGCAGCGGGCGCAGCAGCGCCACCACCGGCGGGAGCCGCCGCCACGGCGACCGGCGCCGCCGCCGACACGCCCCAGCGAGCTTCCATGGCCTTCACGAGTTGGGCAGCCTTGCCCAGGCTCAGACCATCGATCTTCTTGAAGATGTCCTCGAGGTCCGCATCGAGAACCACAGCTTGATTATCCGACATGATGGACACGATCTCCGATGAAACGAAACAGCACGGTTGTCGAGAACGCCTACCAGCGGCGCACCCGAGGAAAACTCAGCGACTAGGCAGCACCGCCACCCTTGTCGACCTTCGCCTGGATGCAGCGCGCGAGGCCACCGGCCACCGCACTGACGAGGCTGGCGAGCGAGCGAGCCGGGCCGCTGATCGCCGACACGATCTGGGTGTTGACGGTATTGCGATCCGGCAGGTCCGCGATCGAAGCAGCCGCCGCACCCACGTAGGCCGCACCCTCGACGACTCCGCCCTTGATCTCGAGCGGAGCGTCCTTGGTCTTCTTGATCCAGTCGCGGAGGATCTTGGCCGCGTGGATAGCGCCTTCTTTGTTGGCGATCGCGACGCCGCAGCGCCCGGTCAGCGCCTTGCCCATGTCGAGACGAAGACCTTCGAAGGCCTTCTCCGCGAGGCGGCTCCGCACCACGCGGTAACGCACACCGGCTTCGCGCAGCTTCGCTCGGATCTCGACGTCCTGCTTCGGGAGCAACTTGCCGAACTCGACGACGACGCACGAGCCCATCTGCTGGAACTCGCGCTGCAGGTCCGCCAGGAGGATCTGATTGACTAGGTTGGGCATGGCGAGATCTCCTACTCGACGGCGAGCACGACGCCCGGCCCCATCGACGTGGACACGACGACCTTCTGGATGAACTCGCCCTTCGCCTGGGCCGGACGCAGCGTCCGCAGGTGATCGAGGAAGGCGACCAGGTTCGAAGCGAGATCGTCAGCGCCGAAGGACTTCTTGCCGATCGCGGCGTGCACATTCGCGCCAGCGTCGGTGCGGAACTCGATCTTGCCGGCCTTGAACTCCTTCACGGCCGCGGCGACGTTGGGAGTCACGGTTCCGGCCTTCGGCGACGGCATCTTGCCCTGTGGGCCGAGGACCTTACCGAGCTTGCCGACGAACCGCATCATGTCGGGCGAGGCGATCGTCATGTCGAAGTCGGTCCAGCCCTTCTCGATCTTGTCAGCAAGGTCGGCGGCGCCGACGTAGTCCGCGCCCGCGGCAAGGGCTTCCTTCGCGCGCTCGCCGTCGGCGAACACGGCGATCTTCACGCTCTTGCCGGTCCCCTTCGGCAGGCTGACCGAGCCACGGACCAGCTGATCGGTCTTCTTCGCATCGATGCCGATGCGAACGGCGACATCGATAGTCTCGTCGAACTTCGGACCGGTCAGCGACTTGATCAGCGCCATTCCTTCAGCGACGGGGTATCGCTTGGCGCGATCCACCTTCGCGGCGGCTTTCTCGTAGCGACGACTGCGCGTGCGGGCCATGGATCTTCCTGTTGTGCTCTGGCTTCGGAGGCGAAACGGTCTTGCCGCGGCGATCCGAAGCTCGTTTGGGTCTTGGTGCTACCGGCGGAAGGCGGGGTCAGTCGACCACTTGGATGCCACACGAGCGCGCGGTGCCTTCGACCATCCGCATCGCTGCTTCCACGTTGACCGTGTTCAGGTCCTTCATCTTCGCCTGCGCGATCTCTCGGACCTGCGCACGCGTCACTTGCCCGACCACCTGACTACCCGGGGTTGCCGCCGCGGATGCCAGCTTCGCCGCCTTCTTCAGCAGCACGGACGCCGGGGGCGACTTGTACTGCAGCGTGAAGGTGCGATCCTTGTAGACCGTGATGATGACGGGAATGACCAACCCGGCCTGGGCGCGCGTCTCGTCGTTGAACTGCTTGACGAACTGCCCAATGTTGATGCCGTGCTGGCCGAGTGCCGGACCGACGGGCGGCGCAGGGGTCGCCTGCCCCGCGGGGCACTGCAGCTTGACGTAAGCGGTGATTTCCTTGGCCATGTCGTTCTCTCAGCGGTTCAGGCGGACGCCGGCAAGTGCTGACGCCCTCCCACTACAAGAGGCCCGGGCGGCGAAGGGATCGGGCGGCGCGAAGCCGACCCGAGGAGCCGCTGCCGCGGACGGGGGGCGAAGAGCAAAGCAGAAGCGAGGTCCTACGTCAACTCAACTTCCCAATAACCGAGCGACATCGGAGTGGGCCGGCCGAAAAAGTTGACCGAGACGTCGAGAGTACCCTTCTCGGCGTGCACTTCCTCGACGACCGCGTCCGTGTTCTCGAAGGCGCCCGTCTTGATCTTCACACGATCGCCCTTCTTGAACTGGACCGCGACCTTCGGCGTGTCCTTGCTCGCGTCCATGTGCGCGAGGACCTTCTCGACGTCTTCTCCGCGCGCCGGGGTCGGCTGCGTGTGGCCGCCCACGAAATCGCCGAAGCCGGGCGTCTCGCGCAGAATGAACCAGACCTCGTCCGACAGGTCCATCTGAACCATCAGGTAGCCCGGGTAGAGCTTCCGGCGCTTCACGGTCTTCTTGCCCTGACGATGGTCCGCGATGGTTTCGGTCGGGACCACGATCTGCGGCACGAGGTGCTCGATACCGCCTTGCTTCAGGCGGCGCACCATGCTCTCGCGAATGCGGTCCTCCCGACCGACCTGCACGCGCAAGAAGTACCAGTCGAGCGCCATCACGCCCCTCCAGCGACGAGCAGTTGCATCGCCTTGGTCAGGATGATGTCGGCCGCGGTGAGGAACAGGAACAGCACGATGACCATCACGGTCACGGCGACGGTTCCCTGCCACGCCTCGACCCAAGTGGGCCACGTGACCTTCTGCATCTCGCCCTCGGTTTCGATCAACGCGTCGGCGACCTTGGGGCGCGCGAGCAGCACGTGGATGGCGAACGTTGCTGCGACCAGGATGCCGACCGTGATGCACGTCGACGTCTTGAGGATCCCCAGCAACGGGAACGGGTCGATCAGGGTCGAGTTCGACTCCCCCATCCATTGGTCGACGAGGGTGGCCAGACCACCACCGTGGAAGCAGCCGTACGTGACGAGCAGCACCAGCGCCCAGAAGGCGAGCATGCGCGCGTAGCGTCCTTGGTCCTTGCGATAGCTCACGATTCAGTCCTCGAGGTTTGCGGCGACGACGCCGCCCCACGCGTGACGGTCTTGTTCTGACAGGCGAGGCGTGCTGCCCTCGCTCACCTTGGCGGCGGCGCCGAAGTGGTTGTCGCGTTCGAGCACGAGCAACATCGAAAAGCCGACATCGTACTCGAATCGATCGACGATCAGTCTAGTGGCAGGGCAGGAAGGACTCGAACCCTCAACCCGTCGATTTGGAATCGACAGCTCTACCAATTGAGCTACTGCCCTCTGCCTGGCCACCGCGACGCTGCCGGGTTGTGCAGCGACGCAGCGACCAGAAAAGCTGTGGGCGCCCCGGGGCGCCCGGTGACTCAGGCGATGATCTTCGTCACACGGCCGGCGCCGACAGTGCGACCACCTTCGCGGATGGCGAAGCGCTGGTGCTCGTCCATCGCGATCGGCGTGCCGAGTTCGACCTCGATCTCGACGTTGTCGCCCGGCATGCACATCTCGGCGCCGACGAGCTTCGCGGTACCCGTGACGTCCGTCGTGCGGAAGTAGAACTGCGGCCGGTAGCCCGTCATGAACGGGGTGTGGCGACCACCCTCTTCCTTCGTCAGGGCGTAGACCTGGGCGTTGAACTTCGTGTGCGGGGTCACGGTCTTCGGCTGGGCCAGGACCATGCCGCGCTCGATGTCCTCCTTCTTGAGGCCGCGGAGCAGCAGACCGACGTTGTCGCCAGCCTGGCCCGAGTCGAGCGTCTTCTGGAACATCTCGACGCCCGTGACGGTCGACGGACGCGTCTCGCGGATACCGACGATCTCGATCGATTCGCCGACCTTGATCTTGCCGCGCTCGACGCGACCAGTCGCGACCGTGCCGCGACCTTCGATCGAGAACACGTCTTCGACCGGCATCAGGAACGGCTTGTCGATGTCGCGCTTCGGCTCCGGAATGGCGCGGTCGATCGCGTCCATCAGCGCGAAGATGCACTTGCTGTCGGGGTTGTCCGGGCCCGGGTTCGCCGTCTGCAGCGCCTTGAACGACGCACCGCGCACGACCTCGGCCTTGTCGCCGGGGTAGTCGTACTTGGTCAGCAGTTCGCGAATCTCCATCTCGACCAAGTCGAGCAGCTCAGGGTCGTCGACGAGATCGCACTTGTTCAGGTAGCAGACGATCGCCGGCACACCGACCTGACGAGCGAGCAGCACGTGCTCCTTCGTCTGCGGCATCGGGCCGTCGTCGGCCGCGACGACGAGGATCGCGCCGTCCATCTGCGCCGCGCCCGTGATCATGTTCTTCACGTAGTCGGCGTGTCCCGGGCAGTCGACGTGGGCGTAGTGACGGTTCTTCGTCTCGTACTCGACGTGCGCCGCCGAGATCGTGACGACACGCGTCGCGTCGCGCACCGTGCCGCCCTTGGCGACCGCGGCGTACTCCTTGTACTTGGCGAGCCCCACGGCGGCGAGCGTGTAGGTGATGGCCGCCGTCGTCGTGGTCTTGCCGTGGGCAACGTGCCCGATCGTCCCCACGTTCACGTGGGGCTTGGTTCTGGTGAAGGTTTCCTTGGCCATGGGATCTCGGCGGGGCCCCCGGGGCCCCGAACACTGGAATGCGAACTGGATGCTGAAAGGTGGAGCTGCTAGCGGGAATCGAACCCACGACCTCCTCCTTACCAAGGAGGTGCTCTACCAGCTGAGCTATAGCAGCGGACTGACGGAGAAAGAACGATCTGGAGCGGGTGAAGGGAATCGAACCCTCACCACCAGCTTGGAAGGCTGGAGCTCTACC
>CAZIFB010000110.1:0-6908 GCA_964538915.1 uncultured candidatus Brocadiaceae bacterium | reverse complement strand
GCACATCGGCGTCGTGTTCCCGCTGCCGGTCGGCCTGCCGTTGTCGATCTACGACAACGTCGCCCTCGCGCCGCGACTCGTCGGCAAGCGGAAGCGGGCGGAGATCGACGAGATCGTCGAACGCTGCCTGCGTCGCGCCGCCCTCTGGGACGAGGTGAAGGATCGGCTCGACGGTCTCGGCTCGCTCCTGAGCGGCGGCCAGCAGCAACGACTGACGATCGCGCGCGCGCTGTCGCAGGAACCGGAACTGCTGCTGCTCGACGAGTTCTCGATCGCGGTCGACCCGGTCACGACCATGCGCATCGAAGAGGTGCTGAAGGACCTTCGGAACGAGATGACGATCGTCCTGGTGACGAACCTCGTGCAGCAGGCGCGCCGCCTCGCGGACCGCACCGCGTTCTTCCTCGACGGACGCTGCGTCGAGATCGGCCGGACCGAGTCACTCTTCGGCGGCGGCGCGCGCGATCCGCGCACCGTCGACTACCTGGAGGGCCGCTTTGGCTGACCTCGACACCGGCCTCGCCACGCGCCCGCCAGCGGACACGCTCGCGGTCGAGGTGCGCGACCTCAACCTCTGGTACGGCAAGTTCCAGGCGCTGTTCGAGGTCGACCTCGAGATCCGCGCCCACGTCGTCACGGCGCTGATCGGCCCTTCCGGCTGCGGCAAGTCCACGCTGCTGCGTTCCTGCAACCGCATCAACGAACGCCTCGGCTACGTCTCGACGACTGGGACGATCAAGGTGCTCGGCGAGGACGTCTACGCGCCGACCACGTCGCGCATCCAGGTTCGCCGCAACGTGGGAATGGTCTTCCAGCGACCGAACCCGTTGCCGCTGTCGATCCGTGACAACGTGCTCTTCGGGCATCGCCTCCATCGCGAGCAACGCACGCGCCGCACCGACGAGGACGGAATGGTCGAGTCCGCCCTGCGCGAGGTGCTCCTGTGGGACCGCGTGAAGGACCGCCTGCACTCCCGCGCGACGGATCTGTCGCTCGAGGAGCAGCAGAAGCTCTGCATCGCGCGTCTGCTGCCGACGAAGCCCGCGGTGCTGCTCATGGACGAACCGTGCTCGGCACTCGACCCGAAGGCGACCTCGGCGGTCGAGGACCTGATCTGGGACCTGCGCGGCAACTACTCGATCCTGATGGTCACTCACAACATGGCCCAGGCGCGCCGGGCCAGCGACGAGTGCGTCTTCATGCTGATGGGACGCGTCATCGAACACTCGCCGACGGAGACGATGTTCGTGTCGCCCCGCTGCCAGGAAACCGCCGACTACATCGAAGGCCGCTTCGGCTGACGGAGATCGCCGCCCGCGGGCACCGTGGTATCGTCCCGCGCCCGATGCTCGCCACCGCTGCACCGCTCCTGTTCCTGATCGCGACGGCGCCGCAAGACCCAGCCGAAGTCCTCGCACGGTTCAAGCTCCTCGGCAAGGATGCGATCGTCACGCGCACCGACGTTGCGGTCGAGATGGCGTTCCACCTCCGTCGACGCGAACGCGGCCGCCAGGCATGCGAACAACTCGTCGACGCGGCGCTGACGCGCGCCGCGGCGACGAAGCAGGGACTGCTGCCGACGAGCGACGAGATCGAGCGCTTCTGGCAGAAGCTGCAGGACCAGCTGCGCAGCGCCGGGCAGAAACCGGAACAGTTCCCGGCGATCCGCAATGCGACGAGGGAACAGTGGTTCGCCGACCTCGCGGTCCAGATCGCGCAGGAGCGGCTCGTCCGCGCCGAACTGCACCTCGGCGCCGACGAACCCGTCACGGGCGAAATGCTGAAGCTGTGGCTGCAGGAGGAACGGAAGAAGCGCAAGGTGGTGACCGACCCGGACGCGCTGCCTGCGGGCACGGCGGTTCGTATCGACGACGTCGACGTCACGGCGCTGGACCTCGGCCTGTTGCTGCTCCGCATCGCCGAAGACGCCGATCGCGATCGGTACGTGCGGCAGGTCGCACTGCTGCAGTCGATCGAGAGCCTCGCGAACCGCGAAGGGATCGTGATCACCCCCGGCGATCTCGAAGCGGCGGTGCAGAAGCGCCGCGCCGAAGCCGCCCAGGACCCGCAGACGCGCAAGGTGGGCTTCGACCAGATCGTGAAGGCCGAAGGACTCACGATCGAGTGGTTGCAGAACAGTCGCGTGTTCCGCAGCCATGTCCTGCTCGAGAAGCTCGGCACGCGGCGATTCTCGAAGGAGACGCTCGCCGCGGAACTCACGCAGGACCGCCGCACCGTGCTCGAACTGGTGGGCCCACGCCGCCGCCTTTCGATCATGTTCGTTCGCGCGCTGGACGAACCGAACGGGCTCGTGCCGCTCGACTTCGCCGCCGCCGAGAAGCGCCTGCTCGAGGCGCGGAAGCGGCTCGCGGAGGAATCGTTCGACTATGTGGCGCGCGTCGAGAGCCAGGACCCGCGTACGAAGCAGCAGGGTGGCGACGCCGGCTGGCACCGGCGGCGCTCCGAACAGCTGCCGGAGGCCGTGCTCGGAGCAGCGTTCGCGCTGGACGAGGGTGCCGTGTCGCAGCCCGTGCGAACCGAGGAAGGCGTCTTCCTGGTGAAGGTCGTGACCGTCGAGCCCGATCCGTCGGACGACGAACTGCTCGGCCGGTTGCGCGCGTTCCGCACCCAAGAGATGACGAAGCAGATCCTCGACGAAGCGGCGATCGAGATGGTGTCGAAGCGCGAGGAGACGAAGTGACCGGATCGCTCTTCCGCGGCGACGATCACCTGGCGGTCGTGGAGTTGTCGGGATGCCGGTGGCTGCGATGCGTGCGGCGCTGGCGTCCGCACGATCCGGACACGGTGACCACCGGCGACGTCGAGGCCGCGGTGATCCTGCTGGCAGGCACGTTCGACCTGATCGGCGGCACGACCGCGTGGCCCGCGCGCGGCGCGCGCAGGACGCCGTTCGAGGGCCGCCCGATGGCCGTGTTCCTCCCGAAGCACACCGAGTTCCGCACGCAGAACGGCCGCGGCGAGATCCTGCTGATCGAAGTGGCGCAACCGACCGTGCGCGAAGAACCGACCGGCCGCGACGCACTCGCGAAGAAACCGCTGCTGCCCCTCGCTGGCAGCGGCAAGTCGTTCGATCCGAACAGCGGGGAGTGGAAGCCGGCGGAGACGTTCCCCACTGCGCCCGAGTCGCTGCCGCCGCGTCGGTTCGAACGAATCCCCGTCGGCCCGTGCGCCGTCGAGCGCATCTTCGCACCCGACTACAAGGCGGCGACACTCAGCGTCGACGAGGTCGTGGTGCCCGCGGGCGCGACGTTGCGTGTTGCCGAGATCCCCCGCCGGCCGCGATGCGACGAAGTGTGCATCTTCGTTCGCGACGAACGCGGCGACCGCGTCGAGGTCGTGCGCGGCACGGGCGACGACGTCGTGATCGCGGCCACGAACGCGCCCGTCTACGTCGTCCTCGCCTACGCCGGCAAGGGCACGAGCGGTTCGTAGCCGATCACTTCGACCGCGGCGCCGTCGGCGAGTGCGAGCTTCGTGCCGATGGCCTGGAAGTCCTTCGGCAGGTAGCCGACGCCGAGACGTTCGCTGGCGTCGGGAATCCGGACCGCGTGCATCACCCGCCCGACGGCGAGCCGGTCCTCGGTTTCGTGCAGCGGCTGCGGCGCGGCGATCGGTTCGCCCGGTGCGAGCAGCAAGAGGCAGAGCTTGCGGTTCGTGTGCCCGTACGTGTGGATGCGCGCGACGATCTCCTGGCCGGTGTAGCAGCCCTTCGTCGTGCTGATGTGGTCGTCGAGGTCCGCTTCGAGTGCCAACGTCGTCGGCTCGGTCTCGACTCCAACGCGGACCAACCCGGCGAGCATGCGCACGCACTCGGCGCGCTCCGCGGACATCGGGCGAGGCGATATGGGAACCTCGCGCCCGTCCTCCCGCATCTCGGTCTGCTCCATCGAGCCGCCGTGAACGCGTGTGAACAGCACGCCGCGACGCGCGAAGGACACCACCGGGATGCCGTCGTGGATCGCTGCGGTGTCGTCGGCCGACGAGCCCGAGTACCACACCTGTTCGTGGCAGGGCACCGCGGGCTGGAGCGCAACCGTCAGCTTCTCCGTGAAGTGGTAGCGCTCGAGCAGCGTCGCGAGGCGGTCCGCCTGATCGCTCACCACTTCGAGCCAGAACGTGCCTTCGATCCGGAACACGAGGCACGTGACGAGCAGTTTGCCCTTCGCATCCAGGAAGGCTGCCGGCGCCACCTTGCCCGGAGCGAGGTCGAGCACGTCCTGCGTGCAGAGCCGCTGCAGGAACTCGCCGGCGTCCGGCCCCTCCACGCGCAGCAGGCGGAACGGCGCGTCGGCGCGTGCGAAAGGAGCGTGGCCGTCGTTGCCAACGAGGGTTCGGAGGAGGTCGCGTCGGTTCATGCGGAGCGGTCGGGGTCGCGGCGACAGAATGTGCCCTCAGCCGGGGCTTTTTCGAGCCGATGGTTGCAAATAGCCCCGGAACAGGACTAGTTTGGTCCGCTTCGCGGGGCACCGCGAAACACCCGCATGCTGCGCATCTCCAAGAAGGCCGACTACGCCGTGTTCCTGCTGGGCGCGATCGCCCGGCAGGGCGCGTATCCGGGCGGGGCGGCAAGCGATGCGGTGGTGAGTGCCCACGAGATCGCGCGACTCGCAGGACTGAACAAGTCCGTGGTGGCGAATCTGCTGAAGGACTTCGCCCGGCACGGCGTGCTCGAGTCCACCCGCGGACTGAAGGGCGGCTACCGGCTGGCGCGCGCGCCTTCCGACGTGTCCCTCGGCGAGATCCTGGAGGTCGTCGAAGGGCGCTTCACGCTCGTCGACTGCATCGGCGCCACCGACGGCGCAGGCTCGAGCCTCCTGGCGCAGGCGCCGTCGCAAGCAACCGAAGGGCGCGACCACCAGTGCTCGCTGATCTCGTTCTGCCCCAGCAAGAACCCGATGCGCATCGTGCACGAACGCATCTCCGAGTTGTTCCACCGGATCCGCCTCGACGAACTGTGCTCGCTCCCGGCCAAGGCCGTGGGTTCCGCCCGATGAAGCTCCCCGTCTATCTCGACTACAGCGCCACCACGCCGTGCGATCCGCGCGTCGTGCAGCGCATGCTGCCCTACTTCAGCGACACCTTCGGCAACGCCGCGAGCCGCAGCCATGCGTTCGGCTGGACCGCCGAAGCCGCAGTCGAGGAGGCGCGGGCGCAGGTCGCCCGGCTGATCGGCGCCCACCCGAAGGAGATCCTGTGGACCAGCGGGTCCACCGAGGCGAACAACCTCGCGATCAAGGGCGTCGCCGCGATGTACCGCCAGAAGGGCAACCACCTCATCACCGCGATCACCGAACACAAGGCGGTGCTCGACCCGATGAAGTGGCTCGAGACGCAGGGCTTCGAGGTCACGTGGCTGCCGGTCGATCGGCAGGGTCACGTGGACCTCGCCCAGCTCGAAGCCGCGATCACCGACAAGACGATCCTCGTGTCGCTGATGGCGGCGAACAACGAGATCGGCACGCTGCACCCGATCACCGAGATCGGCGCGATCTGCAAGAAGAAGGGCACGCTGTTCCACACCGACGCGACGCAGGCCGCCGGCAAGATCCCGCTCGACGTCGAGGCACAGCACGTCGACCTGTTGTCGCTGTCCGCGCACAAGATGTACGGGCCGAAGGGCGTCGGCTGCCTCTACGTGCGCCGCAAGAACCCGCGCGTCCGCCTCACGGCGCAGATGGACGGCGGCGGGCACGAGCGCGGCATGCGTTCGGGTACGCTGAACGTCACCGGCATCGTCGGCATGGGCGAAGCGGCCCGCATCTGCACCGAGGAGATGGCGACCGAGATCCCGCGCATCCGCGCGCTCCGCGAACGCCTCGAGCAGCGCATCCTGAAGGCACTGCCCGACGCGGTGCGGAACGGCGACCCCGACGCTCGCTTGCCCCACCTCGCCAACGTGTCGTTCCCGTACGTCGAAGGCGAATCGCTCATCATGGGCGTGAAGGAACTCGCTGTTTCGTCCGGTTCGGCGTGCACGTCCGCGAGCCTCGAGCCGAGCTACGTCCTGAAGGGACTCGGACTCGGCGACGAACTCGCCCACAGCTCGATCCGCTTCTCGCTCGGCCGCTTCACGACCGAGCAGGAAGTCGACTTCGCCGCCGACCGCGTCATCCACGAAGTGAAGCGCCTCCGCGAGATGTCTCCGCTCTGGGAGATGGTCCAGGAAGGCGTCGACCTCTCGAAGGTGAAATGGACCGTTCACTGAACCAACGCCCGCAGGGGCGTTCGTCCAGTGCGATCCCTGGACGGCGCCGCGACGCGGGGAAACGAATCATGCGAATCGAAGCATCCAGCCCCGCTTCGGCGCCGACCGCAGGGAACCAACGCCCGCAGGGGCGTTCGTCCAGTGCGATCCCTGCACGGCGCCGCGACGCGGGGAAACGAATCATGCGAATCGAAGCATCCAGCCCCGCTTCGGCGCCGACCGCAGGGAACCAACGCCCGCAGGGGCGTTCGTCCAGTGCGATCACCGCTTCGACGCCGACCGCGGCGCCGACAAAACCGAACCAACGACTGCGTGAGGACTGACCCATGGCCTACAGCGACAAGGTGCTCGATCACTACCAGAACCCGCGCAACGTCGGGTCGCTCGACAAGGACGACCCGACCGTCGGCACGGGCGTCGTCGGCGCGCCGGAGTGCGGCGACGTGATGAAGCTGCAGATCAAGGTCGACGACAGCGGCAAGATCGTCGACGCCAAGTTCAAGACCTACGGCTGCGGGTCCGCGATCGCTTCGTCGTCGCTCGCAACCGAATGGCTGAAGGGCACGAGCGTCGACGCCGCCGCGCAGATCAAGAACACCCAGATCGTCGAGGAGCTCTCGCTCCCGCCGGTCAAGATCCACTGCTCGGTGCTCGCCGAGGATGCGATCAAGGCCGCGATCGA
>CAZIFB010000109.1:0-7109 GCA_964538915.1 uncultured candidatus Brocadiaceae bacterium | reverse complement strand
AGCGACGCGAACGCCGCGTAACCGTCGTCGGCGCCGCCGCGGCCGTAGAGCTTGTCGCCCTTGCGCACCGGCTCCCACGGCCCGAGCCCGTCGAACCAACCCGTCATCTCCGGCTGCTTGTCGAGGTGACCGTAGAGCAGCACGCAGTCGTCCCCTTCGCCCGGGATCTCCATGAAGATCAGCGGCGTGCGGCCTTCGATCTGCACGACCTCGACCGTGAGGCCTTCGATCGGCTGCGCCTTGCACCAGCTCGCGATGAGATCGACCGCGCGCTTCATGTGCCCCGCGGCGGACCAGTCCTTGTCGAACGCGGGCGACTTGTTGGGGATGCGGATGTAGTCGACGAGCTGCGGAACGATGCTCTGTTCCCAGACACCGTCGACGAACTTCGAGATGTTGGCTTCCATGGCGGCCCGCGGATGCAATCCCGACGCGGCGCGCGGCTCAAGGAGGGAGCGCGCAATCGCCGTCTTCACAATCGGCGGCCGGCCCGCGGCCGCGGCGAACCCCTTCCGGCGGGGCGCACGGTCGCACCGCGCACGCCGACGAACAGGCCGTCGGTGCGCCACTGCGCGAACCACTCGTCCACCGGCGACCCGGGGGGAACGTGCTCGACCGCCGCGGCGAGCGACCGGCCCCGCACGACCGCGCGCAGCAGGTCGGCCGCGGGCTTCGGCAGTTCGCGCCGACCCAGGCGGTCGTCGGTGCGGAAGACCACGACGTACACGTCGCCGGTCCGCCACGACGCCGGCCCGCGACGCACCTCGCCGAGGCGCCACGCCCCATGGAAGTCCACGGCCGCTGCGGGCAGGCGCAGGATCCGCACACTCGGGTTCGCGACGAGCCGCGCTTCGGACCAGCACGAAGCCGGCAGCGCGGCGAGTGCCTCGGGCTCCATCGGCTCCCGGTACGGCGCGTCGAACGCGCGGGTCAGAGCCAGCTCGAACCGTGCGAGCCCGACTGCGAGGCGGGGCGCACCTTCGCGGCGGAGGAACGCGGGCAGGTTGGCGCCGAAGCGGTTCAGGTTGGGATGGCGGCTCGGGTGCGCCGCGACGTAGCGGCGCGCGTACCAGGCGAAGACGTCCTCTTCGAGCATGGCTCGCAACGCGCCGTAGTCGCCCGCGAGCACCTCGACGAGTCGCGCCGCGTACGCATGCGAGTAGACGCCCATCCGCGCGTCGACGCCGAACGCAGAGCGGCCGGCGATGCGGCGCCGCAGCGCGGCCGCGATGGTCCGCTCAGGCGCGAACAGGGCCCGCGCGAAGGAGCGTTGCAGCGATCGCAGCGACACGGCACCGGAGCGGCTCACGCGACTCCCCCCACGCGGCGGCGGATCGGCATGGTCGGCGTGGACCGCGCGACGCGGCGCGCGCGCTGCAGCTCGGCGACGAGTTCGGCGAGCGGCGGGATCGCGTCGTCGCGCTCGAGCACCGTCGGGCGTCCGCCGCTCAGCTCCTGTGCGAGCGCATGGAGTCGCCAGACGGCGGGGCACACGGCCTGGTCGTGCGTGTCGATCCGGTGCGTCGGCGTCGTCGTGTGGCCGGCGAGGTGCAGCCAGACGACGTGCGACCACGGCGCGCGCCGCAGCCAGTCTTCGGGATCGAAACCGTGGTTCGTGGCGCTCACGTAGACGTTGTTCACGTCGACGAGGAGGCGGCAGCCCGTACGTTCCACGAGTGCCGCGAGGAACCCGACTTCGTCGAAGTCGCGCGCGGCGAAACGGACGTACGTGCTCGGGTTCTCCAGCACGAGCGGCTGCTCGAGTTCGTCCTGGATGCGGCGCACGCGCGCGGTGACGTGGTCCAGCGTGGCCTCGTCGTACGGGATCGGCAGCAGGTCGTGCAGGTGCACACCGTCGACGGCGGTCCAGCACAGGTGATCGCTGATCCACTCGGCGCCGCACCGACGCTGCAGCGTGCGCAGCTCGCGAAGGTGATCGCGATCGATCGGATCGGTGCCCGCGACGTTCATCGACACGCCGTGCAGCACGACGGGGAAGCACTCCGCGACCCGGTCCAACATGCGCAGCGGGCGGCCGCCGGTGTGCATGTAGTTCTCCGAGAGCACCTCGAAGAAGTCGAGCGGCGGCGGCGCCGCGAGGATCTCGTCGTAGTGCTCCGGCCGGAGGCCGAGGCCGAGCGCTTCGTTGGGGAGGGAGTTCATCGAAAGCCTCCCGGGCCGACGCGCCGTGCGCCGGCCCGGTCGTCCGTTCACTTCGGGGTCTTGCAGCCGCCCTGTCCCTTGCACGAGTTCTTGCCGGCGCAGGCGTTGTTCACGGTCTTGCAGCCGCCCTGGCCCTTGCACGCGTTCTTGCCAGCGCACGCATTGCCTGCGGCCTTGCAGCTGCTCTGGCTCTTGCACGAGTTGCCGGCGGTCTTGCAGCCGCCCTGGCCCTTGCACGCGTTCTTGCCGGCACACGCGTTCGCTTCGGTCTTGCAGCCGCCCTGGCCCTTGCACGAGTTCATCGCCTTGCAGGCGTGGCGTTGCGTGGTGGCCGACTCGCCGCCGGCCGAGCACGACGTGAGGGACGTGGCCGCAGCGCCGAAGAGCAGGCCGGACACAGCAGCGGAGAGGAGGAGGGACTTCTTGGTCTTCATGGTTGGTCTCGAGTTGGTTCTCTGGTCCCCTCTGAAGGTCGGTCGCCGCGCGCCCATGTCACCGCGACCCGGGAATCCGTCCGCCGCAGGCCGGGGGACACGGTGACATCGTGGATTGCGCGCGCACCTGTCAGGACATGCACCCACGCCGCTCCCTCTTCGCGCTCGCGTCGCTGCTCGCCGCGAGCTGCTACAGCGCGCCTCGCACCCCCCAGCCGACCGCGAAGGCCATCGCATGGCGCGACTGGGACACGAGCGCCTTCGTCACCGCCCGGACCGAAGGGCGACTCGTGCTGCTCGACCTCGGGGCCACGTGGTGCCACTGGTGCCACGTGATGGAGCACACGACGTACGCCGACGCCGGCGTGCAGGCGCTGCTGCAGAAGCACTTCGTCCCCGTCGCCGTCGACGCGGATCGCCGCCTCGATCTCGCGACGCGGTACCAGGACTGGGGCTGGCCGGCGACGATCGTGTTCGACGCGAGCGGCAACGAGCTGTGGAAGAACCGCGGCTACGTGCCGCCGGAACGCATGCGCGCAGTGCTGCAGCAGCTCGTCGACGACCCGGCGCCGCTCGCGGCCGCCGATGTCGGAGCAACGACAGCGCTCGCGGGCGCCGCGGCGGTCGCGGAACCGACGCAGAAGGCGCTGCTCGATCGGATGGAAGCGCTGTGGGACGAGCAGAACGCCGGCTTCGGCTTCGTGCACAAGTACGTCGACGCGGCGTCGATCGAATGGCTCGTTGGCGCGGCGCGCCGCGGCGATGCAACCGCGCGAGAGCGCACTCTCCGTACGCTCGACGCCGAGCGGACGCTGCTCGATCCGACGTGGGGCGGCGCGTACCAGTACTCGCACGGCGGTGTGTGGACGAACCCCCACTTCGAGAAGGTGATGAGCCGCCAGCTCGCCGACCTGCGCGCGTTCTCGATCGCATTCGCTGCGTTCGGCCGCGCGGACGATCTCACCGCGGCGCGGAACGTCGCGAAGTTCCTGACGACGATGCTGGCGTCGCCGGAAGGCGCCTTCTACGCGAGCCAGGATGCGGACCTGATCCGCGGGCAGCACGCCGCGGACTACTTCGCTCGCGACGACGCCGGCCGCCGCGAACTCGGCGTGCCGCACGTGGAGACCTCGCTTTGGAGCCGCGAGAACGGCCAGGCGATCCAGGGCCTCTGCGCACTGCTCGCGGTCGATCGCGACGAAGCGACACTGCGTCGGACGCTCGCGGCCGCGGAGTGGATCGTCGCGCACCGGCGCCGCTCCGACGGCACGTTCGCGCACGGCGACGACGACCGCGGCGGCCCCTTCCTCGCCGATTCGCTCGAGATGACGACCGCATTCGCCGCCCTCTTCGAGGTCACGGCGGACCCGAAATGGGTCGAACTGGCGCGCGCGACCGTCACCGCCATCGACGCCGCGTTCGCGACGCCGAACGGGTACGCGACGGCCGGCGCCGACGGCATCCTGCCGCCGACCGTCGACCGCACGGAGAACGTGCTCCTCGCGCGGACGGCGCAGCGGCTCGCTGCACTCACGGGTGACGGGAGCATCCGCATGGTCGCGGACCGCGCGTTCGGCTTCGTCGCGAGCGACGCTGTCGCACTCGAGCCCGGCCTGCCCGCCGACCTGCTCCTCGCGATCGAGGAGCGCGCATCGGAACCCGTGCACGTCGTGATCGTCGGCGATCCGGCGACACGCGCGACGAGCGAACTCTGGACGGCGGCGCTGCGGAACGCACCGAGCTGGCGCCTCGTCGAGCGGCTGCGCCCCGGCGCGAGCACGCTGCACGGCGACGACTATCCGGCCGGCGACGCACCGACCGCGTTCGTGTGCCGCGACGGCGCGTGCTCCGCGCCGATCGTCGATGCCGCGGCCCTCGGCGCCCTGCTCGCGAGGAACTGACCATGTCGATCATCGACGAACACTTCGCCCGCATCGAAGCGCCGTTCGCCGGGTTCTCGCCAGAGTGCCTCGGTCCCGACTTCGCACAGCAGCTGCGCGTCACCAGCGACCTCTGGTTCCGCTGCGGCTACCGACCCGGCATCGCGGCGTACCTCGGCTTCTTCCTCCTGCGCGACTTCGTCACGCTGCACGACGAACGCGCCCCGCGCCGCTTCGCATCGCTGCAGACGATGGCGAAGTCGTTCTACGAGACCGACCTCTTCATCCGCGCTGTCACGGACTCCGGACGAGAACCGACGGGCGGTATCAGTTCACCGCGTGTGCGCGCACTCCTCGCGCAGATCATGGCTCGGCACGAAGCCGCCGCCATTCCCGACTGGATGATGACGTGGTTCGGCTGGACGCTGTTCGAGAACGTCGAACGCCAGTGCGCGCCGCTGTCGCCGGACGAGCAGCGACTGCACCTGCGCTACATGACGACGACCTACCGGCTGATGGGCGTGCCGTTCTCGGCCGATCGTGCGCGCATGCACGCCTTCGCGCGCGCCGTCGAGAACGCGTTCGCCGGCGCATCGCCGCAGCTCGAGAAGCACGCGCGGGCGATCCTCCGCATCGGCGAGATGATCGGCGTGTCGTCCGCGCCGGACGCCGTGCTGCCGATGCTGCCCGACGCGACCCGCGAACTCTTCGCGCCGCTGGCGAAGCGTGTGCGTCCGGGACTGCTGCAGCGCGCGTGGCTGCGGGTGCTCGGCCGCGTCGTCGTGCCGCGCGCGGTGGGCGCTCCGCGGATCGCGCAGCCGTTCGTGGCGACGGGCCTCGCGTCGTGACGCGAGGCGGTGGCGGATCTACCTGCTGGAGAAGGCGGGCGTCACGGCTACGATCCGCGCCCTGAACGCGCGCGTAGCTCAGTTGGTTAGAGCGCCTGCCTTACACGCAGGATGTCGGGGGTTCGAGTCCCTCCGTGCGTACCACGTCGCGCTCGGAGAGCACCATGGACCTGACTGTCGAAGAACACGGGATGTTGGAGAAGGCTGCTGCCACAGGCGGCCGGTTCGCGATCAGCGGACTGTCGCCGGCTCAGATGCGACACTCCGCGGACGTGGCGTCTGCGCTTCAGTCGATGGGGCTCGTCACGGCCCTGATCCACAACAGCAGCAGGGAACCGAGCCGACCGGTTGATCGCGTCGTCGTTGAACTCACCGACGAAGGCCGGAGCTACCTCGCCGAGCAGGGGTAGCGAAAGCACCAGCCCAGGGGGGTGCCCTGGGCTGGGCACCAGCCGCTCACGCGGCGCGGACGAGGAAACGGAAGAAGCCGCCGTTCTTGCGGAACACGCGGCGCTTGCTGCGCCAGTGCACGAACGAACGGCAGTAGATCCACCGCCAGCCGGCGGGGGCCTTCTTGAACGGGTCGGGGGTACCCATCGCGGGTCCTCCATCGTTGAAGGGGTACCCCGGCGTTGACCCGCGGAGGTACCGGGCATTAGCCTAGTACCCTGGCAACCGTGGGCCGCCCGCCAGGGCGGTTCATGATCCGGCGACGCTGCCAAGCGTCGCGTTCCCTCCGGCCTGCTGGTCCTTCCCTCCCGCTAAGTCGGTTGGACCGGTAGGCCGTGCTTCTTTTCTCGTCGCGCGTGCACCGAGGGGGGATGCTGCCCCCGGGGGCGCTCAGACCCTCCTGGTCATGGCTCCTCCTGTGACCGAAGGGCCCAGTTGCGATTGTTGCCGGTCCGCTTGACCTGGCGGTCCTGCTGCATGAACTCGATGTCGCCCTTCACGACGTCCTTGGCGACGGGCGCGTTCAGCCAGGGCAGTTCCTTCAGCAGCCGCACCACCTGCATGATCTGCAGGCCGTTGCTGTGACCAGGCCGCTGGAGGATCAGGCGGATGGCCTCCCGCCGGTACGCCGCAACTTCCTGCTTGCTGAACACATCGGGCGGCCCCCAGGCGGCGGCGCCGCTCATGACCGGTGCTGTGGCCTCGTTCACGAGGATCCACCGGGCATCGTCGCGCCGGATCACGCCGGCCTTCTCCAACTGGCCGCCCAGGTTGTAGACCGACCCCAGGTTCTGGTCCTCACGCCCGGCCTTGACCTTCTCGGCCAACTCACGGCTCGTGATCCCGCCGGGCCCGGCTTCTCGGAGGAGGCCCAGCACGTACGTTCTCACGGACAGCGCCGCTTCGTTGACGACGATCCATGACCCCGGCTTGAACTCCGGCGGCACGGGGCCCGGGTGCACCGGGCAGACCTCGCTGCCGGCAGGTGCCACGGCCGGGCGCTTCGATGGGTAGGCCGGCTCGTCCTCCAGCAGGCGGCGTAGACGATCTGGTGTACTGACGCCGGCGTTGGCGAACAGGTTGCGTACCCGCTCGGCCTGGTCGAGCAGTTCGACCCAGGCCCGATGGGCGTCGCGCTCAAGTTCGAGACGGGAGGGTCCCGGCATTGTGCCCCCGGTCATACCGACCGTTCGGCTGCTGCGCAAGCACCTGGTGGTGAGGAATGAATGAGTAAGGCTGCGGTTCGTGGCCGGGTCGTGAACTACCCCGCCAGCCGGCGGGCGAGACGGGCGGCGGCCCGGACCTCGATCTGGCGCACGCGCTCGCGGGTGACG
>CAZIFB010000108.1:0-7515 GCA_964538915.1 uncultured candidatus Brocadiaceae bacterium | reverse complement strand
CGTCCATGTCGCCTGCGCCCTCGTCAGCATGCGGGCTTTATGAAACTGCTTCTAGCGAAACTCGCTCGACGAACTTTCCGGATAGGACGCCGTTGACCAACGGTGTTCCAACGGTGGATCGGGGAGGAAATCCATGATCGTGGTTGTGCCGAGTCGGCAAGATGCTCTCCGCGGCTGACCAGGCGCCGCCGCCGTACCACGGTGACTTGGGCTCGGCACCCCAGGAGTGCAGCGTTCAAGCACCGAAAAACGAGCGCTTATCGAGCTAGAACAGCGTCGATAGAGAGCGTACAGTCTTCCGCATGGACCCTCGCCTGGATGCAGAGCGCATGGCCCACCTCCTGGCGGCCGTCGGCGCCCACCTGGAGGCCGAGGCGGCTGCGGTGTCCATCGTGGTCGTCGGTGGGGCGGCGCTTGCTCTGCGGGGTTGGGTGCCCCGCACCACCCAAGACGTGGATGTCATTGCTCTTGCGGATGTCTCCGGCGGACTCGCGCCACCGCGCCTTCCCGAGTCGCTGTTGCGCGCCGTGGCGAGAGTCGCGCGCGACTTCAATCTGCCGGACCATTGGCTCAACGCCGTGGTCGGAGCCCAGTGGCGCGCAGGCCTGCCCGACGGCCTCGCGTCGGATCTCGAATGGCGGTCGTTCCATGCCCTGCGCGTCGGGCTTGCCGGCCGCGCCACCCTGCTCGCGCTGAAGCTCTTCGCTGCCGTCGACAAGGGGCCAGCGAGTGTGCACTGCCAGGACGTGCTCGTACTTGCGCCGTCGGACGACGAGCTTGCCCGCGCGCAGGCCTGGGTGCTGACGCAGGACATGGCTCCGGAATGGCCCAAGCTCGTGAAGGAGGTCGTGGACCATGTCCGCGCTCATCGCCGACGTCAGTAGCGGTGCGATTGCTTGCGGAATCGAAGCCTGCTGGAAGCAGTGGCGCTCCCTTGCGGCGGCAGGGCCGTGGCTCGAAGAGTCGCAGGCGCCGTCGATTCTGGATCCCGAAGCGCTGGTGCTCTGGACGCTTGCCGTGCGTCAGCACGAGCGGCGTCTTGACGATCAGCTCCTGTGGTGGGCTTCGAGCGGTAGTTCGCTGCTCAGTGTGCAGCGCATGCGGACCCTGCTCGCGGACTCCCCGAAGCGTCTTTCGAGTGACCTGGCGTGGTTTGCGGCGGCGGCCGTCGACGCGGGTGATCCGCGATGGCGCGTGTTCGCCGGTCCCGAAGGTGCAGAGGGCACTGGGCGGCCGGGAAAAGGGCCGCGCGAACTCCGCTTGTTCGCCCCGTCGACGCTGATGCTGCGCTTGCGCGCGGGACTTGGTGTCGGTGCCCGCTCCGACGTGTTGGCCTTCCTGCTCGGCCTGTCGAGCACGGCACGTGAGCATGCTCCGCGGCCGACGGTCGAAGTGATCGCCACCGCATGCGCGTACTCGGTGGCATCCGTGCGTCGCACGGCTGCCGAGATGACGATGGGCGGGCTGCTGCAGGAGAGTGTGGAGCGGCCGGCGCAATTCAGCGTGAACGTCGGCGCGTGGTCGAGCTTGCTCGGCCTGTCCGCCGACCCGGCGCGGGCGAGCACCCGCCTCGCTGCTTCGGTGCCGGCGTGGCGGTACTGGGCGCAGATGTTCTCGTTCCTCGCGGCGTTGGGAGAGCTTGGTGATGACGCGGCGTTCGGACGAGCCGCGCCGATCGTCCAGGCGTCTCGCCTCCGCGACCTGATGGACCGGTTCCGTCGGCCACTGGCCTGGAACGGAATCGAGTGGTTGGATCCGCGCCGCTTCCCCGGCGAGCGCTATCTGGACGCCTTCAAGGCCACGATCGATGCCGTGATCGCTTGGGTGGGGCAGCAGTAGCCGGGCTCGGCGGTGAGGGAATCATGGTTCCGCATGACCGATGCGACCGGGGGCTTGCACTCTGGATCCTCCGCGAGTGATTGCAGAGATGCAGAAAAGCAGCTATACTGCTACCATGCAAGCCAAAGCCACCATCAACGAGCGCGGGGTCATCACCATCCCGGCGCCGATGCGGCAGGCCCTCGGTCTGAAGCCCAACGACGAGGTTCTCATCGAGGAGACCGAGCAGGGGCTGCTGATCCGGCCGGTGCTGAGCGTCCCGCTCGAGATCTACACCGAGAAGCGCATCGCCGAGTTCGCCAAGGACGAAGCCGCAATCGGGAAGCTGCTGCCGAAGAAGCGCCGCTGAACCCATGCGGGTGTTTCTCGACGCCAACGTGTTGTTCTCGGCCAGCAACGCGGGCAGCAACATCGCGCGGCTCGTGGACTGGCTGTTGGCCGAGGCGACTGCCGTGACGAGCGACCTCGCCCGCGAGGAGGCGAGCCGAAACCTCGCGATGAAGCGCGCGGACTGGCTGCCTGCCTTCGGGCTTCTGATGCGGCGGGTCGAGGAGGTGCCTTCCGTGCTGTTCGATCTGCCGGTGCGCCTGGACGAGAAGGACCGTCCGCTGCTGTGCGCCGCGATCCGGGCCGGATGCACGCACTTCGCGACCGGGGATCGCCGCGACTTCGGCCATCTGTTCGGCAAGACCGTCGAGCAGGTGCAGGTCGTGGACTTGCTGGGCCTGGCGAAGTTGTTGGCTGATCGGCAATGACTGGGCGGGAAGCCGTAGGGCTGGCTTGCCTTGGGGACCGCGCATGCGAATGCGACGAACGCTGTGTGATGCGAGGTGCCTGCGTACGGTGCGCGGATCACCCTGAAGAACGAACGGCGAGTCGCCTCTGAAGCCACATCCACTCGGGCAGGTGCTCGCGCGCGAACTCCTTCAGCGCCTTGCTCGCAGTGAGCCCGGTGTCCGGGACGACCCTCTGTCGGACCGGCGCCAAGGCGCGCAGCGGCTCATCGGCGAATTCCGACGGCGCGTCGGGGACCCACGCGAGCAACTCGCCGACATGCGTCGGATCTCGCGATTGTCCGAGACGGCCCCGAGCGCGACCAAGGATGCATGCGCAAGTTCGAGGTCGAACCCAATCCCGTGATCTTCAGCCCGCATGGAGCGTCGGAGCATACGAGGGGGTCTTTGCGCCACGAGCAAGTCGCGGATCCCGTGTCGTCGCGGTTCGGAAGGGCAGCCTTCTCCCAGGAGCAGCGACCAGAGTTGTTCGAGGTGGTGCGTTGGCGCGACTCCATCGGTTCTCTGAACGCCGGATGCCGCATGTCGCTTCCAGCAGGGCGCCATGGATCGGCCAGCGGAGTTGCCCGAATGCATGCAAGGCGGATGCGACCAGAACTTCACTGCAGCGATCTGGCCACGGAGAACCACGGGAAGCGCCTTCCAAGGTTCGCGGACCTGAGCGCTCATCGGGTCGTGATCCAGCCGTTGCCATCCGATCTCCCGCGCGAGCCGGGAGTCTCCATCTCGATGCTCGTGACCGAGTACTTGGACGACTTGAAGTGCCGCGTTTCCCCGCGCCATCACAAGAACGTGAAGGCCCGCCTCGAACGGACCGTCGCGGCGTTGCAACTCGCCGACCTGCGCGACCTGCAGCCGGTGCAGGTGCTGCGGTACCGCAACCAGCAGCGGGAAGAGGGCGTAGCGAACCGAACCGCCAACCTGGTGGTGGACAGCCTGGGCGCGATGTTCGCTTGGGCGGTCGGCTGCGGCCTGATCCAGAGCAACCCGCTGCGCAACCTGCGCCGGCTCCCGGATGGGGCCGGTCACCAGCGCTACCGCCGCCGTGCGTTGACCGACGCGGAGATCGAACGGTTCCTCGCCGCGGCGGAGCGCGACGACGCGGTGACCTCCGCGACCTGGTGGGAAAACGGCGGCGGGGAGGGCGACCACCGGCGCCACGGCGTGCGGGTGCCGCAAGCACCGATGTGGCTCGCGTTCCTGGAGACCGGAGCCCGGTGGAGTGAACTCACGCGGGTGCGCTGGGTCGACTTCGATCTGGCCCAGAGCACGATCGTGCTGCGCGCCGAGACGACGAAGTCGAAGAAGCGCCGCGTGATCCCGCTGCGACAGCGCATGGTGGATGCCCTGGAGTCCCTGCGAGCGCTCCACGAGCGCATCCTGCAGCGAACGCCGACCGGCGCGGATCCCGTGTTCCGGACGCCCGAAGCGGCCCACTGGATGCGTCCGACGAACAACGCGATGCGGTTGTTCGACCGGGTGCTGGAGCGCGCTGGCATCGCGCGGGTCGACGACGAGGGGCGGAAGCTCGACATCCACTCCCTGCGGCACACGTTCGGGTCACGCCTCGCCCGGAACGGTGTGGGGTTGGTCCAGGTCCAGCGGCTGATGGGGCACAGCGATCCGAAGTTGACGGCGCAGGTCTACACGCACCTCGACGTCGAGGACCTGCGGCGGGCGATCGCGTCGGTGTGAGTGATTGCCTCGGCATGACGCGGAGTCGCTGCGTTGCTGGCCCTGATCGTCATTGCGCGCGGCGCGGCCATTCGACGAGGGCTGCCCGCTTCTCCAGTTCGGCAAGTCGTCCCTCGAGGTCCATCGTCTCGATCGCCTTGAGGCGGATCTGGATGCCGTCGAGGAGTAGTCGCGCGGAGTCGCGGTCGATCCTGCCCTCGCAGAGGCCGGCCATCACTTGGTCAGTTGCCTGAGCGCAGGCGGTCGCGGTATCGAGACGGGAGAGCCGGATGTCCATGGGCTCCGTTTCGATCGGCACGTCTGCGGCTCGACCGGCGACCCGCTCGGTGACAAACCGGATCGCCGACAGGTTGCCTTCCAGTGCCATGCGGGCGGCTCGCCGCATCATCCCAGTGAGCATCTCGGGCGTGACCGCTTCCTCGGCGATGCGCCGCATCTCGAAGGCCCGACGTCGGGGTCCTCCCGGGCCGCCAGGATTCCCCGGGGCGAAGCGGCCGCGTGCGTCACGGTCCGCCTGGTCGTTCGGGGCTACCACGACGGCGCTCCGGCGGCGGCGATGCCGTGAACGGTCAGGGAGCGCCAGATGCGATCGGGCGCGGTCGAGAACTGCGGATGCGAATCCAAGGTGCACCTCGTTGGGTGAGTGAGCCCTTGGAAAGTGCGCGTGGAGTTGGCTCGACGAGCGAAGAGTCTACCGCAGGTGGACGGCGTGAACAGATCCTCGGCGGAGCGGATGGCGGACCGGGGGCGTTCATTGAGCACCGCCGTGGGTCCCGCCGATCCACGTCGACCGGTTGACAGTCAGTCCGCCCTTCGTCGCCCGCGGTCGTGCCTGGTCGCACGGGCAGGCCGCCGCCATTCGCCACAGACTGCGGCGGAATCTGCCTCGGGCATTGCTCGGGACCCGGCTCGCGCGGAACCTTCCCGTCGGAGAGAGAGCCCATGCCCAACTACAGGTGTGTTCTTTGGCGGGGAACGATGCTGGCGCTGCTGTTGTCCGGGAGCAGCTGCTACCAGTTCCACGCATACCAGATTGGTGGTCCCGACCGCCGTGAACAAGGCAACCAGCCGGCGACCGAGTGGCAAGGGCAGACGCTCCACGGACTCTTCTGGGGCCTGCTGCGCCACGACCTGTCGATCGACAATTGCCGCCTCGACGACGGCACGCGCTTGGGGATCGAGGAAGTGCGCGTTGGCACCAACCTCGGCTACGTGCTGCTGTCGGCCCTTACGCTCGGAATCTGGGTCCCGGTCGAAGTGAGTTGGCGCTGTGCCAAGCCGCCAGTCCCCGTTGGCACCCTGAAGTGAGGCGCCCATGATCCGGCGCTACGGCCCACAGCGGTGGAGCAACATCCACTCCACGTTCTCGACGGACGTGCGGGACCTCGTCGACATCGACGCGTCGACGTTGGACTCGAAGCCTGTTGCGGTCCGACTTAGAGCAGATCCTGCGCGATCTGGGGATCGAAGCTTCCTTGAGACTCGACATCGCACCGCTGCGATGAGTCGTTCGTGCGGCGTGAATCACGCCAAGCACGCCGCAAAGTCCCTGTTCGCGTCGCAGATTTGGCAGCGTTCGCTGGGTCAGTTAGGTCCTCGGAAGAAAGGCGCTCGCCATTCGGTGGCCGCGGGCCTTGCGACGCCGGATCCAGGCCGAGCTCGCTCGGCGGACGTTCCGGGCACCACGGGCTTCAGACGGCAGAGGCCTCTTGTCTTCGCAGGGGGTAGATGGTAGAGGATGGACTAATCGGGGTCCGAGAGTCACAGCCATGCGCTCATCGCTACTCGCAGCAGTCTTGGGTGGACTTTCGGTGCAACCGGGAACAGGGGTAACACTCTTGACCGGGCACATGGGTGACACCCGTTTCCAGGGGCACGATCGTCCGCGACCGTCCGTGCAGGATGCCGAGCCGCAGCGGTCCAAGATGGAGGTGCCAACGGCCATCGTCGACGCGCTGCAGCCCGACCACTTCTCCGGCAAACGCCTCGCCGACGAACACGTAGCTCCCGGCCCACTTGATGGCGCCGTCGGGGCGAACGGCGCGCACCTCGAAGCCATCGCCGTAGACGTGCGGCGGTGGATCCGTCGGCATCGCGCGAGGCGAGAGCTCGTGGACCTCGGCCGGCGTCTTCATGCCGAGGGCTTCGTGCGGTCGCTCCTCGTTGTAGACCTGCTGAAACCGATAGAACGCTGCCTGCTGCGAGCGGATCGAACCGCGCGGCGGCGAAGCGGTCTCGGCCTTCAGGGTCTCGTGGAACCGCTCGTGTCGGCCATTCTGATTAGGGCGCGCAGGCTCGATGAGCACCGGCACCACGCCGACTCGCACGAGCCAGACACCCAGCCGCGACAGGCGCCCGAGGCCGCTGGAGCCGAACGGCGGGCCGCTGTCGCTGAGCATGAACTTCGGCATGCCAAACGAGCCGAACGCCACTTCGAGCTGCCGCCGCACGTCGTCGAGCTTCGGGGCAACCATCGCATGGCAGACTATCGACGCGCGACTGAACGCATCGTTGACGGTCAGCGGATCGCAACGCGTGCCGTCACCGACGCGGAACCAGCCCTTGTAGTCCATCGACCACACGTCGTTGGGTGCCGTGGCCTCGACGAACGGCCGCGCCGATGGTTGCCGACGACGACGCACGGACCTCGGCTCGACCAGGCCTGCCCGTTTCAGGATCGCGTCGATCGTGCTGCGTGCAGGCCACTGCTCGTCGGGTCGCTCGCGATCGAGGATCGCGAGGATCTTCTTGGAGCCCCAGGTCAGGTGCGCCTTCCGCACTCGCAGCACCGCGCCTTCGACCTCGGGCGACGACTGGTTGGGGTGCGTCTTCGGCGCTCGCGATGCGTCCGTGAGCCCCGCCATGCCTCGCTCCGCGTGACGCGCCATCACTTCGTAGCCGGTCTTCCTGCTGATGCCGAACCGCTCGCAGGTCTCGGTCATCGTCCAGCGTCCGGTGAGCACTGCCTTCACGAACTTCTCTCTCTCGAGCACGGCGTCAGTTTGCGTCCAGGGCATCCGGCCACGAGACCCTCGGCGCTCCCCACGGTCACGCTCGAGTGTCACCCATGTGCCCGGACACGACTGTCACCCATGTAGCCGGGTCGGACCACCCATGTACCCGGGTCGGGGCGCCCCGGGGGGGGGGGGGGGGGGGGGGGGGGGGGGGGGGGGGGGGGGGGGGGGGG
>CAZIFB010000107.1:0-7527 GCA_964538915.1 uncultured candidatus Brocadiaceae bacterium | reverse complement strand
TGCGGCGCGAGATGACGATGTTCATGCGCTCTTCGTCGATCTTGATGATGCGCGCTTCGATCTCCTTGCCGATCCAGTCGCCGATGTCACCTGCGCGACGGATGTTGACCTGCGAAGCCGGCAGGAAGACCGGCACGCCGATGTCGACGAGCAGACCGCCCTTGATCTTGCGCAACACCATGCCCTTCACGGTGTCGCCTTCCTTGTGCGTGAGGATGATGTTCTCCCACCCACGGATGCGGTCGGCCTTCCGCTTGCTCAGGAGGATGTAGCCCTCCGCGTCGTTGATCTGCTCGACGAGGCACTCGATCTCGAGGCCCGGCTGCACGGCGAGAGGATCCGGGAACTCCTCGAGCGCGATCTGGCCTTCGGCCTTGTAGTTGACGTCGACCACCACGATGCCGTCCTCGAGCACCTTGATGACCTTGCCCCGAACGATCTTGTTCGGCGCGAGCTCGGCGACGGTCTTGCCGATCGCGGTGTCGAGCTCCGAGAGAGTGGTGGTACCGAGGGCCTCCGACGTCAGCCGCGACAACTCGTCGGCGGACATGGAGAACTTCTTGATGAGATTCTTGCCGTGCATCAAACGAAAAAGGGTGAGAGGGAAACGGGGAAACGAACGACGATGAAGTGCTGCGAAGGGTCGGCAGGGCCGGCCTCCTCAGCGGTCACAGTCCCGCCGACCGGACCATCCGATCGGCAGTCGCCGGCAGCGAGGTTCATGCCCCGCTCCCGGCAGAGGTTGTCGGATCGGCGGCCCCGGAGGGAGCCGCCGTGGATCGAGGATTCTCGTCGCGGCCGCCGGCGCGAACCGGCGCCTCCGCGAGCTCGGCGATCCGGCGCCGGAGCGCTTCTGTGCCGCCGGGCGCGAGCACCTTGTCGGCCGGCCAGACCTCGCCGTAGCGGACGATGATCTTGCGCGGCCGCGGCAGCAGGGCGCCGCGCGGGAACGCGCGGAACGCGCCGTCGATACCGACCGGCACGACGGCGGCGCGAGTGCGACGCACCAGGAACTCGACGCCGGTCCGGAACGGACCGACCGCGCCATCGCCGCTGCGAGTCCCTTCGGGGAAGATGCCCACCGCCTCGCCGTTCGCGAGGCAGTCCGCGACGAGCCGCATCGCGTCCTTCGACGGCGCGTTGCGGTCGATCAGCGTGACACCGACCTGCGCCAGCCAGTAGCGGAGCGGCCCGAACTTCGCGAGTCCTGCCTGTGCGAGGAAGCCGACCCAGCGACCGGCACTGATGCCGATCATCGGCGGGTCGACGTAGCTCGCGTGGTTGGCAACGACAAGCACCGGCCCCGAACGCGGGACGTTCTCGCGCCCTTCGACGCGGAGCCGGAACCAGACCTTGCTGAACGCGAGCACCGTGTACTTCGAGAGGTTCCACCAGAACGCACTCCGCTGCACACGGCGGCGCGGCGTCGAGGCGGCGTCGGGGACTCGCGCAACGGGCCCGGTCACTTGACCTCCCGTCGTGGCACCGGGTGCGCAGCAGCACCGTCCCGCACGAAGGCGAGAAGGCGATCGACCACGACCTCGGTGAGGAGGCCGGTCGAGTCGACGTACAGAGCCCCGTCGGCCTGGCGGAGCGGCGCGTCCGAACGTGTGCTGTCGAGACGATCGCGCACGAGGATCTCCTCGAGCACGTCGTTCTCGCTGACGATGCGTCCCTGGCGCTCGAAGTCCTGGGCGCGGCGGCGCGCCCGCTCACTCGGCGCGGCGTCGAGGTAGACCTTCCAGCGCGCGAGAGGGAACACCACCGAGCCCATGTCGCGGCCCTCCGCGACCACCGGCCCGTGCGACGCGACCATGCGCTGAAGGTTGCTCATCGCCGCCCGCACGAAAGGCAGGGCCGACACGGCCGAGACCTGCGACTCGACTTCGCGCACCCGCAGGTGGGCCGTGACGTCGCGCCCGTTGAGGACCACGCGGCCGTCGCGCAGTTCGAGCCGGGCGTTCGCGAGCGCCGCCCGCATCCTCGCTTCACCACGATCCGGTTCGGCCGCACACTCCGACGGCGCGCAGCCTTCCTGGAGGAAGTGCCACGTCACGGCGCGATACATCGCACCGGTGTCGAGGTAGGCGAAGCCGAGCTTCTTCGCGAGCATCCGCGCCACCGTGCTCTTGCCCGCACCGGATGGCCCGTCGATCGCGACGACGTCGGTCGGCGCGAGGGACGGATCACGGGACTGGTGCGGCAGGGTCACGCTGTGGGCAGAACTGTGGAGAATCGAACGATCCGATTTGGAAAAGATCGCGGCCGGACCACGACCGCGGCCGACGATCCGGCGCCGGACGTCCGGGGTCCGGCGAAAGGGCGGGAGAGTCTAGCGAGCGGGTCGGGCGGGAGGCAACGCCGAAGTCGGACCGCTGCGGTCGGCCAAAGGCAGCGGTGCGGGCACCGGCAGCCGTTCGACGCCCCCGCCGCCGGGGAACCGCACCGGTTCGACCCCGTCGCCGCGCAGAAGCAGGCCGGTCGCGGCCTCGTCGAACGCCGGGAGCACCCAGTACTCGCCCCCGGCGCGGCGACCGTGCGCGAAGCGATGGATGTGTCCGAACACGAGGCGCTGGACCCCGATGGCGAAGGCGGCGTCGATCGCCGCGGCGGTCGGCAGGAACCTGGTCTGGTCCCCGGATCGCACGACGGCCTTGCTTCGACGACGGGCCCGCTCGGCGAGGCGCAGCGCCACCACCAGCGGCAGTCGCCGCACGACGGCGCCGAGCAGAGGCTGGCGCAGCCAGCGCTTCGCGCGCTGGTACGGCAGGTCGTTCTGGCACAGCTCGTCACCGTGAACGAGGAGCGTCTCGGTGGCAGCCGTGCGGAGACGCAATCCGCCGCGAACGACCGATGCGCGGCTCGCACGTTCGAACTCCGGCCCGAGCAGGAAGTCGCGGTTGCCGTGCAGCACGTCGATCCGCGTCCCGTTCGCGACCGCGCCGGCGAACATCGCGGCGACATCGCGCCAGACGCCGACGGTGACCTGCTGCCGCGCGATGTACGTGTCGAAGAGGTCGCCGAGCACTACCACGCGCGCGTCGACGGAACGGGCGAACTCGAGCGCGGATCCGAGTGCGAGGACCACCGTCCCGCCACCGACCGGAACGTGGAGGTCCGAGATGAGGAGCACCGGCGCGTCGTCGCTGGCGGCGACACGCACCGGCGTGCCCAGCACGTCCGTCACCGGACGACCTCGAGGAAGAGGGCTCCGAACGGGTCGAGTGTCAGGTCGAATCGTGCCGCGAGCCCGAGCGAATCGCCGCCGAGATGGCGCAGGTTGCGCGCCGCGGGCAGGTCGATCTGGACCTTGCGCGGCCCGCCGCGCGCGACCCGAGCGAGCAGGGCCGGAGCGTCGAGCGCGTGCACGCGGACCGCGAGCACGCGGCGGCCGTCCCGGAGTCTGAGTTCGGCGCGCTCGAGGCACGTCGGCAGTCCTTCGCCGCGAACTTCGAACGGCGGCTCGACACCGGCCTGCTGCAACACGGCGCGTACGCGCCGGCGCAGCTCGCGCGCCTGGGCGATCGAGCGTTCCTCGAGACGCCACGTCGGGTACTCGCACAACGAAGTGTTCAGATAGACGGCGCGACCGCGCCCGGTCGCACACTCGAGGAACGTCTCCCGGTCGCCGCGGCGATCCGCGAGCGTGCCGACGAGTCCGCGTTCGGCGAGCGGCACGACGCCCTCCCGAGCACTGCAACGCCCCTCGCGCACGAGTTGATCGCGCCACGCCAGGCTGCGCGACTTGATGCCGAACGTCGCGTCGAGAGCGCCGTTCTGCCGAAGCACCAGGTCGCCGTCGTAGAGTGCCGTCGCGTGGTCGGCGAGCAGGGTGCCGCCGCTCCGGACGAACGCACCGATCGCCTGCACGCACCGATCCGACAGCGCGATCGTCGCGGGCAACACGAGGCAACGCGGTCGTTCGCGCAAGAGCCGTTCGGGCAGATCACCGTCGCCGACGAACGTCGGCTGGAGGCCGAGATCCTGGAGAACGCGGATCCAGCCGAGGCGCGCAGACTGGCTCGTACTGTGCTCTCGCTCGTACGACGCGAGGCGGCGGATCCACGTCATGCCGTCGCCAGCGGAATCCAGCATCCACCACGCCCGCACCGAGGCCTGTGATTCGAGCAGCCAGACGGGCCCCGGTTCGACGACGGCGCCGGCACACGCATCGAGCAGGTCCTTCTGCTCCGCCAGCGCCCGGGTGAGCGCGGCGCCGAACGGCGTCGCCTTGCCGGCCGCGTCGGCGACGTTCGCATCGTTCCACACCACGACGCCGGCGAGTCCGGCGAACGCCATCGCCGTGAGGCGGGCGCGCAGGAAGCCTGTGAGCGGCAATGCCGCTTCGGGCGAGTCCTTCGCGGGCGGGAACAGCGTTTCGTAGCGGTGCGCCGCCGGCGGAAGAAACGAGCGCGCGAGTTCGGAGGTGCCGCCGATGGCGTAGGGCTCGGCCAACGACAGGGCGGGAAGGATGCGCGCCGGGTCGTTCCCGCCGAACGCTCCCGGAACCTGCAGGCCGGTGAGTCCCACCGGCACACCGGGCACCGCGGCGCTCACTCTCTCGGCGATCGTGCGGATCGCGGCGGCGAACTGCTCGTCGACGAACTGCTGCCGCAGAGCGAACGACGCGAGGTTCGCCGGCAGGTTCGTCTCGCCGAGTTCACGGCGGCGCACCTGATCGGTCGTCGGCGCGACGACGTCGTCGAACCCGGCGAACTGCGTCCCGAGAGCCTGGTTCAGCGCGCCGATGGTCGGGAAGCGCTGCCGTGCAAACACCCGGAACGCGGCAGTGCAGTGTTCGCAGCGGCATGTGTCGAGCGGCGCGTCGTGCCGTGTCGCCGACGCTTCGTCGGCGAGCGCGACGAACAGCAGGCCATCGCCTTGCACCCGCGTCGCTTCGGCGGCGGCGGCGGCGGCGGCCTCGGCGACGACGCCCGGCGCCGCGAAGCACGCGGGCCGGACGAGCACCGCGTGATCGCGCGAGCGCTCGTAGGCCTGCTGGATCGGAGCCCACTGCTCGTCGCGAAGCTCGAGCAGCCCCTTGCCGATCGGCTGGTCGAGATAGAACGACAGCCCGAGGGCGCGCAACGCGGCCGGATCGCCGCCCCGCGGCAACTGCACGGCGGTCATCCCGAGCGGTGCCGCGACCGAAGCACGTTCCGCCGACGAACACCACAGCACACGCTCGAAGCGAGCGGGCGGCCGCACCGCCGGAGACTGCGACTCCTGGCCGGGCAGGAGCGCCGCGATCGCGGCGCCGGCCGACATCAGGAGTGTGCGGCGAGCGATCATTCGATCCCGTAGTCCTTCAGCTTCTCCCACAGGACCTTGCGCGAGATGCCGAGCACGGAGGCCGCCTTCGTTCGGTGACCGCCGACCCCGCGCAGCACCGACTCCAGGTGCTCGCGCTCGGCCTGCACCAGCACTTCGCGCAACGTGCGCAGGGCCGTCGGTGGTTCGAGTGCGGCGCGCCGCGTCTTGTCGACCGGCAGCAGGTGCTCCTTCTTAAGCACCGTGGCTCCGCCCGACATCGCAATCGCCTGCGCGATGCGGTTCTCGAGTTCGCGCACGTTGCCGGGCCACGAGTAGCCGGTCATGACCTCGAGCACGTCCGTCTTCACGGTGAAGGCGCGGCCCCCGCCCAGCTTCTCGACGAAGTGCTGCACGAGCAGCGGCAGGTCGCCTTCGCGCTCGCGCAGCGGCGGCAGGCGGATCGGCACCACGTTCAGGCGATAGAAGAGGTCCTCGCGGAACTTGCCCGCACGCACGTGATCGAGGAGCGGCACCTTCGTTGCGGCAACCACGCGGATGTCGACCCGCACGAGCGATTCGCCGCCGACGCGTTCGAACTCCCGCTCCTGCAGCACGCGCAGGAGCTTCACTTGCACCGACAGCGGCATGTCGTCGATGTCGTCCAGGAAGATCGTGCCGCCGTCGGCGATCTCGAAGCGACCGCGCCGCTGCCGCTGCGCGTCGGTGAAGGCGCCCTTTTCGTGGCCGAACAACTCGGTCTCGAGCAAGGTGTCAGGCAACGCGCCGCACGACAGCGCGACGAACGCCTTGTCCTTGCGAGGGCTCAGCAGGTGGATCGCACGCGCGATGCGCTCCTTGCCGGTGCCGCTCTCGCCTTCGATGAGGACCGAGGCGTCGGTCGGGGCGATGGTGCGAACCGTCTTCACGACGGACTGCATCGCACGGCTCTGACCGATGACCGAAGGCAGGCCCTGGCCCTGACTCGACTGCAGTTGTTCGCGCAACCGCTGGTTCTCGTGCAACAGCGACCGGAACTTTCCGATGCGCGCGAGCCGATCGAGCACGTGCTCGTTCAGGAAGGGCTTCTGGATGTAGTCGTCGGCACCCTGCCGCATCGCCTCGACGGCGTGTTCGATCGTCGCGTAGCCCGTCATCACGAGGACCTCGGTGTCCGGCCGCGCGCGCTTCGCTGCGGCCAGCACCTGCATGCCGTCGGCGCCGGGGAGCCGCACGTCCGTGACGACCGCGTCGAACGCGCGCGTCTGCAGCAGGTCGATCGCCTTCTTGCCGTCGGCGAGGTGCGTCACCTCGTGGCCAGCTCCTTCCAGGTCGTCCCGGAGTGTGACGGCGATCGAGGGCTCGTCTTCGACGAGGAGGATGTTCATCGGTGCGGAGGTCATCCGGGGTCGGATTCGCGACGGGCGTTGGCATCGCGCGGCGCTTCGGGCGGAACGACGTCGCCGGCGCCGGACCGATCCCCGCCGAGCAAGTGCACCTCGCCGAACGACGCGACCTGATCCCCGCCTTGCGAAGTGGCGTAGTCGAGGGCCGCCTCCGCCTGGGAGACGAAGGTGTCGAAGAACAACGTCGACTGGTCGGCGCACGCCGTCAGGCCCACGCTGAGCGAAAGCGCGAGCTCGCGCCCGTCGACCTCGATCTGCAGCTGGCCGAACAGATCGTGCAGCCGGTCCGCGACGATCCGGGCCTGGCCCAGGCTGGTGTGCGGCAGGAGCAGCAGGTAGCGGTCGTCGTTCGTGGAGCCGAGCAGGTCCGAGCCGCGCGTCTTCTCCCGCACCATCGCGGCAAGGGTGTTGCGCACGACGTTGCGCAACTCGATCCCGTGCAGATCCACGAGCTGGCGCAGCCGATCGACCTGGAGCAGCAGGCATGCGAGTGGCACGCCGTGTCGACGCGCCCGCGCGAATTCGTTCTTCATCAGGTGCAGGATCTGCGCCTGGGAGAACAGCGAGCTGCCGAGGAAGCCTTCGCCGGCGTCGGCCGCATCCTTGGGCTTCGTCCCTCCCGGACGTCCCTTGCGGAAACCTGGTCTCGTCATCGAATCGAGGCCGCCGATCGTTCGATCACGGATCGGGGCAGCGGGGTCACGAAGAGCGGAGGCTACCGGACGGTCACCGCGGGTGCCGGAAGGGTCGCGGGAAAAAAGTACGGGCCTCAGCCGGTCAGAACTGAGGCCCGTGAATGCGGGTCAGGCTACGCAATGGAGAGGGCGGTTAGGGAGGGGGATACTGGTCTCCACCACACAGCCAAGACCCG
>CAZIFB010000106.1:0-8026 GCA_964538915.1 uncultured candidatus Brocadiaceae bacterium | reverse complement strand
AACGCGCCGACCTACTTCGGCAACAGCGGCGGCGGCATCTACCGCGCCGACACGCGTCAGCTGATCGGCGTCTTCAGCAAGATCTACACGCACGGCAAGGGCACGCCGGTCGTCGTGCCGCACATGGGCCTCTGCACGCCGATCGAGAGCGTCTACGCATGGCTCGCGGAAGAGAAGCTGGACCACCTGCTGCAGAGCCAGACGGTGCCGCGCGTCGACCTGAGCCAGCTGGCCGCGCCGCCGAAGTGAGCCGCACATGCTCGCCCTTTCACCCGAGACCCAACTGCGTTCGTATGCGAGCCTCCGCACGCTGGAGACGCGCGTACTCGCGCTCGAGGCGTTGATCAACGCGGTGAAGGGAACGTGCCTGCACGGCGGCCCGGCAGCGATGACCGAGCTCATCGCGTCCACGGCCGAACTGCGCTGGCAGCTGAGGCAGCTCGTGGATCACACGAGCAGCTTCGAGGCGACGCTGGGCGTGCAGCGGAGCGTCGACCCCAGGCCGGAGAAGACGGAGCGGAAGACCGAGCCGACCGAACCCGCCGGTATGCGCGGGACCACGGACACGCTGTCCGTCGCGGACCTCGTCGGCATGCTCAGCACGCTGCGCAAGACCGGCACGCTGGCCCTCCAGGCGGGCGAGACCATGTTCGTGTTCGAGTTCGAACTCGGCCGCATCGTCCATGCGGTGACGAACCAGGGCGACCCGACCCTTCGCCTCGGCACCATCCTCGTCGCACAGAACAAGCTCACCGAAGAACAGTTGCAGGACTGCCTCCGGACGACGGCCGCGACCAAGGAGATGCTCGGCGAGCATCTCGTGCAGAGTGCGACCGTCAGCGAATGCGACCTGCGCGCGGCCCTCGACGTGCAGGTCAGCCGGATCTTCGATCACGCGTTCGCCCTGGAGTCGGCGCGCTTCACGTTCGTCGACGGCAGCGTCAGCACCATCGCGCAGAGGACGACGCTCAACACGGTTCACCTGCTGCTCGAGGCCGCGCGACAGCGCGACGAATGCCTGGCAGCGGGGCACTCGAAGTCCTCGAAGGACTCGAGCCACGCGCTCGACTCCATCCTCGGCTCCTGAACGTCAGCGGCGCAATCGACGCGCGAGCCGGCGCAGCTCCGGGTTGTCGATGCCGGTCCCGAGGGCGGTCGCGACGCAGTCACGCGCCTCTTCCGTGCGACCGAGATGGCGCAGATAGCGCGCCTTCGCCGCATGCAAGCGCGGATCGCGCGGACGGGTCGCGATCGCCTCGTCGACGAGTTCGAGCGAACGCTTCGGGTTGCGCCGTCGATCGAACAGCTCCGCCATCTCGACCAGCAGATCCGGCTGACCGGGCGCGATCTCGATCGCCATCGCGAGAAGATCGAGCGCCTCGTCGGTCTCGCCGACCCGGCGCTTCGCGACCGCGGAAAAGAACAGCGCCGGCCAGAACTCCGGCTGGAGGTGGAGCCACAGCTGGAACTCGGCGAGTGCGGGTCGCGGATTGCGGGCCCGTTGCGCACGGTCCGCTGCGCGGGCGAAACGAGCTTCGAAGTCCGCGACGTCGAGCTGCAGCAGCGCCCGGATGGCGCGGTCGCGCACGTCGCCGTCGACGACCGCCCGCAGGCCGAGCTTGAGTTCGGCCCGCGCCTCGCGGCGCTTGCCGCACGCGGCCAGACAGACACCGAGATGCACCCTGTCGTCGCCGCGCAGCAGTCCGCGAAGGTCGTCGAGCGCCGCCGCGACCGCGGCAGGAGCGTCGCGCATGGTCAGCTGTGCGTGCAGACACTCGAGCAGTACGCCTGCGCCGCGATCGTCGTCGACCCACTCGCTGGCGCGCACGGTCCGTTCGCGCAGACGACGCAGCCCGCGCAGTTCGAGATCCCACGCGTCGGGGTCGCGGCGCTCCGCGAACGCGAGCTGTGCGAGGTGCGAGAAGAAGTCGGAGTGCCCGTCGACGGCGAGTCCGCGCTCCCACAATCCACGCGCCGCGCCGTGGTCGCCGCGCCGCGCCATCATGATCCCGAGGCTCTCGAGCCCTTTCGGCGGCGGCGGATCGAGGTGCGTCGCGTGCTCGAGCCACGCGAACGCGCGCTGGTCGTCGCCCATCTCGGTCAACTGCTCGGCGATCGCGACGCACGCATCGCCGTCACCGGGATGCGCCGAATAGCAGCGGTCGAGGAAACGACGCACGACGTCCTGGTCGAGATGCGCGCCGTCGAGGGCGATCGACGTGGTCGCATTCGCGACGCGAAGGGCCAGACCGAACGCCGGATCGAGCGCGAGCGCGTCGGCGAACGGCCGGATCAGCGCTTCGCGGTCGTCGGGCAGCGCGATCTCGAGGTCGCCGCTGAGGAGCATCGCGTTGTCGAGCCCCTGGAGGAAGTGACGGAACGCGGCGCCGTTGCGCGTGAGCAGTCCGGGCGGAGGTTCGTGGAACGGCAGCTCGAGCACGCGCGCGAGGTGACGAGCGATGCGCAGGAGCCCCGGCACCGGGTCGGCGATCTGCACGGCACCCGCGACCTTCTCGGTCACGACGTCGTCGCCGTCCTCTTCGTCGTCGTCGTCGCGATAGACGTGGAACTCGACGCGGAGCGTCGATCCTTCCGCCTCGATCTCTCCGGTCACGACCGCGCGCACTTCGAGGTCGTCGGGCAGCATGTCCATCGCGTCCTCGCGATCCGGCGCACCGTCGAGGTGCACCCACGTGACCGGCCCGTTGTCGGCGGTGGACTGCAGTTCGAGCATTGCCGACGGCCCGACCTGCCCCTGGTTCAGCACCTGGTGCACGAAGTCCGGGATGCGCCGCCCGAACACTCCGGCGTCGAGCCCGTTCCACGTCTCGCCGCGCCTCGTGGCGAGAGGCAGGAACATGACCTCGGGATCGTCGCGCGAATCGTCGGATCGGATCGGGTCGGTCATCGGGGGATCAGCCGGGCGGCCAGCCGAACGGCCGACCCGCGAGCACGTGGACGTGGAGATGGAACACGGTCTGGCCGGCGTCGCGCCCGCTGTTGACGACGACACGGAAGGCTTCGCCGAAGCCCAGCTTCCGGGCGACGGCCGCAGCGGTGACAAGCAGGTGCCCGAGCATCGGTTCGTCGGCAGCGCCGGCGTCGGCAAGACGCGCCAGGGGGCGCTTCGGGACGACGAGGACGTGCGTCGGAGCCTGCGGCGCCACGTCGCGGAACGCGAGGCAGAGTTCGTCTTCGTGGACGACCTGTGCGGGGATCTCGCGCCGCAGGATGCGGGCGAAGATGTTGTCCTGGTCGTAGCTCGTGGGAACGTGGGTCAACGGTGCGAAGCTCGATCGGCGGGGCGCGCCGACAGCGCCGAGAGTAAGGCGGTCGCAGAGGCCGGCTCAAGCCCTCGGGGACGAAGTTCGGCGTCGCTGGGGATCGCAGGCCCCCGGCGCTAGCCTTCGACAGCCCCTCGCCCGCCCACCCCGCCATGCCGCACAGCCACCGCCCCTTCGCCGTCGCCATCGCCGGCGGCTCCGGCAGCGGCAAGACCTCACTGACCCGGGCACTCGTCGGACTGCTCGGCCGGGACCGGTGCGCGGTGCTGGACCACGACTCCTACTACCGCGACCTCGCCCACCTGCCGCCCGCCCTCCGCGCCGAGGTCAACTTCGACCACCCCGAGAGCCTCGAGAGCGACCTGCTGGCCAGGCACATAGAAGACCTGCGCGACGGGCGCGCCGTGGAGCGCCCCGCGTACGACTTCTCGACCCACACCCGCCGGTCGGTGACGACACGCATCGAACCGCGATCGATCATCCTGTGCGAAGGCATTCTGCTCCTCGCGGTGCCCGAGCTGCGCTCCGCCTTCGACCTCCGCGTCTACGTCGACACACCCGCCGACGTGCGGGCCTTGCGGCGCGTGAGTCGCGACATCGTCGAACGCGGGCGAACCGTCGAATCCGTCGTGCACCAGTACTTCGAGTCGGTGCGGCCGATGCACGAACGCTTCGTCGAACCGGCGCGCGACACCGCCGACCTCGTCCTCGGCTGGCAGCACACGCCCGAGGCATGGGCCGCGACGGTGCTCGCCACGCTGCGCGGCCGGCTCGGCACCGGCGACCTTTGACGGATCAACGCACGCGAAGTCCGATCGGCAGTCGGGCGTAGACCTTCGGCAGCCCGTCCGCGACGAACGCGTCGTGGACCATGCCGGCGACTTCGGCCAGCGCGGCACTGCCCGCGAACATCGCCCGCAGCGCACCGAGATCGACTCCCGCGGCGACTTGCGCCTCGAACATCTGCGAGAAGAACGAGTCGGCGAGGTTCTTCGGCTCGGGCACGTGCATCACCTCGACGTCGTCGCCGGCACCGGCCTTGGTGCGCACGAGCGCAACCGCGTCCATGAGGCCGCCGATCGAGTCGACGAGCCCGTTCGTCACGGCCTGCTGCCCGGACCACACGCGTCCTCCCGCGATCGCGTCGACCTCGGACTTCGTCTTCTTCCGCGACGCGGCGACGTTCTCGAGGAAGCGATCGTAGACCTCGTCGACGAAGCCCTGCATGCGCGCACGCGCAGTCTCGCTCCACGGACGGTCCATCGCATCCATCAGCGGGCCGTCGTCGAGGCGGACGATGTCGGTGTGCACGCCGAGGCGACGCATCAGGGCGCCGGGTTGGAAGCGCATGCCGAACACGCCGATCGAGCCGGTGATCGTCCCGACTTCGGCGAGGATCGGCTGGCCGATCGTGGTGATCCAGTAGCCGCCCGACGCCGCGAGTTCGCCCATCGAGAACACGACCGGCTTCTTCGCAGCGAGGCGCTGCAGCGCGGTGCGAATGGCTTCGCTCGCGGTTGCGGACCCGCCCGGCGAGTTGATGCGGACAACGACGCCCTTCACCTGCTCGTTCGCCGCGAGGCGGTCGATCTCCTTGACCGCGACGCCGCTCACCATGCTGCCCGGCGCCGGCTTCTCGCCGTCGACGATCTGGCCGGCGAGGTGGAGCACGACGATCGACGGATCCTCGATCTCCTCGTCCTTCTTGGATCGCATCAGGTTGCTGAAGATCGACATCAGGTCGCGGCTCTGCGCCTTCTTCTTCGGCGCGGCATCCGCGAGTTCGAAGTCGTCGCTGCCGCGCACGACCGCGAGCGCCCGCTGCGCACCGCTCCACGGCACGAGCTGGTCGACCAGCCCCGCCTGAAGGGCTTCCTTCGCGGTGAACAGTCGTGTCGCCTGCAGCGAACGCACCCTCGCCGGCTCCATGCGGCGGCCCGTCGCGATCGCGCGGACGATGTCGTCGTTCATCGACGTGAGCATCGCTTCGTAGTGCGCGCGCAGGTGGTCCGAGATAGCCGGCAGCATGTAGGGCTCGACCGCGCCCTTGAACTCGCCGACGCGCGTCACCTCGACCTGCACGCCGAGCAGATCGAGTGCGTCCTTCAGGTGCATCACCGACATCGCCGGCGACCGCAGGTCGACCGCGCCCATGTCGGCCATCACGATCCGGTCGCACTGCGACGCGATGCGGAACGTCGGCGCCGCGGCGTTCTCGACGTAGCACGTGATCTTCTTGCCGGCGGCGCGCACGGCAGCGAGGGCGCGCTCGACTTCGCGCAGTTGCGGCTGGTTGAACACGGCATCGCCCGACAGGTCGAGGAGGAGGTCGCTCTCCGGGACCTTCGCGAGCCCTTCCACCACCTCGAGGAACTCGTAGAACGGCTTCGGCGGCGCAGCGCCGCCCCCGAGCAGATCGAGCGCGCCGAACCCTGCCTCGGCGAGGTCCGCGTAGCTGCCGCGCGGGCGCAGGAACGGCACCCGCGGCTTCTTGGCTTCGTCCTTGGCCTCGCCCTTGGTGTCACCCTTCGCCTCGGCGCCCTGGTCCCCGGACTCCGTCGCAGCAGGCGGCTTCTCCTTCTCCGTCTCTTGCGCGCGCAGGGAAGCGGGCGTCGACAGGATCAGCGGCAGGAAGAACGCGGGCAGGAACGTGAAACGCATGCGGGAACCGTAGTGGTCGAACCGAGGAAGCGGAACCCGACACGAGCGTGCGCGGGCGGCGCGCGCACCGTGGCCGTTGGTGACAAGGACCTGTTGCGCCGCGCGCCGCGGCGTTCTTGCTGAAGCCTCACGCTCCGCTAGAGTCGATCCGTCGGCGCCCGTAGCTCAGTTGGATAGAGCACCGCTTTCCTAAAGCGGGGGTCACAGGTTCGACTCCTGTCGGGCGTACCACTGAGACCCGCCGAAGCTGGCCGAGAAAGGCCGGTTTCGGCGCGGTCTCGTTTTCGCGGTCGGTGAGTGTGCAATGCAGTGTGCAACAGAGGCGGTCGCGGCGGGGCGCTGCGTGGCACTCCGCAACAGAACGGAGCACAGCGGAGGGATGTCGCGTTCCGGAAGCCTGTCGGGCGTACTCCATCCATGGCGTGCCCAGCGCACCACGACAGGTACCGCGCGCACGACCAAGCGTGGCCTCGCCAACGGGAGAGAATCTCGCTTCGCGTGCGGCCCAAACGCAAAACCACTGAAGAGGGCCTGGCCGAAGGCGCAGGAGTTCGCAAGTCTCGGGGAAGCCGCTGGTCAAGCCCTAGCTCGGTCCGCTCGACTGTCCGCTGGACACAATTCAAGGACCTAGTCGGGCGGTTGACCGCTTGCCGCTTCGCTGCTGATGCGGGCGGCGACGCTCCGCATCCGAGCGGGTGCCCTGGCCGCGTCCGCACGGAGGACGATGCGCTCCGCCTAGCGAGATAGCTGGCTTGGGAACACGGGTCGACCGTTCAGAAGCGGTGGGCGCCGCAGCGCGGGGAACCTCGCACCTGTTCGTAGGGGGCACCCGCGCCTCTAGCGCTGACGCGACGGTAAGTTGGGATCCGGTCCTGGCCCTTGCGTTCCCCGGAGGCGGCGTGTAACGTGATGTCTGTCACGTTACTTATGTGATATGCGATTCTCATTGCGCGCCCTGAGTGCACGGAGCTAAAGAAATGGCGATCGGCGGTAGCGGACGAGTTGTGATCGACGTGGAGCCCACCCTGAAGCGGCAACTCCATGCAGCGCTGGCAGCTCGGGGGCAGACCTTGAAGTCGTGGTTCGTCCTGCAGGCTGAGGACTTTCTTCGCGAAGGGCTTCAAGCGAAGCTGCCCTTCGCACCCACACCAACCTCCGCACCAGGTCCGACTCGGTCGTCGCCGTCAGGTGATTCGCGTGCAAAGTCCTGATCCCGCCGAATCCGGGGCCGCTCGGAACACCGCTTCCCGCAGCGTCAGAGACCCAGCCGCCGCGCTCAGTCGCGTGGACTGGACGTTTCTCGATGCAGACACGCGGAGCCACACACACTCGATTCACCCCTACCCAGCGAAGTTCATTCCGCAGATCCCGCGTGAACTAATTGCTCGACTTCACCCAAGGGACGGTTCGCCTGTCCTCGATCCGTTCTGCGGGTCCGGCACAACGCTAGTTGAAGCGGCGATGGCGGGCCTTCCGGCCGTTGGCATCGATTTGAGTCCGCTTGCAGTCCTGATCGCCAAAGTCAAGACGTCTCCGCTACGAGAGCTCCTGCGTCCAGTTGCGAAGGTGGTCGCCCAGCGCGCCCGGGCCTACGCGCATCCGATCCCCGCAATTCCCAGACTTGACCATTGGTTTAAGCCGCAGATTCAGGCCATTCTTGCCTCCATCGTGGGCGAGATCAACCAAGTGCCGGACTCGGTCGCGGCCAATGCTCTGCGCGTGGCGCTTTCCAGCATCATTGTTCGAGTTTCCAATCAAGAGAGTGACACGCGCTACGCTGCCATCAACAAGACAATCTCAGCAGATGACGTGATCGCCCTTTTCGAAAAGGCTGCTAGCTCTCTTGAGGACGCGCTCCTTAGGACGTGGGATGCGACACGAGTCATTCCGCAGGTCACCCTCATCAACAAGGACGTTTTATCGGTCACCCCCTCCGAGTTAGACCACCGCGTCTCGCTAGTCGTGACTTCGACCCCGTATCCAAATGCATATGAGTACTGGCTTTACCACAAGTACCGCATGTACTTGTACACCATGCCTTCCTATCAAGCGGTGTGACGCGGCAACCACTGGGGATACCC
>CAZIFB010000105.1:0-8217 GCA_964538915.1 uncultured candidatus Brocadiaceae bacterium | reverse complement strand
GGGGGGCGCGCGGGCGGCGGGCGCGGCGGATGCGCGTGGCCGCTGAGCGAGCCGGGCATGCGCTGCGGGTTCGTACGCACCGGGAAATTCGTCACGGTGCGGATGCCGGTGAAGGACCGGTTCGACGCGACGCTTTCGGTCGCACCTCCGGTTGCGTACCTCTTCCCGAAGGTCGCGGGCATCGATTCGGTGCTGCATCGCCTCCGGCTGCACGGCGTGGTCGTCGAGGAGGCGAAGGCCGTGTGGGTGCCGTCCGTGCAGAGGTTCGCGATCGACTCGATCACCAAGCGCGGGCAGCCGTTCCAGGGCCACGCCGAGGTGCGGCTCGAGGGCGCGTGGAGCGATCAGGGGCGCACGTACGTCGCGGGCGTCGACGACGTCGTCTACGTCGTCCGCACGGCCCAACCACTTGGGGTGCTCGCCGTGCAGCTGCTCGAGCCGCAATCGGACGACGGACTCGTGACGTGGAACTTCTGGGATTTCATGCTCGACGCCGTGGCGGGCAATCCGGGCGCGAAAGTGTTTCCCGTGCTGCGCCTCACGGCACCCGTGGCATTTCCGACGCGCATCCTTCCGTAGCGTCGCGTGGCGCCCGGCCAGTATCTCCCTCCCGATCCATCCAGGGGCGACGAGTCCACGATCGGGGGGTACGCCGCCGTGCACGCGCGCCCTGCCGCCTTGGAGGGCCGGGACGGGTTTTCGTATTCGATCGAAATCCTGAGTGACACGACCGGCGAGCCGGCCCGGCCCTATGCGGCCTTCCTGATGTTCGTCCAGTGGTCGCGCCTCGGCGCGCAGAAAGTCGAAGGGCACGTCGAGTCGGAATTCCTCGCCTGGGGTGCGACCGCCGCGGAGGCCGAGGAAGCCGTGCGCGCGATGTCGCTCTCGGACGCCCAGCACATCCTGGACGACCTGCTCCAGCTGCGGGACGGTGCGTCGACCCGGCGCTGGTGGACGGCGACGGAAGCCGGCGACGACCAACCGGATCCCGCTTGAATCGCTTCGATGCAGTGGTGCTGAGCGGCACCGGCGGTGTTTGGACCGTGCTTGCGGAAAGCGGCGAGCGCCACGAGGCGGCACTGCGCGGGCGGCTGAAGCAGGATGGAAACCAGAAGCTGGCGGTCGGCGACCGCGTGGTCGTGGAACGCGACGAGCGCGACGCGCGTGACAAGGCGTGGGCCATCATGACGATCCATCCTCGTCGCAGCACCCTGGCGCGGCGTGCACCCGGTGGGGCGCGCGGCGAGCGGATCGTCGCCGCAAACGTGGATCAGGTGATCGTCGTGTTCGCCGCGGCGAAGCCCGAGCCGCACCTCCGGATGCTCGACAGGTTCCTGATCATCGCCGAAGGCAACGACATCGCGGCGCAGGTCGTGATCAACAAGACGGAGCTGGTCGAGGCAGCCGTCGTGGACGTGCTGGCCGACCCGTACGAGCGCGCCGGGTACACGGTGCATCGCACGAGCGTGAAGCGACCGGCCGGCCTCGAGGCGCTGCACGACGCGCTCGTGGGCAGGATCTCGGCGCTGACCGGACCGTCAGGCGTCGGCAAGTCGTCGCTGCTGAACGCGCTGTTTCCAGGGTTGGACCTGAGGACCGGCGAGATCAGCGAGTCGGTGAACAAGGGCCGCCACACGACGGTCGGCGCGGTGCTCGTTCCGCTCACGGATCCGCGCGGCGGTTTCGTCGTGGACACGCCCGGCCTGCGCGAAGTGGGGTTGTGGGGCCTTCCGCCCGAGCACCTCGATCATTGCTTCCCGGAGTTCCGGCCATTTCTCGGGACGTGCCGGTTCCAGGATTGCGCGCACGACCAAGAGCCGAACTGTGCCGTGCGCACCGCAGTTGAAGCCGGAGCGATCACGGCGATGCGGTACGACAGCTACTTGAAGCTGCGGAGTGACATGCCGGATCCGGACAAGACCTGGGAGTGATCGCGGCTCGCCAGTCTCAGGGCGAGAGCCGGCGGATCGTCCACCCGTCGCCGGACCGCGTGTAGCAGATGCGGTCGTGCAGGCGGCTGGGCCGTCCCTGCCAGAACTCGATCGAGTCCGGGACCACTCGGTAGCCGCCCCAATGGTGCGGCAGCGAAACCTCCGTGCCTTCGGGGAATCGCTCGAAGAACCGGAGCACCTCGCGCTCGAGTGCGTCGCGGGCGGCGAGCACGCCGCTCTGGAGCGAGGCCCAGGCGCCGATCTGGCTGCCGCGCGGCCGTGAGCGGAAATACTCGACCGACTCGTTCATCGAGACTCGCGACACCGTGCCTTCGATCCGCACCTGCCGCTGGAGCACATCCCACCAGAAGCAGAGCGCGGCCTTCGGATTCGCCTCGAGCTCGGATCCCTTGCGGCTCCGGTAGTCGGTGAAGAACACGAACCCGCCTGCGCCCACGCCCTTGAGCAGCACCATTCGCGCGGACGGCGCGCCGCCGGGGGTGGCGGTCGCGAGCGTCATCGCGTTCGGCTCGACGAGGCCGGAGTTGCGCGCCTGGTCGAACCACTTCGCGAACTGGCGGAACGGGTCCGGATCGACGTCCTTTTCCGTCAGCGACTCGCGCGAGTATTCCTGCCGGAGTTCGGAAAGGGACATGGAGCGAAAGCTAGCGGCGCCGTGAACGGGGGGTAGCTTGAAGCCCCGGCGCGGAACCGGAACAGGCGTTGGGGCGACACGGCGGAGGGGAGGATGGAACGGAGTCCGAGCACCGAAAGTCACCGACGGGAGGCAGGCGCCGCGTCACCCCTGTCGTGCGCGCTGCTCACCGTGAGCGATTCGCGCACCGAGGCGGACGACGAGTCGGGTGCGCTCATGCGCCGGCTCGTGGAGGCGGCGGGCCACCGTGTGTGCGACTACGCGTTGCTCAGGAACGATGAATCCGCCGTGCGGGAGCACGTGCGCGGCCTCGCCGGGCGCGATGACGTGGACGCCGTGCTGATCACCGGAGGCACGGGGCTGGGGAGCCGGGACCGCACGGTCGAGGCCGTGCGGCCGCTGTTCGACAAGGAAATGCCGGGGTTCGGCGAGATCTTCCGGATGGTGTCATTCACGGAACAGGTCGGCACCGCGGCGATCCTCTCGCGCGCCGTTGCCGGGGTCGTCAACGGCACGCTCGTCGCGTCGATGCCGGGCTCGAAGGCCGCCGTCGAACTCGCGCTGACTAGAGTTCTTCTTCCAGAATTACGGCACGCGATCCGCGAGCTGAGGCGCTGAGGTCGAGCGACCAGGTCACCGGCATCTCGGGGTCGAGCGTGTCGCGCACCGAGCAGTGCTTCATCACCGACAGCTCGATGGCGCGCATCGCGCGCTCCTCGACGATTCCCTCGCCCGCGATCTTGTAGTGCAGGTGCACCTTGGTGATGCGCCGGGGCGTGCCTTCGGAGCGCTCGGCCGAGACGTCGCACGAGATCGCCGAGGCAGGCATCCGCATCTTGTTGAGGATGAGCACGACGTCGATCGTCACGCAGCCGGCGAGTGCCTCGAGCAGCACCTGAGTCGGGCTTCCGCCGACCTTCGTGTCGCCATCGATGGCGTGGGGTGGCACGCCGGCGGGGCCGGCGTCGAACCGGAGGTCGCCCTTCCAGATGAGGCCGATCCTGAGGTCGGCGCGGATGTCAGATGCGGAACCGGGGCGGTCGTTCTTCATTGGTCGGGGGGCAAAGGGGCGGGTGGCTCAACCGATGCGAGTGCCGTTCGCCACCGCGTGGTCGGGATTGAGCAGCACGACTTCCGTCGCCGAGGGCATGGCGCCGAGCACGAGACACTGGCTCACGAAGCCGGCGATGCGTCGCTCACCGATGTTCACGACCGCCACGACCTGCCGGCCGACGAGCGTGTCCGGCGTGTAGTGCGTGGTGATCTGCGCGCTCGACTGCCGGACGCCGATTTCGCTTCCGAAATCGATCACCATGCGGATGGACGGCTTGCGCGCCTCAGGGAACGGCGCTGCGCTCAGGATCGTGCCGACCCGCATGTCAATGGCGAAGAACTCATCGGGCGTCGGCATGCACGCAACCTAATTCTCGGGCACCGGCTTCTGCACGGTATCCGGCAAGAGGGTGAACGTCACCATCGAGTTCCGGTTCAGGTAGCGTCGCGCCGCATCGCGGATCTGCGCCGGCGTCACCTTCGCCGTCATCTCGGGTGCCCGAAGCCAGTCGCGCTGGTCGCGTCCGTCCTCGTCGGCGTCCTGCATCGCGCCGATCCACGCGCCGTTCTGCTTGAGGGCGGTTTCGTGGCCGCGCACGGCCATCTCGCGGATCTTCACCATGTTCGAGTCGGAGATCACGCCGGCCTTCACGGAATCGATCACGTCCCACATGGCCGCGATGAGCTCGCCGCGTCGCTCGGGCGCGCTGCCGAACGAAATGGTCACGCGGTACCGGCTGTACGGGATGTGGCTGCACGATGCCGAGACGCCGACCCCATACGTCCCGCCCCGGTCCTCGCGGAGGACCTCACGCAGGCGGATGTCGAGCAGATCCTGCAAGGCGTCGAGCACGATCCGGTTCTCGTAGCTGTACTCGCAGGTCCCGTGGAAGACGAACTGATTCGTGGCCTTGGGCTCGACTCCCTTGCGCACGATCTTCTCCACGACGCCGGGCGGCATCCGGACGCCGAGGTCGCGCGCCTTTTCCTTGCGGCCCGCCGCGGGCAGCGATGCGATGTACTGCTCCGTGAACAGCCGCACGGAGTCGAGCGGGAAGCTCCCGACGAGGAAGAACGTGAAGTCGTCCGCGCCGGCAAAGCGCTCCTTGTAAAGAGCGAGCGCGCGTTCGACGTTCACCGAGTCGAACGACGCAGCGCGGAGGAGGCGCGTGCGCGGGTGATGCTGCGTCAGCGTGAGGCTGATCGTGTCGCCAAACACCTGCTCGGGGTCGTTTTCGGCGTTGGCCTGGACCGATCGTACCAGGTTCACGAAGGCCTTGTAAGCGGCGCTGTCGACGCGAGGCTGGGTGAACCGCAGCCAGGCGAGCTGGAACAGCGTCTCGAGATCCTTGCGTGATGCGCTGCCGCCGAGATTCTCGCTCCAGGTGCCGACCGACGCGGACACGGAGGCGCGCTTGCCGGCGAGCTTCTTCCGGAGCGTCGTGGAGTTGAACGCGCCAAGCCCGCCGTCGCTCACGGCGTAGCCGCCGAACGTCGCGTCGAGGTCGTCGCGATCCGGCACCAGCGATGAGCCGCCGGGGCTGTGCCCGGCAAACAGGACTTCATCGGCCTTGAAGTCGGTGGGCTTCACGAGCATTCGTGCGCCGTTGGAGAGCGTCCACTCGATGATGCCTGTTTCGGGCAACATCCGCTCCGCGACAATCCGCCCCGGGGTGGGCGGCGTGGCTACGAGCGGCTCATCGCTCGTGGAATCCACGTACGCGACGACATTCGCGGCCGCCGCGGTGGCGAACACCGCGAGCATCTCGTCCCGGGTCGGCATCTTCACATCGGGCTGGGCCGGACCCGCCACGAGGATCACCCGGTTCGAGTCACTCAGCGACGCACGCGCGACGGCATTGATCTCCTCGAGCGAGATCGCGGGCGCAAGCTGCGTCCCAAGCTCGAGCTGGCGCGCGATCCCGATCACCGGTTCGCCGCTGAGCGCCATCTGCACGTAGGCGTCGGCGTACCCCGACGACTCGCTCTTGTCGCGCTCCGCGTACGCCTGTTCGAGTGAACGCAGGTAATTGGTGCGCAGCCGGTCGAGCTCGGTGGCCGTAAAGCCGAACCGGCGCGCGCGCTCGGCTTCGGCAAGCAGCGCCGCCGCCGCCGCCGCGAAGCCGTTCTCCTTCACGCCCGCGGCCAGCTGGTATGCGGCCTTCGTGCGCACGAATTCGCCGCGGCCGCCCCCGGCGTACACGAACGGAGCGTCGGGACTGCGCGTCAGCTCGGCGAACCGCTGGTTGAGCATGCTGTCGTGGAACCGGTAGACGAGTCCACGGCGCAGGTCGCCGACCGTCATTTGTTCGGTCGGCGCCTTGAGCCAGAGCAGCGTCACGTCCTTGCCCGGGTACTCCGGGTCGGTCTCGATGGACACGAACGTCTCGGCGTGGTCCGGAACCGGGGCGTTCACGCGCGGCCTCGGGCGTACCGGCATCGGGATGCGCGCAAACCGGGCCTCGATCATCCGGATCATCTCATCGGCGTCGAAGTCACCGACGGCCACGACCGACATCAGGTCCGGCCGGTACCAGTCGCGGTAAAACCGGACGGCTTCGCTGTCCGGGAAGGTTTCGAGGCTCTCCTTCGTGCCGATCGGAAGGCGGTCGGCGTACTTCGACCGGTTGAGCATCACCGGGAACTGCCGGTACGACACGCGCGTGCCGGCATCGCGGCCCGTGCGCCACTCTTCGACGACCACGCCGCGTTCCTTGGCGAGTTCGGCGGGATCGAACGCAATCCCGTGCGCCCAGTCCTCGAGGATGTCGAGCGCGGTGGTGACCAGGCGCGCCGTGTCCGTCGGCACCTGGAGCATGTATACGGTTTCGTCGAATGACGTGTACGCATTCACGTCGGCCCCGAAGCGCATACCGATGCGTTCGAGGTAGTTGACGATCTCGGCCTTGGGGAAGCGTCGCGTACCGTTGAACGCCATGTGTTCGACGAAGTGCGCGAGGCCGCGCTGCGAGTCGTCCTCGAGCACCGAGCCCGCATTGACGACGAGGCGCAGCTCAGCCCGCTTTTCGGGGCGCGCATTGCGGCGCACGAAATACCGCAACCCATTCGGGAGACGTCCCGCGCGCACGGCAGGATCGACCGTGAGGGGCGCTGCGAGGTCGGCCGGCCGCGACTGGGCCGCTGCAGGCGCCGTCGGTGCGCCTTGCGCGGCGGCCGACGCCGGCGGCGTGGCAAATGCGGCCACGACTATCGCGGCGGAGAGGGCGGCGGGCACGTTATGACGACGCATGAAAGCTGCTCCTGTTTGATGACTAACTTTACACGATCCCCGATGCCGGCATCACGTAAGACACCGCTGGCTCCCGAAATGGAGCAGTACACCCGGCACGTCCTCGTGTGCACGGGTGGATTTTGCTCCGCCGACCGGCGCGGCCGCGCCATCTACAGCGCGCTGGCGAGTCTCCTCGAGCGGGAGGACCTGCTCTTCGGTCCCACGCGCGTGAAACGGTCGGAGACGCCCTGTTTGGGAGTATGTGCCGGCGGTCCGATCGTCGCCGTGTACCCCGAGGGGGTGTGGTACGCGGGCGTCACGCCGGACCTCCTCGAGCGCATCGTCGTCGAGCACCTCAAGGGTGGCCGGATTGTGACCGAGGCGGTGTTCCATCGCCTGGGTGGCTGACCGGTGGCTTGCGCGGTGCGTGGCGCCAGCGCAGGTTCGAGTGCCGTCCCATCATCATCCATGACAGAGATCCTTTACGAACGCACAATGGCCAGCGGTCCGGTCGTCCGCATCCGCCGGGTCACCGCCGACGGGGCCACGCCGGTCCGCGCGGTGATCGAGGTGGATCGCCGGGCCGGAACGCCGCGCGGGTCGGGCGGCGCCGGTGCGCCGCCGCCGTTGATGGCGGTCGAGGGCGCCACGGACGCCGAGGTCACCGCGTCGCTGCTGCCGTTTGCGGAAGAGGACTCGGCCGTTGCCCGGCTGCTCACGCAGCGCTCCGCCAGGTAGCACCGGGCGGGTCGCCGGCTGACGCGGCCGGCACCGCACTCTTCCCATGGACGAACCGTTCAGCCCGCGACGACTCATGCTCGGCGCAGCGAAGAAGCTGTTCCTCGAGTCGTCGAAGCCGCAGTCCGCGCCGCCGGCGAGCTACGATCCGCCGCGGCTCACACCGAGCCTACTGGAGAAACGACCGATGTCCCGCAGCAGGAGTTCCATCCTCGAGAATCTCGAGGAGATGTACCGGGAGGCGTTCGACCGCGCCAAGGCATCCGGCGACGAATCGCAGTTGCCGTCGCTCGACTTCGCCTATCGGCGCGAGCAATTGTACTTCGAGATCCTGCTCGACATTCGCGACGCGATGGAGCGGCGCTAGCCGCGGCGACCGACCGCCGGGCCCGCGCGCTCCGGCGCAGTCACGCCGTTGCCGGCTCGCCGAGCCACTTCTGCAGGGTGCGGCTGAGAACGTCGCGGGCGATCGGCTTCGACACATAGTCGTCCATCCCCGCCTCGTCGCAGGCCACCCGGTCGTCCTGCGTGACGCTCGCAGTGCACGCGACGATGGGCGTCCGTCGGCCCCCGGCGGCCGCCTCCAGTTCACGCAGTGCACGCGTCGC
>CAZIFB010000104.1:0-8591 GCA_964538915.1 uncultured candidatus Brocadiaceae bacterium | reverse complement strand
CGGGGGCGTTCGAGAAGTTCGTGCTCGACCAGATCGCGGTGATCGGCACCGACGAAGCACTGCTCGCCCGCACTGCCGACGCCCTGGAACGCCGCGCCGAGGAACAACGCGAACAGCTGCGGGCGGAGCTACGCCGCGGGGAACGCCAACTGCAACGCCTCGACGGCGACCGTGCCGGCACCCTCGCCGCCCGCCTCACCGACGTGCGCGCCGAACTCGCCGCATTGGACCGCGCCACCGAACCGCGTCTGCGCACCGCGCTCGCCGCCTTCACGCCGGTGTGGGAACACCTCTTCCCCGCCGAACGCGAACGCATCCTGCGGCTGCTGATCGAACGCGTCGACTTCGACCCCGACACCGGCACCGCCGACTTCGAACTGCGCCCCGCCGGCATTGAGACCCTCGCCAAGGAAGCCACCCGATGAAGCTCACTGCGACGTTCGCGCCCACGCCACGCCAGAAGGCGCCGCCTCCACCGTCACCGCGAAGCGGCGGTGCGGCTCGCAGCTTGGCGCTCGCCTACCGGCTGCAAGACCTCATCGAGCGCGGGCTCGTCGCCGACTACACGGGCGCCGCGAAGCTGCTGGGTGTCTCGCAGCCGCGCCTCACCCACCTGATGTCGCTGACGATGCTCGCGCCACCCATCCAGGAGGCGATCCTCGCCGGCACCATCGCACCCGGCGACAAGCAGCTGCGACGCCTCGCTCGCATCGCGTCCTGGCGCGAGCAACTCGCCGCGCTGCCGAACCTCGGCACCACGACGTCGGAGGGCGCCGCACCGGACGTTCCGGGTGCGGGCCTTCCTCGTTCCGTTCCCCTACCTGACAATGGTGACCCTCAATGACCGAGACTGAACTGCAGCCTGCTCCCTCGTCCTCGACCGCCTCGTGGGACTCCGCCTTCGCGAACCTCAAGGCCCGCTACCCGAAGGTGAAGGACTCGATCGTCTTCTGCATCCACGCCCTGCACGCCAACCCCGACATCGCGCTCGACGACCTGAAGGCGCAGGCATTGATGCACGGCATCCGGATCACCGGCGCGTCGGTGACCGCGGCGCAGAAGCTGATGCTCGCCGGCACGAGGGCGAGCAGTCCCGCGATCTCGACACCCGCCGTCGCTCCCGCGCCGAAGCCGGCGCCGCGACAGCCACGGCGCGAACGCACCGCCGAGGCCGCCGACCCCGCCCGGATGATCGAGCAGGTGGTCGCTCGCCTTCAGCAGCAGAGCGGCGCCGAGGCAGAACGGCTGCGGGCGGCGATCCGGAAGGCGATCGCGGTGCTACAGGCCGCCGCGGAGACGTAGCGTCTCGCGCCGCTTGGGGCGAGACGCACCGGAGATTCGCGGCCAGCCTGCGTGACCGTGGCGGGCAACACGTGAGAATCGGGCGATGCTCAACCGGTCCCTGATGATCGTCACTCCCGCGGTGCCCTACATCGCATGGGCCGAGTCGCTTCAGACGCCGGAGGAGGCGGGACCGGTTGAGCCCTGGACCACCGCATACCTGATCCCGGAGTTCGACACGGACGAGGATCCAGAGGCCACGCTAGGCCAAATCTTCCCCGTCATCTTCGCCAGGTTCCTCAGCGATTGGACGACCGACGAAGCCGAGTGGCCAAAGCGGCGCACCCTCGACATGTTCAAGAGCTGGTTCACGTTCGCCATGCACACGACGGTCGAGGACGTCTGCGCGGACGAACTCGAGGACGATGAGGACGATGAAGGCGAGTAGCTCACCACGCGCCGCGCATTGCCTTTGGAATGCGACGGGCGGCTGCTCGTTCTGACGCTCTACGCGTACCGATGCGACGGACCGGCGTTCGAACCTACGCCGTGGCCATAGAGCCCGCCTGCCCGCAGCACTTCTTGAACTTCTTGCCGCTACCGCACGGACAGAGGTCGTTGCGACCGACCTTCCCGACCCGCGCCTCCTGGCCAACGACGCCGGCGACCTCCGACCGGAACATCCGGTAGTGACTGGCGAGGCGTTCCACGTACACCTTGTCGCGCAACATCATCTGGCGGAAGAGTTCCAGCACTGCAGGTGCACGGTCCGTGCCTTCGCTGCCGGGATTCAGCAACGGCCCCTGAAGTTCGGCGATCAGCTTGCGGTCGGTCGTTCCCATCCAGCGCCCGTAGAACGCCGCCTTCTCCCAGCCAAAGTTGATCACCGCTTCGACCTGCCGGTCGGCCGCCGAGATCACCGTCAGCATCACGCGGCGGCAGTCGCAACCAACCTCGGTGCAGTAGGCCTCGTTGAACGTGTAGGAGTCGACCGGCAACGGCATGCCAGCCTTCGCGACGACCATCGTGCGAGTTTCCCGCGCAGCCAGGGCAGGGAGGACTTCGTGAAGGGGAAGGAAAGCCATCGGGTCACCACCGTTCGCAACTGAGCGCCACCATCCTCGATGAGGAGAACGATCGTCAACCAGCGATCAGGACAAGCACGCAGCCGACCATGGCCCGCCCGCGAACAGGGACGAAGCCTGCCGCCCTGGCCAGATCTCACAACGCGGCGATCTCGACCGACCCGAGTCCGAGGAGCGTCTCGATCGACCCCCTCTTTCCAGCTCTCGGGTTATGAACCCGGCCCCCTGCTCTGAGAGTCCGAGAGCGTTTTCGGGCCGTTTCTGCTCTCGACCTGTTAACCCGCCTCGCGGTGCCACGACCGCCCCGCCGGCACCCACCGCCGCATCCAACCGCCTTCACGGCACCTACGTAGGCTCGGTACAGCAAGGCGCCCCAGGGCTTGTGGCCCCAAGTCCGGTGGTCGGCGTGACTTGGCCGGAGTCCCTGGCTACCAAGACGGCGTGCCTACTTCCCTGAACCTTGGTCAACCGTCCTCAGTAGGTACTGCCGCTCCAGCTCCTGAACAGCGTCCTTGACCATCTTGTCGCCCGGGTACTTTCGGGTGGCGTCCTTTCCAACCGCTCGAAGCGCTTCCCACTGATCCGCTGCGACCAACCTCCCGAGCTTCTGGTACCACCGAGTAACGTGGATCAGGTAGGCATGGTACGGGTAGGAGTTTACATCCCCGTGTTGCGCAATCTGCAGTTGTAGAAGCTCAATCCCCTTGTCGGCCTTCTCCGTCGCCGCCGCTGGATCAAACGCACGAGTCGCCTGAAGCAGAGACAAGCATCCAAGCTGATGCCACGACTGGTGGCTGTTCTTGTTCATCGCAATCGACTGGTTGACATAGTTTTCAGCAACATCAAGTCGACCGGCGTTGGTCTGAGCCATCCCAAACTGCAGCCAAAACAAGAAATCTTTGTCATAGCAAGGCTTCAGCTCTTCATATATGCCAATGATAACCTCATGGTCATTGGCAAACATCTCCCGCAACGCTTCAGAGTTGATCATTCCTCTATACGCAAGATACTGAGGGGATCGACGCCTAATCTCTCCAGGAATAATGTCGGGAGACACCTGCCTGAGGAACTTGGTGATTGCTTCGACCTTGACGCCCGTTGGAGCAATCTCGTTTGCAACCCAAGACGCAATCAATCGATGCCGTGGCTTTACAATCGTCTCACTCTGATTGTGGGGCACCAACACACCGCGAAGCAGGTCGCGAACAACTACGCCTTTCGCAAACACTGCGCGACCAAGGCACGGCGTGAGATGCCTCAAGTACACTCCTGGCGCCCCCTGAGCCACCGCGATACAGGCGATGGTGTATGCAAGCTTGGCCGACTGCTCGAGCTCCCCGTACTCATTGCGCAGGATACGATCGAAGCCCTCGCCACTGGTTGACTCACGAAGCGCCACAAGAAGTTGCTTGCTTGCGCGCTCCATAAACGCCGCAACGCGTTGCGCGGGGGCCTTATCACGGAGCTTGCCAAGGAACCCGAACTTCTCTAGCTTGCCGATAATCGCGGAGACGTCCGCTTCGTCTAGGTCAGGCATCCGCATGACGAGCGGCGAAAGGCGACTGACAGCTTGACTAATAGTCGCGTACTTATTGGAGCGCTCCGACAGAACCAATGTTAGGTTTGACGTCTCGCACATGGCGTCACATCTGTCCATGAGCTCGGTCATGTGTCGGCCAAAGACGTCGAGGCACAGAATCACGCGCTCACCTTTCGGCGAAAGCTGCTGCGCTAGCTCAAGTATCCCGGATAGATCCAGCTTCTCCAGTCCCTTGGCGTAGTAGACGTGAGGTGTATTGACTGACAAGAGTTGCGCGGTACGCATCAAAGCCGTCGTCTTGCCGCTGCCGGCTGGACCATGTAGCACAAGCGTGTGTTGCTCGTTGCGATGCTCGGCAACGGCGGCAACCAGTTCGCGACTGATAGTGCGGGTGGCGTCTCGCTCCTCGGCGATGTCCGACCAATCAGGCTCGGCGCCCATGAAAAAATCCTGAGGGCGCGATGTGCGAAGCAGGAGTCGGGCACTCGGATCAACTCGAAAGAAGTGTCGGTGTATCCGCAGATCCGCGTCAGTGGCGTTTCCCGAGGGGAAAACCGCGGTCGGAAAAACAACACTTCTCACACTCGCAACCGCCGCCTGCGCCGGCTGTAGCACCGTAGCCAGAGATGTAAAGAACTCTTTGGCAGTGCACTCCACGGCGCGTATGTTCCTCTCCCGCAGATTGTCCGCACGGATCTGCCCGATTGTCCGATTCACGAGAAAGGACTTCGGGCGTTGTTCCGGTGTCCCGATCTCCTTGGGCGCTCGAAGTTGTAGATAGTGATGGAACATCGGTTCCTCAAGTTGCGTCCCGACGAAGACAATGGACCGAAACGCCATATCATCCATCAAGATCTGGTACCACGGATTGGGCGCAGTTGTCAGCGACGCAAAGTCTGCCAGTGTGAATGTTAGGCCATTGGCTGCCGTGTCTACATGACCGTGCAAGTGAACGCACTGTAACTCTTGAAACAGAACGTCTCGCTCTTCAACTGGGGCTGGGTTTACAATGATACGTAGTCTCTGGCCAGACATGCCGCCCTGCTTGGAGTATACGGCTTGCAAGAGGTTGTCGATGTTGATCGTGTAGATGCGGTGCCATGTGAATTGCGATACCGTGTTATACCAATCATCCATTGCAACAATGTCATAGTTCTTCCTAAGCAAGTCAGCCAAACGCGCGGAGCCAATGCGCTTCTTGGTGGCCTCAAAGACAACGGGCAAGCTCTCACCGGACAAGGTGAAGCCTGCTTCTGCTGCCAGTAGGCGGGCAAGGTCTCCACCGAGGGGAGGTGAAGTGCCAAGTTCGTTCTTTGCATCCACAGAGAAACCAGCGCCGAGGAAGAGGCACGCTCGGCCTGTCTGGAGTTGCTTGAGCAAGAACGCGAAGTCGGGTTCAGTCCAGTCGATGGTCATGGGTTGATCGGCGAAGCGGCGCTCCCCAAGGAATCGCCTGATCTTGGCCAGCCTCGCACATGCTTGGGCGAGAGTCCAGGGACGTGCAAGCACCTTCGCGGCCAGGACTCAGACCGACGGAGCGGCGCGAGACGGATCCCGCAGCGAAGCGAGGACATCCGGCCGCGCGCGGAGTGGATGCGTGGTGACGTGGCGGTGTAGACCAACGCCCGAGCCCGTTCCGCCGGCCTTCTGGAGTCCAACGGGAAATGGGGTTTGAGTGACTGCCGCCGGAGGCATCCGTTCCTCGCCCAGCCGGCAACACGAGTAGAGTCGACGACGTGTTGCAGTTCGTTACTGGTGACCCTCCGGGGAGGTATGCGGCGGCGTGGCTGAGCCAACTGTCAAGCGAGTCCGCGCGAGGACGAAAGGCTGGTGAGTTCCTACTGGCGGCGATGATCGAGCGTGCCAAGGCGCTCGGTGCCGACCCGCTCTACCTGCTCACGAACTCGCGCTGCGCCCCAGCCATCCACCTCTACGAGAAGGCCGGCTTCCAGCACGACGCCTAAATCATGGCACGCTACGGAGCGCGCTACGAGCGATGCGACGTCGCGATGCGCTACCGGCCGCGGGCGGAGCAGCGCGCCTCATGACCCGTCGCGCCGCCACGCCGGGCCAAGTTCGAAGTGCGTCTCATTCGGCCCGTCGTTGCACCCGACATGCGTCGGCCGTGGCCGCGGCCTCGTTCGCCGTCGATCAGTCGAGGCCGACGACCCACTGCACCGCGTTGCTGGCCCACGCCACCAGATTCGGACCACCGGAGAAGTCGAGGCCGATCGCTTGCCCGATGATCATCGAGCCGTACCAGGAGTGCGAGACGACCAACGGTAGCGTGCCGGTGAAGCTCGATGGTCCGGCGGCAGGAACGACCCAAATCTCCCAACCGAGAATCAGCGGCGACGCCCCCGTGCTGATCATGCAGCCCGGCGCGGTGATCCCCGGAAACTGGATACCCGGGGACGTGGCGAGCAGGTCGAGGTTGATTGCTCCGATGATGAACGGAACGGGCGCCGACGGAACGTTGCCGACGTTGAACGTCAGCGATTGGCCGCCGAACATGCGCGCGCCGTAGTGCGCGCTCGCCGCGAGCGGAGTCGAAACCGCGGTGAACGACACGTTCGCTGCCAATTCCGGCCCGGTACTGAATGGCGTTTCGTGCGACAGGTTGCGCGACTGCGGATCGACGCTGGCGACCACCGGTGGACCTGACGTGATGCGACCGCGCGTGAAGCCGACGAAGCCTTGCACTTCGACTGCGCCGCCGCCACTGCCGGTCCCGATCGACATCGAGCCGTAGCGGTATTCGACAATGCCGGTCGCCTCGTGGATCACGCACTGCATGGTGGAGGCAGACTGACCGCCGACGCCCTGGACGACGTTGAACTCTGACACGTTGAGCCAGGTCACGTAGCAGACGGCATTGCCCGCGCCACCGCTCGTGTCGACGAACATGTGCAGCCCGGAGTTCGGGTGCGAGACGGTGTTCTCACCCGGATCGAAGTCGCGCCAGAACGGGCAGAGACGCGCGGTCAGATTGGCGGAAGAGCCGAGGAACTCGCCGAGTGTCGGGCTGAAGTCCGTGGCGGTCATCGCGGGGTCGAGCCAGATGAAGCCGTTGGTGGCCGGCCGAATCTGCGTCGTCGAGCCACCCGGATACCGGAAGGGGCCCGAAGTGAAGCCGAGAGATGTCGCGGCGAGCACCGCGTCGTCGGTGGTCGAGTTCGGGGCGGCGTTCACCTTGGTGACGTCCGGTGCGGCCGTTCCGGCCACCACGATGTAGAAGTTCGGCGCGGCCGGCGGAGGCACGTCGGGAATCAGTGACAGGCTCGTGTTGGCTAGGTCGAAGGCTTGGCCCTGCACGAACAACTGGTAGAAGGTCGACGCCGACCCACCGCACGACGCTCCGAAGCGCTCCGTGGTGGCGGGCTGCAGCGTGGAACCGCCGCCGCCGAGGAAATCGACGCGCATCGTGGGCGGCGCCGCCGAGCTCGTGCCGCTGGTCGCCGTCGGGGAGGCCGCGTAGATGCCGCGACCACGAACGCCCGCGCCATGCGCCGTCGTGTCGTTCGTCGGAATCGCTGGGACCGACGTGGCGCTGGGCGGAATCGCCGGGCCATTGGCGTAGCCGGTCCACGCGATGTCGACCAGCAGGTTCGCGCCACCGGCGACATCGGTCGGATCGAACGGCAACAACCCGGCTCCGGACAGGTCCAGGTTCCAGATGTCATTGTTGGGCGTCGTCCCGAGCGATGCGGGACAGACGATGTTCGGATGCGCGAACGGTGTTCCACCTGGCATCAGCGAGGTCGTGCCGACAGCCGTGATGTTCGACGCGAAAACCGTCGTCGATGCCATGGTCGCCGACGTCAGCGTCGTCTTGTACACGTGCACGGTGATGCCGCTGAACGTCTGACCGCCAGTGTTCCTCTCTGCGTCTTCCCCGCGGAACATGAGGTTCGTGATCAGGATCGGCCCGGCGACCCCGGCCTTCGCGGTGAAGTGGCTGGCGTCGTAGAGGATCATCATCCGGCGACCGCCTGCGGTCGTACCCCACCAATTGGTCGAGCCGAGGGGCTGCGCCTGGATCGCGGACTCGGAGAAGTGGTGGTTGTCGGGGCAGAGCACGCTCTGCGCTGCGAGAGTGCTCATCGCGCCGGTGAGCACGAGCATGGAGACGGTGACTGTGGATTTCATCTTCGTGGGCGGAGTTGGATCTTGGCGGCGGAGCTTCCAACGAAGCTGGGAAACGACACCGAGCCCGATGCTACCGTGCGCTGAGCACGAGGAGGTTGGCGGCGACCCACGCGAAACGCCCGAGGACCCCTGAGCGCCGCAGCCCTGAGGCGGAATGCCCTTCGGTCCTTCGCTGGGCATTTCGGCGCCTGCGCGGCGCGGATCCCTGCCGCGGCGGATCGACGCGTCGGACGAGGAGCGAGAGCCGCGCACTCATCCGACCGCTGCCCTGCGATGCGCCGGCATCGCTTCGTCTTCGCGCGAGATCGGCGAGTGAACTCGCAGCCTCCGCTTCGTCCGCCGCCAGCTCCAGTCGAGTGCCGCCAACCACAGGTCGTGCGGAGCGAACCGATCTTCCCCGAGTCGCGTCTGGTGCGCGGGGCGGCTTGACGTGAAAGAGCGGTGGCGGCGACGCAGAGTGCGATCGCGGAGCGCGACTCGCCCTTCCAAAGAACAGCCCCGATCACGCGGTTGCCGGGACGAGCTTGAAGCCGAGT
>CAZIFB010000103.1:0-9070 GCA_964538915.1 uncultured candidatus Brocadiaceae bacterium | reverse complement strand
GCAGGACGACCCGGAGTGGTTCGAGGCACAGGCGAAGGCGCAGGTGTGGTTCGAACAGACGGGGGAGCTGCCGAAGGACGACCTGCACGCCGAGGCGGTGCTGCTCGAAGCGGAGTGGCAGCAGATGGCGGCGCACTGCGACGGCAAGGACGTGAGCCGGGCGCTGGCGCTGTTCGACCAGGTGGCGCGGCGGGGCGACGGCAGCGAACTGGCGTTGAAGGAGCTGTGCGCGATGGTGGCGGCGGGGGAGCTGCGGTGATGGTGGGGAGCGGGGCAGCTCGACGCTACCGCCCTGGAGGTTTGTTCGCGCTGCGCCGGCCTCGCGTGCGCTTGCTCCTGAGCTGTTGGGCAACGAGCGCGAGGTGTGCGCTGATGCGCCCAACCCGGCCCGCCGGCATCTCGTTCACGACGTCTTCGATGGTCGTCGCGTGCGAGACGCGCCTCCGCAGGTCCCGTAGGTCGCGGGTCTCACCGAAGCGTCTGGCTGCCTCCTTGAGGTGAGGCCAGACGATTTGGAGCGCCTCCATGAGCTTCGGGCGATGCTCCCTCGTGCTCATCGGAGACTCGGTCGAGAGCAGGATCGCTGCTGCTCTCGCGAAGGCGTCCTGGACCGTCATGTACTTCGATGCTCTGTTGCTAGCCGCCGGCATCCAGACTTCGCTTCGGTGGAAACGCTTTCTTAATCCTGGATCGCGTCGCCGAAAGGAGGGAGTTCCTCGGTTCCGGGCGCCCGTTGTGTGCGACGGAGGCGGAAGCGTCCGATTCGCCAGGAAATGCGCCCCTCGGCGCGCCTCACGCCGCGCGTTCCCGCAGCTTGTCGATCGTCGCGAGCATCTCGACCACGTCCTCGCCGCGCCCGTGCCGCAGCAGCGCGTCCATCTCTTGCAGCGCGAGCACGCCGTCGCGCAGGAGTTCGTCCGCCGGTAGCTCGCCCCGCTGCCTGAACGGCGCCTCCGCGTCGCGCAATGCGTCGAACCACGTCTGGTTGTCGTCGGCGATCTGCTCCCGCACCTTGGCGAAGTAGGCGAACATCCGCGCAGCTCGCTCCTCGTGCGGCGGGGTGTAGAGGATGTCGGGGAAGCCGAGCATCGTGAGCCCCACGCTGCCCCGCCACGGCCCGTCGAACTTGCGCCCCGCGAACACCGGCTTCGTCACGTCGAGCCCGAGCGTCGCCAGTTCCTTCAGTGCCTGGCGCGCCGCCCAGCGCATCGGGTCGGGCGCCCACACGGCCTCGTCGAACAACGAGTCGAAGACGGGGTCCGGTGGGCGGGTGGGCGTGTTGACCGCGATGCGGAAGGCGCGCTGCCGGTCGAGCGCAGGGTGCCCGGTGTTCGGGAAGGCGTCGTAGCCGCGCAGGACGCGTTGCACTACCTCGTGCGCGACGTGCTGGTCCTCGGGCAGTTCGCCGGTCTTGCGGAACACCTCGAACGCCGGGTGGGCGAGTTCGCGGACGACGGTCTCGGAGCCGAAGACCTCGGTCACGGCGGCAAGGCGGGTCTGCAGGCGCCTCACAGTTGCACCAACTTCGCGGTTCGCTCCAGCTCGGCGAGACGCTGCTCGAAGTCCGTGACCTCGATTGCCTTCAACCGGGTCTGGATGACGTCGAGCATCAGCTTGGCGGCCTCGCGGTCCACGTCGCCGCGGCACACGGCCTCGCCGATGCGTTCCACTGCGGCGTTGCACTCGGCAGCCGTGCGCATGCGGGGCATCTCGAAGGTGATGGGTGCCCCGGTGGGTGGCGACTCCACGGGCTTGCCGCAGGAACGCTCCAGGACGATGCGCGCCGCCGGGATGTTGCCCTCCAGTGCAGCGCGGGTGAGGCGGCGCATCACCGCGGTCAGGTGCTCGGGCGTGACCGCTTCCTCGACGGCCTGCCGCAGCCGGTCGACCGTGCGCACGGGTGGGCGCCCAGGACCACCTGCGCCACCCGGCAGGAACCGTCCGCGTTCGTCGCGGGATGCGATGATGTCGTCCAACTCGGCCTCACGAAGGGTAAGGAGCGCGTGGAGTTGGACTTGGAGGGGCGCTCGACTCCGGCAGGATAACCGACGGGGCGGGTGCGTGGCGATTGCCGGCGCCGGTCTACGCCTGTTTGCGCGCCATCGTGAAGACGTGCGTGCTCGACATGCCGGTAGTGGAGTCGAGCTCCCGATCCAGGAGGCCCTTCTCGTCCAGAGCGCCCAGCTCTGCGCGCCAGACGTCCTTCCAGATGCGCTGCTCGTCCCACATCCGGAGTCGACGCCAACAGGTGGCGTATCCTGGAAACGACTTCGGCGTCGCCTTCCACTGCCCGCCGGTCTTCAGCCCTCACAGGATCGCGTCGAGGCAGTCGCGATCGCTGCGCCAAGGGCGCCCACGACCGTCCTTGCGTCGCGGCACCGCCGGCAAGGGCGGTTCGACCAGTGCCCACCGTTCATCCGTGATTCGGATCATGGAAAGCTGATGCCATAGTCCAAGAAAAGCGTACAAGTGCGACCTACGAACCACTTCTAGCGTCGTGACTCGACCTGGATGCGGTTCGACAGCGTCCTCGCCGCGTTGTTACTCGGGTCGAGAGCGAGTGCTTCGGAAACGAGTCGGCCCGCGAAGCTGAACTCCTTGTTGTTCGCAGCCATCTCGGCGAGCATCAGGCGAACCGTGACATCTCGGGGCCTGGCACGCAGTAGCCGCTCGAACTGCGGGGCGATATCGCGCCGGCGCCCCAGGCGTTCAAGGAGTTCGGCGCGTAGGAGGAAGGGCAGGACTTGATCTGGGCTCGCATCCGTGGCGCGTCGGTATGCATCCTCTGCCTCGGAGAGGCGATTGCTGACACGAAGCACGTAGCCGAGGGCGACCCAGAACTGTGCACTTCGAGGATTCTCCACGAGACCCTTGCGAAGGCCCGACTCGGCCTCAGCCAGGCGTGGATCATTGGCCGCGCCGTGTTCCGCCTCGTGTGCGGCGGTAAGGCATACACCCAGAGTTGCGAGCAGTTGCGGGGTCGCTCCAGGCCCTATCACGGTCCGCATGGTCGCCACCGCCTCTGCGGCGCGTCCACGCGGCAACAGGGACGAGGCGTAGATGGCGACGGCCGACGGAATCGGGTCCGCGCATCGCATGGCCTCGTCGAGGCACTCATAGGCCCGCCCTCCCTGTTCATGACTGAGCATTACGCCCCCGCAGCTGGCCAGCAGGCGGCCAGCCTGGTGTGACCGGTTCGTTGGATCACGCTTCGAAAGTGCATCTGTCCAGAACGAGAGGTCGTCAGCGTACACACCGACTCTTGCCCGGGTGGTTGCACCGAGTAACGTCGCGACAAGCACGATCGTGACGGTGACTACGTATTGCGCACGCCCAGGCAGCTTGGCCGTCCACGAATGCAATCCGACCGCGATGGGAATGAGCGCGAATAGCATCGGGAGATACGCGCGCCGCTCCGCCACTACTTCAGTTACGATCGGCATTATCGTCGACGTAGGCGCCAGAGAGAGAAAGAAGAGGGCGCCCAGCCAACCCCACCACGGCCGCCGCCGCCAACAGGCAACCGTCGCGCCGAGTAACGACACAACTGCGAGCCCAGGTAGTATTGCCTGCGGAAGCTCGTTGATCACGGGCCAGTCGTAGGCGCCGCGGAGTGAAGTTGGCCAAACCACGAGTCGTAGGTAGTGCAGGACAACGCCAGCCTGGGTCAATAGCCACTCCCATGCAGTGACCGGGGAGCGTGTCGAGTATCCGACTGTCGGGTTGCTCGGGCCGAGCGTGACACAGACCACGAGTAGTCCCCACGTAAGGATGTGCGCCAAGTAGTACCCGGAGCGACGGCGGAGAGACGTCCAATCAGGTAACAGGAACGCACGCTCGAAGAGTATCAGCAGCAGTGGCCCCACGACCGCATCCTCCTTGCTGAGCATCGCGCCGGCCATAGCGAGGACGGCTACGGTGCGCCATCGAGCGGGCGTTGTCGAATCGTGGGCGCGCAAAGTTGCGTACAGCGCTACCAGGAACTGCCCGACCCAAAGGAGAGTGGAGCGTTGAGTAGAGTACGCCACTGCGTCTGCCCCTAGGGGATGGACGACCCACAGCAGGGCAACAGTAGCTGCAGTACGCGTTGCGAGGCGTGTATCGAATCGGTGGACGATTGCCGGCGCCACAAGGCTGCGACGGAGCACAGCGAAGACGAGTAACGCGTTGAGGAGGTGGACTATCAGGTTCGTTAGGTGCGGGCCGAAGGGGCCACGGCCGAACACCGCGAGGTCGAAGGTCAGGGTGAGCGCGGTCAGCGGGCGGTTGGCGAGCGGCTGATGGCGTGGGCCGAAGGCCACATGCCACCAGTCGCCGGTGAGCATTGCCGGGTTCTCATCGATGGCTACGTGGTCGTCGAACACGTACAGTCCGCGCCACACACCAAAATAGGCCAGGAACCCGGCAAGGAGGATGCATCCAGCGGCTCGTGCTGCCAGGAGTCGGGCCGGGATGTGGGCGGCTGGCGTGTGGGTGTGCGGTGTTCGTGCGCGGCTCGGCTTCATTCAGCGCATCTTGCCAAGGGAGTCGCAACGGTGCGAAGTTCTTCGCGTGCGTCCCCCTGCTTGGCCGAACCGAATCCGGCCCCGATGCCCTGCAACACGGTTTGCCTAGCAGTCCACGGTCCGCATGGATCGACCTAGTCCCTCGGTGTTGGCGTGGAAGCGACCCCTGCCCGGGAACACCGTCCAGCGACTCAGTCCCCCTGCGTGTTGGCCGCCCCGGTCCCAGCATCACGACTTGCGCATGACCACCGGTTGCCAGCTGCCGAGTGGTGGCTTCGACCAAGGGGCCTGCTCAAGCCAAGATCCGAGCACGCCTCGCATTGCGAATCCGTTCGTACGCGGAGTCGCCCCGGTGCGCGGTCGCCCCTTTGTGCGAATGTGGAAGTTCGACTGGCGCCTCAGCCCTGACTGTGTAAGCTCCACAATGTCGCGGATGTGAATCGCGACCGACGGGAAGCAACCAACACCCAGTGACGGGGACCCCGGCAGCCGGTGGCGCTGCCGGTTACCGTGCAGGAGAGCACAATGCTGATCGGTCAGAGCCTTTTGTTGCCGCAAGCGGGGCGAGTTCATCTCTACAGCCCGTGGTTCCCCAGGCAAGGCGACGCTTTCGGCGTCGTCTATCAGGTGTTGCGCCAATCAGCGGGCGGTTGGAGCGTCGACGTCGAGGTGCAGACAAAAAACAAAGAAGACACTGACTCGTCCGCTCTTTCTCTAGGGACCCTCACGATCACCAGCGTTGCCACGTCACAGCTTCACGTATCGGCTTGCCTGGAACTCGTCCGCTACCACTATGAGCTTCAAGGCGCGTCTGGATCCGACGTATGGATTCACAGCCGATCCAATCCGCCCATCTGGGAGCCCAACTAGACCATCATGCAATAGGTGACACAATGGACTTACTTCTCCTTGGGGAGATCTCTCCCGCGGATGCCACTGGATTCTGGATGCCGGCCGGGGGCAATGTTGGAACGGCAGGGGCTCAGGTGTTCTTGAACACGGTCGCAAACAGCGCCGACTTGTTCATGGACACAAAGTCATCCGACGAAGATGACAGTGCGGCAATGGTCATCGGTAACATCACCATTGCGTCGACGGCGGCTCAGACCTACACGTTTGATGTCACTGACGCGAAAGACCTTGTTCGCTATCGGCTTGCAAAGAACGTCGGGGGCATGCTGCACCTTCAATTTGCCCAGCCGCTCTGGCAGCCGAACTAGCTAGTTGCAACTCATATGACAAATCAACTTCAAGGCGAGATTCTGTTCCAAGGCTGGTCGGGCGGCTATTCTCCCGGCGATGAAGTAAACTGGGCCTACACCCCGTGGATGCCGGTGCGTGGTGATCTGGCAACATTTGGAGTCCAGGTGGTGAACGCAAATAGCATGACGCTGACCTGGGAAGTGCAGACGCGGACTTTGGAAGACCCAGCGACCGTCAGCACTATCACGACGCCGGTGGTGACGAGTGCGTCCGGCACATTGTATGCAATGGCGACGGTGGGACCAGGACAGCAGTTGGTCCGTTACCGTTTCAGTACGGGCAGTGGGGCGACGACGGCCAACTGGATGGTGCTTCGGGCATTGCAGCCTTCATGGCAAGTCGACAGGTGAGTCCAGACCGTGCCGCGTTTCGCAGGCTTGGGGGCACGGGGCAAGTGCTAGGTATCCTTTGTAGTTCGAGTCGCAAGCTGGAAAGGCGCTTCGTCCCCGCCCTTCCTGCCAGGCTGCGATCCCGTTTCCAGCGTGCCTACGACGAGCAGCTACAGGGCCTCGTGCGCGAACGGGGGGCTTGCCAGATCCCAGCTGCTGGCGGATCATCAGCTCCGCTCGCTGGGACGTGTGGGAGCCCGGCGCGCTCTCCAGATCCGCCACATCCTCACCATCGAAGGCCGTCGTATCGCCAGTGGTTGCCGCGACAAACAGCTTGACAACGAGGGAGCCGTACATCATGGATCTAGCTTCTGTGCCGACCAAGTTCCCTCAGTTTGGCAAGTCGATATGGAACCTTGCGCGATCGGCGGAGGAAGTGTTCGGTTCGGAGAGGCTGGGGAAGCAAGGGAAGGGTTCGTGTGACTGCTCTGCCGGGGAGTGCGGGTGCGGTGGGGCTTACGGGAGTTCAGGTGGAGGATCTCGTCGAGGCTCCTGCGGAAGCAGGCGGACCGATGTAGCTCCGGCCGGCAGTCGTGTGGGGCGCGATCACGGATGCGTTCGGCTGGGTGGGCGGCTGGGCTGCGCGCCCTGCGATTGCGGGCGTTCCTGCGGCCAGGAGTACCCTGACGCATCTATGTATGGCACTAGGGGCAAGGACGGCTGGTGGAGCCGATCTGATGGTGTGACAAATTGCGGGTGCAGTGCGCATACGTGCTGCTCTGGAGCAGGAAATGAGGGTGGCGGTTGGGCTCTCAAGCAGTTGAGCACGCAGAAGTTGGTCGCGCATAGGAGAAAGGCCTTCAGCGAAGCTACGCGGGCTATTGGTGAAGTTGAGATGCTCGACCAGCCTGTGGTTCCTGAAGCGCCGTTTGTCAACCGCGGCATGTATGCTGTCGAGGGTGGATCGGTGGACTGCGCAACCCCCATCGTGCAAGGAGAGGAGGAGCTCCGCTGCGGCACCGACGTGACGGACTGGTTGGTGCGGGCAGTGCAATCGGACTGGTGGTCTATTCACCACGAAGGTAGCAGCCCCAGAAGCGTCGAGGGCCGATGGCGCCCCGGAGGTCCTCGGGACATCAAGACTGCGACGCGCGATATGCATGGAGAACCTCCTGTGTGTGGCGGTGGCTGTGACTGGACCTTTACGCTCTGCGGCAAGTGCGTAAAAGCCGATGTGCCCGGAAATATTGGAGCCGCGGCCGCTGTGGGTGCTGCACGAGTCCGAGCCATTGCACTTCAGCTGCAGGACTACGGGTATGGCGCTGACGATCCGTGGGACCTGCGCGCATACGCGGCAGGCGATCGATGGCGAAACAGTCAAAGGTCGGTTCGCGCGCAGGGCAACTTCAACCTCGGCGGCTTGCCGCATGAGGAGGCCCGAGCCGAGCTATGCAAGACTATCGAGGGCTTGGCGAGATGGTGGGACTGCGACCGTCAGACCAGGGGTCAGAGCATGTTCCGAGCCTGCAAGCCTTGCGACAAGCCATTTGGTTGGCGCACGACATAGAGCGGGCCCACGTCGAACAGAGGCCAATGAAGGCGCGCCTGGCATGTCTGTTATGCGTTCTGGCAATCGCGGTGAGCGGTGCTGCAGTGCTACTGGTGCTTGACTGGCGGCAGCGGTACTCTTGGCGGGAAATCGACCACTGGGTATCACCCAATGGGTCCTACGTCGCCGTTGCTTGCATTCGACCGGCCTTTGAAGACTGGGCTGTTGCGCTGCGTTCGACATCCGAGCAGGCCCCTGGTACCCTGATATCCGGCTGGAACCGACAGAACTACCACTTGGAGTGGCAGGACGAGCACACTCTCCTGGTCGTTCCGATTGCTCCGAGGTCTGATTGGTGGTGCGAGCCTTCGTGGGGAGATGTCGTAGTCAAGGTGCGGTGACAGAAAGGCGCGTGGTATCCGGAAACTACGCCGAGCGAGTTTCGTGGCAAATCGGGCGTTCGGAGGCCGACCGTGACAGAATCGAGAGTGCGTGATCGCGACGAGGGTGCGGATCGGTGGCGCCGCGCGTGGTTCGATTCCCGCGATTCGGAAAGTGGATCGCCGTCAGGCCGATCGTAGGTAGCTGCTCAGCAGCCCGCCGAGTCGCTCGTCGACCACCACGTCGCCGCCCTTCGGGATCTCGGAGGTGCTCGCGGTGAGCACCCTGTTGCCGAGTCCCTGATGCGGACGCTCGATGTGGTAGTGCGCGACAAACTCCTTCAGCGCCCGCTGCAGATCGTCGGCGCCGAACAGGATCAGTGGCTCCCCTTGGGCAAGATGACACCGAGCGAGTTCCCGACCCGACGCAGGCGAAGTTCGATCATGGGGCTACCGAGGTTGGCACAACGTTATAACTGCATCGGCAGGCGGTCAACCGGGATGCCCATGTTCGCGCACTCGCCGATGCCGACGGGGTTTGGCTCGGCTCGAGAACGCGCGTTCCTGCCGGACCGAGGCGACCGATCGAGACGCTCTTCGTAACTGCTCTCGGTCCGAAGAGCGTTCCGTTCGCTCTACCACTCGCCGAGAAGCGAACGCCCCGGGGCCACAAGCCCTGGGGCGTCTTGCTGTACCGAGCCTACGTAGGTGCCGTGAAGGCGGTTGGATGCGGCGGTGGGTGCCGGCGGGGCGGTCGTGGCACCGCGAGGCGGGTTAACAGGTCGAGAGCAGAAACGGCCCGAAAACGCTCTCGGACTCTCAGAGCAGGGCTCTGGGTTCATAACCCGAGAGCTGGAAAGAGGGGGTCGAACAGGACGCTCTTCGGACTCGGCCCTGCGTGCGAGGCGCGCGGGTTATGAGGCGTCGGCGACCACGAGGCGGTGGAGGGCTCTTCGCGGCGCGGCTTGCCCAGCGTGTGCGAGCTCCTCGCTCTGAGCATGGTGGCTCGCCGTTCGGCGAGCTGCGTCAGCAAAGAACAGGTGC
>CAZIFB010000102.1:0-10200 GCA_964538915.1 uncultured candidatus Brocadiaceae bacterium | reverse complement strand
CCTGTTCTTTGCTGACGCAGCTCGCCGAACGGCGAGCCACCATGCTCAGAACTGCCCCGCGGTCAGCTGCAGCGCGTTCGTCGCGGTGACGGAGTTCCACGCACCGCCGGCACCGATCTCGATCGGCACCATCTGGTGGAAGAAGGTCACTCCGACGAGGGGCGGCACGTTCGGGAGCAGCAGGGTCGATGATGCGGTGCCCGTCGTCGTCACGAGCAGTTCGAGGATGTCCGGCGCCACGAGCACGTCGCAGCCCGGACCAGCCTGTGGGAACACGATCGACAGCGGCGCCGCACCCTGCGGTACCGAGGTCACGCTCGTGAGAGCCAGCACGAGTGCCGCCGCGGGCAGACCGGTGCCGGTCGCGTGGAACGTGCTGTCGACCCACGGCAGGCCATCGGCCTGCAGCACGTTGGCGCCGCCGCTCCCCGCACAGCCCGATCCCGAAGCGAGCGCGGCAGCCGGGCACGTGGTCGAGACCTCCGCGATGCACCCCGCCGGATTGCCGTCGGCGAGGTAGAACGCGCCGCCGACGACGACGTCGCCGTTGGGTGCTGTCATCATCGCGTTGATGCTCGTCCAGAACCCGGCGCCGTCCACGCCGGCGCCGAGCGACGACCAGCCACTGCCGTTCCAGCGTGCATGGTGGAGGGCTGGAGCCCCTCCGGCGGCCGTGAAGCGCCCCCCGACGAGCAGGTCGCCGTCCGGCAACACGTGCAGCGACGTGACCGCGTTGTTCGTCCCGGCGCCGAGCGGATGCCAGGCGCTGCCGTCCCAACGGGCGACGTTGTTCGCGGCGACGCCGCCGGCCACCGTGAAGGAGCCACCGACGACGAGATCCCCGTTCGGCAACACGGCCATGGCCTCGACCCAATTCGTGAGCGGCGACCCGGTGCCGACTCCCGATCCCAGCGGCAGCCATGCGCTCCCGTTCCAGCGCGCCACGCACGCGGCCGGCACGCCGCCGGCGCTGGCGAAACTACCTCCCGCGACGAGGTCGCCGTTCGGCAGCAGCGCCAGGGCATACACGGCGCCGCTCGTTCCGGAGCCGAACGCCGACCACGACGAGCCATTCCAGCGCGCAATGAAGTTCGCGTTCACGCCGAGGCCGCCGAAGAACGAACCACCCGCAACGAGGTCACCGTTCGGCAGCACCAGCAGTGCCTGCACCGACTCCCCGATGCCGCCCACCCCGGGACCGAGCGGCCACCAGCTGGTGCCATCCCAGCGCGCGATGCTCTGCGCAGGCACGCCGCCCGCTAACGCGAAGGTGCCACAGACGACGAGATCCCCGTTGCCCAAACGCGCCACGCCGTAGACGTGCCCGTCGACGCCACCGCCGAGCACCGACCAGGTGCCACCGTTCGAGCGCGCGACGCCGCCCCAGAAGTCGCCGCCGGCGATGCGATCCCCGTTCGCGGCTCCGGCCAGGGCATGCACGAAGGCCGGCAGTCCGGCGCCGAACGAGGACCACGAAGATCCCGACCACCGCTGGAGGCCTCGCCACAGCACGGAGCCAGAGCCCGTGATGTCGCCGCCGGCGACGATGTCGCCGTTCGGCAGCACGGCGAGCGCATTGACGAAGCCGTTCGCGCCGGCACCGAGCGGCGACCAGGCACTGCCGTTCCAACGCGCCACTCCGGAAGCCGCACTGCCGCCGGCACTCGTGAATGGGCCGCCGACCACGAGGTCACCGCCGGGCAACTCCGTCACTGCCCACACGGGTCCGTTCACGCCGATGCCGAGCGATGACCACGACACGCCGTTCCACCGCGCGATGCCGCCCGCCGCGGCGCCTCCCGCCGAAAGGAATGAGCCGCCAGCCAGCACGTCCCCGCTCGTAAGCACCTGCACGGCGGACACGTGGCTGCTGAGGCCTGTACCCAAAGTCGACCAGGCAGCTCCGTCCCAGCTCGCAATGTTGTTCGCCGCGATCGGGCCGGCAGAGCCGAACGTCCCGCCAACGACCAGGTTGCCGTTCGGCGTCACCGCGAGCGCCCTCACCTGCCCAGGGACATCCATCGGCGACCAGAAGAAACCGTTCCACCGTGCGAGCCCGCTGCCGGCCCCGAACGGCCACAGAGTCGGCCCGCCGCCGGCGATCACGTGACCATTCGGCAGCACGGCCACAGCTTGCACCGGCCCGGTCAGGGAGGCAGGCCCGATCGCCTCCCACAACGACCCTTTCCAGCGCGCGATCCGATTCACGGTGGCCCCGCCCGCGAGCGTGAAGTCACCGCCTGCGATCAGGTCTCCGTTCGGAGCGACGGTCAGCGCATACACCGCGTTGTTCATGCCCGAGCCGAAGGTCGACCATGTCCCGGTGGTCGAATCGAAGGCCGCGATGTACGCGGCCGCCGGGTTGCCGGCGATTCCGAAGTCCCCCGCGACCACCAGCCTCGGAGGAAGCGGTCCGACGCCATCGGGATCCCACATCACGGCCGCGTTGACGATCCCGGTGACGCCCGGAAAGCCCGAAGCAGGCAGCCACAGGTTGCCGCACTGACCGACGAGCGGCAGGCAGAGAACGAACACCGCCGTTGCGCGAACGACCCCGTTCATGGATGACCTCGTCTGACTTCAGGGAGCCGGAGTCTGCGGGTAGACCTCTCGCAGCGCAACGGTCCCTGTTCCCACCGACGCAGCACCGCAACGGTCGGGGACGTCGGCGCGGTTCCCGCTCGCCGATGCCACCGACGAACGCGCCGCCACGACGGCGACTCGCGCAATCAGCGCTTGCGTACCGCGGACAGCAGTTCGTCGACGAAGCGCACGTGCTCCTCGTCGGGCGGCGGCTCACCGCTGTAGAGGGACTCGACGACGATGCGGCCCCGCCACGCGTCGATGCTGACGACCTCGAACTCGCCTCGGCCCGCGGTCATGGTCTTCCGCTGCAGGAAGCCGCGCACTGGCCCTTCCTCGAGCGGCTTGCTCGACGAAGACACGATCCGGACGGCGCCGGTCGTCATGGTTTCGTCCTTCTTCTTGCTCACGACATCCGAGATCTCCACCCAGCGCCGGGCCGACCCTTCGCCGTCGAACTCCATCACGATCGCGTAGCACAGCTTGGACTGGGGCGCCGCGGTCGGCACGACCTGCACGTAACGCAACGCGCGCATCGACGCGACGATCGCATCGACGTCCTCCTTCGGCAGCATCGTCAGGCCGGCAGCGAGTTGCTTCGGTGTCGGACTCGTGCGCGTGGCCGTCCACTCCTCGGCATCGAACCCGGCCACGAAGACGTCGATCGCGGGCTCCGGATCGTGCAGGACGGCAGGCCTCGACGTCGGATCGAGGTACCAGCCCGGATGCAGCACCGTGTCCCCGTCCTTCGGCGGCGAACGGAAGGCATCGCTCACGCCGCTCTCCGGGCGCGCCTCGACGACCGCGGCCACGAAACGTTCGCCGTCGATGTACGCCGTCGAGAGCGCCGCGGCGGCGGCCCGCAACTGCAGCATCATCGCTTCGCCGTCCGCGGCACCCTCCGGAATGGCGCCGATCACACTCGTCATCGCGTCGAAACCGTCGCTCCATCCGCGGACCTTGCACACACGTCGTGCGACCAGTTGCGCGTGCCCCTCGAGCACCGCGCTGAACGCGTCGACCGCTTCGACGGTGTTCGCGGTGAGCAGGCACTTGCCGATGTCGAACTTCCGATCGTCGATCGCGTGGCAGAGTTCGTGCACCATGACCGCACGCAGGGCGTTGTCCGCGGTGAGTTCGGGGCGGCCCAGCGCCCGCGCGAAGCGCTCCCAGTTCTTCGGCACCACGAGGAAGGACTTGGTCGACCACGCGTACTTGGCGTAGGCGACCTGCGCGAACTGGCGGCCCGCCTGGGCGGCCCCCGCCTTCGCCTTCTTCTCGTCCGGCTCCCGCAGCGCGAACACCGGCAGGTTCTCCGCCGTCACCGCCTCCCCGAGTTCGCGAGGGGCGACCAGCTTCAGCGGCGGCAGCGTGTCGAGGTCCACGCCGAGCACGTCCTTGCACGCCGCACGCGCATCGGAGTAGGCGGCGACGACGCGCTCCTCGGTGACGGCAGCGATCTGGGGCTTCTGCTTCGCCGGTGCCTCCGGCTTGTCCGGCTCCTGCCATGCGCAAGCGAGGGCCTGCCCCAGGGTGAGGAGGAACGACGCGACGCAGGCGATTCGCATGGCGGGCGGCGACGCTACGCGCGTGGTTGCCACCACACAACCCGCGAGCCTTGCCAAACGGAAACTCCCGCCCGACAAACGGCGCCATGGACTCCGTCTCGCAGTTCGCCCTCGGCGCAGCCGTCGCCGTCGCAGCCATGGGCAACCGCACGAAGGCGTGGCGCGCAGTCATTTGGGGCGGCGTGATCGCGACACTGCCCGACCTCGACGTGCTGATCGACCACGGCGACGCGGTGCAGAACATGATCCGGCACCGCTCCGAGAGCCACGCGCTGTTCTGGCTCACGCTCGCGACGCCGTTCTTCGCGTTCGCGATCAGCGCGTTGCACGGCGAGCGACGGCTCTTCGGCCGCTGGACCCTCGCGGTCTGGCTGGCCCTCGTGACACATCCCCTGCTCGACGCGATGACGATCTACGGCACGCGGCTCTGGCTGCCGTTCGACGCGACACCGGTGGGGTTCGGCAGCGTCTTCGTGATCGATCCCCTCTACACGCTGCCGCTGCTGGTCGGCACCACGGCGTCCCTGCGATCGGGACGTCTCCGCTGGAACACGGCCGGGCTCGTCCTGAGCACGCTCTACCTCGCGTGGAGCGCCGGGGCGCAGCAGGCCGCGCTCACCGCCGCACGCAGTTCGCTGCAGCAAGCGGGCATCGGCGCGACGGACGTGCTCGCGACCCCGGCGCCGCTGCAGACCCTGCTGTGGCGGCTCGTCGCGCACGACAGGAACCGCGTCTACGAAGCGCACTGGTCCGTCTTCGACGACTCGGCGCCGCTCGAGTGGACGTCGACGGACCGGGGCACGGCGCTGCGCGACTCGTTGCGCGGTGCACCGGCCGTCGACGACCTCGCCGCGTTCAGTCACGGCTTCTGGAAGACGTGGCGCGACGGCGACCGTGTGCTGATGGCGGACGTGCGGATGGGCATGGAACCCCGGTACGTGTTCACGTTCGCCGTCGGCGAGGGCGACAACGCACTGCGTCCGCTCTCGCCGCAGGAACGCATCGGCGCGCGCATCGATCTGGCGCAGGGTCTGCCGTGGCTCTGGCGGCGGATGCTGGGCGAGCGTGTGCCACAGCCCCGCTGATCCGCGTCACTTCCCGTTCATGAAGTTGTTGCTGCCGACCCACGCCTTCCACGCGTCTTCGAGCGCCTTCCAGTCCTCGTCCTTCATGTCCCGGAACGCCGTGTCGCTCGCGAGCTTGCTGTCGCCGTGGACGAGCATCACGCGGCGGTACATCTCGAGCGCTTCCCCCCAGCGTGCCTGGTACCCCGACGACTTCTGTCCGCGCCGCAGGAAGTCGATCATCGAGAACGCCTGCGCGTAGTAGTACGGCGCCCGGCCCGAGTAGAAGCGCTGCCGGCTCCAGTGCACGATCTCCTTGAACGGCACGTAGTCGCCTTTGCGCACCATCTCCTTGCAGTCCTGGTAGCGCATGTCGGAGCCGACGTACTTCCAGCCGTTCTGGCCCCAGCGGAACGAACCGAAGTAGTCGCCGTGCCCTTCGTCGAACCAGCGATGCAGCGTCCCGTACTTCTTCGTCTCGGGATGGTGGAAGTAGAAGTCCGCGTACTGGTGCCAGCCTTCGTGGTAGGTGACGGTCTCGGTGGCACCCGCCCCCATCATCTTGTCGCCGCCGAGGAACACGACGAGCTCCTTGCTCGACGGTGAGTACCAGCCGACGACACCCGGAGGCGACTCGCCGTACTTCTGGAACTGGTCGTACGTCGCACACAGGCGGAACACCGAGTAGGGCTTCGTCGCGACGCGCGGCGCCGGATCGGCGTCGTCGTCCTCGGGCGCCGCGGTCTTGCCGCTCGCGGGTGCCGGCGTTCCGTTCGTCGGGACACCCGTGATGGGCCCGGTCAGGCTCGGAATCGACTTCGGGTCGGGCATCACCGCTTTCAGGCCGGTGGCGTCGAGTTCGTAGTTCGACAGGTAGAGCTCGCGCATCTTCTCGAGCCGGGAGCTGTAGAAGACCGCGTCCTTCTTGGCGCGCGAGCGCTCGTCCTTCTTCTCGAAGTCCCACGAGTAGAGAACGATGTAGTTGGGCGTCGTGAAGTAGTCCCAGCCCGACAGTCCCTGGATGTTCTTCCGCGCATCCGCGAGCGCCTGCTTCCGATCCGGTGTGTTCGCGTACTGGTCGCGCTTCGCATCGGTGTCGAGCTCGGAGTCCTCGGCATCGAGACCGCGACCGCTCGCGATCATCTTGTCGATGATGTCCTTCCACTTCGACTTCGGGACGGCCGGCTTGCGGGTCTCCAGCGGCATCTCGATGACGAGCGCCACCTCGCGGTCCTCCAGCGAGTACACGGCGGCCTCGCAGTAGCTCAGCTTGGCCGGGCCATAGCCGTCCTCTTCGGTCCAGACCCAGTGCGTGAAGTCGAGCTTGCCGCCGCGCCCTTTCCGCGCCTTGCCCTGGGTCACCACGGTGATCTGCTTCTGGTTCTTCTGGTCGAACCAGTCCTTGAAGGAGCGCGCCGGCTTGAAGGAACTCAGCGCGAGCAGCTTCTTCAACTGCTCCTTCGCCTCGTCGCTGAGGCCTTCGGGCAGGTCCTTGTCCTCCTTCGGGTCCTTCTTCGAGAAGGAGTAGATGTCGCAGTTCCAGTAGTACTGGGCTCGCACGAAGTCCGCGTCGTCCTTCGGCCGCAGGCGCGCCCGATGGTACGGGCCCTGTTCCCCGAGCTGCATCGGCAGGCGTTCGAGTCGCGACGGGGCGTCGAACTCGATGCCGCAGTCGTGGACCTTTTCGGAGCGCCACTCCTGCGCCGGCACGAGGAGGGCGACCGACACGAAGGTGGCGAGCAAAGCGGCGGCGTGGAGTTTCATCCCTCGGATTCCTTGGGGCGGGAGGATAGCGGGCCGGCGCGTGCGACGCAGGCCGCCCCGGAGGATTCCCGTCGTGGACCATTGCCCGACCGATCTGTCGGGCGCGAGTTGGAAGCCGGCGCCCCGATCGCTTCCATGGCGCGCCCCGAGCGATCTCCGCCATGGTTGCCCCACACCTCGTCGTGCCGCGCGTCGTCGCGGTTCTCGCCACGGTCGCCGCCGCGTTCGCGCAGTCGCCATCGGCGACCGCCCGCGTCGTCCCCTACCCGATCGATCTTCCCGAGTCCTTCACGAACGCGATCGCGAACGACACTCGCACGACGAACGGCCGCCCCGGCCCGAAGCACTGGACCAACCGGGCGACCTACGCGATCGAGATCGAACTCGACCCGGCGACCGCCCGCGTCGTCGGCACTGCGTCGCTGACGTACCACAACCGGTCCCCGGCCCCGCTCGATCGCCTCGTCGTGCACGTCTACCAGGACATGATGAAGGCGAACGCCCAGCGCACCCGGCCGGTGGAGCCGACGGACGGGATGGAGATCCGCGAAGTCCGCCTCGACGGCAAACCGACGCGTGCGCCGATCCGCGAGACGCGCATGACGATCCAGCTGCGGGAACCGCTCGCACCCGGCGCGCAGCGCACGGTCGAAATCGACTACGCGTACACGGTGCCGGTCGCGGGCACGGCGCCGCGCACGGGTCACGAGAAGGACCGTGTCTTCTTCCTCGGGTACTGGTACCCGCAATTCGCGGTGTACGACGACGTCTCCGGCTGGGTCGCCGATCCGTACCGGGGCAACGGCGAGTTCTACATGGACTGGGCCGACTACGACGTCGGCATCACGGTCCCGCAGGGCTACCTGGTGCAGGCCACCGGTGAACTCGTGAACCCGGACGACGTGCTGACGGCGAAGGCCCGCGAAGCGCTCGCGCGGGCGCGCACGAACCACGAGATCGTGCACGTGGTCGCTTCGGAGGACCACGACGCAGGCGCGGTCACGGCGACCAGCGAGAGCGGCAAGCTCCGCTGGCACTTCCGCGCGAAGGACGTTCGCGACGTGGCCGTCAGCGTCGCGAAGACCTACCTCTGGGATGCCACGCACGCCGTCGTGAAGGACAGGGACGGGCCGGGCAAGGACGGCGTCGCGATGATCCACGCGCTGTACGAACCGCGCTCCGGCGACTGGGTCCGTGCAGCGCGCTACGCGCAGCACACGATCGAGTTCATGTCGGCCCACGTACACCCGTACCCGTGGCCGCACATGACCGCGTGCGAAGGCATCATCGGCGGCGGGATGGAGTTCCCGATGATGACGATCTGCGGCGGCCGCCAGCCGGCGGGGGTGATCGCGCACGAGACCATCCACATGTGGTTCCCGATGCTCGTCGGCAGCAACGAGAAGCGGTACGCATGGCAGGACGAGGGCTTCACGTCGTTCTGGACCACGCTGTGCCGCGACGACCTGACCGGCCGCAAGAACGGGCCGCGCGTCGACGTGATGGCGTACGCGGGAACCGTGCGGCGCGGCGGCGACGAGGTCTGCATGCGCCATGCGGACGCCTACGGCGACGACGACTTCGGTTTCGCGAGCTACGGCAAGCCGGCGGCGGTCCTGCACCAGCTGCGCGCGATGCTCGGCGACGAGACGTTCTTCGCCGCCTTCCGGCGCTACGTCGCGGACTGGGCGTGGAAGCACCCGTACCCGTACGACTTCTTCGCCACGTTCCAGGACGTCGCGGGCACGGACCTGCAGTGGTACTTCCGCACCTGGTTCTTCGAAGCGTGGCGCCTCGACCACGCGATCGCGCGCGTCGACGCCGGAACGGATGCGACGACCGTGGTCGTCGAGGATCGCGGCCGCGCGGTGCACCCGGCGGTCGTCGAGGCGACCCTCGCGGACGGGAGCAAGCAGCGCCAGACCGTCCCGGTCTCCACGTGGTGGACGGCGACGTCCGCGACACTGACCTTCCCTGCCGGCGCCACGAAGGTCGAGATCGACCCGGACGTGGCCTCGCTCGACTGCAACCGCCGCAACAACGTCTGGAGCGCCGGCTCGCAGGAACCGGCCGACCGCGACCGGTGAAGCGCCGCAGGGTGATCGTGGGCCGACGTCAGCGCGGCGGGAAGATCGCGCGGAACGTGGCCCAGGTTCGCTCGTCGCGTGCGAACTCGTTCGCGAACCAGACCCACAGCACGCCGAGAAGCCGGTTCGCGCGCCCGACGTCGGTGACCTGACCCGCGCCGCCGTGCCATTCGATGTCGCGGCAGCCGGTCGCTTCGGCGAGGAACCGGTGCAGCCGCCCGGCGCGCTCGACGTCGGACGGGCGGTCCCACTGGATCCTCGCGAGGAGGTCCGCCGCGGCGACGATCGCGATGTGCCCGCGTTCGGCGAGGCTCTCCGCCATGTCCTCGGGATACTCCCTTCCGCGCAGGAGCGCGTCGAACGAGACCTGGTGCGCGCGGACGAAGGGGACGAAGTCGTACCTCATCGTGAACGACGGCAACTCGTCGGCCCTGACACTCGAGTTCTCGCTCAACGGCGCGATTTCGCGCAGCAGCTGCACGCGCTCGAGCAGCGCCTTCCGCGCGCGCTGCGGATCGCTGTCGTACATCGACACCCACTTCGGAACCCCGCGCGTCACCGCCTCCTGATAGCGCACCGGGACGACGTGGGTGCCGTAGACGGTCCCGGTCGGGATCTCGAGTTGCGGGGCGCTCACCGTGGCGTACGGCGCCGGCGCATCCACGTCGATGCGGACCACCGGCCCCCCGTCCGCGATCAGCGCGAACAGCACCACAGCCGCGATCACCATGGCGACGAGCAGACCCGCTCCGCCGCGGCGCCGGGGAAGCGGCGGAGGCGATTCGGCCGCGGCCCGCCGACGGCCGTGCACGGCATGCAGTCGCTCCAGGACGTGCAGGGAACCCACCCGTGCTCTCGCCGCGGCCCGCCGTGCCGCGACCCGTGCGCGCTCGACGGCGTGCCGAGCCACGAACTTCGCGTGGTGAGCGGCTACGCGCGATGCCTTGCGGAATCCGGCCAAGTGCGCGTCCACGGCGGGCGGCGGCTCGACCGGCAAGGGCGGTGGCACGTCGCGTGGCAGCGGCGGCGGCACGGTCCGCGCGGTGACCGGCGCGGCACCCGCAGGACGCGCGCCCGCCGCGCCGAGTGCGGCGATGAGGTCCTGCACGCTCTGGAAGCGCGCGGCGGGGTCCT
>CAZIFB010000101.1:1619-10488 GCA_964538915.1 uncultured candidatus Brocadiaceae bacterium | reverse complement strand
GTACGTTAGCGCTCCCGTGCGCGCATCCACGCCGATCACCGTCACCGTCAACGGGACGAAGCACGAACGCGCGGTCGAGCCGCGACTCCTGCTGTCGGACTTCCTGCGCCAGGACCTTGGCCTCACCGGGACGCACGTGGGCTGCGAGCACGGCGTCTGCGGCGCGTGCACCGTCCTGATGGACGGTGAAGCCGTGCGCGCCTGCCTGATCTTCGCGGTGCAGGCGGACGGCTGCTCACTGACGACCGTTGAAGGGCTGACGACCGGCGACGACGCGGAACTGCATCCGCTGCAGCGCGCGTTCCGCGAGCGCCACGCACTGCAGTGCGGGTTCTGCACGCCGGGCATCCTGATGTCGATGATCCCGTTCCTGCGTGACCATCCCGACCCGACCGAGCCGGAGATTCGCGAAGCGCTCTCCGGCAATCTCTGTCGCTGCACGGGCTACCAGAACATCGTGGACGCCGTCCGCCTCGCGGCCACCGAGCGTGCCGACACTCGTCGGTGAGCGCGTCCTGCGCAGCGAGGACGCGCGGCTGCTCACCGGCCGCGCGATGTTCGTGGACGACGTGCAGTTGCCGGGGATGCTGCACGTCGCGTTCCTGCGCAGTGAGCACGCCCACGCGACGCTGAAACGGCTGGACGTGTCCGCGGCCCGCGCGCATCCGGGCGTCGTTGCCGTGTACACCGCACACGACTTGGGCGACTACTGGAAGCCGGGGCCGCTGCTCGTTCCGCCGCCGCCGATCGCCGGACTCACCTTCAACGAGCGCACACAGGTGCCGCTGGTGAAGACCAAGGCGCGGCACGTCGGCGAACCCGTGGCGATGGTCGTGGCCGAGAGCCGGTACGTCGCCGAGGACGCCGTGGCGAAGATCGTCGTGGAGTGGCAGCCGCTCGGCGCGGTCGTCGACCTCGAACAGGCGCTCGAGCGTGGCGCCCCGACGGTGCACGACGACCTCGGATCCAACGTCGCCGCGCACGTCGTCCAGCGGGTCGGCGACTACGAGGCCGCCAGGAAATCGGCGCACGTCGTCGTCAAGCGACGCTTTCTCTACGATCGCGGCATCGCCGCCGCGATCGAGAACCGCGCCGTTGCCGCCAGGTGGGACGAACGCGCCGAGGAACTGACGGTCTGGGACACCACGCAGGCGCCGATCCCGATCCGCAACGGCCTCGCGGCGATGCTCGGGCTGATGGAGTCGCAGGTGCGCGTGCTGGCGCCGTTCGTCGGCGGCGGGTTCGGGCCCAAGATCATGATGTACTACCCGGAGGAACTCCTCGTGCCGTGGGCGGCGCTGCGGCTCGGACGTCCGCTCAAGTGGACCGAGGATCGGCAGGAGAACTTCTTCGCGACGACGCAGGAGCGCGGGCAGGTGCACGACGCCGAGCTCGCCGTGGGCAAGGACGGCAAGATCCTCGGCGCACGCGACGTCTTTCTCCACGATACCGGCGCCTATGATCCATACGGGCTGACCATCCCGATCAACACGCAGTGCACGCTGCTCGGGCCGTATGCCGTGCCCGCCTATCACAGCGAGTTCACCGCGGTCTTCACGAACAAGACGATCGTGACGCCGGTGCGTGGTGCGGGCCGCCAGCACGGCGTCTTCGTGATGGAGCGGCTCCTCGATTTCGCCGCGCGTGAGCTGGGCCTGGATCGCGTGGAGATCCGGCGGCGCAACTACCTCGAGTCCGGTGATTTCCCGTACGACCACAAGGTCATCTTCCAGGACTTCAAGCCGCTGGTGTACGACACCGGCAACTACGGCCCTGCGCTCGACGACGCCGTGCGGATCATCGGCTACGACGCGTTCAAGCGCGAGGAACAGCCGCGCGCCCGGGTGGCCGGCAAGCACGTCGGCGTGGGCATCGTGTCGTACATCGAGGGCACCGGCATCGGCCCGTACGAGGGAGCTCGCGTCAAGATCGAGCCGAGTGGTCGCGTGCGAGTGGCCACCGGCGTGGGCACGCAGGGGCAGGGTCACTTCACGGCGTTCGCGCAAATCGTCGCCGAAGTGCTCGACGTGCCCATCGAGTCGGTGAGCGTCGCCACCGGCGACACCCGCGAGTTCAACTGGGGTACGGGGACCTTCGCGAGTCGCGGTGCCGTGGTTGCCGGCACGGCCTGCCACGCGGCGGCGACCGCGGTGCGCGAGAAGATCTTCGACGTCGCGAGCCGTGTCTTGGGAGTGCCGAAGGAGACCGTGACGCTCGCCGGCGGAAGGGTCAGCACGAACGCCCGCGCATCGCACGACGCCGGCACACCACGGCCGACGAGCCTTTCGCTCGGGGAACTCGCGTCGCGCGCCAACCCCCTGCGTGGCGCGGTGAATCCGGGCACCGAGCCCGGCCTCGAGGCGACCGCCTACTACGGCCCCGACCGCGGAAGCACGGCGAGCGGCGTGCACGCGATGATCGTGGAGGTCGATCCCGAGACGGCGATGGTCGAGATCAAGCGCTACGTGGTGGCGCACGACTGCGGCAAGCTGATCAACCCGATGCTCGTCGAGGGACAGATCCAGGGTGGCGTCGCCCACGGCATCGGCAACGCGTTCTACGAACAGCTCGTCTATGACGACAACGGCCAGCTGCAGAACGCATCGTTCATGGACTACCTGCTGCCCACGGCGAGCGATGTGCCGCGCGTGGAGATGGCGCACCGCGAAACACCGTCGCCGGGTCCGCTTGGGCTCAAGGGGGTTGGCGAGGCCGGGTGCATTCCGACCGGCGCGCTCTTCGCCCAGGCGCTCGAGGATGCCCTCTCCGATTTCGACATCGAGATCACGGAAATTCCTCTGTCGCCGGACAAGCTGTACGGCCTGCTCAGCAAGACGAAGCCGCGCAAGAAGCAGGTCGTGGTCGTCGAAGGGGAGTTCGTGTTCGCCGGCCCCCGCGACCAGGTGTGGCGCCTTCTGCAGGACGCTGACGTGCTCGGCAAGGCGATGCCCGGGGCGATGAACTTTGTGATGACGAGTGACGGCCGGTACGACGGCACGATGAAGGTCGGCGTCGGGCCGGTGACGGCAGCCGAGTTCACCCTGCAGATCACCCTCACCGACCGGGTCCCGCCGTCGTCCTACCATATGGTAGTCGAGGGCACCGGACCGTTCGGCTTCACGCGGGGCTCGGCGCAGGTAGAACTGAGCGACGACGCGGGCGGAACCCGCATGCGCTACCGCGCCGAGGTGCAGGTGGGCGGCACCATCGCCGCCGTGGGCCAGCGCCTGCTCGACTCCGTGTCGAAGAAGATGACCAACCAGGGCCTCGAGACGCTCAACAAGGCGCTCGTGGCGAGGCTGTAGCAGCGTGAAACCGGCCCCGTTCGAGTACCACCAGCCGCGGTCGGTCGACGAAGCGATCGCCCTGCTCGCGCAGCACGGGAGCGATGCGAAACCGCTCGCCGGCGGTCAGAGCCTGGTGCCCGCGATGAACTTCCGGCTCTCCCGCCCGGGAGTGCTCGTGGACCTCAACCGGATTGGCGAACTCGCCTACGTACGGGTGGCGGGCGACCGGCTGTCCATCGGCGCGATGACACGCCAGGCGGTGGCCGAACGGGACACCGCGATTGCATCGCACGCGCCCCTGATGCGCGAAACGATGCCCTTCATCGCGCACCCGCAGATCCGGAACCGCGGAACAATAGGCGGCAGCCTCGCGCACGCCGATCCCGCTGCCGAGCTGCCGGCGGTGATGGTGGCGCTCGACGCGAGCTTCGAGATTCGTGGAGCGTCGGGAGTGCGCACGGTGTCGTCAGCCGAATTCAATACCGGCCTGTTCACGACGGCGATCAACCCGGGCGAACTGCTGGTCGCCGTCACCATTTCCGCACCGAAGCCGAACACCGGGTGGGCGTTCGAGGAAGTCGCGCGGCGCCACGGCGACTTCGCGCTCGCGGGCGTTGCAGTCACCGTTTCGCTCGGGGCGAAAGGGAAGTGCGATGCGGTGCGCATTGCCGTCGTGTCGGTCGGCGACGGCCCGGCGCTGGCGCGCAAGGCGGCCAAGTCGCTCGTCGGCGAGATCCCATCGGTGAAGGCAATCGCGGAGGCCGCCGCGCTCGCAGGAGCCAAGGACATCGATCCCCCGGGCGACATCCACGCGAGCGCCGCGTACCGCCGCACGCTGACCACCGTGCTCACGCGGCGCGCGCTCACGCGCGCCTTTGCGCGGGCCGCTGCGCCGCACGCAACGTAGGGCGCATCACGACTCACGTTCCCGGCATCCGTCACTCACACCCTCCGACACCATGAAAATCCACGACCTTTCACAGCCACTGAACGAACGGAACTCGTTCTGGCCCTACTATCCGCCGTTCGAGGTCAAGTACATCAAGCGCAAGGCCGAGCAGGGTGTGAATGCGCAGTACATCATGACGTCGAACCACATGGGCACGCACCTCGACGCCCCGCGCCACTTCGTCACCGCCGGCAAGACGATTGACGAGCTGCCGCTCGAGTGGCTCTGCGGGCCCGGCGTGCTCGTGGACCTGCGCGACGAAATGGACGACCTCGCCCTCTACACGCCGCAGATGATCGAAAAGCGCGTGAAAGTGAAGCAGGGCGACATCCTCTACCTGCACACCGGCTGGCACAGGTACGCCGACTGGGGGTCGGAGCCGGACGAGGAGCGCTACTACCACTATCACCCCGGCGCGCACCCCGACCTCGTTCCGTGGCTCCTCAAGAAGAAGATCCACGTCTGGGGCGTGGACTGCGTGTCGACCGACCACCCGATGAACCTCCCGATCGGGCGTTTCCTGGGCAAAGGGCAGCACGGCCACTGCGACCGCGTGCGGGCCAGGGCGGAGGCGAAGTTCGGCGGCAAGGCGGCCGTGGACAAGCTCTTTCCCGACAGCGCGTACCAGCTCACGCACAACGCCCTCTTCCCGGCGGACTGCATCCACATCGAGAACCTCGGCGGCGACATCGAAGCGCCGTCGCTCCAGAACAAGCGGCTCATCCTCGGATGCTTTCCCTGGAAGTTCAAGGGTGGCGAGGCGGCGTTCTGTCGCGCCGTGGCGTTCGAGGGCGACTGGGAAAAACCTTGAAACGGACCGGCGCGGCGAAGCCCTTCGCGAAAGCGGGCGGTGCGGCGGCGACGGAGCTTCCCGACCTCACGGCGGCCGAACTCGCCCGCCTCGTCCGACTCGGCAAGGTCTCGCCCGTCGAGGTCGTCGAGGCGCACCTCGCGCGCGTCGAGCAGCACAACGGGCTGATCAACGCCGTCGTCACGCTGAACCCGCGCGCGATCGACGACGCCCGTGCGCTCGAGCGAACGCTCAAGCGCGGCGGAAAGGCGGGCCTGCTCGCCGGCGTTCCGGTGGGCATCAAGGACGTCACACCCGTTGCCGGGCTCCGGACGACGTATGGATCGCCGCTCTACGCCGACAACGTCGCCACCGAGGACGCGGTCGTCGTGCAGCGGCTTCGCGCGGCCGGCGCGATCATCATCGGCAAGACCAACTGCCCCGAGTTCGCCGCGGGCGGCAACACGTTCAACGACGTCTTTGGCCGTACGCGCAATCCGTGGGATCCTGCGAAGAGCGCCGGTGGATCAACCGGCGGCGGCGCGGCCGGACTCGTGACCGGAATGTTCGCGCTCGCCGAAGGCACCGATCTCGGCGGGTCGCTGCGCATTCCCGCTGCGTTCTGTGGCGTCGTCGGATTGCGGCCGTCCGTCGGACTCGTGCCGACCCATCCGTACGATTGGGTGTGGGACACGATCCAGGTCGAGGGCCCGATGGCGCGGACGGCAGAGGATGCGGCGCTGATGCTGCAGGCCATCGCAGGGCCAAGCGCATTCGCGCCGTTCGCCCAGCCCACGGAAGGGCGCGACTTCGTGAAGGCGGTGCGGAAGGGGTCGGCCAAGGGCGTGCGCGTGGCGTATTGCGCCGACGTCGCGGGGCTTGGCATCGATCCGGGAATCGAGAGCACGTGTCGCGACGCGGCCTTCGCGCTTCGGGCGGCGGGGGCGCGCGTGCACGAGGTGGAACTTGACCTCTCAGCGGCGCGTGAGGCGTTCCTCACCCTGCGCGGTCAGTGGTTCGTGAACTGGATGCATTCGCGGCTCGACCAGCAGGATCGGTTCGGCCCGAACGTGGCGAACAACGTGAAATCCGGTCTCGCCACCACCACGCGTGAGCTGGCCGCCGCGCACGCCGTGCGCGGCGCACTGTGGCACCAGTTCCGCGAGTTCTTCACGAAATACGATCACCTCGTCACCCCGTGCGTCGCCGTGCCGCCGTTCCCGGTCGAGCAGAACTACCCGGACAGCATCGCCGGCAAGCCGATGCGCACCTACGTGGACTGGATCGCGCCGACGTACGTGCTCAGCCTGCTGGGGTTGCCGGTGGGGTGCGTGCCGTGCGGGCTCGACGCCGGTGGCATGCCGGTCGGCCTCCAGATCGCCGGCGGACAGTTCGGTGAGGAGTCCGTGCTGGCTCTCGCCGCCGCCGTACAACGCGCCCGGCCCATCACCTGGCGCGCCGCGGCGACCTGAACCGCGATCCTGCGACGGTGCGGCGCGGGCCCGTGCCCGCGCCGACACCGGCCGGCGGTGCCGATCAGTTCCCGGGCTTGTACGTCCGCTCGGTGTGGCCGACCAGTTCGTTCGGGTAGAAATACACCTTGCGGAGGTTGCCCGTCGCGTACCGCTCCGCCTGGTCGTTGAAATGCTTCGACTTCACGTCGCCGCTTTCACCACCCGCCGTCACCGCGACCGCGCGCACGCTATCGCGCCCGAACTCCACGACGGCAACGAAGCTGTTGCCACTCGTGCCGTACCACCGCTTCGTGTTCGGGTAGGCCCGGGCGCCAAACGACGCGAGCGACCCCCACGTCGCCGACGGGAACCCGACCGGGATGCTCGGGTCGGCGTCGCTGAACGTCGGCGTGATCTCGTTACGCACGCGCTGGAACCGGTTGATCTCGCCCCACGGCGTGTTCCACTTGCCGAAGTCGGCCGCGAGCTTGTCGCTCGCGGCGGCCATCGCCTCGAGGAGCTGCTGGCCGCTGGGGCCGCCCGCGCCGCGACCACCGCGCCCGGCGCCGCCACCCGCGCCCCGGCCGCCGCGCCCGCCAAGCCGCTGCGCTTCGGTCGCGTAGAAGATCGCGAGCGACGTCTCGACGGAATTCACCGACCAACGCAGGTCCCACTTGCGCAGCAACTCGATCGGCGCGGCGACCTTCGTCTTGAGCGCGCTCGCGGGCGCCTCGTCGTACGCCTTCACGAGCGCCGGAATGTTCTGCTCGAATCCCGGGAGGTACGTGTCATACGCCGCGGCGCGCAGGCGCTCAATCGTGAAGTCGGTCTTGTCCTTCAGCACCATCACCGCGTGGCGACCCCGGTGCGACTCGCTCCCGTTGTCCACGTACGCCGGAAAGTCCGCCTGCTTCGGGCTGCTCGGACCGGCGGCAGCCCACGGCCAGTCGTTCGCGTTGTACACCCAGCCGCTCGCGGGATTCACCACGTTCGGCACCTGGTCGAACGTGTGGATGCCGCGCCATTCCGACGCGGGATCACTGCCGTCCACCGGCTGCCGCCAGTTGAAGCGCGTCTCACGGCGCGGCACGAAGTTCGGATGGAAGTACGCGATGTTCCCGTCGCGATCGGCGTACAGCGTCGCGTTCGACGAGTTGCCGTGCTGCGCCATTGACGCCTTGTACTCGGTGATGTTCTTCGCCTTCGTGCGCATCCAGCTCTGCATCAGGGCGCGCACGGGCTCCTGCATCAGGCGGTACGCCACCCACTTGCCGTCCATCGAGCGGGTCACCGGCCCGAAGTGCGTGTAGTAAACGGTGAAGTCGCGCTTCGCCATTCCCGCGTCGGTCCGGTACGGAATCGTGATCGTCTTCGTCACGAACGGACGGTCCACATTCCCGAACTTGTAGAAGTACTTGCCGTCCTTCTCGACGACGGTCTCGAGGTACTCGTCGGTCGCATCCACCTGGCTCGACGTGTGCATCCAGCCTGCGTGTTCGTTGAAGCCCTGATAGATGAAGAACTGGCCCCACGTCGCGGCGCCGTAGGCGTTGAGCCCTTCCGAGCTCGTCATCTGCAGCTCGGACCGGAAGAAGAACGACGTGTGCGGATTGATGAGCAGCAACGCGCGTCCGGCGGCGGTGTTCTTCGGCGCGACGGCCATGCCGTTGGAACCGCGTGGCTCGAGGTCGTTGTGGTTGCCGTTCTCGTCGAGGAGTGCGTCGGAGCCGGCGTCGGCGTCGCTGCCCGCGGGACGGTTGAGTCCGCTGCCGCTGTAGAACGCCTGCAGCGGCCCGAGCGCCACCCGCTCGATGTCGCCGCCGATCGAGCCCTCGCTGAACGTGAGCGCCATCCACGGCTCGAACTTCGTGATCACCCGGGGCTTCACCTCGGGATGCTTCGCCAGATAGAAATTGAGGCCGTCCGCCCACGCCACCATCAGCTTCTGGAGCCAGTCCGGGCTCGTCGCGTACAGCGCCTTCATCGAGTCGGGGTCGATGAACAGCTTCATCCGCAGGTCGCGCCAGATCGCGCTCTCGCCCTCCGCCTCGGCGAGGCGGCCCTGCGAGTTGATGAAGTTCGTCTCGACGCGGTTGAAGTCGTCCTCGGCCTGTGCGTACACCATGCCGAACACCGCGTCGGCGTCCGTCTTGCCGGTCACGTGCGCGTGGCCCCAGTCGTCGCGAACGATCGTGATGTTCTGGGCCTGCTGCTCCCAGCGGGCGAGTTCGACGCTGCGCGTCGGGTTCGGGCCGATGAACAGGACGGCGGCAACGACGGCGAGGGCGGACTTCTTCATGACGAACTCCTTCAGCGTGGAGAGCAGGTGCTCGGCGCGCGGATCGGGCGCGCGGCCGATTTCCTAAGATGCAGCGCGGTCGCGGCGGTT
>CAZIFB010000101.1:0-1519 GCA_964538915.1 uncultured candidatus Brocadiaceae bacterium | reverse complement strand
CCGACTGCAGCTGCTTGTCGCGCGTCGCCTTGAACTCGTTCCCCGCCCGCCACTCCGGGAACTTCGGAGCTTCGGACACGCGGTACCCGATCGTGAGGAACAGTTCGAGATCCTGCAGGCCCCCCGACAGGTCCCAGCCGGGCAGTGGCTCGTCCTGCGGCTTGTGGTAGTACGTGGTCGTGTATTCCTCGCGCTTCTTCATCCCGAAATCGGCCGGCTTGCCGATGAACGCCACGCCCTGGCTTGGATAGAACGCCGGCACGCCAACCTTGGCGAAGTTGAAGTGATCGGAGCGGTAATACAGTCCCTTTTCCGGCTCGGGGTCAGGCCGCAGCGACCTCGCCTGCTCGGCCGCCGCCACGCGCGCGTAGTCGTCGAGCTCCGAAGCGCCGAGACCGATCACGGTGATGTCGCTCGTCAGGCCCCAGGTGTTCATGCCGTCCATGTTGATGTTCGCGAGCGTCTTCGCGAGCGGGTAGATCGGCGCCACGGCGTAGTAGGCGGAGCCCAGCAGTCCCTGTTCCTCTGCCGTCACGGCGAGGAAGAGGATCGACCGCTTCGGGGCCGTCGGCATCGCCGCGTAGGCCTTGGCAATCGTCAGCAGGCCGGCGGTGCCGGTCGCGTTGTCGAGCCCGCCATTGTAGATCGAGTCGCCGTTCACCGGCGCGCCAACGCCGAAGTGGTCCCAGTGCGCCGTGTAGATCACGTACTCGTCCTTCATCACCGGGTCGCTGCCTTCCAGCTTCGCCACGACGTTGCGCGAGTCCACGGTGCGCAGCGTGTTGTCGAGCTTCACGCTCGCCGTGACGCCGAGCGGCACCGGCTCGAACTCGCGCGTGGCGGCTCGCGCCTTCAGGGAATCGAAGTTCTGGCCCGCCATCTCGAACAGGGCCTTGGCCTGATCGAGCGTGATCCAACCCTCGATCGTGCTGCGCGAGAGGTTCTTGTCCGGGGTCGCGAGGTCGAACTGCTCCGACGCGCGCCCCTGGACCACGGCAAACGGATATCCTGCCGGGCCAGTCTCGTGCACGAGCAGCACGCCGGCCGCCTTGCGCGCCATCCCCTGGTCGTACTTGTAGGTCCAGCGGCCGTAATACGTCATCCGATTGCCGCCGAACTGGCTCGTGTCGGCGAGCGGCGGGTCATTGACGAGCATCACGATCGTCTTTCCGGCGACGTCCACGCCCTTGTAGTCGTTCCAGTTGAACTCCGGCGCGTCGACCCCGTACCCCACGAAGACCAGCTCGGACCGATTGAGCGACACCGACGGCACCACGTGCTTGGTCCACGCCACGTAATCGTCGCGCCACTTGAGTGCCTTGTTCGTCCCGCCACGGGAAATCGTGAGCGACGGCGTGCCCTTCACGGTGATGCCGACGAGCGGCACGTTCTGGATGTACGTGCCGTCCGTGTTGCCCGGCTTGAGCCCCATCGCGCGGAACTGGCCTTCGAGATACGCGACTGTCTTTTCCTCGCCGACGGAGCCCGGCGCGCGGCCCAGCAGCGAATCGTGGGCGAG
>CAZIFB010000100.1:0-10561 GCA_964538915.1 uncultured candidatus Brocadiaceae bacterium | reverse complement strand
CTGCGTGAAGATGATGATCTCGCCGATCAGGCCGAAGCCGATCAGCTGCACGCCGAACGCCGCGAGGATCGAGCCGATGACGAAGCCCGGCTTGTCGCTCAGCGTGATCTGGTCCGCGATGCGACCCCAAACGTGGTACGCCGCCAGCGGTGCGCCGACCGCGATCGCCGCGAAGCCGAGGTAACCGAAGAACCGGAGCGGACGCTGCGTGAACCGCGTGAGGAACGAGATCGCGAGGATGTCGAGCAGGCGCCGCAGGTAGACGCCGATGCCGTAGAAGCCGGCGCGCCCCTTCTCCTCGCGGTGACGGACCTCGACCTCGACGACGCGAAAGCCCTGCCGTCGCGCGAGCACGGGCAGGAACCGATAGAGTTCGCCGTAGACCGCGACCTCCTCGAGCACGTTGCGGCGGAACCCGCGTGTGCCGGAGTTGAGGTCGTGGAACGGCATGTTCATCACGAGCCGGAGCAGCCAGTTGAACAGACGGGACTGCACCTGGTTCAGCCACGGGTCGATGCGCGAACGACGCCATGTCGCGACGCAGTCCGCACCGGCTTCGAGCGCGGCGACGACTTTCACGACCTCGCCGGGATCGATCTGCAAGTACGGCGGCACGTTGACGAGGAACGCACCGGTCGCCCTCGCGACGCCCGCCGACAGGGCGATCGACTCGCCGAGGCCACCGCCTTCGAGCTGCACGATTCGCACCGGCCAGCTCGTCGCGAGTTCGCGCAGCTCTTCGTCGCTGCGAGGCGCCGGCCCGTCGAGCACGAACACGAATTCGCACGCGTAGCCCGCGGTCGTGAGCGCCGCGCCGATGCCTTCCACCACCTCGCGCGGCTGCGCCTCGGGGCCGCTGATCGCGACCACCACGGAGACCAGCGGACCGCTCATCGCGCGGCCTCCCGCGCCGTGACCGAGACCCGCTGCCGGAAGAAGGTCGACACCTTGACCTGCAACTCGGCGAGGAAGCCGAGCAACAGGACGTTCGCGGCGGTGAGGAACGCGACCGAACCGGCCGCCACCGCTGCCATGTCGATCACGGGCGCCCACTCCAGCCCTTCGCGCGTGAGCTTCACGAACGCGAGCAGGAAGAGCAGCGGCGACAGCACGAACAGCGGCATCGCGAGGAGGAAGAACCAGCGGATCGGGTGCGCCGCGAACTGGATCAGCATCTTGATGCCGACCAGGTCCGCGAGCACGCGGAAGACGCGACCGAGCCCGTACTTCGACTTGCCCGCCCGCCGCGGATGGTGGCGCACCGGCAGTTCGGCGATGCGCGCGCCGATGCCGACGCCGAGCGCCGCGAGGAAGCGATGCATGTCCGAGTAGAGCACGAGGCTGCGGACCACCCAGCTGCGGTAGGCCTTGAGCGAACAGCCCGTGTCGTGGATGCGGGCCCCGGTGACCCGCGCGATCAGGAAGTTCGCGACCCGGCTCGGGAGGAGACGCGTCGCGACGCGGTCCTTCCGGTGCCGGCGCCAGCCGCACACCACGTCGTGACCGTCGTCGAGCTTCTCGATCATGCGGCCGATGTCGGCCGGATCGTTCTGCAGGTCGCCGTCCATCGACACGATCACACGACCACGAGCGACGCGGAAACCGGCGGCCATCGCCGCGGTCTGACCGTAGTTCCGTCGGAAGAACACGAGCCGCAGGTGCCGATCGTCCGCCGCGAGTGATCGCAGCACGTCGCGCGTGCCGTCACGACTGCCGTCGTCGACGAGCACGATCTCGTAGGGCCGCCCCCATGAACGCATCGCGAACGTGAGCGCCTCGTGGAGTGCCGCGACGTTCTCCCGCTCGTTGTAGATCGGAACGACGACGCTGATCGCGGGCACCGCTCCGGTGGCGACGTCCGGCGTCGCCAGTGCAGACGCCGCAGGCTGTTCCGAAGGTTGGCTCACGAGATGCCGCGAGATAGTGCGCGCCGACCGACCTCGATGCGAGGGTTCTCCCGGCCACCGCCGCGTCGATCCGGCAGCACCGTCATCGGAACGCCAGCGCCATGGCGAGCGCCGCAGCGAGCGCCGCACAGACGAGCGCCACGAGCAGCGCGCGCGGTGTGCGCGGACGATGACCAGGTCCCGCGATGATCGGCGCCAAGGCCTGTGGCAGCGCTCGGTCGGCGGCAGCGAAGTCGCCGCGTTCGATGCCGTGCAGCGCGGACAACACCCGGCCAGGAAGCTTCTCGACGATCTCGTCGCGCAACAGATCGGCGGCGGTGAGGCCCTTCCACTCGCGGCACAGACGCACCGGCGGTGCCGGCTCGCTCGGACCGAGCGGACCCTCCACCCGCTGCAGACGACCCGTACGCGCGCCGAGACGATCTCGCCGCGGCGAGCCGTCGGGGGATCCGTGGTCGTCCGTCACCGCGGTGCTATCGGCTCGTGGCGTCCGCGCCCTGGAGCCGGCCGCCCCCGCCGCTCGATCCGTGTAGGAACGCCCGTTGCCTCCGTCCGCCGGGCCGGGTTACGTCTTCGCAATCATGGAAGCGCCCGCGCGGATCGCCGTCGTCGGCCCGGTCGACGATGGGCTCGTCGGGACGCTGCGTTCGCTCCCGCTGGCACCCACCGTCCGCGAGTGGGGCGCGCTGTGTACGGACAGCGAAGCGATCGCGCGCTTCCAGCCGACGCTGGTGTTCGTCGCCCTGGCCAGCGACGCGCCGGAAGAGATCGGCGCCCTGCGCGTCGTCCAGAACCTCTGGTCCCAAACCTCACTGGCCCTGGTGACTACCCCCGCGCGCGAAGCCGCCGACGCGCCGATCGCACAACGCCTCCGCCTGCGCCTCGTCGTGTTCCCGAGTGTGCCGGGCACGCTCGCCGACGCCGTCGAGCAGGCGTTCCATGGCACCGAGCGTCCGCGCAACGACGTGTTCACCGATCTCGCCCGCGGCGTCGCCGACGAGGTCAACAACCCGCTGATGTTCGTCGCCGGACAACTGCAGCTGCTGCGCGGAACGCTCGATCCCGCCGCGGATCGCGACCGTCGCGATCGCCTGACCACGGTGCTCGACGGCGTGAAACGCATCCAGCAGGTGATGGACCGCCTGCGCCTCGTCGCACAGGCGGCCAACGGGCCTCGAAAGCCGCAGCCGGTCGATCTCGCCGCGGTGCTCGGTGGCGCTCTCGCCGAGCGGCAACGCGTGGCGCAGCCGACACCGGGCCTGCGCATCGCCGACGGCCCCCACGTCGTGACCGGCGACGCAGAGCAGATCGCCGCGGCGGTCGGTGCCGTCGCCTCGTTCGCGCACGATCTCGCGACCGTCGGCGCGATCGTCGATGTGACCCTCGAACCGGCGGGTGATGCACGCCGACTCCGGATCACCGCGGCGGGTCCGGCACTCGCGACCTGGACGCTGCCCGCGTCGTTCGAGCCGTACTACCCGAACCGCGCTCTCCGCGGCCACGGCTTCGGCTTCGGCCTCTTCCTGGCTCAGACCGTGGTGCTCGGCCACCGTGGGCAAGCCACGGCGCGACGGCGACCGGATGGTTCGCTCCAACTCGACTTCCTCTGGCCGAAGTGACTTCGCGGTGTAGAGCCGGCGTCGTCGTTCACAGCTTCGTCGACACGATCGTACTCCCGAGGAGCGCGGTCCCTGTCACGAGCACGGTGCGCAGGGACGCGTCGATGCCGAGGTCGAATCCGAGGGGCACGTTGCAGGCGAAGGTGCCCTTCGCGTTCCACGTGCCGAGCGGGAAGAGCGTGGTCCACGTCAGGGAGGATCCTGCGGTCCCGTCCCCTTGCGTGGAACCCACCGCCATCTGCACGAACAGGGTGCCAGGGGTCACCCCGGGGCCCGTTTCGGCGCCGTTCGTATGCAGAACCATCACGAGTCCCGCCGGAGTCTGCATCTGGGTTCCGGACAGGATGATTCCGGGAGTGGCTGGCGCGTACGGGGTGCCGAGCCATCGGCTGTAGACCAGCAGTTCGGGGTCGATCCCGCACAGCGCGTCGACGTCGCTGTCGCCGATGAACGTCTGGAGGTGTGCACCCGAGTCCGTCAGCACCTCCTTGTAGAACGGCGGCGCCCAATACTGCATCAGCAGCTGCGGCAGCCCCGTGGACGCCACGGTCGAGTAGAAGAACTCGTTCGTCTGACTGCGGACGGCGAGAGCGTCGAGTTCGAGGTCGTCGCTCGCGGAGGTCGGATCGACGCCGGCCAATCCGAGGTCGCTCGGCCTGCGACTGATGGTGATCGAGCCCCACGCCCCGAGAGAGGGTTCCCATTGCGCGGTGAAGATGGTTGCTCCGGACACGTCCGACAGCGGCGCGATGCCAAGGAACGGCGCCAGGTCTTCCGCGGACTTCTGGGTCAGCGAGAAGAAGACCGTCTTGTCGTGCGGTGCGAACATCGGATCCGGCACTCCGCCGTTCTGCGCGAGCAGCGCCAACGAAACGTCGAGGACGTCGATCTCTTCCGATCTTTCGACCTGCAGCTGTTCGGCGGCGACTTCGAGATAGATCGTGTTGTCGAAGGCACCGAGCGCCGAACCGGGGAGGATCCAACTGTAGAGGTCCGCGCCCGCACCACCGCCGACCGCACGACTCGCCATCGGATCGGGCACGTTCGCGACGACGGACGCATTCGTGATCGAGAAGAACAACGCAGCCCATCCGTCGGGCGCCCGTTGCGGCCGAATGCGGGGCTGGCCACCCATCCATGCGATCGGAATCACGTCGTTGCCGAGTGAAACCGCGTCGACGTCGATCAACTCCAACCGCTCGAGGTGCCCTTGCAACACCGACGTGAAGATGGACGCGATGCCGAAGTCGATCGCGTACGGACCGAACGGCTGGACGGTCGCGACGTTGCCGGTGTCCGCACGGTAGTGCACGAGGTCCTCGGGCGTCGTTTCCGGCACCGAGAAGACGCATCCCGTCGTCGAGAACGGACCCCGTCCGGGCTCGATCGTGGCCTGCGCAGCGATTCCCGAGGTGAGCAAGAGCAACGCCGTGGTCGTTCGCGAAGTGATCATGGTTCCGTCAGGGTCAATTTCAGCGGAGGGCTTCCAGCCGGCGCCGGCACCACTCCTCCAGGAGCTGCCGGACCGACGAGGTCTGCTTCGGGTCGAGTGCACTCGGCATCTCGGGCAGGACGAGCGTCTGCAGGACCCAAGGGTCGTCGACGTCCGCGCTGGCAGCCCGGATCATCGCGGTGAACACGTCCTCGCCGTCGAGGACCGCCTCGCAGAACGCCGACTCGTGCGGCGTCTCGGGGCGATCCGGTACCCGATGCAGGAGGGCGAGGGTGCGTCGAGCGAGGGCGCGGGCGGCATCCTCGTCCCCGCGGCGCCACGCCTCACGCACTTCGAGGTACGAGACGCGCGCCTCCGACCCCGTCCGCGCACCCTGATCGAGTCCGGATTCGGCCAAGGCCCGGCGGGCCCCCTCGAGGTCTCCACGATCCACCAGCGTCACGATCAGCGTCTCGTGGGCCGGGGCGGACGATGGGTAGAGGGAGATCGCCCGGCGGCAGTTCTCGACCGCCGCGTCGTGCTCGCCCGTGCGCCGCTGCGCGACCGCGAGGTTCGCGAACAGGGCGTGGTACTCGGGCGTCGCCAGCTCGATGCCTTCGAGGAAGATCGGCTTCGCCTCGAAGTAGCGCCCTTCGGCCGCGAGCGCGCTCGCGATCAGGTAGGCGGTCGTCGCGGTCCGTCGCCCGATGCGGGTCTCGAGCCGAACGGCTTCTTCGTGGATCGCCCGCGCCACGCCGAGACGCTCCCCTTGCGTGGCCTGTTTCCGCACGGTCCCCAGCCGGAGCGCCAGGTCCACTTCGCAGAGCGGCGCGTAGGTGGTGCCCGACGCTTCGAGCATCTCGCGCACGACCTTGGTCTTGCCGGCCCGCATCAGGTGGAAGGCGAGGAGGTAGCGGTCGACGTCGCTGGTCGGTTCGGGCAGTTCCCCGGTGGCGACCACCGACCCCGCGGGAGTCGCTGCGTGGCGGCGCAACAGCTCGACGGCGAGGTCACTGCCCACCTCGTCGGCCACGGCGCGCATGTCCTGGATCGAACCCTCGACGTCGCCGTGGTCGCGACGGAACGCGGCGCGCACGAGCTTCGTGGGCACGGCCTCGACGCAACTCGCCGCGGCCGTATCCAGCACGCGGGCCGCGACGGCGCGCCGTTCCTCCGAAAGGACGGGATCGGTCCAGAGAGTCAACGCGGGCGGCAGATGCCCCCAGGTGTCGAGCCACGCGACGCGCCGCCTCTCCACATCCTGCCGGTGCAGTTCGAAACCGACCAGGGCCAGCGCGGCGATGCCGGCCACCACGGCGCCGCCGCGCACCGCCGGCGAGCGGAGGGCGCGACGCCACACGCGGCTCACCCACGTCGTCGGCCGCGCCACGACCGGGCGGTGCGCGAGGAACGCGCGGAGGTCGTTCGCGAACGCTTCGGCCGTCGGGTAGCGCCGCGCCGGATCACGGTTCATCCCGCACTCGAGGATCGCGACCAGGTCGAGCGGCAGGTCGCGGCGGATCCTCCGCGCGGGTGTCGGATCGCGTCGCTGGAGCTGCGCGAGGATCTGCGCCGGCGTGCCCGAGTAGGGCATTCGCAGGGTGACCAGGTGATAGAGGGTCGCAGCCAGGCCGTAGACGTCGGCACGCACGCTCGGCACGGGGTTCACGACCTGCTCTGGAGCGACGTACGCCGCCGTGCCGAAGGTGCCGGTGCCGCTCCCCGAACCGACGTCCGCCAGGCGGGCCGCGAGCCCGAAGTCGAGCAGGACCGGCGCACCGTTGCGCCGCACGAACGCATTCGACGGCTTGATGTCGCGGTGCAGCACGCCCGCGTCGTGTGCCGCCTGCAACCCGGATGCGAGTTCCGCGACCCATCCGACCACCGTGCGCAGGTAGCTCGTGTCGGAAGCGCGCGGTGCCCGCAACAGGCCGATCGCCCATCGCATCCCGTCGAGCGACGGGTAGCCGCCGGCGGCTACCGCGTTCGTCGCTTCTTCGACGATCACGTGCAGCGGCGCGCCCTCGAGCAGTTCCATCACGAAGAAGGACTCATCCGCCTCCGTGCGACCGCGGTCGTGGATGGTGACCACCGCCGAGTGCCGGACCGCCGCGAGCAACTCGGACTCCGTGGCGAAGCGGCGCTCCGCGTCCGCTCCGGTCAACCGATCCGAGCGCAGGATCTTCACCGCGACGGCGCGCGACAGCTCGAGGTCGAGGGCGCGGTACACGACGCCCATGGAGCCGGCGCCCAGCCGGGCTTCGCACACGTAGCGTCCGCCGAGGACCCGCTGCGTCGGCATCGGGGCAACGTCGATCTCCAGTTCGGGCAGGCACGCGGCGATCCCGACCGCGTCGGCCAGGGCCGGCAGGAGGTCGCGGCGCTCCCCGCAGATCTCGTCGAGCCGGACCTCTTGTCCAGTCGCCCGCTGCTCGAGCGCAATCGCGACGAGACGAACCAGCGTGGTGTCCGCGTGGGTCATTCGCCGTGCTCCGGCGCGAGTCCCGCGCTGCGCAACATCACCACGAGTCGCGCCTCCGCGGCGTAGAGCGCCTTGCGCGCGGCGTCGGGCGACGGATACCCGAGATCCCTGGCAAGGTCCTCGAACGTGCGACCGCCCTGCACACGGAGTCGCAGCAGTTCGCGCTCCCGGGGCGGAAGCCGTTCGGCGACTGTCCAGAACGACTTCACGAGATCGTCGCGCTGCGCCTGGGTTGCCGGCCCCGCCGCCGGCTCCCGCGGTTCGACGTCGTCGAGTCGACCGGCGGCCCGGCGACAATCGCGGCGGACGGCCTCGTGGTAGCGGAGCACGTCGAAGATGCGGTTCCGCACGGCGACCGCCAGCCACCCCCACAGTGCCCGTTCGTTGTCGGCCTGGAACGTGTGCAGATCGGCGAGGACGCGCTCGCACACGTCGTGGACGATGTCGCCGGTGCTGAAGAGGGCGGCGAGCCAAGGACGCCGCATCCGCACTTCGACGGCCATCGACGCGTGTGCGATGCGGCTGAGCCGCGGGTAGATGCGGTCGAACAGCGCGTCTTTGGCCGCCTGCTCCCCGCGGCGGGCCGCGTCGAGGAGGGCAGCGAACGTCCGCTCTCCGTCGCCGTGAGAACTACCCACATGAGGAGGTGTCACCACGGACCGCAGCATAGACGAACGCCAATGCACGGTACCGAGGGGACGGAACGCGGCGCGCGAAGCGGAACGGAATGTTCGAAATCCGCGCGCAGCCACCGGTGCCGAAGGTCACGACCGACCTCGGCGCCGGATCCGGGGGTCAGGCCGAAGCCTTTGCTCTGCTGCGCTCGGGCGACCCGCACGCTCGGGCGGCGCCTCGCGAGGGCGCACTGCCGGTGGCCGGCGTCACATCGGCGTCGGCGCCATCACTGCGACGTTCGGGTCGATCGGGCCGAGCTTCTTCTTGATGATCGCCGACTCGACGAACGTCCACACCATCGACGTGACCATGTACACCATGAGCGCCGAGGCGTAGCCGTAGAGCATCACGCCGAACACGAGCGGCATGTAGCGCATGATCATCATGGTCTGACGCTGCTGCGGATCGGTCGGCAGTGGTTGCCGGAACGTCTGGATCGCCATCAGGACCATCCACACGATCGGCAGCAGGTTCAGCTGGTGCGGGAAGAACGGCAGCGCGAACAGGTTGTCGGCGCGGCTCAGGTCGTCGATCCAGCCGACGAACGGCTGCTGGCGCACGTCGTACGCGGTGCGGAGCGCCGTGAAGAGGCCGATGTAGATCGGCATCGTGAGGAAGATCGGCAGGCAACCGCCGAGCGGCGGGATCAGTTTGTGTTCGCGCTGCAGGGCCACCATCGCCTGCTGCAGGGCCGCCTTGTCGTCCGCGTGCTTCTTCTGCAGGGCGTCGATCTTCGGCTTCAGCACCGCCATGCGCGCCGAGTACGCGCGCATCGACTTCTGCATCCGGTAGTTGAGCGGCGACAAGAGACCACGCACCAGGATCGTGAGCATCACGATCGCGAGGCCCCAGTTGCCGACGACGTCGTGGAACCAGCCGAGCAATCGAAGCAGCAGCTTGCCCATGGCCCGGCCGCCCGGCACTTCGACGCCGCAGCACGGCGGCGTCAGGTCCACGTCGAGGATCGGCGCGAACCGCTGCGGCTCGGGCAGTGTCTCGAACACGCGGAAGGACTTCGGGCCCACGTAGAGGCCGTAGGCGACGCGCGTTTCCGCCTTCGCCGGCGGCACCGCGAGCGAGAGGCCGTACCGCATCCGGGTCACGGTCGCTGCGTGGGTGCGCGAGTCCGGGTCGTCCACGAACGGCAGCGTGTCGGCCGTGAAGTCGACCAGGGCCGCCCGCGCGGCGTCGTCGGTCGGCCACAGGAACGCGCCGAAGAAGCGGTTGGTGCTGCCGGCGAACGACAGCGTCTTCGGGTCGACCTCGAGCTTCTGCGGCGGACCGGCCTTCGGATGCGCCACGGGATGCGTGCCATCGGTCGCCGCGGCGATGGACACCGCGAGCTGACCGAACAACGACGACTCGTGCGGCAGCACGAGCGCCGGCCCGAGCAGACGCAGCGGCACGTTCCCGACCGCGGTCGACGACTCGTTGCGAAGCGCGATCTCGAGCACGAACCCGCGCGCCTTCGGGTCGTGGCGCAGCACCTTCTCGAGCACGAGGCCCGACGGCGTCGCCAGGGTGAACTTCACGCCGCCGTCGATGTCGACGGCGGTCCACTCCGCGGTCGCCGGGTCCAGGCCGAGCGGCGACTCACCTTCGACCAGCAGCCGCAAGGCGTGGTCACTCTCCCCCGGCGCGCCGGCGTAGCTCGTCGCCAGCAGCAGCCAGTCCTCGGGACCGTGCGCGGTCTTGCGCGCCGCATCGAGCGACACGTAGTGGTCGGTGGCCTGCAGCCACGCGAGACCGGCACCGGCGCGCGACAGGCGGGCGCGGAAGCTGCCGGGCGCACCGGGTGTCCCGAACTCGCGCACGAAGCCGACGTCGGCGATCGGGGTGCCCGCCTTCGGGTCGGGGGCAACGGGGTTCTGCGCCGCGGCGAACGCCGCCAGCAGGAAACACGAAACGAAGGACGGCTTCAGCATCGGGATACGGGCGCCGACTCGAGCCGGCTTTCGGGGCGACTCAACGACCCTGCGCGAGGCGTTCGGCGAGGTAGTCGGGCAATTCGGAGATCGCGCGGATCTTCGCCATCACGGACTCGACGTCGTACGCGACACGATGGAAGCGCACGACGCCGTCGGTGCCGTCGGTGCCGTCGTACGTGACGAACGACGAACGCGGATCGCCGTCGCGCGGCTGACCGACGGAGCCGATGTTGACCATCGCCTGCTCGTTCACCTTCCACTCGAAGCCGATGTCGGACGGCAACAGGAACGCGCCGCTCCTCAGGTAGACGCCGGGCACGTGGCTGTGGCCCACGAAACACAGGTTCGCGTCGCCCATCTTCGCGAAGCACTCGGACATCTTCTCGCGGTCACCGGCATCGCGCGGCACGAGGTACTCGCGGACCGGATCGCGCGGCGACCCGTGCACGAAGAGCATGCGCTTCTCGCGGTGCTCCTTCGGCATCCGGTCGAGGTAGTTCCAGAACTTCATGTTCTCC
>CAZIFB010000099.1:0-10805 GCA_964538915.1 uncultured candidatus Brocadiaceae bacterium | reverse complement strand
AGCCCCCCACATACCCGGGCTTCCGGTAGTCCCGGTAGAACGCTTCCCAGTCGGGGCCGCCCGGGGTGGGACGATCAGCAGCGGACTCCGAGGCGGACATGCTGGGGCGAGTGTGCGAGGTGAGCGGGCCGCGCGCTACGCCTCGCGTGTCCGAAGATTCCGAACGCCGGGTCGAGATCACGAAGCGCACCCCGAGCGCCTTGCACTTAGTTAACGTCCGTGTAAACCATCTTCCATGAAGCCCTGCCCTCCCGGCTGGCCCCGCATCTCGGCGGCCCTCTTCTATGCAGACCCGCGCAAGGCGATCGACTGGCTCTGCCAGGCCTTCGGCTTCGAAGTGCGCCTCCTCGTCGAGGGCCAGGGTGGCCGCGTCGAACACAGCGAACTCGAATACGGCGAAGGGCTGATCATGGTTGCGGGCGTCGACCCGACGCCAGGCAAGGAAGGGCAGGCCTGGCGGGGACGCCTCGCGAGCCCGCAGCAGCTCGGCGGCAAGATGACCCAGAACCTGGCGCTCCACGTCGACGACGCGGATGCGCACTGCGCTCGCGCACGGGCGGCCGGGGCGGAGATCTGCTACGAGCCGACGACCACGGACTACGGCGCCGACTACTGGGCGGACCGCAGCTACGCGGCGATCGACCCCGAAGGGCACATGTGGTGGTTCATGCAGCGCGTGCGCACCGGCGACGCGCAGTACCGTGCGAAGTGACGCGCTCGACCGCGCGTTCCAGGCGCTCGCCGACCGCACGCGCCGCGGCGTCGTCGACCTCCTCCGCGAGGCACCGCGGCGAGCGGGCGATCTGGCGGCGCGGCTGCGCGTCTCTCCGCCTGCCCTGACCCGTCACCTGAAGATCCTGCGCGACAGCCGCATCGTCGAGGAGCTCGACGATCCGACCGACGGGCGTGCCAGCATCTATCGCCTGCGACGCGAGACCTTCTCCCACCTCCGCGAATGGGTCGACCACGTCGAGGCGCTGTGGAGCGAGAACCTCGCGTCGTTCGCCGCGCACGCGGTGAACCGCAAGGACGGGAAGTGAAGGACGCACGCCGCGACGAAGTCACCGCGACGGTGGCCGTGCGCGTCGCGACGACGCCGGCCGTCGCGTTCGACCTCTTCACCCGCGAGACCGACTCGTGGTGGCGGCGCGGCCCGAGATTCCGCCATGCAACCGGCGCCGACGCGCGGATCACGATCGAGCCGCGCCTCGACGGCGCGGTGTTCGAGACGTGGCGGCAAGGAGACGCGGGCCACCGCTTCGACCTCGGCCGCGTGACGGCGTGGGAACCGCCGCACCGGTTCGCCTTCACGTGGCGGAATGCGACCTTTGCGCCCGCGGAGGACACCGAAGTCGACGTTACGTTCGCGGCAACCGGCACAGGGACGCTCGTCACCGTGCGTCATCGCGGCTGGACGGCGCTTCGGCCGGATCACCCGGCGCGCCACGGCATGGACGACGCGGCGTTTTCGCGCTCCGTGGGCCTCTGGTGGGGCGATCAGCTCACCGCACTCCGCGAGCACACGACCCGCGCGTAGGCGATCGCCCGCACGTCACGCCGGATGCGGGCAGGAGCACGGTGTCGCGCGGCAGCGCGGACAGCCCTGGCCGTACTTCTTGCGACCGATCGCCTCGAGGTCGACGCCGTGCAGCGACGCGAGCGTCGCGAGCCACGCGTAGACGTCGCCGAACTCCTCTTCGAGGTTCTGCCGCTCCTTGCGGCGGATCGCGCGCACGAGTTCGCCGACTTCTTCGACGAACCAGAGCAGCGTGCCCGGCACACCGCGCGCGTTGTCGCGATCGAAGTAGACGTCCTCGATCAGTCGCTGGAACGAACCGGCATGCGCCGGACGCCGCGGCGCACTCATTCCTGCCCCGCCTTCTTCACGGTCATCAGCACGACGTCTTCGCGCAGACCGTCGGCCCCGGCGTCCTGCTCGATCCCTCCGAGCACCATGTTCATGAACATGTTCGTGTGACGCGGCGAGTTCTGACGCAGCATGTCGAGGAGCCCCTCGGCGCGGTGCATCGAGTCGTTGCCGAGCACGAGGCGCGTGCCCGGGCTCATCGTGATCTCCTGCGGCCGCAGCGACTTCTCGAACACCGGCCCGTCGTCGAGCCCGATGGCGATGCCCTCGGCGTTCAGCTCGAGCACTTCGCCGCGCTGACAGATCAGGAGCGGCAGACGCGCACCGGCCTGGTACAGCTTGCACCCGTCGGGCCCGATCTGCAGGAGCGTGGCCTTCGCGCAACAGCCGGAAGGCAGGTTGTTCTTGCACACCTTGTTCGTGTGCGCGAGCGCCTTGCGCGGCGCGGCGCCGGCCACGAGAGCGCGGTGCAGTTCGTCCCGTGCGAGGCGGCAGGCGAACACCGACAGTGCGCCGTGGCCTTCGGCACTGACGAGGTAGAGCACGCTCTGCGCGCCCTCGCCGGTCGTCGTCACGAGGTCGAAGTAGTCGAGGCCGCCGCGCGAACCTGCCGCGAGCGCCGCGTCGACTTCGAAGCCTGCGACGCCGGCGACGGACTTCGGCACCGTCTTGTCGCGCAACTGCTTCACCAGGGGATCCATCGAGACGAGGGCCACACCGCCCGACGCGTCCTGGCTCTTCAAGAGATCGGCGAGGTCGTTGGCGAGGTACTGCACGCCGCGGCCGAGCGCCCCCACTTCGTCGTCGCCAGCGACGCGCACTTTCACCTCCGAACCGCCGCGGCCGAGCTTGCTCACCGCGAGGCCGATGTCGGTGATGCGGGACGCGATCTTGCCGCCGAGGATCCAGCCGGCCGCGCCCGAGAGCGCCGCGGTGAGCGCGCAGAGCCCGAATCCCACCTTCCACGCCCGACCGACCACGTCCGGGTCGCTGACGGCGCCGCTCACGTTGTTGACGAGCGCAACCGTCAGGAGCGCGCCACCGACGAGGCCAGCGATCGCGGTGCCGAGCCCCAGGTTGCGAGCCAGCTTGCCGGACGACTTCGAACCTTTGCGCGCCATTCGGGGCGGCATCATGCGGCGCGCGACGGCTGCCGTCACGTCATCGCCGCGACATCGTGCGTCCGGTCAGACTCCGATCAGCGGCAGCGCGAAGTAGAGCGCCAGGCCGGCGTAGACGCCCGCCATCTGGTCGTCGGCCATGATCCCGAGCGCGCCGGGCAGGTCTTCGAGCTTCCTCGCGGGCTGGATCTTCAGCACGTCGAACGCGCGGAACGCGAAGAAGGCCCCCGTGTGCGCCATCGGCGACACCGCCTTCTGTGCGAGGAGCGCGTAGACGATCACGGTGACCAGGTAGCCGACGACCTCGTCAAGGACGAAGTGGCCCGGGTCCTCCTTCGGCCAGGTGCGCTTCACGAAATCGGACTGCATGCACCCGAACGCGAAGAGCACCGCCGCAGCGATGCCCCACGCCAGCACGGTGCGTTCCGGCAGTGCCACCTGCAGCAGCACGGCGACGAGCACGCCGCCCAGCGTGCCGACGGTGCCTGGAGCGAAGGGGGAACAGCCGAGGCCGCCGCTCGTGATCAAGAGCCAGCGAATGCGATCCGCGATCGACATCAGTGAGCGCCTCCGAACAGCACGTCGCGCGCTTTCACGACGTAGTTGAGACCGGACACCACGGTCAGCGCGAGCGACACCCAGAAGCCCCACTGCGCGGCCCACACCCAGATGTCCGTTCCGGCCACCATCGTCATCAGCGCGCCCACGGTCCAGCACTGCGCGACCATCTTCCACTTGCCGAGTCGATCGGCGGGGAACGGCCGGCCGGAGGCCTCGACGACGCCGCGGATGGCCGTGACGAGGAACTCGCGCGCCACGACGATCACGACGTACCACGTCGTGAGGCACGCCATCGCGGCCGGGAACTTGAGCAGTGTGATGAGCGAGCCCGCGATCAGCACCTTGTCGGCGAACGGGTCGGCGACACGACCGAACGCCGTGACCATGCCCCACTTCCGGGCGAGGTATCCGTCGAGGAAATCGGTGAACGCCGCGATCAGGAACAGCACGAACGCGGCCCAGACCATGGCCGACTCGGGGCGACCGACGTCACCCGCGAATTCGAGGCACACGAACACCGCCGCCGTCAGCACGAGTCGAGCCAGCGTGATGAGGTTCGGCAGGTTCATGCACGCCGACCCTTCCCCGTGGCCATCTTGTCGGCCGACGCGCCCTCGACCTCGTAGTCGTGCGCTTTGCTGATCGCAACGCCGACGATCGTCCCCGGCTCGCCGGCGCCCTTCGGCAGGAGCACGCGGCCGTCCACTTCGGGCGCATCGGCGAACGAGCGGCCGACGAGCCGCTTCGCCTCGGCGTCGTATCCGTCGACCAGGACCGGCAGCGTCTTCCCCACCAGCGACTGGTGGAACGAGCGCATGACGCCGCGCTGCAGCTCCATCAACTCGGCGACGCGCGCTTCCGTGACCTTCGCTGGAACCTGGTCCGCCATGTCGAACGCAGGCGTGCCCTCTTCCTGCGAGTAGGGGAACACGCCGAGGCGCTCGAAGCGGTAGCTCGTGACGAGTTCCTTCGCGGCCTGGAAGTCGGCCTCCGTCTCGCCGGGGAATCCGGCGATCAGCGTACTGCGCACCGCGATGCCAGGCACTTCGCTGCGGAGGCGGTCGAGGATCGAACGCACTTGCTCGCCCGAGACGCCGCGCTTCATCGCCTTGAGCATCGATCCGCTGATGTGCTGGATCGGGATGTCGAGGTACTTCACCGCCTTGTCGTGCTCGCGGAGGAACGTGGTCAGCTCCGGAAGCACGGTGTGAGGGTACGCGTACATCAGCCGGATCCACTCGATGCCCTGCACGTCACCGAGCTTCTCGAGGAGCGTGTGGATCTGGCGCTTGCGCGTCGTGTCGAGGCCGTACGCAGTGCTGTCCTCGGCGACGACGACCAGCTCCTTCACACCGGCCGCGGCGAGGTTCTGCGCCTCTTCGACGAGCACGTCGATCGGCTTGCTGCGGTTCTTGCCGCGCATCTTCGGGATCGCGCAGAAGGTGCAGGTGTGGTCGCAGCCCTCGCTGATTCGCAAGTACGCGAAGCTCTTCGGGGTCAGCAGGAAGCGCTTGGTGTCGCTGCGCGGGCCCTTGGGCTTGCCCCCGTCGACCGTCGCGGTCCAGCGTCGCGTGCTGCCGTTCACGATCTTGCGCACGACGGACGGCACACCCGAGTAGTCGGACAGGCCGAACACCGCGTCGAGCTCCGGAATCTGCTTCTTCAGCTCGTCGCCGTAACGCTGGGCGAGGCAGCCGACGGCGATCACGCCCTTCAGGTTGCCGTCGTCCTTGAGGCGCGCGACGGAGAGGATCGTGTCGATCGACTCCTGCTTCGCGGTGTCGATGAAGCCGCACGTGTTGACGACGACGACGTCGGCGTCCTCGGCTTCCTTCACGACCTGCAGCCCTTCTTCGACGACGTGGCCGAGCAGGACCTCGGAGTCGACGAGGTTGCGGGCGCAGCCGAGGCTGATCAGGGAGACACGGATTGCTTCGTTCACCTTGCGTCTCGGCTGGCCGTCGCCGCCGCGAGCGCTGGGCTCGCGGCGAACGGACTCACTGCGGCTTCTGCTGGACGACCCAGACCTTCACCGTGGTGTCGACGGTCGCGTGCAGGTGCACCGGGACGTCGAACACACCGATCTCCTTGAGCGGCTGCTCGAGGCGGATCTGCTTGTCGTCCACCGGGATGCCCTTCTCGCGCAGCGCGGCCGCGACCTGCGCCGGACCGACGGAGCCGAACAGGTGGCCCTCCGCGTTCGCGCGTCCCTCGATCGTGACCGAGGCTTCGGCGAGCTTGCTGGCGAGGTCCTTCAGGCTGGCGACGCGAGCCTGCTCCTCGGCGAGTGCGGCGGCGCGAGCGCGCTCGATCTCCGCCACGTTGGTCTTCGTGACCATCACGGCGAGACCGCGCGGCAGAAGGTAGTTGCGGGCGTAGCCCGGCTTCACCTTCACCACGTCGCCGATGCGGCCGAGGTACTCCACGCTCTGCTTCAACAGGAGTTCCATGGGTCAGATCCTCCCGACGAACGGCATGAGGCCGATGAGGCGCGCGTGCTTGATCGCCGATGCGAGAGCGCGCTGGTTCTGACCGCTGAATCCGGTGCGCTTGCGCGACTGGATGCGGCCGTTCGCCGACACGAACTTCGCGAGGTAGGCGACGTTCTTGTAGTCGAGCGGTTCTTCGGGGATCGCTTCCCGCCGACGGGCGCCGAAGCGGCCGAACTTGCTGCGCCGAGCGCCGTCGCGCGGGGCCGAATCGCGGGAGCCGCTCATGCCACCGCTCATTCCACTGTTCATGGTGCTCATGGGATCAGCTCTCCGTCACGGGTTCAGCGGGGGCTTCGGCTTCCGGTGCCGGTGCGGGCGGCGGAGGCGGCGGCGGTGCGTCGTCCGCCGGGATCGCGTTCACGTCGAAGTCGGCTTCCGGCTCGTAGGCCGTCTGCGGCACTTCCGGGCAATCGAGCAGCAGGTAGCGCAGCAGCGCCTCGTTGAACTGGAGGTCGCGGCGGATGCCGGTGACTGCCTGCGTGTCGGCGGAGAAGTAGACGAGGAGGTACGTGCCGCGATGCTGGGCCCGGATCGGGTAGGCGAGACGGCGCTCGTCCCATCGACGGCTGCTCAGGATCGAAGCACCGTGCTTCGTGAACTGGGCGGTGACCGCGTCCTTCAGCGGCTGCCAGCCCTTGCGCACCTCGCGGTTGTCGAGGAGGCACATGCACTCGTAGGTTCGTTTGCGTTGCAAGACTTCATTCTCCCGGGCGCGCGCCCGCAGAATCGGAGGTTCAGCAGAGATTCATGGCTCCGTCGGATCGGAGCCGTTCCAGGTTCCCATCAGGGATTGCATGTCCCGGCCGTCGAGCCACGCTTCGGCGCAGTCGGCAGCACGTCCGAGGACACGACCGAGAACCTCACGTTCCTCCGGGAGGAATGGAGCCAGGACGAAGTCGGGCCAATCGGCCGAACGCAGCCCTTCGGAGCCACCGCGCGGCTTGTCGCGACCGCTCGACGAGGTCGAGTCGGGACGCGAGTCCGACGGCAACTGCCCGATACCGAGACGGAGACGGGGAAACGCGTCCGTGCCCAGCGACTGCTGGATGGACTTGAGGCCGTTGTGGCCCCCTGCGCTCCCCGACGGCCGGATACGCATCCGGCCCAGCGGTAGGTTCAGGTCATCGACGATCACAAAGAGCGAATCCGGCGAACGCCCCGCGTGCCGGAGCAGCGGAGCAGCGACTTCGCCGGACAGATTCACATAGGACTGCGGCTTCACCAGGAGGAACGAACGTCCCTTCCGGCGACCCTCGCAGAACCTCGCCTTCACCTTGCCCGAGAAGGTTCGCGCACCATCGTCCGCGAACCGTTCGAGCCGTTCGAACGCGAGTCCCAGTCGCTTGGCCAGGAGATCCAGCACCATGAACCCGACGTTGTGTCGGGTCTGTTCGTATTCGGGACCGGGGTTGCCGATCCCGAGGACGATCCGATGCCAGCCCATGGCTGCGTCCAGGGGGCGAGAAGGCTACGCAGCGACGTGCGCCGGGACAAGCCCGGAGCGGCCGCCGATCAGCCCTTCGCCGGCTTCTGGTCCTTGGCCGGAGCCGCCGGAGCAGCGGCGGCAGCGCCCGCCGCGGGCGCCGCTGCCCCATCGGCGGGTGCCGCGGGAGCTGCTTCGGGCAGCGCCTGCACCACCAGCTTCGCGACGTGGCAGATCGACGTCGTGCCCGGCGTGAGCAGCTCGATGCCCTTCGGCATCGTGAGCTGACTCGCGGTGACGACCTCGTCGAGTTCGACCTTGCTGACGTCGTGTTCGATGTGGTCCGGGATCTCGGTCGGCAGGCAGCGGACCTTGATCACGAGGTGGTCCTTCATCAGCGTGCCGCCCTTCGCAAGGCCGGCCGGGTGCCCGACGAGCGCGACCTCGACCTCGGTCTCGATCGGCTTCGTGAGGTCGATGCGCTTGAAGTCGGCGTGCTGCGGGCGGTCCTGCGTGGCGAACCAGGAGACGTCCAGCAGGATCGCCGCCTGGGACTGGCCGGCGATGTCGAGCTGGAAGACCTTGTGGTGCGCCTTCAGGTGCTGCTCCATCTCCCACTCGGAGACGGCGATGGACACGGCTTCCTTGCCGTCGCCGTAGACGACGGCGGGCAACCAGCCTTGGGCGCGCAACTGCGCAACTTGATTGCGACCGAGGGCGGTGCGGCGCTCGGCCTTCATGCGGACGACTTGCATTGGACTACCTCTCTCGAAGGAATGCGGGGTGGTGTGGACGGTGCGACGTCAGCGGTCGCTCTCGAACAGCTTGCTGACGCTCTCGCTGCGATGGATGCGATCGATCGCACGCGCGAGCAGTTGCGCCATCGAGCAGATCTCGAGGCGCTGGATCTTCTTGTCGTGCACGGGCACGGTGTCGGCGAACAGGATCTTCTCGACGTCCGCGCTGTTGAGGCGCTCGACGGCGTTGCCGCAGAGCACGGCGTGCGTCGCGACGATGAACACCTTGCGCGCGCCCTTCTCCTTGACGATGCGCGCTGCGTCCACGATCGAACCACCGGTGGAGACCATGTCGTCCACGAGCACGACGTCGCGGTTCTTCACCTCGCCGATCACGTGCTCGATCACCGTCTGCTCACCGCTGATGCGGCGCTTGTCGATGATGGCGAGGTCGCAGCCGAGATCCTTCGCGTAGGCGCGCGCGAGCTTCGTGCCGCCGATGTCCGGCGACACGATCATCACGTCCCGCGTGTCGAGCTGGCGAACGCGGTCGATCATCACCGGACGCGCGTAGAGGTGGTCGACCGGGATGTCGAAGAAACCCTGGATCTGCGCGGCGTGCAGGTCGACCGCGACGACGCGGTTGTAGCCAGCGGTCACGAGCAGGTTGGCGACGAGCTTCGCGTTGATCGGCACGCGCCCCTCGTCCTTCCGGTCCTTCCTGGCGTACCCGAAATACGGGATCACTGCGGTGATCCGGTCCGCCGACGCGCGCCGCAGGCAGTCGGCGAACGAGAGCAGCTCGAACAGGTTCTCGTGCACGTTCGGGCACGTGGGCTGCACGACGAAGACGTCCGCTCCGCGCACGTCGACTTCGATCTTGAGGTTGATCTCACCGTCGGGGAAGCGCGCGAGCGACGCCGCACCGAGCGGCACACCCATGTACGAGCAGATGTCCTGGGCGAGGCGCGGATGCGCAGTACCCGTGAAGACCCGCAGCCGTTCACCCCGAATGCTCATGCCTTGCCCCCGCCCTTGTCGGAGCGCTGTGTCGTCGCGTCCCGCATCTTCAGCTTCTTCGCCGGGACACCGACCCACACCTCGTTGGCGCCCACCACGCTGCCACGCTTCACGATCGCGCCGGCGCCGGTCATCGCGTGATCCCCGATCTCGCTCGGCGCGACGATCACGCTGCCGCTTCCGACGAACGCACCCGCACCGACCTTCGTCTCGTGCTTGTGCACACCGTCGTAGTTCGCGGTGATCGTGCCTGCACCGATGTTCGCCTTCGCCCCGATCGTGGCGTCACCGAGGTAGGTCAGGTGCTTGGCCTTTGCCCCGGCACCCATGTGCGTCTTCTTCGCTTCGACGAAGTTGCCGATCTCGGCGCCGTCCTCGAGCACCGTGCCCGCGCGCAGGTGCGCGAACGGCCCCACCTCGCAGCGGCTGCCGATGACGCAGCCCGTGCCGATCACCGTGCAGGGGAGAACCTTCGTGTCGGCTCCGATCCGTACACCGTGATCGATCCACGTCGTGCCCGGGTCGACGACCATCACGCCGTTCGCGAGATGCTCGGTGAGGATGCGTTCCTGCATCACCATGCGTGCGACCGCGAGGTCCGCGAGCGAGTTGACGCCGAGGATCTCCGCGGCGTCCTCGGCCTCGAGGGTCGGCACTTCGAGGCCGCGCTGTGCGAAGCTCGCGACCGCATCCGTCAGGTAGTACTCACCCTGCGCGTTGTCCGCGCGCAGTCCCGCGAGAGCCGGCCGCAGCGCCTGGCTGTCGAAGCAGTAGAAGCCGGCGTTGATCTCGTCGATCGCGCGCTCCTCCGCCGAACAATCGCGCTCCTCGCGGATGCCGACGAAACGCCCGTCGTCGTCGCGCAGGATGCGGCCGAGTCCCTTCGTCTCCTCGGGATACGCGGTGAGCAGCGAGCACGGCGGATTGCCGGCGGCGCCGCTTCGCAGTTCGCGCAGTTCGCGCAGCGTCTCCGTCGTGACGAGCGGACAGTCGCCGTAGATCACGAGAACGTCGCCGACGAAGTCCTCGAGTTGCTGCATCGCGACCTGCACGGCATGCCCCGTTCCCTTCGGCGCGCCCTGGTCGACGAACTGCAGGTGCGAGAACTCGGCCGTCATCGCAGCCTGCAGTTCCTTCTGCACTTGTTCCTTCTGGTGGTGCAGCACGACCACCGTGCGAGCCGGCTTCAGCGGCGCGACCGCAGCCAGTGCCCACGCCGCGAGCCCGCGGCCGCACAGGGGCAGCAACACCTTGGGCACACTGACCTTCGTGCGCTTGCCGAGGCCAGCGGCCAGGCAGATCACTGCCAACGGTCGCGACATGGAGAAGGGAGTTCGGGGAGGGAAAGGGGGCGAGGATTGTGGAGACCCCCTCCACCTCGGTCAAGGACGGATTGGGGTCCGCCGACCGGGCAGTGCGACGCGCCGCCTGCAAGGGCTGGCTGCGCCGCCTCGCACCCGAGAACGCCCTGCGCGGCGCGGCACCGCGAGGTCTACGCGGCGCCCCGCGTGGGCGGAGCGAGTGGCCCGCTTCCAAAGAACAGCCCCGATCACGCGGTTGCCGGGACGAGCTTGAAGCCGAGTT
>CAZIFB010000098.1:0-11048 GCA_964538915.1 uncultured candidatus Brocadiaceae bacterium | reverse complement strand
GGCTCGCGATCCGCGACCACTTCCCCGCACAGGCGCACGGCGGCCCCGCCGCCGTCTTCCTGCGGCTCGCGATGGACTCCGCCCCGGCGCTGCTCTTCGCCTACGCGCTCGTCGGCCTCTGCCACGCGTTCCTGCCCGCGAACTGGCTCCGCCGCATGACGCAGGGCCCGGCGATCCTGCAGGCCCTGCGCGGCGTCGCGGTCGGACTGCCCCTCCCGGTGTGCTCGTGCGGCGTCGTGCCGATCTACCGCGAGCTCGTGCGACAGGGCGCCACGCTCGCTGCCGCAATCGCGTTCCTCGTCGCGACGCCCGAACTCGAAGTGGCCGCGGTGATGCTGACGTGGCGTCTCATGGGCGGTGAGATGGCGCTCGTGCGCGTCGGCATGGCGGCGGTGCTGGCCCTCGGGGTCGGTGTGATCGTCGCGAAACTCTCCGGTGCGCGCCGGAACCACGACGACTCCCCCGCTGGGTCGATGCCGGAGGCGCAGACCGGCGCGCTCGGCGAACGGCTGCGCACCGCGCTGCGGTTCGGCTTCGGCCCTGCGGTCGACAACACCGCGACGTGGATCCTGACCGGGCTGCTCATGTCCGCGTTGCTGATGCCGTACCTCGACGCCGACTCGATCCGCGAGTGGACGACGAAGTACCCCGGCCTCGACGTGCCGATCGCCGCACTGCTCGGCCTGCCCTTGTACGTCTGCGCGACCGGCAGCACCCCCGTCGCCGCCACCCTGCTCGCGGTCGGCGTGTCGCCGGGTGCGGTGCTCGCCCTGCTGCTCACCGGCCCCGCGACGAACGTGACGACCTTCGGCGTGCTCGCGAAGCTGCACGGCGCGCGCGTCGCGGTCGTGTTCGCCGTGTCGATGGGCGTCGGCGCGACCCTCCTGGGCTGGCTCGTGAACGGGATCGTGCCCGCAGCACCGGTCGCCGCGGCGGCGGAGGGGCACGCACATTCCGGCACCGACTGGGTCTTCCTCGGGCTGCTCGGCGCGGTGTTCTTCGTGTCGCTCCTGCGGCAGGGCGTGCGCCCGTTCCTCGAACGGCTCTTCGAGTCGCCGGCGAACCTCGGCCACGGCGAATCCCCAGGGTGCTGCGGCGACGAAGACCACGACCACTCCCTTCACGGCCATTCGCACCACGGGCATTCGCACGCCCCGCAAGGGACCGCACCCGCCCTGTTCGCACCGCGCTCCGACGACCCGCTGCGCCCGCCGCCGCGTCCCGTCGGCGGTGGTCACGACTGCTGCGGCCACGGCTAGCGTCGCCCCGGAGCCGGCGCTAGCGTCGGCGCCCGCGTGCGCTTCGAAGTCCACCAGAGTCACCGGCTCGAAGACCTGCTCGAGATCCTCGCGCACCGACTGCAGCACGAACCGCTGCCGCCGCTCGAGTGGGAGACGGTGCTGGTGCCGGCCCAGGGGCTCGCGCGCTGGGTGCAGCTGCGGCTCGCAGAGCGCTTCGGCATCGTCGCCGGGCTGCGCCTGCCGTTCCCCGGCGCGTTCCTGCAGGACCTCTGCCGCCGCGCGGAGCCCGGTTCGAACGACCTCTTCGCCCGCGACGTGATGCTGTGGCGGCTGTGGCGCGTGCTCGGCTCCGCGGTGCACCGCAGCGAACTCGGCGCCGCGGCCCGCTACTTCGCGGACGACCCGACCGGCACGAAGCGCCTCCAGCTCTGCCAGCGGCTCGCCGGGTGCTTCGACGACTACCAGCTCTACCGCGACGACGTGCTGCTCGCGTTCGCGCAGGGTGACTCGGGCAAGGACCACGGCCCGCACGGTGCGTGGCAGGCGAACCTGTGGCGCGCACTGCTCGCCGACGCCGGCGTGCAGACGACGAACGGCGACCCGAAGAAGCGCGGCCGCGGCAAGACGGGCAAGGGAGCCGGGCCGTGGTTGTTCCCCGAACTGGCATCCGGACCGCAGCGCGCACCGGTCGCAACCAGCGCCCACCGGCTCGAACGGCTGCGCGCCCTGCTCGCCGATCCGGACCGGGCCCGCGCCGCGCTCCCGCCGCGCCTGTCGGTGTTCGGCGCCGGCACGCTGCCGCCGGCGTTCGTCCGGCTGCTGCAGCGCATCGCCGAACACGTCCCGGTGACGATGTACGTGCCGCAACCGACGGCGCACTACTTCGGCGACATCCGGCGCGCGGACGCAACGTCGCTGCTCGGCAGCCTGGGCGCCGAGTCGCGCGAGTTCGCCGAGATCCTGATCGACCTGGAAGAAGGGTCTCCGCCGCTCACGCGGATCGACGCCGACGTGCCGGAAGTGGCGCCGCCGACGACTCTGCTCTCGTGCCTGCAGCACGACATCGTGCAGGTCCTGGACCGCGGTGACGGCGATCGTTTTCCGCTCCGCGCCGACGACGCGTCGCTGCGCGTGCACGACTGCCACTCGCCACAGCGGGAACTCGAGGTCGTGCGCGACCAGATCCTCGGTGCGTTCGCCGACGACCCGTCGCTCCAGCCCCACGAGGTGCTCGTGCTGGTGCCGGACGTCGATCGCTACGCGCCGTACGCACACGCAGTGTTCGGGCCCGTCGCGGACCACTTGCCGTTCCACGTCGCCGACCGCAGCCCGGCGCGCGACCTCCCGCTCTGCAAGGCCCTCCTCGAAGTGCTCGATCTGGCGACGAGCCGACTCGTGGCGTTCGACGTGCTGCACCTCCTCGAGGAGCCGTCGCTGCGGCGCCGCTTCGGCCTGTTCGCCACGGACCTGCCCCCGCTGCGCCACCTGTGTCGCAACGCCGGGATCCGCTGGGGACGGGACGGCGCATCCCGGGAGGCGTGGCACGGCGTGCCTGCGTTCGAGGCCAACTCCTGGCGCCAGGGTCTCGACCGCCTCCTGCTGGGCGCCGCGACCGGTCCGACCGACGAGCTCTTCGGCGATCTGCTGCCGGCGGCGGACACGACCGAGGGGCGCCTGCCCCTGCTCACGCGCTTCCTGCACTTCGCCGACACGCTGTTCGACGAACTGGCGTCGCTGCGCGAGCCGCGGTCGCTCGCCGACCACGCGCAGCGGATCGACGACCTCGTCGCGACCATGTTCGCGCCGGACGGAGCCGACGAGGAACTCGCCGTCTCGCACGTGCACGCCGCCACCGCACAGCTGCGCACGACCGCCGCCGCGGCCCGGCACGACGAAACGGTGTCGCTCACCGTGCTGCGCGACTGGCTGCTGTCGGCCCTGGCGCAGCGCACGGGCGCTCGCGGCTTCCTCGCGGGGGCGGTGACCGTCGCCGCGATGCTGCCGATGCGCACGGTGCCGGCGCGCTGGCTCTTCGTCTGCGGTCTCGACGACGCGTCCTTCCCGCGGCGCGACGTCGTCGTGCCGTTCGACCTTCTCGCGCACGAACACCGCCGCGGCGACCGCACCCGACGCCTCGACGATCGCCAGATGTTCCTCGACGTGCTGCTCGCCGCGCGCGACCGCCTGCACCTCACGTTCGTCGGCCGCTCCGCGAAGGACGATGCCCCGTGCGCACCGTCGGTCGTGCTGGCCGAACTGATGGAGCACCTCGAGCGCACGTGTGCGCCGCCGCCCGGCGGCACCACCGTGCGCGACGCCATCGTCGTGCAGCACCCGCTCCAACCGTGGGGCCGCGGCTACCGCGACGACCGCGACCCGCGCCTCGTCACCTTCGCCCGCGGACACGGCGCCGGGATCGGTCCGCTCGAGAAGGAGCCTCCGTGGCACGACGGAACCACGGCGCCGGCGGTCGTCGACGGCAGGGAGACGATCCGCCTCGACGAGCTGCTCGAGTTCTGGAGGCATCCGTGCCGGTGGTATCTGCGCAACGTCGTCCACCTGTCGCTGCCGCGCGACGACGACCGGGACGACGACAGCGAACCGTTCTCGCTGCACAACCTCGACCTCTACAACCTGCAGGAGACGGCACTGCGCCGTGCCTGCCGCGGGGAGCCACCGCCGGCAAATCCGTTCGCCGACGCCCGCGCGCGCGGGATCCTGCCGGTCGGCGAACACGGCCGGGTCGCGTTCGCGAACGCCGACGAAGAGACGCAGCGCTTCCTCCGCGCAGCGATGCGCCATCGCGCGACGGGCCGCGCCACCGTGACCGCGCACGGCACCGACTTCGTGATCACCGGCGACGTCGAGGGTCTCGGGCCGGACGAACTCGTGCTGATGCGCGCGGCGAAGATGAAGGCGAAGGACCGGCTGAAGGCCTGGATCCTGCACGTGGTGCTCGCCGCGGCGCGCCACCAGGGCGCGGCGGACCTGCCCGGGGCGACGCGCGTCATCGCGCGCGACGTCGCGGCGCTCGCGTCCGCACTCGACCGGGAAACGGCCGACGAACACCTCGAGCTGTTCGTGCGCGGCCTGCGCGCCGGCCGCACGGCGCCGCTGCCGTTCTTCGAAGGAGGCTCGTTCGAGTACGGCAAGGCCCTGCACAAGGGTGACGACGAGAGTGCAGCGATGCGCAAGGCGCGGGCGAAGTGGCGCGAGCCGGACGGCAGCGAGTTCGCGTTCGCCTACGACGAGAACGACGTGAACGTCGCGCAGTGCATGCGCGGGCGCGATCCGTTCGACGACCCGGCGTTCCGCACGTGGGCAAGCGACATCTGGCGCCCGGCGGTCAGCTACCTGCACGACGTCGAGGTGGGCGAATGACCGGGTACCGGCCGTTCGTGCTCGCCTCGGATCCGCTCGACAAGGGCACCGTGCTGCTCGAAGCGAGTGCCGGCACGGGCAAGACGTACGCGCTCGTCGGCATCCTGCTCCGTCTCCTGCTCGAAGAGGAGATCGCGACCATCGACCAGGCTCTCGTCGTGACGTTCACGATCGCCGCGACCGACGAGCTGAAGAACCGGCTCCGCAAAGGCCTCGTCACGGCACTCGCGGCGTGCGAAGGCCGGCCGGTCACGGGCGAGTTCTTCCAGGGGCTCGCCCGACACGGCGACAAGGGCGCCGGCATCCTCCGCGCAGCCCTCGCGCAGTTCGACCGGGTGTCCATCGCGACGATCCACGGCTTCTGCAAACGCGTTCTCGACGAGACGGCGTTCGAGAGCCGCGAGCCGTTCGATCTCGACTTCGCGCTCGACGAGGTGCCGCTGTGGGAGCTCGCGGCCGAGGACGCGCTGCGCCGCGTCCGTGCGCTGCCGTATGCGACCCTCGGTGCGGTGCTCGACCACCGCGACCTCGCGCCGGCGAAGCTCGTCGCACAGTACCGCCTGTGGCAACGCCACCCGGACGTCGTGCTGCGCCCCGAGGCGCCCGATCCGGAAACCTGCCTGCGAGCGCTGCAGGAGTCCGTGGTTCCCGCGGCCGCGACGTTCGACGACACGATCGCGCAGCGCCTCGCCGACGTCTCGTGGACCAAGGGCGACAGCCCGCTCGCTCCCGACCCGGAGGGCGCCCTGGCCCGGCTCCGCACGAGGCTCGCCTCCGAACCCGAACTCGCGATCCCGATGCTGCTCGACTTCTCGGCCGAGCGCCTCGAAGCCACCAAGAGGAAGAAGCCGCCGCAGCCGCTGTCGCATCCGTTCCTCGACGCGTGCACCGCGGTCGCCGCCGCGTTCGACACGGCGTTCGCGCACGTTCGCAGCCTCCTGCTGCGGTCGATGCACGAACGCATCGATGCGCACAAACGCGAGCAACGCGTGCTGTCGTTCTCGGATCTCCTGCAGCGCACCCTCGCTGCGCTGCGCGACCCCTCCCGCGCGAAGATCGTCCTCGAGGCTCTCGGTTCCCGCTACACCGCGGCGCTGATCGACGAGTTCCAGGACACCGACTCGGTGCAGTACGAGATCTTCTCGACCTGCTTCGCGAACCGCCCTCTCTTCCTCGTCGGCGACCCGAAACAGTCGATCTACGGCTTCCGCGGCGCCGACCTCGAGACGTACTTCGCCGCGCAGAAGGACGCCGTCGCGCGCGCGACCCTCGATGACAACCACCGCAGCTCGCACGAACTCGTGCATGCGACGAACCTGCTGTTCGCGCGCAGCGAGGCCTTCGTCGACCAGCGCCTCCTGTTCGCTCCGGTTCGGGCCGCGGCCCGGCCCGGCGCCCTGGGTATCGCCGGCGACCCGGGGGCACCGTTCCGGTGGCGCTTCCTGCCACCCACGACGACAGGCAAGGCCGCGCTGGTTCCCACGGACGTCGCCGAAGAGCGCATCGCGAAGGACATCGCGGCCGAGATCTCGCGACTCCTGCGCTGCGGCGCGAGGATCGATCGCACCCCGGTCCGCCCGCGCGACATCGCCGTGCTGACCCGCACGAACCGCCAGGCGATCCTCGTGCAGGACACCCTGCGCGACACGGGCATCGTCGCGGCGATCGGCAAGGCGGGCGACGTCTTCGAGACCGACGAGATCGACGACGTCGAGCGGATCCTCACCGCAGTACTCCAGCCGGTCGATCTCTCGCGTGCGCGCTCTGCGATGGCGACGCGCCTGTGGGGCTTCGACGCCCGGCGGCTCGCGGCGCTGGACCCGGACGGCACCGCGTTCGACACGGAGCTCGCGCGACTCGACCGTTGGCGCCAGACCTGGATGCGCCGCGGGTTCGTCGTCGCGAAGGAGCAGATGCTCGACGATCTCGGCGCCGAAGCCCGGCTGCTCGCGATCGCCGGCGGCGAGCGACGACTCACGAACTTCCAGCAGATCTTCGAGATGCTGCACGAGGCCGAGCACGAGCACCACCTGTCGCCCGAGGGGCTCCTGCAGTGGCTGCGCCACGAACGCACCCATCAGGACGAGATCGACTACCAGCGGCGCGAACTTCGCCTCGAGAGCGACGACGACGCGGTGCAGATCCTCACGGTGCACGGCAGCAAGGGTCTCCAGTACGAGATCGTGTTCTGCCCGTTCGCGTGGGGCGGTCGCGGCCAGCCGCGGGCACCGCTGCTCGTGCAGGACGGTGCAACGCGCGAGATCGTCTTCTCCATCGACGACCATCCGACGGCGACGGCTCTCGGCGACGAAGAGCGGCTCGCCGAGGACGTGCGGCTCGTCTACGTGGCGGTCACCCGCAGCAAACGCCGTTGCTACGTGCACTGGGGTCCGATCGGCAGCCCGCAGGCGGGAAGCTGGCGCAGTGCGCTCGCCTGGCTGCTCCATCCCGCCCCGCCGCCGCGCGGCCGCGCCGACTGGCTCAACACGTGGGCGAAGGCGACGAAGGACGACCTGCCCGCCTTCGCGACCACGCTGGCGGCACTCGTCGCCCGGAGCGACGGCACGATGTCGATCGACGTCGTTCCCGAGGCACCCGATCCGGTCCCCGTCACTCCGCCGCCCGTCGCCGCGACCAGGGCGCCGCGCACGGCCGTTCGCAAGCCGTACGCGTTCGCGCTCCACTCGTTCACCTCGATGGTGGCCGGCGCGCCGACGGCCGAGCCCGCGCCCGAAGTCGAGGACCCGGCCACGACATCGCCGACGCCGGCGCCGCCGAGCGGCATCTTCGCGTTCCGTCGCGGCGCCCACGCCGGTCAGTGCCTGCACTCGATCCTCGAACACGTCGACCTCGCTGCGCTCGACGGCGGCGCCGCGCGCGACCTCGTCGCGGCGACCCTGCGGGAGTACGGCCTCGACGATCCCGCGGCACACGAAGGCCCGATCGACCCCGTCGACGACGTGCTGGCGAACCTGCGCGCCGTCGCCGCCGCGCGAGTCGGAACCGCGGGGCCCTCGCTCGGCGCGCTGTGCGGCGGCGAACGGATCGCCGAGTGGCCGTTCGCGCTGCCGTTGCCGCGCGCCCAGACACTCGACCTCGCGAACGCGCTGCGCCGCCACGGCAGCGGTCCGGCCCGCGAGTACGCGGACCGCATCGAACAGCTGCCGCAACGCACCCTGCGCGGATTCCTCACCGGTTTCGTCGACCTCGTCGTGCGGCACGACGATCGGTACTGGGTCCTCGACTGGAAGTCGAATCACCTCGGCAACACGCGCGCGGACTACGGCCCTGCCGCCCTCACCGCGGCGATGCACCACCACGACTACGTGCTGCAGTACCACCTCTACGTGCTCGCGCTGCATCGGCACCTCGCCGTGCGGCTGCCCGACTACCGCCCCGAACGGCATCTCGGCGGCGCGTGTTACGTGTTCTTGCGCGGCGCGGAGCCCGGCACCGACTCCGGCATGTTCGTCGACACGGTCCCGCCCGCGCTGCTCGCCGCGATGGACCGCTGGGCCGGCGACGGAGGCTCTCGATGAGCGCACGACCCGAACGCGGCGGGCACACCGACCCGCCCCCGATCGCCGTCAAGCTCGCCGCACTCCTCGTGCGCCTGCGGCGCGGCGGCGACGAAGCACTGCTGCGCGCAACGGTGACCCTGCTGTGCGAAGAACGCGACCTCGGCAACGTCTGCGTGCAGCTCACCGACCACGTCGGGCGCGCGCTGCCCGGACACGCGCCGTTCCCGGCCGTTCGGGCCTGGCGCGACGGGCTAGCCGCCACCGGCCTGTGCGGCGACGGCGAACACGACGGATCGACGCCGCTCGTGCTGCGCCCGGACGGCCGCCTCTATCTCCTGCGCCACTGGCGCACCGAGCGCGCGCTGGTCACGGCGCTGCGCACTCGGCTGGAAGCCGGCGACCTGATGCCCGCGACGACGATCCGCGACGCCTTGCAGCAGACCGGCCGGCCCGTACCGCCCGCACGAAGCGGGTCGGACTGGCAACTGGCGGCACTCGTGCTCGCCGCCCAACGCCGCTTCGCGATCCTGTGCGGCGGTCCGGGCACCGGCAAGACGACGACCGTCGCACGCCTGCTCGCCCTCCTGCTGCGCCTCGACTCCACGACCCGCATCGCACTCGCCGCCCCCACTGGGAAGGCCGCGGCGCGACTCGGCGAAGCGCTCCGCGCCCACCCGGAATGCGCCGCCTTCCCGACCGGCGCCGTGCGGGCCCCGACGACGCTGCACTCGCTGCTCGGCTACCGCCCGCTCGACGACTCGTTCGTCCGTGGGCCCGATCGCCCGCTCTCGTACGACGTGGTCGTGGTCGACGAGGTGTCGATGGTCGATCCGGCTCTGATGGCGGCGCTGCTGGCGGCGATGCGGCCGGACGCGCGGCTGGTGCTCGTCGGCGACAAGGACCAGCTCGCGGCGGTGGCCGCCGGCCAGGTCCTCGGCGAACTGTGTCGCGACGTGGTGCCGGGCCGGGTCGGAGCCCGACTCGCCGCGTTCGTTCGCGAGACGACCGGGATGGAGCTCCCGGCCTCCGACGACGCCCCGCCGATCGCCGACGCGACCGTGGCCCTCGTCGAGAACCACCGGTTCGGCGCCGACTCCGGCATCGGCGCGTTCGCGACCGCCCTCGCCGCGCGCCGCGTCGACGCCGCGCTCGCGGCACTTCGCAGCGGACGCCCGGACCTCTCGACGACGCACGATCCCGCCGCGGCACTCGCGACGATCGCCGACGAACTCGTCGCCGCGGCCCGCGCGCGCGACCCTGCCGAGGCACTGCGCCTGCTCACGAGCGTTCGTGTGCTGTGTGCTTCGCGCCACGGAGCCCTCGGCACGGTGGCCTGGAACGAACGGATCGAGGCAATGCTGCGCGACCGCGGACTGCGCGTCGAAGGCCCGCTCTACCGCGGCCGGCCGATCCTCGTGCTCGCGAACGACCACCAGAACCACGTGTGGAACGGCGACCTCGGCGTTCTGCATCCCGACGCCGACGGGCGCACGATGGCCTGGTTGCCCGGCGCCGACGGCGTCCCGCGCGCGATCGCGCCGGCGCGCCTGCCGCCGCACGAAACCGCGTGGGCGATGACCGTTCACAAGTCGCAGGGCAGCGAGTTCGACTCGGTTCTCGTGTCGATGCCCGATCGACCCGGCCCGTCGTGGCAGGCGCCGCTCGTCTACACCGCGATCACCCGCGCGCGCCGCCGCGCGGCGCTCGTCGCCGATCCGTCGCTGCTGGCGGCAGCCCTCGCCAACTGGCCGACTCGTGCCTCCGGGCTCGCCGCGGGGCTGGCCCAGCGCCCCTGATCCGCCGCTGGCACGGCGCCCGCGGCGCAGCGGTCACCAACCTCCTGTCCCCGGTCCCCGTCTGCCGATGACGACCCGTCGCCCGTCCGCGACGGCCGTCCGGCCCGGACGACGGAGTGCCCCATGACCAAGATCCTGCTCGCCGACCCGGATCCCCGTTCGCGCGGCGACCTGCAGACGCTGCTGCGCGCCCGCGGCTTCGAACTCGACGCCGCGAACGACGTCCCGACCGCCATCGCGCCGGTCGCGGAAGGCGATGTCGACCTCGTGCTCTGCGACACCGCGCTGCCCGGCGGCGGCGGCATGGCCCTGCTGCAGCAGATCCGCGACCTGCAGGCGGACACGGCGGTCGTGCTGCTCTCCGCGTTCGGCTCGGTCCAGGACGCGGTGCAGGCCATGCAGCACGGCGCCGCGGACTTCCTCGGCAAACCGTTCGCGCCGGACCAGGTGCTCGTCGCGGTCGAACGCGCGCTCGAGAAGACGGCGCTGCGGAAGGAGAACCACGCCCTGCGTGCGGCGCTGGACGACCGCCTCCGCCTCGACAACGTCGTCGGCTCCGATCCGCGCATGCAGGCGATCTTCAAGACCGTGAAGGCCGTGGCCGACACGCGCACGACGGTGCTGATCACCGGTGAGTCCGGCACCGGCAAGACGCTCCTCGCGCGAGCCCTGCACGCGCTGAGCCACCGCCGCAACGGCCCGTTCGTCGAAGTCAACTGCGGCGCCCTGCCCGAAACCCTGCTCGAGTCCGAACTGTTCGGTCACATGAAGGGCTCGTTCACTGGCGCGGTGCGCGACAAGGCCGGCAAGTTCGAGGCGGCCAGCGGCGGCACGATCTTCCTCGACGAGATCGGCACGAGTTCACCCGCCTTCCAGGTGAAGCTCCTGCGCGTCGTTCAGGACCGGCTGGTCGAGCGCATCGGCGACACGAAGACCATCCCGGTCGACGTGCGCATCGTGCTCGCGACGAACAAGAATCTCGAGCGCGCCGTCGCCGCCGGCGAGTTCCGCGAAGACCTCTACTACCGAATCAACGTCGTGTCGGTCGAGATGCCGCCGCTGCGCGAACGGCCGGGCGACATCCCGGCACTGGCCGAGCACTTCCTGCG
>CAZIFB010000097.1:0-11163 GCA_964538915.1 uncultured candidatus Brocadiaceae bacterium | reverse complement strand
TCATCGAATAGTTGATGAACGACTCTCTGATCTCGTCGTCGATGAGCCGCGGAAGGATGCGTTCGCGGTTGATTGGAGCGGTCATTTCCAGGGCGGAAAGAGGGGGTGCCGAGCCGCTTTTCGGGAACGTGGAAATCTACCGTTCACGCACCGTCAAATCAACGCCTCGGGCGCGTTCTAAACCCTTGCCGGACAGTGTTTTATCGGATGGCGTAACCCGGATCGCGCGACCGTGTTGAAAACCGGCAATTCCGGATCGCGCCCTGCGGTGTTCTTCGGGCTCCGCCGCAACCCCTAGTCGCGCGACCGCGATCCCGATTCGTCCAGTGCGTCGGCAGCCTCTTCGGTCTCCACTTCGCGCTCGATCGCGTCCCGCTCCGCCTTGAAGCGGTTGTACCAGTCGCGCGTGATTTCGCCCGCGAGCTCACGGTTGCCGAGTCCGAAGGACAGCGCGGCCGCGAGCGCGACCGCCCCGAAGATGATCGCGAACGCCGTCGTCACGATGTTCGTCGCCACGCCGAGTTCCTGCAGCGACATGAACACGGCCAGCAGCACGACGCCCGCCTTTCCCGCGCGGGCAAGCGTCGGGCCGCCGTGCAGCGAGTGCGTGCTCGCCATGATCAGCCCACCGACGAAATCGCCGAGGACGATGCCGAGGATCACGATCACGATGGCGGCGATCACGCTCGGCACGTAGCCGACGAGTTCCGAGAAGACCGGCCCCAGCGAGTCGATGCCGAGCGCGTTGGCAGAGATCAGCATCGCCGTGAACATCACCACCCAGAACGCCAGGTGCGCGATGATGCGCGACGGGTTGAAGTGGGCGGCGGCGCTGTCCATCGCGCCCATCACGCCAAGCTTGCGCAGCCCTTCGTTGAGGCGCAGGCGCCGGAGGCCGCGCGCCACGCCGCGCTGGACGAGCTTCGCCAGCACGTAGCCGGCAAGCAGGATGAGCCCGGCGCCGAGGAGCGCGGGCAGGAATTCCCAGAGCAGCGAAATGCTCTGCTGCAACCGGTCTGTGAAGTTCACGGGAGGGGGCACTCGCAGGAGGTGCCCTGAATCTAGAAGCGGATGCTCCCCAACGTGTATGTGCCCCGCATGCCGGCCGCGGCGGCCACCACCGCGGTCGGGTGGATCGTCAGCCGGCCAAGCAGCCCGCCGTCGGCCTTTGGCTTGGCGTAACGCTGGGTCAGCGCGATGCCGCCCGCCGCGCCCGCTGCGGTGAGCGTGGCCGACAGGGTGTTCCACTCCGTATCGTCGCCCCGCACGGCCAGGGCGACACCGGCGCCCATCAGGGCGCCTGCGACGCCACCCGCCACCACGAACCGGCCCTCGGCGGGCGTGTGATCGTACCGCTTCGCCAGCAAGCGGTCACCTGCCACGAGTCCGGCCACGCCGCCAAGCGTCGCCGCCGTCGCGTACTGGGCGTCGGACGGGCTGCCGGCGTCCGCCAGCGTCGCGAGCCCGGCGAGCACGCCGACCCCGGCCGCAGCGGTCATCGCCGTGAGATCGCCGCGCGAAACGTGGTACGGCGCCAGTGCCGCATACGCATGGCCGAGCGGCGCTCCCGCCACCATCCCGGCAAGCGTCAGCCCCAACCGCGTCTTGTTCGTTTCGCCCGTCTGCACATCGTCCTCGAGGCCCGCCGCCATCGACCCGCCGAACGCGAGCAGGCCAAGCGTGTTCGTTCCGAAGAGCGTCGCGGCGGCTTCGCCCTCGTTCATCCCCTTGCCCCGCCACAGCGCCATCGTCGTTCCGCCGAGCGAGCCGAACAGGATGGCGCCCGCCCTGCCCTTCGAGTCGGCGTCCAACATCTCGCCGAGGATCGATCCCGCCACGGCGCCCTGCACTGGCGACCAGGTGGCGAGCAACTGCATCGGATCGGTGATCGCGACATTGCGCGACACCTCGGCCGCGGCCACGAACGAGCCACCCGCCACGAGCATGTAGCTCGCCGCCCACGCGACGCCGTCGCGGGCGACCGTCGTGGCAAACGCCGGCGCGTAGATGCCCACGCCGAGGAGCACCTGCGTGCGCACGAAATCGCCGCGGAATCCGCCGGCCGCTTGGTCGCGATCCGCCGACGCCTGGCCCGCGCGGGTCGGTGTCGCCGCCTGACTCCGCTTCGCGGACGAGTCGAACAGCGCCTTGGCGAGCGCGCTGTCGGACAACTCGAGCCGGACCTTCGCGCCGGTATCCTGGGCACGCGACGCCTGCGGCGCGGCGATCAACGCGGCAGCGGCCGCGACGATCAGTCGATGGGATGGACGTGGGAATCGTGGCACGGGTTTCGCCTTGGGAGGAATGCGTTCGCGCACACGCGCGGCTCACTCCTATAGACGACCGAACGCGCCCGTTAGTTCCGCGTTCCCCGACGAATGTCGAACAGCGCACTGCGGTGGCATTGCGGGCAGATGAGCCACTGGCGCCGTCGCGCGTATCCGAGTCCGAAGCTCCCGCCGCCAAGATCGCGCGCCGTCATCGCGACGGTGCACCGGGGACAGTGCGGAGCGTCACCGCGCTGCGCCGCCTCGCGGATGGCGCGCTCTTCCTCAGGCGTGAACTGTGGCGTCCCGCCATCTGGCGCGCCGGCGCTTCTGCCGTCAGCCATCACCGTCCGTCCCACCGTGCAGCCGCAGGACCACCTTCCCGAACTGCTGCCCCGAGGCCAGCCGCTCGAACGCCTCCCGGCCGCGTTCGAGGGGATGGACCGAGTCCACCGGCATCGTCAGGCGGCCGGCGATCACCTCGCTGACCACGGCGTCGAACTCCGCCTCACTTCCCATCGTCGATCCCATCAAGGTCCACTGGTTCCAGAACATGCGGCGGAGATCCGTCTCCACGATCGGTCCGGTCGTCGCGCCGCAGGTGACGAGCCGGCCCCGCCGGCCGAGCGCACCAAGGGACGATCCCCAGCTCTCCCGGCCCGCGCTGTCAATCACCACGTCCACGCCGCGCTTGCCGGTCCGCGCGCGCACCTCTCGCGCCACGTCGTGCGTCCGGTAGTTGATCGTGTCCGCGGCGCCCAGCGCCCGCGCGCGCTCGAGCTTCTCGTCGCTCGACGACGTGACCCACACGGTCGCGCCGCGCGAGCGTGCGATCTGCAGGGCGGCGAGCGCGACGGCGCTCCCGATGCCCTGGACGAGCACCAGATCGTCGGCCGTCACGGCCGCCCGCGTCACGACCATCCGCCACGCCGTGAGTGAGGCGAGCGGGAATGCGGCCGCCACGTCGTCCGGCACAGCGGGCGGGATCGCACGCACGTGAGTGGCGGGGACCACGACGTAGTCAGCGAACGTTCCCGGGCGGTGCTCGCCAAGCACCGCGAACCGTATGCACAGCGGATGCTGGCCGTCGGAGCAGTATTCGCACGTGCCGCAGCCGACTCCGGGATTCACCACCACCCGATCGCCCGGCGCGACCGACGTCACCCCGGCGGCGACCGCGTCGATGATGCCGACGGCGTCCGACCCGAGCACCCACGGCGGCGTGATCGTTGCGCCCGGCAGCCCGGCCACGACGAACAGGTCGAGGTGGTTGAGGGACGCCGACTGGACGCGCACGCGCACATCGCTCGCTCCCACGAGCGGAGGCACGGGGAGGTCGTCGCGCACGGCAAGCTGGTCCAGGCCGCCGTGGGCCGAGATGGTCAGGGCGCGCACGAACCCCGCCGGCTCTCCGTGGACGAACGCTGCGACGCGACTCTATTATGTTTGCGCATGGTCTCGATCAAAGTTCCCCCGCTCGGCGAGTCCATCACCGAGGCCACCGTATCGCGGTGGCTGAAGCGGGAAGGCGACGCCGTCGCCGCCGGCGAAACGCTCGTCGAACTCGAAACGGACAAGATCACGGTCGAAGTGCCCGCGCTCAAGGCGGGGGTGCTTGCCAGCCGTTCGCGCGCCGAGGGTGACGTCGTCGGGGTCAGCGACTTGCTTGGGGAACTCGATGATTCCGCCGCGGGAGCGGCAGCCGCCGCGCCCGCAGCCGCACCAACAGCCGCGCAACCGGCCGCAGCCGCGACGTCGGCACCCGCCGCGGTACCTGCGACGCCCGCAGCCGCAACAGCGGGCGCCGACGTTCGCAGTGCGCCGTCAGCCAGACGGCTCGCGGATGAATCAGGCATCGATCTGGCAACGGTCGCGGGCAGCGGCCGGGGCGGCGTGGTGAGCCGACCGGATGTGGTGGCCGCCGTCGCGGCCGGTGCTCAGACTGCCGCCCCAGCGTCGGCTGCCCCGGCACCCGCTGCCCCGGCACCCGCCGCCCCGGCGGCTCCCGCGCCGGCGGTCCAACCCACGCAGTTCGCGCTCAATCGGCCACCGACCGAGATGCTTCGCGAAACGCGCGAGAAGATGACGACGCGGCGCAAGCGCATCGCCGACAACCTGCTGACGGCACAGCACAGCACCGCGCATCTCACGACGTTCAACGAGATCGACATGTCGGCCGTGTCCGCGCTCCGGGCCCGCATGAAGGAACGCGTTGAGCAGACGCACGGGGTGAAGCTCAGCTTCATGCCCTTCTTCGCCAAGGCTGCCGTGGTCGCGCTCGAGCAGTTCCGCGCGGTGAACGGCAAGGTGGACGGCGACCACATCGTCTATCACAACTACGTGAACCTCGGGATTGCGGTGGCGAGCGAAGCCGGACTCGTCGTGCCGAACATCAAGGACGCGCAGCGCATGGGCGTGCTGACGATCGCCAAGGAGATCGTCGCCATCGCCGAGCGGGCGCGCGACAACAAGCTCACGATCGACGACCTGACCGGCGGCACGTTCACGATCACCAACGGCGGCGTGTTCGGCTCGCTGCTTTCCACGCCGATCATCAACTATCCGCAGGTGGGAATCCTGGGGCTCCACAAATTCCAGGATCGCCCCGTCGCCATCGACGGCAAGGTCGAAGTGCGGCCGATGATGTACACCGCCCTGACGTACGATCACCGCCTGATTGACGGGCAGCAGGCCGTGCTCTTCCTGGTCCGCATCAAGGAACTGATGGAAGACCCGGAGTCGATGCTCATCTCGTGACCGCCACTCCCCAGCCGGCCGACGTCGTCGTGATCGGCGGCGGGCCCGGCGGCTACGTCGCCGCGATCCGCGCCGCACAGCTCGGCCTCTCCACCGTGTGCGTCGAGATGGACCGCACCCTCGGCGGCACCTGCGTCAACGTCGGCTGCATCCCGAGCAAGGCGCTCCTCCAGTCGTCCGAGCATTTCGAGTTCACGAAACTCCACGCCGCCGAGCACGGAATCATCGTCGGCGACGTCAAGCTCGACCTCGCGCGCATCATGCAGCGCAAGACGGACGTCGTCTCGGCGAACACCCGGGGCGTCGAATTCCTGTTCAAGAAGAACAAGGTCACCTGGGCGCGCGGAACCGGCCGACTGCTTGCCGGCAACATCGTGCAGGTGACCGCCGCCGACGGTTCGTTGTCGGCATACGCCGCCCGCAACGTCATCGTGGCGACGGGCTCGGTGGCGTCGTCCCTGCCGTTCCTCCCGTTTGATGAGGAGCGCGTGCTGTCGAACGTCGGCGCGCTGACGATCCCCGAGGTGCCGAAGCACCTCATCGTGATCGGCGGCGGCGTGATCGGGCTCGAGCTCGGATCGGTGTGGCGCCGGCTCGGCGCAAAGGTCACGGTGGTGGAGTTCATGCCGTCCATCCTGCCGGGCTGCGACGACGACGTGATCAAGGAGTGCGACCGCGTCTTCCGCAAGCAGGGCCTCGCCATCCACGCGGGAACGAAGGTCGTGAGCGGGCAGCGCAAGGGCGACCGCGTCTTCGTGTCGGTCGAGCAGGGCACGTCGAAGCTGACGCTCGACGGCGACTACGTGCTGGTGTCGATCGGCCGCAAGCCGTCGCTGCATGGCATCGACGCGGTCGCGCTCGGCATGGCCACAGGCTCACGCGGCGAGATCCTGGTGGACGCGCAGATGCGGACAAGCGTTCCGCACGTGTACGCCATCGGCGACGTCGTCGGGGGCAAGCTGCTGGCCCACAAGGCCGAGGAAGAAGGCGTCGTGGCCGCGGAGGTCATCGCCGGTCACAAGGCCGCGATGCACCACCACAACATGCCGTCGGTGGTGTACACGTGGCCCGAGGTGGCCACCTGCGGCCTGGCCGAACACGAGGTGAAGGCCGCGGGTCGCGCGTACAAGACCGGCAAGTTCCCGTTTTCGGCCAACGGACGGGCACGCACGATGGGCGAGCCGTCGGGGTTCGTGAAGTTCGTCTGCGACGCGGCGACGAACGAGATCCTGGGCTGCCACATCGTCGGCCCGAACGCGAGCGAGCTGATCGCCGCGATCGTCATCGCGATGGAGTTCCGGGCGTCGGCGAACGACGTCGGCGAAACGGTCCACGCGCATCCCACACTGTCCGAGGCGGTCAAGGAAGCCGCGCTCGCGGCGCTGGGACGGGTCATCCACTCATGAGCGCGCGCGGGGCGTTGGTGGCGACGCTCCGCAAGTTCTACCACGCGCTTGTGCCGCTCGGCGTCCGCCGGCGGCTCCGGGTGTCGCGGTTCACCGACAGCAGGCGCGCGCGCGCCGCCCTCTGGAACCGCACGGGGGGGCGCGTCGCGGCCGGGCCGTTCCGTGGGTTGCTCCTCGACGCTGCCGCGCCGGACGACTGCGAAGGGTGCGTGCTGATCGGCGCGTTCGAGTGTGAGACGCACGACTGGCTCGAAGCGGAGATCGCGCGCGGATGGCCCGTGGTGGTCAACGTCGGAAGCAACATGGGGTTCTACTCGAGCGGTCTGGCGCTCCGGCTCCCGGGGGCGACGGTGCATGCGTTCGACGTCGAAGCCGAGATGCAGCACGAAACGCGGCGTTCGGCGGAACGAAACGGCGTCGCCGACCAGGTGCGGATCCACGGAGGTGCCGACCGCACCTCGCTGTCCGGACTCGGGATTGACTCGGCGCTGGTCATCTGCGACTGCGAAGGTTGCGAGCGCGAGTTGATCAATCCGGAGATCATCCCGTGGCTGTCGCGCTCCGCCGTTCTTGTCGAGTTGCACGACTTCGCGGCCCCCGGGGCCACCGACGCGATACGAGCCCGGTTCGAGCCAAGTCACGAAGTCCGGGTCGTGGAGCAGGGTCCACGCGACGCCGTCACTTGGGCGGCCCGCGCCACGGTGAGCGTGGCCGAGGCCCGGATCCTCGTTGAGGAACGCCGCACCTTTCACGACCGCGAGATCGGGGGTCGCTGGATGCTCCTGTCACCGCGCGTCGGAAACCCGGCGCGAGCGGCAGACATCGGGAATCAGACCAGGTAGCGCTCGCGCAGCACCTGCTGGTGATGCCGGTCGTGACCGGCGCAGACGTACGCCAAGGCACGCGCCGACACCGGGTGGCCGCTCGCCGTGCCGCGTCGCACCCACGCCCCCGGCTCGACGGACTCGACCAACAGGATCGTCGAGGCGCGCACCGCGCAGTACTCGAGCAGCAGGCTCTGCATTGAGCGCGCGTTCGCGCCGGATTGCGGCACCCAGTCGTCCTGCTCGAAGCCGGGGAGGGGCGTGGTGTCGCCTCTCGCGATGCGCAGCATCCGGTACGTGAAGACGCGCTCACCGTCGATCACGTGCTGGAGCGCCTCCTTCAGCGTCCACTTGCCCGGTGCGTACCCCTGCAACGCACGGTCGTCCGGCACGCCGCCCAGCATTGCGACCATCTCGTGCATCTGCCGCTGCAGGTGATCCCGCAGGTCGCCATCCGGCACGAGCGCGATGTACTTGCCGAAATAGGGGACGTGTTCGTCAGCGGACGGACGCTGCAGCATGGACGGCTCCTGGGGAAAGCGAAGGGGGGCGAGAGGGAATCGTATTCCCCGTCGCCCCCCGATGCCATCGCCGCGCGCGCCGTGCTCGAGCGCGGCCGGCTGTGCGTCAGGCGTCCTTGCGGATCGCCTCCATGATTGCGCCGGACACCGGCGTCGGCGTCTGCATGCGGCGACGGCGGTCGGCTTCGCGCTGCACGCGGCTCCAGAGCTCGTACCCGCCGGCAGCCTGAAGCGCCGCCTCGTCCACGCGCTCGCCATCGAGCCACGCGTGGATGATCGCGGGCGTCGCGGCGCCGGCAACCGGTACTTCGCGGTCGCTCATCACCTGCTCGTCGTCGCGCTGCGCAGCAGGTTCGATGTGACCGGAAACGTGGGGATCAAGGTTGTCGTGCATCATGCGGCTCGTTCCTCCAACAGCTTTTGCAGCGCCTCGCGGGCGCGGTGGACACGCATCTTCAGGGCACCGACCGTCGTCTCGAGCAGCTCCGCCATATCCTCGTAGGAACGGCCTTCGACGTGCTTCATCACGAACGCCTCACGCAGGGACGGCGGAAGGGCCGAGAGGGCGCGGTCCAGGTCACCCCGGAGCTCCCCACGGTCCAGCTCTTCGTCAGGCGTCTCGTATCCAGACGGTTGATCGTCCTCTTCGTAACTGAGATGGGTCCGCCGGATGTTCTTGAGCCAGTCCTTGCACCCGTTGGCGACGATCCGGAACACCCACGCGTCGAACCGTCCCCGCACCTCGCCGAGGTGGTGGAACGCCTTGATGAACGAGTTTTGCAGGATGTCGGCCGCGTCGTCCGGGCTGCCGGTCATGCCGACGGCGTGACGGTAGAGCGGGTCGCTGTACCGGGTGATCAGGAGGCCGAAGGCGTCCCGGTCCCCGGCAAGGACGCGGTCAATGATGGCTTGATCCGCGTCCGCCTCGGATTCCAGCGGCAAGGGCGGTATGGACTTCACGACGCTAGTGTAACCACGCACACGCGTCGTGGACAGACCCGCCGGTCGGCGAATGCCTGATTGCACACACGAACGACGATCGGGTGCCGCCGCGCGTCACGGCGCGCCCGCGGCCGGGTCACGGACAGGGAGCGGCGGTGAGCGCAAGAGGCTCGCCGGCAATCGGCAGCGCTGTGCCGTAGGTCGCGTTGATCGCGGCGGCAACCGCATCGGCAATGCGCCGCTGTCCGGCCGCGGACGGATGCAAGCCATCGAGGGACAAATGCACGCCGTAGGGCACCGCGCAGGTGAGCTGGGCGCCCGCACGGTACTCGCCGGCGCCGGTCGCAAACACGACGAACGCGTCATCGACTGATGCGAAAGCCCAGCCCCGCGCGACCGCAACCTGCCGCAGGTGGGCGTTGACCTGCGCGACCGTGGCATTGATCTGCGCCACGTCGCCGGGCGTGAGGATGTGGTCCGCCACCGCCGGCGTGTCGGCGCACGACAACGTCTGTGCAACGCCACTGGCGATCGCGCGTTGTACAAGCGTGGGCACGATCACGGCGGCGTGCAGCAGGTTGGCGCTCGCGGCGCAGCCGGCGTGTACGGCGACGCCGAACGTGGCAAGCTCGGCGCGGGCTGACCACACGGCCGCGCCCTGACGAAACGCCGGCAGCTGCGTGATGGTCGGCACGCCGATGATGGCGACCTTCGCGCCCGACTTCGCGACGCTGTCCGCAATCGCGTCGAACGTCGCGGTGAACACCGGGGCTGGGACCAGCGTCCAGTTCGCCGGCGCATCGTACGCGGTCGCGGCGATCACGAGTCCGCTCGTCGCGGCGCGCATCACCTCGGCGAGCCCGAGCTCGACGGCGACGAAGGTCGGCGTCTTCACGAGCATCGCCGTGACCTGCGATTGCGTGGTGGCGAGCACCGCCGGATATCGCAGCCGCTTGATCGCCTCGTGGGCGGTCGGCGTCGCGGCAATCATCTTCGGCGTCAGGTGGAGCGCGTCCCACGCGGTCGCACCCTCGATCGCCAGGTTGTCGGCGGGCGGCGTTGCCGCTGGCGACGTGCCCGCGCAGGAACTGTCGCGAACATCGGTGGACGTCCCGGACACCCGGCGCCCGAGCATCAGCGGAGCCGCGAGCGGCGGGGCGCAGCCCGGAGAGCGGAACATCGGCTGGCGAAACTCCACCTGTGCGTCAGCGGCGATCAGCGCCGGCCACGACAGGGATTGCGACGCCGCGACCAGCCCCTCCGACTGCACACCCATCGCGAACGCGCCACCGATCACGGCGAAGCGGGCGAACGCCTCGGCGCCGCGCGGCGCCGTGACGTGGACCCGCGACGGTTCGCAGGCCGCGACGAGGCACGCCCCGATCGCAAGCACTGCGCGCAACGCGTCCGGCCCGGTGGTTGGCATCCCGTGGATTCTACCCGCCGGACGCGCCGACGCGCCCGAATGCGTCCCAGCCGTGGGTGCGAATGGCGGCGCCGTGCTCGTCGAGCCGGGGCGGCGGAAAGCGCACCCGGCCTGGTGGCTGTGGCGCGACGCCCGACTGCGCCGACGCTTCGACGCGCGCGAGCGCGTCGTCAACCGTGTTCACCACGCCCGCGGGTACGCCGGCGGCGCGGAGCTCGCGAAGCCAGCCCGATGCAGCGCGCAGACCCACACGTTCGCGGATCATCGCGACGACAGCCACGCGGTTGCGCACGCGGCCGGCGTTGGTCGCGAACTCGGACGCACCGAGGCCCTCGACTCCGAGCACCTGCACCAGCGCCGCGAACTGCGCGTCGTTCCCCACGGCAATCACCAGCGGCCGGTCCGCGGCGTGGAACAGCTCGTACGGCACGAGGTTCGGATGCGCGTTTCCCCAGCGCTGCGGTGCGGCCCCCGACACCAGCGCGTTCTGCGCGACGTTGATCAGCGCGGCAACCGCGGTCTCGAACAATGCGACCGTGATGTGGCGGTTGGCGCCGGTTCCGGCGCGCGCTCCCACGACGGCCGCAAGGATCGCGCCGACGGCTTCCTTGCCCGTGAGGATGTCGGCGAGCGCGGCGCCGGTCTTCGTGGGCTCGCCGTCCGCCGCTCCCGTGACCGACATCCACCCCGCCTCGGCCTGGACGACATAGTCGTAGCCCGGCCGAGTGCTGTCCCCGGCGAAACCCGTGATCGTGCACCAGACCAGCTTCGGATTCGCCGCAACCATCGCGTCGGCGTCCAGACCACGACGCGCGAGCGCCCCCGGCATGAAGTTGTCCACGACGACGTCGGCGGTGCTCGCCAGATCTTTCACCAGGGCCATGTCACCCTCGTTCGCCAGATCGGCGGCCAGGCCAAGCTTGTTCCGGTTGCAGCACAGGAAGTACGCGCTTTCTCCGCTCGAATCGAACGGCGGACCCCACCCGCGCGATTCATCGCCGACGCCAGGGCGCTCGACTT
>CAZIFB010000096.1:0-11231 GCA_964538915.1 uncultured candidatus Brocadiaceae bacterium | reverse complement strand
AGCTGATGCCATGATCCGGGAAAAAGTACAAGTACGATTTACGAAACCACTTCTAGAACCAATACCGGTTAGCCGCGTGCCTTGACTGGCGCAAGAATCGCTGCTACCCTTCTGCTTGGCGCAAAGATCGCCGAAGGAGTCGAGAATGGAGACTTTCGGAGGCCTGCTGTTCGCAGGCATGTGTGTCGCGTGGTCATCTGTAGCCCTCGGAGGAGAGAGAGAGAGAGAGAATTGAACGGGTGCACGACGACTCCCTTGCCGCGGGGCCGCACGACGTAGTCATCCGCCTGAGATTCGCTTGGGTCCCCAAGTGCCTACCGTTGCTGGACCCGCAGACCGACGGATTCGGAGAGTTCGAAAAGGGTGCTCCGTGCCAGCGCTTTACGGAGAACCCCACGCAACCAGGTTGTTGGCAAGAGCCGGAGGACCTTTGTGTGATCCTGAGTGATCAGGACTGGCTGACAGATCCTGGAGACTGCGGGGGCGACCCTTGCGAAGCACAGTACGTCGTACATGTCACGTACAGCGAGCCATGCCAAGCTCCGTGCGACGGCAACCACTGCTGCAAGTCAGGCGTGCTGAGGTTCGAGGACCAAGACAGTCAAGTGATCGGGTTCCTGACCTCAGGAAGCGATGATGACATCATTGTTTACAACACGTGCCCATGCAGCGAACAGGACGATCACCGCTGTGTCCTCCGACTTGACATCGAGTGCCAGGAACTCGGTTCCTATTACTACCTGATGCAGCGGTTCGGCTACATCTGGAAGTGCCTACAATGCGGGTAAGGCATCCTGGAAGGAACATGGCCGGCGCCGGAATCCTGACTGGATTGGTGCTGCTCGCATTGGCGTTCCGCTACTCGCAGGACCCCAGTCCACCCGCACTTGTGCCTGCGTCGGATGATCCTGCGGTTCTAGTTGCGGAGTCAGCGGCCGATCTTCGAACCGCTCTCCGCGAGGCACTGATGAAGGGAAACAGTGTCCGTGTCGAGCCCGCGCCGGAGTTCGCCACGTCGACGCCGGCCGGCACACGCCCGCGAAGCTACTCGGCGCGCAGCCTAACCGGAGACGAGACTCGACGCGTTCTGCGAATGCTCGACACTCTGAGGACCGCTGCGCGTAACACGGTCTGGAATTGCCCGGAGGTCGACGAGGCAAAGCGGGCAAGTCGGATCGCCGGAAGCATGAGAAGCATTGCCTGCTGCGACGCGGCCGAGATTCTCTTGGCCCAGGGACGTGCCTTTCTTACTGCTGGAGGCGTCGCCGACCTTCACTCCGACAACGATTTCCACTACTGGAACGTCCGATTGCCCGTGAATGATCAGTCGATGGTCGTCTACGTACCCATCCCGCTGCGCGAGTTTCCCGAAGTGGCATTGCGCGATCGGGAGTGGGCCGATCGGAGGCAGTTCGTGGCGAACGAGCGCGCAATTCAATGGAACGTTCTAGACCGTGCCGTCCGACAGGAACTGCTCCGGGCCGCGGACGAGGCCCGCGACGCGATCGGTCCTCTCCGCGAACGCTCGTTCTCGCTGCGAGGTACGCCGAACGCAGAGACCCTGCTCCACGAGTTGGGTGATGAGATCTCCAAGTTGCAGGCGGCCATCGGTCGAGTCCCGCCCGGCGTCAACCGCGCGACGCTGGATGCGCCCGTCAGGTGACCGTGCCGAGCAAAGGGTCAGGGTCGCTCCCACGATTGACACCTTTGCGGCCACACAACGAACGGCGATGATCCCCCACCGATGAACGCCGGCACCGCGCTCCTGCTGTCGATGTCCCTCTGCGTCGCTGCGGCGCGCGCGCAACGCATCGTGCCGGGCTCGGCGTGCCCGCCCCTGCAGATCGCCGAATGGCTGAAGGGCGAGGCGGTCGAGTCGCTGGCCGACGGGCACGTGCACGTGATCGAGTTCTGGGCGAGCTGGTGCGGCCCGAGCCTCGCGGCGATCCCGCGCCTGTCGCGCCTGCAGCGGAAGTGGCGCGACAAGGACGTCGTCGTGATCGGCGTGACGACCGTCGACCCGAAGAACACGCTCGACGGCGTGCGGAAACTCGTCGAGGACATGGGCTCCGCGATCGACTACCGCATCGCCTGGGACGACCAGTCGAAGACGAAGGACACGTTCCTCGTCGCCGCCGGCCAGTCGAGCCTGCCGTGCGCATTCGTCGTGGACGGCAAGGGCCAAGTGGCCTTCGTCGGCCACCCGTCGCTGCTCGACGTGCCGGTGGCGGGCATCGTCGCCGGCACCTGGGATCCGGTCGCGGGCCAGAAGCGCATCCTCACCGCCCTGCAGCGGCTCGCGGCGATCCCGCGCGAACTGCAGCTCGACACCGAGGCGAGCCGCTCGCGCGTGGGCGAGTTCACGAAGGAGTTCCCCGAGTTCGCGGAGCGGGTGCGGACGATGGAGTTCCAGCAACTGCTCGCCGCGGGCAAGTTCGAGCGCGCGTACCAGCTGGGGAACAAGATCGTCGACGCGGCGATCGCGGCGAAGGACGCGGAGACCCTCGACGACATCGCGCGCCCGGTCGTCGATCCGACGGCGAACGTCGGCAAGCGCGACCTGGACCTCGCACTGCGCGCCGCCACGATCGCGGTGGAGCTGACCAGGGAGCGCGACGGCCAGATGCTCGACACGCTCGCGCGCACGTGGTCGTGGCGAGGCGACCATCGCCGCGCGTTCGAGATCCAGGAGAAGGCCGTCGCGTGCGGCGGGACACTCGAGTTCGCGACCGCGCTCGAGGACTACCGGCGCCTGATGGCGTCGCGCGACCCGAAGTGAACGCCGGCCGAGGCTCTCAGCCGAGGTACTTGCCGATCAGGAGCTGCAGGCGACGACGCGCATCGGCGGTGATCTCGCTCGGATGCGTCATCACGGCGTGCTGCATGCAGCCGGCGGCGCTGATCGGCGGCGACGCGGCGATGCCACGCGCGAGCTCGAGCACGACCGCGCGCGCGAGATCGCCGTTCTGGCGGAGGACGGCGAGAACCGCGCTCACGTCGACGTCGGCCTCCGTCTCGTGCCAGCAGTCGTAGTCCGTCACGAGCGCGACGGTCGTGTAGGCGATCTCCGCTTCGCGAGCGAGCTTCGCCTCCTGCAGGTTGGTCATCCCGATCACGCTGCCGCCCCAGTTGCGGTAGAGGCGCGACTCGGCGCGGGTGCTGAACAGCGGGCCTTCCATGCACACGTAGGTCCCGCCGTCGTGCGCGACCGCGCCCGCAGTGCGCGCGGCGCGCAGGGCGAGCTGACGCAGCGGCTCCCAGACCGGGTCCGCGAAGTGCGCGTGCGCGACGCAACCGTCGCCGAAGAACGTCGACTCCTGCGTACGGCCGCGCGTGCGATCCAGGAACTGGTCGACCAGCACGAGATGGCCGGGACGGATGTCTTCGCGCAGCGAGCCGACCGCGGAAATGCCGACGACGCAGTCCATGCCGAGCTGCTTCATCGCGTGCAGGTTGGCGCGGAACGGCAGTTCGTGGGGTGCCAACCGGTGGCCGCGCCCGTGTCGCGGCAGGAACGCCATCTTCACGCCGGCGAGACGACCCGTGACGAGCAGGTCGCTCGGCGGCCCGAACGGTGTCTCGACGCGCACCTCGGCGCGCCCTTCGAGGCCCGGCAGGTCGTACAGACCGGAGCCGCCGATGATGCCAAGGGTCTTGTCGGTCATGGTCCTTCCTCGTCGAAGCCGGCGTCCGGCGCCCGCGAGCCGCGCGCGGGGCCGCGCATCGGGCCGCGTGCCGGCCGGTCGTCGTCGCGTTCGTCCGGCGAACGCGAGTACCAGCTCGGCGCGAACAGGCGCTTCACCAGCATCGTCGCGTACGCGCCTCGCGGCAGCGAGAACTCGAGCGTCGCGCGCGTACGCCCCGGGTTGAGGTCGTCGGGTTCGATGCGCACGTCCTCGACGTCCTCCGGCTTCACCAGCGCATCGCGCAGCTCCTCCTTCCAGATCATGCCGGGCACTTCGTTCTCCACGAAGTCGTTGCGCGAGAGACCGGCGTCCTTCAGCTCTTCGATCATCGCGCGGCGGAACGGTTCGCTGCCGCCGTCGCCGTCGGGGCCGAAGAGCGGCGTGCGCATGGCCTTCAGCTTCTCCTCGCGATCCGGTGCGAGGTACTTCCATGCGAGAAGGTCGCCGGCGAGCGTCGACAGCCGCAGTCGCTGCGCCGACAACACACCGCCGCGCAGCATGCGACTCAGTGCGCGGTTCCACAGCAGCGACTGGTAGGCGAACGCGTGGATCACACGCAGGCGCAACGGAACGAACCGAATCGCGCCGCGGAAGTCGGCCGGATGCGCGAGCAGGTGATCGAAGAGCGGTTCGTACGCGGGGCCGCGCGCGATGCGGCGGCAGGCCTCCCAGTCGCCCCAGTGCAACTGCAGCGTCTTCTTCAGCTTCACGTCGCCACTGATCGCGACCGGCGACGGCTCGGCGATCAGCTGTTGCAGCGCGCGCTCGAAGTCGCCGGCCAGCACGCTCCGCATCGGGAACCCCTGGCCGTGCCGTACGGAGCCGAATCGCTGGTCGTCGAAGTAGTTCGGGGACCCGGTCTTCACGAGCGACGGCAATCCGCGTCGCAACTGCGCCGCCTGCGGCGGCCGCAGGTCGCGCACGACGATGGTGAACGCGTTGCCGCGGCTCTGCTTGCTCGTGATCGGCTGGTCCGTGGTGCCGACCGCCTGCACGCGCAGGTTCGGCAGACGCAGATCGACCGCGCGGCGTTCGATCGTGAGGAACTGCTCGGTCACCGCCTGGCGGTCCTTCAGCCCCGCGTACGCGATCGCCGACCGGTCGACGTTGCAGTCGCGCGCCAGGATCGAGAGCGCTTCCGGAGTCGACATCTTCTCCTTCTGCAGCCGGTGCACGACGTAGTCGCCGCCCGGCATCTCGTGCCACTCGAGCAGCTCACGGACGCGGAAGTCCTCGGGGATCATCTTCAGCCGCACGAGTCACCTCCGCCGTTCGTTGTTGCCGAGCCGTTCGATCGCCTTCGCGAGATCGCGCGGCAAGGGCGCACTCACGTCCACACGCGCACCGTCGACGTCGTCGCACACGATGCGCTCCGCGTGCAGGAAGGTCCGCTCGACGAGCGGCTTCTCCGCGACGCCGGGCCGCTGCTTGTAGCCGTCCTTCAACCGCGACAGCAGCAGCGGTTCGCCGCCGTAGTCGCGATCGCCGACGATCGGATGGCCTTCGTTCGCGAGGTGGACACGCAGCTGGTGGCCGCGTCCCGTCCGCGGATGCAGTTCGAGCAGCGCATGTCGTTCGAAGCGCTGCCGCACGACCACGTCGGTGCGGGCGTCGCGGAAGCCGCGCGCTGCGGTCGGCGACGCGACGACCTTGCCCGGACGGCGCGGGTCGGGCCCGAGGAACACGTCGATCGTGAAGGAGTCCGCTGCAGGATTGCCGTGGACCAGGGCGACGTACGTCTTCTCGACGCCGCCCTCGCGGAAGCGTTCGTCGAAGTGCCGTGCGGCTTCGATCCCCTTGCCGAGGAGCAGGCAGCCGGACGTGTCGCGATCGAGCCGGTGCACGATGCGAAGGTCGGCGCCGGAGCGCAGCCGTTCGAGCAGGCCGTGGACCCCCCGCTCCTCGCCGGTGCGGTCGGGGACCGTCGGCAGGCCCGCAGGCTTGTCGACGACGAGCAGCGTCGCGGACTCGAACAACACTTCGGGCAGGTCGGAAGTCCGCGTCGTGCGTGCACGCGGCGCAACCGATCCCTTCGCCGCCGGCACCATCACGACGTCGCCGGTGCGGAGCTTCTGGCTCGACAGACACACGACACCGTTCACGCGCACGTCCCCCGCCGCGACGAGCCGGCGCACCGCCAGGCGATCGCCGCCGCCCGACTGCTCGAGGAAGTCCGTCAACGACACTCCCGCGAGCGGGCGCTCGACGACCAGGACCTGTTGGGAAGGAACGACCAAGGGGCGAGCACGATACGGACTGCCGCGCGGGGCTCAACCCCGAGCAGTCCGCGGACGGCCGCCGGGTGCCGGAAAACACCACGGTCCGGGGCGTGCAACTGCCGATGTCACGGCATGCGTTGTTCGGTCGTGATCCCCTGCCACGGCGGCGTCGATCTCACCCGCGCTTGCATCGAAAGCCTCCTGCAACAGGACGAACTGCCGACCGAGGTCGTGCTCGTCGACAACGCGAGCCCCGACGCGACCGCGACGCTCGATGGCATGCACGGCCTGGTGCACGTCGTGCGGCTGCCCGCCAATCTCGGCTTCGCGGGCGGCGTGAACGCGGGAGTCGCGGCCGCGCGCGGCGACACCGTGCTCGTCCTGAACAACGACACGCAAGCCGCGACGAACCTGCTGACGGAGTTGCACGCGGTGCTGGCCAGCGACCCCACGATCGCTGCGGTCGCCCCGGTCAGCAACCACGTGAAGGGCTCGGCGATGCTGCCGATCGGCTCCCGCGGCAAGGACACGGCGGCCCGAGCGCGCATCGCCGCAGAACTCGCCGCCGAGCCGGTGCGCATGCAGGACGTCGACACGCTGGCGGGCCTGTGCCTGCTCGTCCGGCGGCAGACGTTCGCGACGGTTGGCGCGTTCGACGAACGCTTCGGCCACGGCAACTTCGAGGACGACGACTTCTGCCTGCGCCTGCGCCTGCTCGGCCATCGCCTCGTCATCGCCCGCCGCGCGTTCCTGCACCACGAGGGCCACGCGACGTTCCGCTCGCTCGGCCTGGAGATCGGCGCGGAGATCCGTCGTCGCCGTACACAGTTCGTCGCCAAGTGGCGCCACGACCCCGCGGGCCGGGCGGTGATCGCGGCGCTCGCCGGCGACGTCGCCGCAGCCGGCGTCGCGGCTCACGAAGCGGCCGCCGTGTGGCCGAGATGGCCGGACTCGGACTGGCACCTGGCGCGATGGTTCCGCGGGAACGGCGACCACACCAACGCCGCCGCACGCTTCGCCGCGATCCTCCGCACGTGCCCTGCGCACAGCGATGCCGCCGTCGAACTCACGTGCTCGCGGCTCGCCGCGGGTGACCGGGCGGGCGCAGAACGCATCGCCGCGACGGCGCTGCGCCGCTGCCACCTGCCGACCGCACACGCGCTGCGAGTTGCCACGGCGTTCGGCGAGGACGACTACCGTCGCGGCGAACCGGCGAGTGCATGCCAGCGCTTCCGCGCGGCGCTGGAGCTGGCACCCGCCGATGGTGCGCTGTACAACTGGGTCGGGTCGTGCGAACTCGCGGCCGGCGACCTCGCGGCGGCCGAGGCGGCGTTCACCGCGGCGATCGCGGCCGGCTTCCCGCTCGCGCACACGAACCTCGGCATCGTGTTCGCGCAGCGCGGCGATCGGCAACGGGCTCGGGCCAGCTTCGTGCGCGCCGTCGAGCAGGCGCCCGGGGATGCCGTCGCCCGACGCAACCTCGAAGCGATCGAGCGCGCCATCCCGGTCTGAGGTGCGGCCCTAACGCGGCTCGGCGGGCAGGAGGGCGCCGCGGCGTTCGAGCGCGACGAGTTCGGCGACGATCGAGGCCAACGGCTTCGCCGGAACCCATCCGATTGCGCGCCGGAGGCGTTCGAGGCTCGGCAGGCGGCGCGGCGGGTCGACGAAGCCGGCAGGGAACACCGCGTCGAACGGCACGTGCACGACGTCCGACCCGCTCGACGCAACGGCCTTCACGAGATGCGCGAGGTCGCGCACCGTCGTCTCGACTTCACTGCCCACGTTGACCACGCTGCCGCGAACGCCCGGCGCACCGGCGAGATCGACCAGAGCACGCGCGACCTCGCCGACGTGGGCGAAGCAGCGCGTCTGCGCGCCGCTGCCGTAGACCGTGATCGCGTCGTTCGCGACGGCCTGGCGGACGAACCTCGGCAGCACCATGCCGTGGTCGCCGCTCTGTCGCGGCCCCACGGTGTTGAACAGACGTGCAACGACGACGGCGAGTCCCGATTGCGCTGCGTGGCCGAACGCCAGCCACTCGGCCATCGCCTTCGCGCACGCGTAACCGCCGCGCAGGCCCTCGGTCGCACCGGGGCGCACGGGGTCGCCTTCGCGGAACGGCACGGGTCCGTCGCCGTACACCTCCGAACTCGAAGCCAGCAGCACCGGCACACCAGCAGCGGCTGCCGCCTCGAGCGTCACTTCACAGCAGCGCAGGTTGCGCTGCATCACGTCGAGCGGCTCGTCGGCGAGGCGCCGCACGCCGACGACACCCGCGAGGTGGAACACGATGTCCGCGTCGCGGCACATCGCCCGCGCGATGCCGGGATCGGCTGTCGACCCGATCGTGAACGAGAAGCGCGGATGTCCCGCGGCCTCGGCGAGGTTGTCGACCGCGCCGGTCGAGAGGTCGTCCACGACGTGGACGGAGTGGCCGCGGCGGAGCAGTTCGGCAGCGAGGTGCGATCCGATGAAGCCGGCGCCGCCGGTCACGACGGCGCGCGCGGGAGTTGCGACCAGCGGTGGCAGCTCGGGCGAAGGCACTGGCGGTCTCTGCATCTGCGAAGTGTCGGCTCGCGGCGCGGACGGCGGAGCGTCGTCGAGGATCGTGCCCGAGTCCACGGCCGGGCCGCCATTCTGCGGCGGCGCTACGACCGGTTCGCGCCCGCGACTATTCCCGCCCTTGCTTCTTCAGCTCCTGGAGCTGGTGCCGCAACTCGCGCAGTTCGGCGCGCAGCGCCTCGATCTCCGCCTCGAGGTCCGCCTCGCCAGGCGCGGGCTTCGCCTTCGAAGGCTTCGTGGGCTGCGCGGGGACCGGCGGCGGAACGATTTCCTTCGGCGCCGGAACGGCCCGCGGCGTGTCCGTCGTCATCGCGCGTGCTGCGGCACGCGGCGCTCCGTCGTCGCGCCCGCCGAGAGTCACCATCACCGAGCGCGTGCCCTGTTTGCCGACCACTCCCACGGCGACCTGACGGCCGGGCGCGAGCGACGACAGGACCTTGTCGAGATCGTCGAGGCTGGCGACGGGTCGCTCCGCAACCGACGTCACCAGGTCCCCCACCACGAAGCCGCTCCCGTCGGACGGGCCGGCCGGCACGATACGATCGATGGCGAGCCCGTTGTCCGCAGCGCGCAGGGCGAGGCCGAGATACGCCTTCTTGCCTGCGGCCGGCATCGGCTCGATCGGCGCCACCTCGACAGCGGGTTTCGAAGGCGCGGCGGGCTTCGTGCCCGACGGCGCCTTCGCGGGCGCGGCGGCCCCGTCGGCCGGGCGCTCCCCGAGCTTCACGACCACGATGGACTCGTCCTTGCCGCGGCGGATCTTCAGGCGCACGGAGTCGCCGGCCTTGCAGGCGCGAATCGCGGCAATGAAGGCATCCCGTGTCGGCGTGGCGGTGTCGCCCACCGCGAGCATCACGTCTCCGGCCTGCAGGCCTGCCTTCGCCGCCGGTGAACCCGGCATCGCCTCGGCGATGACCGCTTCGTCGCGCTCGGTATCGAGGTAGACGCCGAGCCAGCCATCGGCGACGGGAGCCAGGAGGAGCAGAGGGAGGAGCGTTGCGGGGAGGATGTTCATGGTGCGTGCGAGCAACGAAGGACTCGGACGGAAGCCGCTACGCGGCGGGGCGCGCGCAACGTAGCGGATCCCCGAACATTCCAGGATCGCCAAACGCCACCCGCGCACTTGACCGACGCAGCGCGCCTCCCTAGAACCTCCGCCCTCGTTCGGGCCCCCTTCGTCTAGCGGCCTAGGATTCGTGATTCTCAGTCATGCGACAGGGGTTCAAATCCCCTAGGGGGTACCAGTCGCCCGGCAGGCAAGTCCTGCCGGGCGTCTCCTTTCCGCCCGAACGCGACCGCTTCACGCAGGCGCCGACGAGCCAGACGCCGCCCCCCGGCGCCGCCGCAACGGGAGCAAACCATGGTGTGGTTGCGCCGCGAAGACCACGAAGACCGTGAACTGAGGGCACTCAGCCCGTGGGCGCTGCCGAGTCGCAGCTCCGGCGGTCGGCGCCTTCCCGAAGCGGAGGACCCGCTGCGCACCGCGTTCCAGCGCGACCGGGACCGCATCCTGCACGCGACCGCGTTCCGGCGGCTGCAGCACAAGACCCAGGTCATGGCGGCGTTCGAGGGCGACCACTTCCGCAGCAGGATGACGCACTCGCTCGAGGTGGCGCAGATGGCTCGCAGCGTGGCCCGGGCACTCCGCTGCAACGACGACCTCGCCGAGGCGATCGCACTCGCTCACGACCTGGGCCATCCGCCGTTCGGACACGTCGGGGAAGAGGCCCTCGACGAGGCGATGCACGGCCACGGCGGCTTCCGTCACAACGCGCAAGGAGCCCGCATCGTCGACCGGCTCGAGGACCGCTACGGGCACGGCCACGGTCTGAACCTGACGCTCGCAGTTCGGCGAAGCCTGCTGAAGGGACGCATTCCCGAAGGCTTCCCGCTGAGCTCCGACCTGATGCCGCGGCAGCCCGTGCCGGTGGAGGCGAACCTCGTCGACCTGTGCGACAAGGTGGCCTACCTGAGCCACGACGTCGACGACGGGCTACGGGCGGGCCTGTTCACGGAGAACGAAGCTGCCGAGCTGCGGCTGTGGCAGCAGGCGCGCGACGCGGCGGGGAGCGACAACCGGCAGCGCGTCGTCAGCGAAGTCGCGTCGTTGCTCCTGCACGACCTCGTCGAGAGTGCAGACCGCGCGCTGACCGATGCGGCGCCCGGCGGGCCGCCGCCCCGCCTGCAGCACGGCCCCTCGATGGCGGTCGCCGCCAACGAGCTGCTCGAGTTCCTGCGATCGCACTACTACCGCTCTCCCCGGGTACTCGAGGTGATGCGCGACGGCGCCGCACGCATCGGCCGCCTCTTCGCGGCGATGCTGCACGATCCTGGACGGCTGCCGGACGGCGCGCGACGGCGCGTGGACGGAGACGGGCTCCGGCGGGTCGTCTGCGACCACATCGCGGGAATGACGGACCGCTACCTGCTGAAAGCGACGTGACGCGCGGCGGACGAAAGTGCAGCGCGGGCCCGGTGCAGCCGGACCCGCGCGCGTGTGGTTACCCCGCAAGGATTTGAACCTTGACAAACAGGACCAGAACCTGTTGTGCTACCGTTACACCACGGGGCAGCAAGACAGACACAAGCGTTTGTCTGAAAAGAGCTTACGGTGTCGGCCTGGTTGCCGCTCCAGCGAGCCGTGCAACCAAACCGCTCCGCCGATCACCGTCACCGAGCCATCCGAACAGCACAGCCGGCGGCGGGGGTTGGTTACCCCGCCTGGACTCGAACCAGGAACCAACAGGACCAAAACCTGCTGTGC
>CAZIFB010000095.1:0-11753 GCA_964538915.1 uncultured candidatus Brocadiaceae bacterium | reverse complement strand
ACGACGTACGGGACCTTGAGCTTCGTCAGCATGTTCTTGCTGTAGACGTCGCTCGGGATGTCGAGGAACGCGTTGCGCTCGACGGTCACCGTGATGCCGCCGTCCTCGCTCTGCACGGCAGCGGCGAGATTGGCCGTGCCGACGTCGAGGCCCTTGCCGAGGGCGATCGCCGTGTCGGCACCGTTGTCCGCATGATTCTGGTCGTGATTCTTGTGCTGCGTCATGTGTCTTCCCGCTTGCTTCCCTGAATGAGTTGACCGGGCGCTACTTGCCGCCCTTGAGCTTCTTGAGGCGCGCGAGGTTCGCGGCGATGCCGCCGCCGGACTTCTGCTTCACCTCGATGTTGTCCATGTTGGACTCGAGCGTCTTGCCGCCCTCGTCCTTGAACAGGTTGCCGAAGTCGAGCGGAGCGTCGGACTCGACCGCCGCACTCACGCCCATCTTCTTGCCGATCTTCTCGATGCGGTCGTTGAGCGTGCCCGAGAGCTTCTCGATCGCCGCCGTGAAGTCGGCCGCACCCGAAGCAGCGGGCGCCGCCGGCGCGCGCTCCTGGGCGTCGCGGTGCATCAGGCTCGCCTTCAGGTTCGCCATCTCCTGCACCATCGACATCAGCAGTTCCCCCGAAGGGGCAGCGCCGGTCGCTGCCGGCGCGGACGCGGGCGCCGACTGGGCGTTGCGGAGACCCTCGATCTCCGCCTGCATGCGCGTCATCTCGGCCGCGGCGTGGGCGAGCTGTTCCTTCAGCTGGTTCAGCTGGGAATCGCGGTCCGCGAGTGTGGACTCCACCTCGCGGGCGTGCTCGACCTCCTGCTCGCGCTCCTTCAGGATCGAACGGAACTCCTGACGGCTCTTGTCGACGAGGCGCTGGACTTCGTCGGGAGCAACCAGACCCGACTGCTCGACGGCCGCGTTGACCGCCTCGCTCACCATCTGCGCGATGTGCTCGGCGCGAATGACGCGAACCCGCTTGCGGCCTTCGCTGCGCAACTCGTCCAGAGTGGCAGTCCGGGAGCGAGCCGAGAGTGCTTCCTTGATGTCTTTGACGGATTCCATGCGCCCCGCGTGAAGCCCCGTTCGAGGCGCCACGATGGCGTGCTTTTCGACGTTCGCCTCGCCGGACTTGAGGCGCGCGGGCGCACGGCCCCGTCGGATCAGGAGGTTCCCTTGGGACCGCAGGAAGGCGCGGCAGCGATCGCGTGCTCGACGGCCAGCGCTGCACGGAGGGCGCGCGGATCGTGCGTTCGTACGAACGCGGCGCCGTGGCGAACGGCCCACGTCTCAGCCGCGAGGGTCGCGGGGCCGCGATCGGACATCGGGCCACCGGCAACGGCGCCAAGGAACGACTTCCGCGAAACGGAGACGAGGAGCGGCCCGCCCGCAGCGACGAGCTCCGGCAGTCGCCGCAGCACGTCGAGGCTGGGCGCCGGAGTCCGTCCGAGGAAGAAGCCCATGCCCGGGTCGAGGACCAGGCGAGCGCGGTCGATGCCGGCCCCGGCGAACGCGCCAATCCGTTCGGCGAAGAACGCGGAGATCTCGTCGCAGACATCGCCGCATTCGTCGCCGCGCTCCGCGCGGCCGGATGCGCTGCGCGAGAACATCGCGACGAAGCGCACGCTCCGCGGCGCAGCAGCCGCCGCGGCCATCGAATCCGCGGAGCGGAAGCCGTTCACGTCGTTGATCCAGGAGATGCCGGCACCTGCCATGGCCCGCATCACGGCCGGTTTCCGCGTGTCGACGCTGACCGCGATGCCCCGGCGCACCATCTCCGCGACGACCGGGCGAAGCCGGCGGATCTCCTCGTCGGGATCGACGTCCTCGGCGTCTGGATGGGTCGATTCTGCCCCGACGTCGACCACGTCCGCGCCACCGGCCACCAGGTCCTCGGCGTGCGCGAGCGCCGCCGCTGTGTCGAAGTAGCGACCGCCATCCGAGAACGAGTCCCGCGTCACGTTGAGAATGCCGAAGACCGAGACCATCACCGGGTCCAGCGGCTGCGCAGACACGACTCACAGGCCCCGCACGGACGTTCGCCGCCCTCGTAACACGACCAGAAGTCGTCCGCGGCGAATCCGAGACGCCGCGCCGCCGCGACGATCTCCGCCTTGTCCCAGCCGAGCGTCGGGCTGACGACGCGCACCGCGTTGCGCGTTCCGAGCGCGAGGAACTGCGCCGCCGCCGCGACGAACTCCGGCGAGTTGTCCCTGAACGTCGCGGCCTCTTCGCGATTGAACCCGGCGACGACCGACTCCGCGCCCAGCGCCTCGGCCCACGCCGCCGCGATCGCAACGAAGACCGCGTTGCGTCCGGGGATCCAGACGAGCCCCGCGGACGCCGCATCACCAGGAGCGGCGGCCGTGCCCTTCGGGAGATCCCCCGTGCCCGGCACGAGGCGGCTGTTCACCCTGCGCGCCAGGAACGCGAGCCACGCGAGCTCGATGCGATGGAACGGCGTCGACCAGCGGCGTGCAAGCGCCGCCGCCGCCTCGGACTCGCGCACCGCGGCGCGCTGCCCGTAGTCGAACCACAGACACGCCGCGAGGGAGTGCTCGCGTTCGCGCAGGAACTCGGCCGCCGCAACGCCGGAGTCGAGTCCGCCCGACAACAGCACGACGGCCTTCGCCATCTCACTGCACCGTGAACGTCACCGGGGCGGATCGTGCGTAGAGAGTCTCGCCGCGGAACCGCTCCGCGAACACGAAGTCGCCGCTGTTCGCGCCGTTCTGCAGAGCGACGACGCGGGCCTCGGCGCGAACGACCCAGGAACCCGCGAGCAACCCGGCGACTCCGACGCCGGACAGGTCGGGGAACTGGATCGTGTCCTGGCCACCCGCGACGTCGGTGTCCGCGCCGAACAAGATCCAGCGGCGGCCGTTCCCGTCCTCGGCCACGAGCTCGAACACCGCGGCGCCCGGGCCGCCAGTGCGGTCCAGCACGTCGTCGATCGCGACCGACGGCGAACCGGTGCTCGGCCCCGACGGAGTGCCGACGACGGGGATCGCCAGGGCGAAGAACGGTGACACCACCGACCCGGTCTGACCGATCAGCGCCGCGCGGTGCCGGCTGATCCGACCACCGGTGTCGACGGCGGTCGTCGCGATCACGCCCGCGTCCCCCACGATGTACGGCTCGAACCGATCGAAGGCCGGAAACGAGAAGTTGGCGGTCACGGTGAACGCGGAACCGCCCGCCGACGCCGCGAAGCCGACGCCGAAGAGAACCTGGCTCGAGAACCCGAGCATCGGCGCGAGCACACGCACGGTCGGCACACCGCCGACCAGATTCCCGGTGTCGAGGCCCGTCGCGGAGGCGAAGTCGACCGAGTAGGAGTTCGGGATCGTGCCGGCCAGCGTCCCGTCACCGGGAACGATGGGCACCATCGGGATGGTGACCGCGGTCTGCCCACCCGCCGTCGCGGGGCTCAGCGGTGGCAACGGTGCCGTCGGCACGGCGAGCGCGGTGCCCAGCATCGGAATGCCCTGCGAGGTGAAGGTCGGCGCAGTCGTCGGCTCGAAGGTGCCGCCGAACGCCGTGACGATCACCGGACGATTCGGGATCAGGTTGGTGTTCGGGATGGTCGCCGGCGCGGCGGTCGTCGTCCGGATGTCGATCTGCGCCCCGTCGTCGAACGAGCTGCAGCCGAGTACCGCGGTCGAGCCGGTACCGGACGCGAACGCGACCGTGCCGCCGAGCGTCGACGTCGCGTTCGCGGCGGTGATAGGCCGCAGCGCGATCGACACGAACGAGGCGGTCGTGGCGTAAACCGTGGTCAGGTGGAACCCGGCACGGAGCACGGTGATCGTGTGCTGCGAAGCGCCGAGCCCCGAGAACGTCGCCCGTCCGGACGCGCCCGTCGGCGGACTCACGAGCTGCCCGCTCGCCGGCCGCACCGGCACGCCGGGATCGACCACGACGACGGCGTTCGCGATCGGCAGTAGCGTCGTCTTGTCGACGACCTCGACGGTGAGGTCGCCAGCGATGGTGCCGGTCAGGAGCCCACGCTGCAGGATGCGCCCCGTCGCTGCGGCGGCGGCGAGATTGCCCGCACGATCGGTCAGCGTCAGCGTGTAGTTGCGGGGCGCGGTCAGGCGACCGAGCGTGATCGGCTTCACGAGGAAGACACCGTCGTCTCCGGCTGCGAACAGTTCGGCGGCGGGGTTCACCCCATCGGTGAGCGTGGCGGCCGCGACCGGCTCGCTCGCGCGACCGGAGAACGCGAGGGATTCCTGGTCGGTCAGGATGTCCGCACCGTCCGGGGACGCCGGCGGCCCGGCGCGCAGGAGCGTCGGAGGCGTGATGTCGAACGACGGCGCCGCGCTGCTGTCGTTCTGTTTGTAGCCCGACTGCTGCGAGCCGCGCAGGGTCTGCGCCACGATCGACAGCGACCCGTCGTCGAACTTCGGCGCCGAGAGGGAGCCGAGCTTGCCGGCGAAGTCGACCGTGATCGTCTGCGAACCGGCGACCGTCGCTTCGCCGGTCCCCTCGACGAACACGAGATCGCCGGTCGCCGTCGTGCCCGCGTTGCCGCCGTAGATGCGCGCGCGGACCCGATCACCGACCTGGGTGTCCGCAGGCGTGGTCACCTGCAACGTGACCGTGCTCACGTTGGCGCGGTTCACCTTGTTCGGGAACCCGCTCGTCGCGTTGCCGATCGCGACGGTCGTCGGCGCGGCCGGCGCGATCGTCTCGAACACCGCGAACGGGGTGCGGCCCTTGAAGTCGAGCTCGCCGTCGGCGCCGAAGGTGATCGTGGCATCCACGACGAACTCGTACGTCGTCGTCGCGTCGAGCACGGAGGACGGCGTGAACTTGACGACGCGCGGATCCGCGACACCGAGCGCGCTGAGGGGCTGCGAGATCGTTCCGGCCACCGGCGAACCACCGCGCGGACGCACGCGGAGGTTCGTCGTGGTGATGGAATTGGCGTTCGCCAGACGGTCGAAGACGACCCAGTACCCGGTCTCGCGGGTGGCGTCGCGAGCGTTGTCGCGCGGATACGTCGTGAGGATGCGGCCGTCGGTGAACGACGCGTCCTGGTTCACCTGGAAGCTGGCCAGCACGTTGCCCGCCTCGGGCACCGTGAAGCGCAGCCCGTCGGCGTCGCGGCCGCCGGGCAGCATGACGACTTCGTACGTCGGCACGCCTGCGTTCGACAGTTCGGTGATCGGCCGCATCACGAGCAGGCGGCCGCCGGCGAGGAACGAGTACTGGCACGGCAGCGGCTGCGTGGTGCCGCTCACCCGCAACACGACGCGGCCGTCGGTGCCGGTCGGCGTGCTCGGGACGATCGTCGCTTCGTTGATGCTCTCACTGAACTCGACCACGATCGGCACACCGGCGGGCCAGCCGCCCCCGGACGGGAACGTCGCCCGCACCTTCGGCCGGCCGTCCCGGGTGTCGCCATCCGTGGGAACGACCTGGATCGTCGATTCCCCGGGGGTCGGATTCGGGTCCGAGCCGTTCACGTCGCGGTCGAACGCGCGGCCGACGTTGTCGCACGCAACCGAACCGAGCAGGACCAGGAGCGACAGGGCGGTGCGGAGTCGGAGCATGCGGTTGGAAGGGATCGTGCGCGGTCGGCCGGGCGAGCGGCGCGGGGACGGGCGGACGCGAGAGTTTATTCCGCCGCCCCGCGACCGTCACCAGCGGCGTCAGGCCGCCGCGCCAACGGGCTCCCGGCGCCGCGGCCAGGCGAGGATCGCGAGTGCGAGCACGACGAGCCCGACACTGAGCGTCTGTCCCATCGTCATCCCGGCCAGCACCGTGCCCTTCGGGCCGAACTGGCTGTCGGGCTGCCGGACGAACTCGAGCGACCACCGGGCGGATGCGTAGCCGAGCAGGAACACGGCCGCGTAGCGACCCGTGGCAAGCGGTCGCGAGCGAGTGAGGCGGTACAGCACGATCATCACGAGCCCGACCAGCAGTCCTTCGCCCAGGCCCTCGAACAGCTGGGACGGGAAGCGGTACGGGATCAGGGGCTGCCCTTGCACGTCGACCATCTTGCTGACGAGCGCCCACTTGCCTTCGAGCCCCTGGCCGATGGTCGCCCAGTCGATCGGGTGGCCGTGCATGTCGGCCGGGCTGAGCAGGTCGCGCACGCTTTCGAAGCTCCGCCGGCCGAACGCGACCTGCACACACAGTTCGCGATCGCGCATCGTCCAGTCGTCCGACAGGCCGAGCAGCCGCGTCGCCACGGGATCGGTCGGGAACTGCATTGCGAAGGCGGTGCTCTTCTGCGTGATGCGTCCGTAGAGCTCGCCGTTGATGAAGTTCGCGATGCGCACGGCCAGGATGCCGGGCGGCGCCGCGATCGAGAGGGCATCGACCGTCCGGGCCCACCCGACCTTGTACTTGCGGCAGAAGAGCCAGGCCGCGACGCCGACGCCGGCGAGACCGCCGTGGAACGCCAGCCCGCCCTTCCAGACCTGGACGAACTGCAGCGGGTTCAGCAGCGAGAAGTTCTCGCTGTAGAAGATCGCGTAGCCGAGGCGTCCGCCGAGCATGACGCCGAACACGCAGTAGAAGACGAGGTCGGCGGCGGCCTGCGGCGAGACCGGGAAGAAGCCGGCCCGCGCCAGCCGCACGAGCATCGACTGTCCGACCACGAACGCGACGACGTACATCAGCCCGTACCAACGCACGTCGATCGGCAGCCCCGGGATGTCGATCAGCACCGGGTCCCAGGCGGGAAAGTCCATGCCCGCACACTAGCCCGGCGACGGTGCGGGGGAAACGACGCGTACTGCTCCGCGGCGCACGGCCCCGTAGGATCCGCCCGAGCATGTCCACCCCTCTGTCCGATCTCGCGCGGCACCTCGGCCCGTCCCTCGCCCCCGCGGAGTCGCTCCTCGCCGAAGTGCGTGCCGACCGCACGCGCCTGCCGGTGGTGTTCCCCGGGGTGCCGCGCCGCCTCGGCCGCGACGTCGCCGGCAGCGGCCGGACGACGCTCGGCCCCGGGACGATCGAACTCGATTCGTTCCGTCGCTGCGACCTCGGCGCCGCATGGCTGCTCCTCGCGAGCGCCGCGACCGACGACGAGTGCTTCGACCTGTACGCCCACGGCGACATCGAGGAGCGCGCCATGCTGCTCCGCGCGCTGCACGTGCTGCCGACCGGCCCGCTGACAACGCGCCTCTTCGGCGAAGTGCAGCGCACGAACATCGTGCTGCATCTCGAGGCAGCGCTCTGCGACGGCGACCTGTTCGCCCGCATGGTCGGCCACCACGGCTTCGATCGCACCGCCGCGAACAAGCTCTGGTTGAAGCTCGCCTTCCTGGATCTGCCGCTGCAGCGCGCCTTCGGCGCCGAGCGTCATGCCAACACCGAGTTCTCGCGCATGCTGCAGGACCTCGCCACCGAACGCGAAGCGGCCGGCCGCTCGGTGTGGCGCGACACATGGCGGCTCATCGGCATGGCGCCGTGCCCCGGCACCGCGGCCCGCCTCGTCGGCGGCCTCGAACACGGCGACGACGGTGTGCGCCTCGCCGCCGCCGAGGGGCTGCTCGCGCTGCGCAGGGCCGACCTGCGCCCGTTCGCGACCGAACGCCTGCCGCGCGAGCCGCGCGAGACCGTGCGGGCCGTGCTGCAGCGGCTCGTCTCGGCCTGACTCCGCCCCGCCCGACCCGAACCCTACCCCTCCGAACGATGCTGATCTTCGAACCGCACATCCACATGTTCAGCCGCATCACCGACGACTACGAGCGGCTGAGCCTCGCCGGTGTACGCGCGGTGCTCGAGCCCGCGTTCTGGCTCGGCCAGAACCGCACGTCGGTCGGCACGTTCGTCGACTACTTCGAGACGCTGATCGGCTGGGAGCGCTTCCGCGCACAGCAGTTCGGCATCCACCACTTCTGCACGATGGGCCTGAACCCGCGCGAGGCGAACGACGACCGCGTCAACAACGACGTGCTCGCGATCCTGCCGCGCTACTGCGAGAAGGACTCCTGCGTGGGCGTCGGCGAAATCGGGCTCGACGACCAGACGCCCAAGGAGGAGCGCTTCATGGCGGAGCAGATCGAACTCGCGAAGCGCCACGCGCTGCCGGTGCTGATCCACACGCCCCACCGCGACAAGAAGAAGGGCTTCGAGCGCTGTATCGCGATCGTGAAGGACTGCAAGTTCCCGATGGAGCGTGTGCTGCTCGACCACGGCAACGAGGAGACGATCAAGATCACGCGCGACCTGGGCTGCTGGTCGGGTTTCTCGATCTACCCGAACACCAAGATGGACCCGGCGCGCATGGTCGCGATCGTGCTCGAGTACGGCGTCGACAAGATGATCGTCAACAGCGCCGCGGACTGGGGTGTCAGCGACCCGATGATGGTGCCTCGCACGGTCGTGAAGCTGGAGCAGGCCGGCGTGCCCCGCGCGCGGATCGAGCAACTCGTGTGGAAGAACCCGATCGCGTTCTTCGCGCAGAGCGGGCGCCTCGACGAGAAGGTCCTGATGCAGCCGGCGCGGGCGAACCTGCGCGAGACCTTCGACGGCAACTCGGTGCTGCGCGGTCAGGACCCGGACAAGGTCTGAGCCTCGCCGGGCGAGGGCTCACCAGAGGTCGCCCGACGGCCGCCGACGCTGCACTTCGCGGTTCTTGAAGCGGAAGGAGCGGCTGAAGAACGACGTGCACCAGGCGATGTCGTTGATCGGGCCCGGCCCCCAGAAGTCGACGCGCCCGAATCCGCTGTCGGCGAGGTACTGCTGGAACGCGTTGTATTGCCACCGATCGGAGTTGTCCAAGACGATGAACCCGTGGTCCGCGACGACCTCGGCCGCGAGGAACATGCCGAGGCCGCGCGCCATTCCGTCGACGACGATCATGTCGAAGTAGCCCTTCGGCGACCGGAAGACGCGCGACGCGTAGCCGGCGAATGCTTCGTTGCGCATGCCGTGCATCGTGTCCTTCTCGATGCGGCCCGAAAGCGGCTCGAAGAAGCCGTACTCGAAGAACCGACGGATCGCCGGCGCCGCCGCCGGAATCACGGGATCGCCCTCGACGACGAGTTCGATGTCGAGGTCCGGGTGCTCGGTCGTCAGCCGCTCGTGCCACGCCGGGTCGTGCTCGACAGTGCGGATCTCGGCACAACGGGCCCGGAAGTAGAGGGTCGAGTTCCCGGCGCCGTATTCGAACACCCTCATCTCGGGCAGCACGATGTCGTCGAGGAACGCCCGCGCCGGATACGTGATCCACGGCGTCGGCGATCCGTCGAGCCGCGCGACGCGACCCGTGAAGTGGCCCTGAGGCACCAGGTACTTGCGCGCCAGGAAGCCGAGCTTCTGCGCCACCACCGCCGCTTCGTCGATCTCGTGGACTTCGTCGATCATCGGTGTCCTCGTCCTCCGCGCGACCGCGCGCGATGCCCTTGCCAGGGGGTCTTCGAACGCAGGACGCGCCGATCTTGAACCTCTCCTGGCTCAGATCCGCCGAGCGACCCATTCGCACCGTTCGAGCCGCGCGAGCTTGTCGCGGAACTCCTCGACGACGGCCGCCATCAAGCCCCCATCCAGCAGACCCTCCGCGACCAGGCGAACGCTGGACGAGTCCTCCACGAACCGCAGCGTGACGCCGGCGACGCGGACCCGCACGACTTCGTGTTCGTCTTCGTCGCCGCCCTGCACCGCCTCGCAAGGAACGCTCGGGCGATAGAGCTGCTCGGCAAGATCCAGGTCGGGGGCCACGCCGAGTTCCTCCGTGAGTCTTGCGGTGACTCTGGCGGCGAAGTCCGATCGGTCGCCGACGCGACGCAACCAACACGCGGTGCGCAAGTCGAACAGATGGTGCCACCGCCGATCGCTGCGCGAAAAGCGCCACTGCTGCCATGGCCGCGCGGTCAGCTTCGTCCATCGCCCGTCGGTGAGGTCCAGTCGCCAGTCGTCGACGTTCTCCACGAACGGCTCGCCGACCGCGCAATCGAGCATGCCGCCGGCGACGACGAGATGGCGGCCATCGGGCTCGAGGCGGGCCGTGTGCCGGTGGATCCACCCCGGTGGCGAGCCGCACGTCGGGACTGCCGAACACGCCCACGTTCGCGTGTCGAATGCGAACACGGGCGTCGAACCCGGTTGTCGCTGCTCCGGATGACCAAGACAGCCGATCACGACGATGCGGTCGCCGACGAGCGTCGCCGAGTGGAAGTCCGTCGGCGGAAACACCGCGCTCGGATAGCCGAAGATCGCCACCGACCCGTCCGGCGAGCGAACGATCACGTCGTTGTAGATGTGGAAGTCGGGGTCGTAGTGATCCTCGTGCTCGCCGGCGATCCGGACGAGGCGACCGTCGGGCAAACGCGTGCAACTCTGCCCGAAGCGCATGCAGCACCATCCCGGCCCCGCATCGAACGCCGACGGGCCGGCGAACCGGGCGTTCGCCTGGTACGCGCTGATTCGCGCACGCACGAGCCACTGCCACACCGGGTTCGTCTGCACTTCGGGATTGGCTGCCCCATCGCGCGGCGAACGCCACCGCAGGAACAGCTCCGGCGTCACGTCGGAACCGGGCGCACACGGCTCTGGATGGTCGTCCTGCTCGTCCGCCTCGAACCGCCGCTCCTCTTCGTCGACCATCGGCGCGGCACGCTACCACGCATCGCCGGCGCGGGCGCCCACTTCGCAAATCCCCGCCGCCCTGGCTACCATCCTCGGCCCGAAATGGCCGACCTGGACACCGAGATCAAGCGCCGCCGCACGTTCGCGATCATCTCGCACCCGGACGCCGGCAAGACGACGCTGACGGAGAAGCTGCTGCTGTACGGCGGCGCGATCCGCGAAGCGGGCTCGGTGAAGGCGAGGAAGGGCGGCGCACACGCCACCTCCGACTGGATGGAGCTCGAGAAGAAGCGCGGCATCTCGATCACGAGCTCGGCGCTCCAGTTCGATTACCAGGGCCACTGCATCAACCTGCTCGACACGCCGGGCCACCAGGACTTCAGCGAGGACACGTACCGCACGCTCGTCGCCGCCGATGCGGCGCTGATGCTGATCGACGGTGCAAAGGGAGTCGAGCCTCAGACGATCAAGTTGTTCAAGGTCTGCCGCGACCGCGGCATCCCGATCGTCACGGTCGTCAACAAGATGGACCGCCCGGCGCGCGCGCCGCTCGACCTCATGGACGAGGTCGAGAAGGTGCTCGGCATCACGATCGTGCCGGCGACGTGGCCGATCGGGTCGGGCGACGGCTTCCGCGGCGTCTACTCGCTGCGCGACCAGCAGGTGTTCCTGTTCGAACGCACCGCGCACAACGCGACGAAGGCCGCCGTGCAGACGACGGGCCCGATGGACCCCGCGCTGCGGACGGAACTCGGCGAGCGCGCCCACGCGCAGCTGCTCGAGGACCTCGCGATGGTCGAGACGTGCGTGCAGCCGTTCGAGCTGCAGGCGTTCCTGCAACAGAAGATCTCGCCGATGTTCTTCTGCAGCGCGCTCGTGAACTTCGGCGTCGAGAACATCCTCCAGCGCTTCCTCGAGATCGCCCCGCCGCCCGGGCCGCTGCCGACCCTCGACGGCCAGGTCGAGCCCAACGCGGCCTTCTTCTCCGGCTTCGTCTACAAGGTCGCGGCGAACATGGACAAGATGCATCGCGACCGCATCGCGTTCCTGCGCGTCTGCTCGGGGCACTTCCAGCGCGGCATGTCGGCGAAGCACCTGCGCCTCTCGCGGGAAGTCCGGCTGTCGCACCCGCACCGCTTCTTCGGCCAGGAGCGTGTGTCGATCGAAGAAGCGTTCCCCGGCGACGTCATCGGCCTCATCAACCCGGGCATGTT
>CAZIFB010000094.1:0-11827 GCA_964538915.1 uncultured candidatus Brocadiaceae bacterium | reverse complement strand
CCCCGCATCCTCGAAGCCGCGGTGCCCCGCGAGCAGGTCGGGATGTTCGATCGTGCCCAGCTTCTGGAGAACCTGCCCGAGGCTCCCCGGCGGCAGCTTCGCGGCTCAACCCGAGCCGGAGGCGTAGCGTGTGAGTCGCTTGTCGGGATGGTCGGCCATGAACGGACTCATCGAACGGAATCGAGGGCCGCGCGAATCGCGCGCGCCACTTCGGTCATCTCCTCGCCGAGCAGCGTTCGGGCGTCGAACAGGAGGCACCCGTCGGCGACGCGGGCAAAAACCGCGATCGGTCGTCCCGCACGCAGCGCCGCGAGCTCGGCGTCGCCGCCGCGCAACGCAACCGCCCAGCTGGGCAGCGCGCGCGCCGGATTCGCGCCGGCGCCGGCGAACGAATCGCTCGGTACGACCTCGCATCGCGACCCGTTGAGGAGCTTCGCCAGCTCCTCGCTGCGCGCGTGCAACTCGGGGTCCGTCGCCGCGAGCATGCGCAGTGTCGGCACGTCGCGCACCGGATCGCCGTCCCGGTAGATGCGCAACGTCGCTTCGAGCGGAGCGAGAGTGAGCTTGCAACAGCGAAGCGCGCGGTAGAGCGGGTGCGCGCGACAGCGCGCGATCAGATCCGCACGACCGACCAGCACGCCGCACTGCGGACCGCCGAGCAGCTTGTCGCCCGAGAAGCAGGTGACGTGCGCACCCGCCGTCGTGCTGTCGCTGACCCGCGGCTCCGTTTCGAGCCCGGCGATCGGCCGGTCCAGCAACAGGCCGGAACCGAGGTCGTCGAGCACGAGCAGGTCCCGTCCGGCCGCGAGCCCGACGAGGTCGGCCACGGACGGCGTGCCCGCGAAACCTTCGATGCGGAAGTTGCTCGGGTGCACCTTCAGGTAGGCGGCCGTCGCCGGACCGGTCGCCGACACGAAGTCGGACAGGTGCGTCTTGTTGGTCGCGCCGACCTCCACCATGGTGCAGCCGGCGCGACGCATCACCTCGGGCACACGAAAACCGCCGCCGATCTCGACCAGTTCGCCGCGCGAGATCACGACCTCGCGCCCGGCGCACAACGCGGTCAGCATCAACGTCGTCGCAGCGGCGTTGTTGTTGACGACGAGGGCACCGCCGGCTCCGGTCAGTTCGCACAGGAGTCGAGCGACGGCAGACTCGCGCTGGTCGCGTTCTCCGGTCACCGGGTCGACCTCGACGATCGCACTGCCAGCGGCCTGCACGAGCGCATCGACGGCGGAGGCGGCCAGCGGGGCGCGACCGAGCCCCGTGTGCAGCACGATGCCCGTCGCGTTGAAGACTCGGGAGTGACGAGCCCTCTGCGCCGCTTCGCATCGCAAGAGGAGTTCACGGGAGATCGTGGCGCGGTCGACCAGCGAACGCACGGCCTCGGCTTCGATCGTCCCCGCGAGCACACGCGACCGAAGATCGTCGAGCCACGCGCGAGCCTCGCGTACGAGCAGCTGGTGCGGAACGGAGGCGAGCGCTTCGAAGCGGACGATCTCGTCGATCGACGGGAGGCTCCGCAGCGCTTGCGTTCGGTCGGAGTCGGTCCTGGGCATCGTGGAGTGCCCCGCTACCATACCGGCCCTCCATGCAGCGCGTCGTCCCGAAAGCCGAAGAGCCCGACCCTCGGGAGCGCGCACTGGCCCACACTCTGGGCCTCCCGCCGATCGTCGCGCGCGTGCTGCTGGCGCGCGGGCTCGACGACCCCCGGCGCGTGCGGACGTTCCTGCAGCCCGACCTCGGCTCCCTGCACGACCCGTTCGCGTTCCGCGACATGAAGAAGGCCGTCGATCGGATCCGTGCCGCCCTGCGGCACCAGGAACCGATCCTGATCCACGGCGACTACGACGTCGACGGCATCACCGGCACCGTGCTGCTGCACAAGTTCTTCGGCCTCGTGCACGGCACGAGCCGCGCCTACGTGCCGGCACGCGCCGACGGCTACTCGCTGTCCCGGGCGAGCGTCGACGCGATCCTCGCCGGCGGCTTCAAGCTCGTGATCTCGGTCGACAACGGCACCAACGCGAAGGACCCCATCGCCGAGCTGCAGCGAGCCGGAGTCGACGTGATCGTCACCGACCACCACGGCACGAGCGACAACGTCGCGGACGCCTTCGCGGTGCTGAACCCGCGCCTGCCCGACGCCGGCTACCCCGACCACGACCTCGCCGGCTGCGGTGTCGCGTTCCGTCTCGCGGCGGCGGTGGCCTCGTCGTTCGCCGGCAGCCGGCTGCAGAGCCCGGAGTTCGGTGACTTCCTCACCGACGCGATGACCTACGTCGCACTCGGCACGGTGGCCGACGTGGCACCGCTCCGCGGCGAGAACCGCACGCTGGTCTTCCACGGCCTCCGCGCCCTGGCGCAGAGCCGCAATCCGGGCATTCGCGCGCTGCTCGACGCGGCCGGTCTCCTGCACCGCGGCGCCGACGTCGAGGACATCGGTTTCCGGATCGCGCCCCTGCTGAACGCCGCTGGCCGCGTCGGTCACGCCAACGACGCGATCGCGCTGCTCTGCGCCCCCGGCTACCGCGAGGCGCAAGTCGCGGCGAAGGTGCTCGAGTCGCACAACGAAGAACGACGGCGCGTCGAGAGGCAGCTGCAGGACGAGGTGCTCGGCACCGCGATCGCGTCTCCCGATCCCGCGGTCGTGCTCGCCAGCGACCGCTGGCACCCCGGTGTGCTCGGCATCGTCGCCGCGCGCGCGACCGAGGCGTGCGGCAAGCCCGTTCTCCTCGTTGCGTGGAAGGGCGACGTCGGCCGCGGCTCGGGGCGTTGCGCCGCGGGCTCGCACCTGCGCAACCTGCTCGCCGAGTGCGGCGACGAACTCGTGGCCCACGGCGGTCACGCGGCAGCGGCCGGCTTCGAAGTCCGACGCGACCGCTTCGAGGCGTTCCGCGAGCGCTTCGTCGACGCCTGCCGCCGCGCGCCGCCGGGCGAGGACCGCGCTCCGATCGACGGCCTCGCCCAACTGGACGAACTCGACCCCCACACCGTTCGCCGCCTCGACATGCTGGGCCCCTTCGGCACCGGGCACCATCGGCCGCGCTTCGCGACCCGCGGGGTTCGCACCGTCGGCCATCCGCTCACCGACGCTCGCGGCCAGGATCTGCGGATCCGCGTCGCCGCGCACGGCCAGGTGCTGCCGGCGCGCCTCGTCCGCGGGGGCTCCCGCTTCGAAGAGATCCGCCGACACCAAGGCCCGTGGACGATCGTCTACTCGCCGCGAATCAACACGCGCGGCGAAGACGGACCCGTGCAGCTCGACGTGCATCGCCTCGTCGACGAACACGACAGCCGGACCACACCTTCCCTCCCGTGACCACGACCGCCCCCAGTTCGCCGTCCGCCTCCCCCGCTCCGCCCGCGCACCGCGGCCCGATCCGTCGTCTCTACGACTGGGTGCTGCACTGGGCAGAGACGCCGTACGCGATCCCTGCCCTGTTCGCGCTGAGCTTCGCGGAGAGCAGCTTCTTCCCGATCCCGCCGGACGTGCTGCTGATCGCCCTGTGCATCGGCAACGTGAACCGCAGCTACCGCTTCGCGAGCTGGTGCTCCGTCGCGTCGATCCTCGGCGGGATCGCCGGGTACGGCATCGGCATGTTCCTGTGGAACCTGTCGGCGGTGAGCGGCTTCTTCCTCACCTACATCTTCAGCCAGGCGACGTTCGACAGCGTCGGCAAGCTGTACCAGGAGTACGACTTCTGGATCGTGTTCGTCGCTGCGTTCACGCCGATCCCCTACAAGGCGATCACGATCACCGCCGGCGTGTTCGGCACGAACTTCCCCATGTTCGTGATCGCATCGGCCGTCGGCCGCAGCGCGCGGTTCTTCCTGGTCGCGTGGCTGTTCCGCCGCTACGGGCCACCGATCAAGGACTTCATCGAGCGCCGCTTCGGCCTCGTCACGATCGTCGGCACCGCGATGCTGATCGGCGGCTTCGTCGCCATCAAGTACGTGCTGTGACGCGGCGCGGGCCAGGCGACCGCGTCACCGACTCTATGTCTGCGTCGTCGCGATCCGGCGACGAACCGCCTACAAGAGCGCCATGGCGAAGCGGCTCTTCCTGATCGACGGCACCGCGCTGGCGTACCGCAGCTTCTTCGCGTTCCAGGGCACGGGCCGGACGCCGCTGTCGACCAGCACCGGACACCCGACCGCGGCGACCTACGGTTTCTGCACGACGTTGCGGGCGCTGCTGGAACGCGAGAAGCCGGACGCGATCGCGATCGCTTTCGACGGCAAACGCAGCGACCTCGCGCGAACGAAGATCTACCCGGAGTACAAGTCGACGCGGTCCAAGATGCCGGACGAGATGCAGATGCAGCTCGGCGACATCCGCGAAGCGACCGAGGGCTTCGGCATCCGCATCGTGGAGAGCGAGACCGACGAAGCCGACGACGTGATCGGCACCCTCGCGGTCAAGGGCCGCGACGCGGGGATGGAGGTGTTCGTCGTCACCGGCGACAAGGACTTCCTGCAGATCGTCGACGATCGCGTGAAGCTCTGGAACCTGCGCAGTTCGACCAGCAAGCCCGAGATCCTCGATGTCGCTGCAGCGACCGCGAAGTGGGGCGTTCCCCCCGATCGCATGGTCGATCTGCTCGCGCTGATGGGCGACACGTCGGACAACGTTCCCGGAGTGCCCAAGGTCGGAGAGAAGACCGCGGTCGAGCTGTTGCACCAGTTCGGCTCGCTCGACGAGGTGCTGCAGCGCACCGCGGACGTGAAGAAGGCGTCGATCCGGGCGTCGCTCGAAGAGAACCGGGACCTGGCGCTGCTGTCGCGGCAGCTCGTGACCCTGCGCCTCGACGTGCCGCTCGGTTTCGAAGTCGCGGACCTCGGCCCGGCGCAACCGGATCCCGAACGCCTGCGCCCGCTGTTCAAGCGCCTCGAGTTCACCAACCTGCTGGCCCAGCTCGCCAGCAAGCCGAAGCTGGACGAGAACGTCGAGCAGGTGCACGAGACGGTGCGCACCGCCGCCGATCTCGAACGCGCTCTCGCCGCCTTCCGCGGGGCGACGACGATCGGCCTCGCGGTCGAAACGACGGGAGCGCCAGCGCGCAGCAGCCGCCTCGGCGGCGTCGCGTTCGCGACCTCGCCCGGTCGCGCGACCTACGTCCCGATCGACCACGAGCCGCCGCTGCTGCCGGGCGGACGCGACGCGGTGATCGCCGCGCTGAGGCCCCTGCTGGAGGCCGAGTCACCGCCGAAAGTCGTGCACGACGGGAAGCGGGCCCGCGGAGCACTGCGGACCGCGGGAGTGCGGCTCGGCGGCGTCGAGTTCGACACCATGCTCGCGGCGTACTGCGTCGAGCCGGGCGCCGGCAATTCGCTCGAAGCGCTCGCGCTGCGCCACTTCGACTACCAAAAGGCGACGACGAGGGAGCGGCCGGGCGGCAGCAAGAAGCAGCGCACGTTCGACCAGATCGATCCATCGCTCACGGGCGCCGTGCTCGCGGAAGAAGCGGACCTCGCGCTGCGCCTCCGGACACCCCTCGCGAAGGAACTGGAGACACATCGGGTCGAACGTGTCTACCGCGACATCGAGATGCCGCTCGCGCCGGTGCTGCTCGACATGGAGTGGGAAGGCATCGCGATCGACCGCGAGCAGCTGGGGCGTCTCTCCCTCGAGATGGAACAGCGCCTCGCCGCCCTGGAGAAGCGCGTGCACGAACGCGCCGGCCACCCGTTCAACCTGGGATCGCCGCAGCAGCTCGGCACCGTGCTGTTCGACGAACTGGAGGCACACCGTCTCGCCAACCTGCCGAAGCCCAAGCGCACTCCGACGGGCCAGTACAAGACGGACCACGAAGTCCTCGAGAAGATCGCGCCCCACCACGAGGTCGCGCAGCTCGCCCTCGAGTGGCGGCAACTGACGAAGCTGAAGGGCACGTACATCGACACGCTCCCGCAACTCGTGCAGCCGTCGACGCAGCGTGTGCACACGACGTTCAACCAGGCGATCGCCGCGACCGGCCGCCTCAGCTCCGAGGACCCGAACCTCCAGAACATCCCGATCCGGACCGAAGAAGGCCGCCGCGTTCGAGCGTGCTTCGTCGCCCGGGCCGGGGACTGGGTGCTCATGTCGGCGGACTACTCGCAGATCGAACTGCGGATCCTGGCGCACCTCTCCGGCGACAAGGCACTCGTCGACGCATTCCATCGCGGTGAGGACATCCACACACGCACTGCAGCGCTCGTGCACGGCCTGCTGCCCGCGATGGTGACGCCCGAACTGCGCAACCAGGCGAAGGTCATCAACTACGGGCTCATGTACGGCATGGGTGCATCGCGCCTCGCCAACGAGACCGGGCTGCGTCCCCCCGAAGCGAAGAAGTTCATCGAGAGCTATTTCCGCGCGCTGCCCGGCGTGAAGAAGTACCTCGACGGCTCGCTGCAGGAAGCGCGCGACAAGAAGGAGGTCACGACGATGTTCGGCCGCCGCCGCCCGCTCGGCGACATCGACTCGACGAACGCGATGCAGCGGATCGCGGCGGAGAACATGGCCGTGAACACACCGATCCAGGGCGCCGCGGCGGACATCGTGAAACGCGCGATGCTGAAGGTGCACGCCGAACTGGCGCGCCGCGGCCTGCGCGCGCGCCTTCTCCTCCAGGTGCACGACGAACTCGTGCTCGACGTGCCGACCGACGAAGTGCTCGAAGTCGAGCGTCTCGTGCGCGACGCGATGGCCGGCGCGGCGGAACTGCGCGTGCCGCTCGAAGTCGCCGTCGGGCACGGCCCGAACTGGCTCGTCGCGCACTGAGGCACACGGCCCTGCGGGCCGTCTGCCTCAGCGACTCACTCGACGTCGCGACGCGGGGAAACGAACGGGGCGAGGACGGCGCGCCACCGCTTCACAACGTGCCGAAGGTGAGATTGACGGCGTTCGAGAAGAGAGCGCCGAACGTGTTCACGCCCGGAGTGAGCAGGCCCGTCTGCGCGGCGATGGTGCTGCCGAGGAGCAAGGGGTCGGACGAAATCGGCAGCGTGTAGACGTAGGTCGACGAGATCGGAAGCCACGCCACCAGCACGTCACCCGAGTTGTAGAAGTAGCAGTCCTCGGCACCGAGGAAGCTGAGTTCGACGCCCGCAGCCGGGAAGCCGACGCACATGATGCCGATGCTGGACAGGGGATTCGGGATGTTGGAGACGAACAGGAGCTGGTTCGTCCCTTGGATCGGTCGATTCGCCCCGACGAGCGTCAGCGCCCCGGAGTCGACCGTGACCGCGAACGGCGCGATCGAGGACACGTTCGTCGGCGCCGGCACCTGTGCGGCGCCGCGAGACCAACCGATCATGCAGTCCGTCGGCGTGTTCGCGACCTGACGGTAGCGGTACTCGACGGTCTGGTTCTGCCGCAACACGAGCTGGAACGTGTTCGTGCCAGCACCCGCCGTGGTGCCGAACGCGCGCACGTTGAGCCAAGTGAAGTACACCGCGGTGCCCGACGGGTCGAGGTCGTAGTGGCACGCACCCGAGCCGAGTGCCGGGTCGAGGTCGATCCACAACGGAGCGAAGCGCGCCGCGCCGGCGCACAACTCGGCAGCCGTCGGCGAGAAGTCCGACGCGATGGCGGAGCCGCTCAAGTACACGTAGCCGTTCGCGTACATGCGCACCGTGCTCGTCGATCCGCCCGGATACGAGAACGACCACGGCAGCGCGAGGTTCGTGCTGCCCTCGTCGGTGAGGCCGAGGTTCGCGGATGTCGGCGTGAACCACGCATTCGCTCCGAACGCGACCTGGTACCCACCCACGATCGGGGTGAAGACTTTCACGAGCGACGAGGTCGTCGTGCCGCTCATGTCGAAGTCGGGGCCGCAGAAGAGCTCGTAGAACGCGGCGTTGGTCTGGTAGCAGCCGACCCCGAAGCGCTTCGCCAGCGCGTACGGCGGCACGAGGGTGTCGATCGTGTTCGCGCCGGTGGCCAGCGGGTCGAGCCAGTTCGACAGCCGCGTCGAATTGGTGCCGCCGCCGGACCACGACGCGCCGAACTTGCCGTACCAGTCCGACAGGTTGTTGCCGCACGCCGATCCGCCGCTGTGCAGCTGGCCGATGATGCGATGGTCCTGATCGAAGAGCGGCGAGCCGGACGAGCCGCCCTCGGTGACGCCGCTGTCCCAGTCGATCACGCGCACGTGGGTGCCGTTGCCCGGCGACGTGGTGCCGCCGTTCGAAGTGGTGACGGTCGGGTTGTTCTCGAACGAGATCTTCTTCGTGTCGCCGCTCGGGTGATGGATGCCCACCGCCGAGTTGGACACCGTGACGGCCGTCGTACGGTTCCAGCCGGCGTACGTGACGCCCCAGGCGACGTTCGGCGTGCTGTTCAGTTCGAGCAGGGTGAAGTCGGAGGCCGCGTTGTTGGCGCGGAGCACGGCGCCGGTGCTGAACTGACTGAGGTCCGCGTCGTCCGGGCCGCCGCAGTTCTTGTTGTCGTAGTTCCAGTAGGCGACGACGCTCGCCGGATTGCCCGCGGCGCCGCAGTGGTCCGCCGTGAGGAAGTAGTTCTTCCGGTCCTGCGCGGTGTTGTTGACCATCACGCCGGAGCAGAGGGTGTTGCCGCCGATCGTGATGCGCGCGACGCTGCGGATCTCGTTCGCCCACGGGGCGGCCGACGGGCAGGAGACGTCGACGTTGCACGTGGCGCTGCCATCGGTGCCGATCGCCGTCGGTCCCGCGCCGAACATGCGATACCCCGAATTGACCGCGGTGAGTTCGAGCAGGAGGCGCTCGCGCTGTGTGGTCTGCAGGTAGACCTCGACGACGATCTCCGAGCCGAACACCACCGGCGTCCACAGTTCGCCCGACGGCGAGTTGTCGCTCGAGTCGAACGGCCGCAGGATGCTGCGGTAGTCGGCGCTGTAGAACATCAGCCGCGCGCCGTCGGGCAGCGAGAACCTCGTGAAACCGAGGTTCACGTGGCTCGCATCCGGCGCCTTGATGCGGAGGCGCCACAGCGACCAGGCACTGTCCAGCTGTTCCCAGGTGCCGCGCAGCTCTGGGTCGACGACGACGTCGTTCGTGATCGCGAACCGGGCCGGCAGCTTGGCGGCCGCGGCAGCCTGGTCTTCCGCCGCGATCGTCAGCCGGTCGAGCGCGGCCACTTCGATCGCATCGACGTCGCTGAGACGCTGCGCGTTCGGGTGCACACGGCCGATCGGATCGATCCCCTGCGCGGTCAACGAAACGGAGAACGACAAGAACGCGGCGAACGCCGCGAAGCGCGTGGTCGTGAACATGGATTCGAGGGGGCCGGCGAGACGAGGGCAGGAACGCCGGGACAGGTCGGGCAGGATACCAGAGACCCCGCGGAGGAACGCGGCTCGTCGGGGCAGGCCGCCCCGGCGTGCGGCGGACCGCGCGACGGTCCATGATCATCACGATGCTCGCACCCCCGCCGCGCGCTGCACGCCGTGCCACGGTGACCATCGCCACCGTGTGCGTGATGACTCTCGCGACCGGCGCGCGTGCGCAGGACGCCGACCCGGACCCGCTGCCAGTGCTCGTGCTGCAGAACCTCGCCCCCGAGCCGCGGCACGAAGGCGCGGCCGTCGTCGTGCCGTTCGCCGAGGGCGCGGTGAAGGATCTGCCGGAACTGCACGTGGCGGACACGGTGACGGCGTGGCAGCCGTTCGGTCTGCGATGGCCCGACGGATCGCTGCGCCAGGCGATCTGCCTCTTCCCCGTCTCGATCGACGGCCTCGCCGAGGTGCGCTTGCCGCTGCGCAACGGCACCGGGCCGGCGGCGCCGACCGGAGACGTCGCGATGCCGGCCGCGACGGTCGAGTTCGTGCTGCGCCGCGGCGACGCCGTGGATCGAATCGAAGCCGCGCGCATCGAGGACCTCGAACACAACGCGCTCCGCCGAGTCGAATTGCGCCGCGCACGCCTCGCGGGCCTCGTGATCGAAGTCCTGGTGACCGCGTGGCGCGACCAACCGCACGCGTGGGTCGACGTCGCGGTGTTCCACTCGGACCCCACGTCACCCGCGATGCAGTTCCCGATCGGCGAACTCGCGATCGAGTGCCGCGGGATGGCGCTCGTTCTCCGGCATCCGGGGCGTCTCTGCATCGACCAGCGCACGACCGATCAGGGCAGCCGCACGGTGCTGCTGCGCAACGACGTCCTCGCCGACGGACAAGGGCTGCGACGCACGGGCGTGCTCGTGCCTCCGTTGCGCGGCGACGGCGGCATCGCCGACCGCACGAGCATCGCGGCGTGCACCGCGCCGTTGCTCGGTGCCGTGACATGGCAGGCGAGCGGGGCATTCGGCGCGTTCGGCATGGTGCCGGACATCCCGCCGTGGCTGCGCGGGAACGCGCTGCGCCAGCATCTCGCGAGCCGCCACCGCGCGTTCGTCCAGGGCGATCGGCCGGCGACGAACCCGTTCGTCTGCCAACCGCTCGGCCTCGGGGTCTTCCCCGGCCAGACCGGCGACCAGAACGACTTCGGGATCGTGAAGCTGTCGCTCGTCGCCGCGTCGGGCATGCCGAGCCTGCTGCTCGAAGCCGAGGCATCGGTGCTGCAGGAGGGATGCCGGCCCGTTCATTTCTTCGAAGCCGACGGCACGCCTGTCGACCCGAAGCGCCACCCCGAGTGGGTCGTGTGGTCGGGCCGCACGCACTTCCATCCCGATGTCTCGAAGGACCGGCTCGGCAAACCCGTGCCCGAGCCGCCCGCGGAGTACCACGGCTGGTGCGGCAAGGACCGCGAACACTGGAGCAGCAATTACCTCGGCGCATTCGCACTGCTCACGGGGGCGCACTGGGCACGCCGCGAACTCGAAAACGAAGCCCGGCTCTACCTGGCCAGCGAGACGCTCGACCCGCGCCTGTCGACCTCGCACTCGGGCGCCGCGCGCGGCGCCGGCCGCACCACCCTCGCGGCGACTTGGATGGCGCTCTCGACGGGCAACCGCGAACTGCTCGAGCGCATGAGCGAGCGACTCGACCGAACGCAGTACCCCGAGTGGGCCGGCCGCGAACTGCCGGCTGACCGTGTGCGCCCGATGAACGTGTGTCCGCCCGATCCGCGCATGCTGCTCGGCAAGGTGCCCTACTGGAACCCGTGGCAGGACTCGATCGCCGCGGTCGGCTTCGCGGCGTGCCACCGGGTGACCGGCAACGCGAAGGCCCGCGAGCTCGCGGAAGCACTCGCATGCAACGCGGTGCGTCACGGCTGGCTCGTGTCGGCGCGCGACTGCCAGGTCGCGGTCGCGATGCGCTGGCAGGACGGCGCGCCGCTGTCGGCGGAACAGCTGGCCGCAGCGGACCCGACGGTGGTCACGTGGGCGCACGGGACCGCGTTCTCGGACTGGGCGTTCGGCGCCGTCGAGATCGCACGTGTCGCAGCGGCTGCGAACGGCGACAAGGCCCTCGCCGAACGCGCGGCGGCGATCCAGGCGGCCATGCGTGGGCGCCGGCGCGGACCGCCCACCGAACCACCGGATCAGGGCGGCATCGACCGCTTCGCCGAATGGGATGCGGTCGCCTGGCGAGCGAAGTGAGCAACGCCCGATGCCTCACGGGCTCACCGCACGCGGCGGCGCCGTGTGGTGGCGGTGGAGGCGTGCGCGCAGGCATGCTCTCCGGGAATCGCTGCTTGCGAAGCTGCCTTCGGCCGGCGAGCAATGCCCGATGCCTCACGGGCTCACCGCACGCGGCGGCGCCGTGTGGTGGCGGTGGAGGCGTGCGCGCAGGCATGCTCGGCGGGAATCGCTGCTTGCGGAGCTGCCTTCGGCCGGCGAGCAATGCCCGATGCCTCACGGCTCACCACACGCTGCCGCGCGCGCGGGCGGGAGCGTGCAGGCACTCCGGCGTGCTCT
>CAZIFB010000093.1:0-12168 GCA_964538915.1 uncultured candidatus Brocadiaceae bacterium | reverse complement strand
AGTTCGCAGCGGTTACAGCGATTCCGAAGCAGATCCACTCAAGGCATCAGTTCAGGGGCATGTCGTGGGCGTCGGAGAGGAAGAGCAGGCCATTCGCGGGGGCAACCGGCGCAAAGCCCAGCGCGATCGCCTGCCACCTCAGCGCCTGGAACGGAATCGGCGGCGGGAGCACGATCGTCGTCGTGGTGCCCGTCGCCGGGACGCCAGCGAGGATCACGTACCAGTCCCAGTGGTCGACCCACAGACCCGGCAGGATCGTCGAGACCGGCGGTGCACTGAGGTCGTGGAACTGCACGAGCAGAGCGCCGAGGTTGCCCGCGTGCGTGCCACCCGGGCTCGACACGTCGATGTGCAGCGTGTCGCCGATCGCCGCGTTCTTGCCGCAGGTGCCGTCGAGCGGACCACCGTTCACGGCCGTGCGCAGCACGAGGTCCTCGTTGGAACCCGGCATGTTGCACCAGCGCGTCTTCGCCATGACTTCGGGCGTGGACTGGCCGGTGTTGCGCCATGCGTCGAACAGTTCGTCGCCGGCCGACGCGAGGAAGGCGCTCGTGCCGGGATTGGCGAGCTTCAAGAACTGGATGTACTCCCAGCTCGAGGTCTGGTACAGCAGCTCGACGTCCGCGCGAGTCGCGCCCGCGGGCGGCGACAGCGGAACGATGTCGTAGTACTGATAGGTCCCGCCCGTGCCGGGATTGCCGTACTGGGTCGCTGGCACCGGCAGCGCGTTGCGCGTCTGCGCGACGTCGCGTGACATGCCGTAGGGCGGGATGCGGTTGTCGTGCAGGACCTTGTTGTTCAGGATGAAGTGGAACGTCTCCTGCTCCGTGCCCGGCGCGGATGCCGCGAGTTGCGCCAGGTTCATGGTGACGGCGCCGGTGACGCGATCGAACGCGAGCGGCGTCGTCGGCGAGACCCCGAGGGTCAGCAGCTGGAGTGCCCAGTCCTGCGTGATGCCCATCTTGGTCTCGTAGACGTGTGCGTACGGATCGACGATCGAGTTGACCGTGTAGGGCGTGCCGTTCACGACGGACGTGAAGGCGCTGTAGCCGCCGTCTTCGCGCAGGACGGTGTTCTGCTCGTCCATCCATCGGGTGCGCAACCACATCCGCCGGCCTTCCGGGTAACCCGTGATGAGCTTGTGACCGGTGAGGTTGGTGACGCGGAGGGTGTTGCCCGTGATGTCCAGGGCGCCGGCGCGCTTCAGGGTCGCGCGCGCGCGCAGGATGCCGCGATCCATCGACGCGGACATCGACGGCTGGATGTTCTGTCCCAGCCGCAGCAGGCTCGGGACCTGATTGTCGAGCCAGCGGATCGCGTCCGGCGCCCACGTGTTGCCGCCCGTGAGGTCGTGCAACGGCAGGTCGTAGCGAACGGGGCCTTGCTGGAACGACGCGCCTTCGCCGACGACCGGCTCCATGTGGCAGCTCTGGCAGCTGAACGTGCGCGGCGTGCCGTCCTCGTAGTTGCCGTTCGTGCCGGCGAGCATCGCCTGGTCGTGGGCGCGCTTGATCGCGCCGCGCCTCAGGTCGGCCGGCAGCGTGTAGTAAGCGGACACGGGAGTCGTCGACAGCGAACTCGCGGTGTGCTCACTGAAGGTGCGCTCGACGACGCCGTACGCGTACGGCGGGTTGAGGAACGCGGCCTTCGTGGTGACCGGCGTGTTCAGCACTCCGCTGAACTGTCCCGGCGGCAGCGGGACCTGCGCGCCGTTGCCCGGTGCGAGGTCGCCGGTGACGGGATTGCTCACGTCGTGGCACGTGCCGCAGATCTGTGCCGACCGGTGGAACGACGACTGTGCCCACGCGTGGCCCGCGGTGGCGTTGCCGTAAGGGCCGTAGCGGGTGAAGTTGCCCGCGAGCACCATCATGCCGCTGCCGTAGAAGCCTTCGGGCGTCGGGCCGCCGCTGTTCGCGACGTAGGGCGCGCTCTGTTGTCCCGCGTGCTCGGAGCCGTCCGGGTTGACCAGGTTGTGGCAGATCGCGCACTCGATGCCCTCGCTGTCGAGGCTCGACTGCAGGCCGGAGCCGTCGGTCGGGCCGACGCGACCCTGGTGCCAGCCGCGCGGCGAGTGGCAACGGATGCAGAAGTTGCCGGCGCCGGGGAAGTCTCCCTCAGCCACCGCGAGTGCGCCCCAGAACACGGGATCGCGACCGGCCTGCGCCATCATGCTGCCTTCCCAGTTCTCGTGGGGCTCGACGGCCTGGTCGTAGTAGCCGTGGCAACCGGAGCAACTCGCGGGCGGACCCATCAGAGTCGCCTGCAGCGGCTGGGTGCCGGGTTGCTGGGTGTCGGTCAGCGGCGCGAAGAACGGACTGGTGCTCGACAGCAGGACCGCGGCGGTCGCGGCGCCCCAGAGGACGAGGGGCGAAGAAACGATGCGCATGGGCAAGTTCGGGAGAAAAGCAGGCTGAGGGGGTTCCGAAGCCTACCAGGACCCTCGCCCGCTCGTCATGCGCTCGCCATGGGCAGAACGGCGCAGATCGCGCACCGTCGATGACGTCGGCACTGCGCTCCGCCCCGTTCCGATACGGTGCGGAGTCAGAGCGCTCGCGTCACTTCGCGCCCGCGCGCAACTCGTCGACGACGCGGCCCATTCCGTACACGTGTTGCAGCGCTTCGACGATGGCGTCGGTGTGCACGCTCACGGCGCGGGCCTTCTCCTGCGTGTAGTAGAAGTCGTTCGGCAGCGACTCGATGTTGCCGTCGAAGATCAGCCCGACGACGCGGAGATCCTTGTCGACGACGCACGAGCCGGAGTTGCCGCCGACGATGTCGTTCGTGGAGACGAAGCAGACCTTCTTCGCGAGGTCGACCTTCGCCTCGGCGTCGCGCCACGGCTTCGGCAGGTCGAACGGGTGCGCGCCGCCGAACTCGATCGTGCGGCCGTAGAGCCCGTAGAACGTCGTCGCCCACGGCGCGATCGTGCCGTCGTACGGATAGCCGACGACGCGGCCGTCGGAGAACCGGAGCGTCATCGTCGCGTCGGGACTGACCCTGGCGCCGTAGACGGCGTGCAGAGCGCGGCCGATCAGGATGCCCTGTCGCTGGATCGCAGCGGCGACGTCGGTCTGCTCCTTCTCCTCGCTGCGCATCAGCGGCCACAGAGCGCGCGCCACGACGACCGCCGGGTCGTCGCTGGCTGCGAACTGCGCGGCGCCGTCGTCGGCCTCGAGCAGCGTCTTCACGAACTTCGTCTGGCGCAGCTTGCTCTTGTCGAGGCGCTTCACGGCCGCCTGCCAGTCGACGCCGGCTTCGGTCTTCTGGTCACCGGCCACCGCGGCGAGGTAGGGATCGTCCGTGGGCAGCCACTTGGTCGCGCGCGTGAAGTGGTCGAGCACGAGTGCCGCCGTCAGCGGATTGCCGCCGACCTTCATCGCGAGTGCCTCTTCGCGCGCCGCGTTGCGTACGTCCTCGGCCAGCGTCGAGTCGAACGCCTTCGCGACGAGCACGCCTCGCTCGACGGTGCCGATGTAGCTCGATGAGTGGAAGTGCGCCTTCGGCTCGAGCGCGCGGTGCGCCTTCATCAGCGCCGCCATCTCCTTCCACACGTTGCCGAACTTCGCCTTCAGCTCGGGATCGGCGTCCACGGCCTTCTGGAAGTGCTCTTCGTGCGCGCGCTTCTTCGCCATGAGCGCATCGTCGCGCAGGCCGTCGAGCATGCCGGCGATCGCCTTCTTGCTGTTCTCCCAGCTCAGCAGCGTCGTGAGGATCCCTGGATTGTCCGCGGCGTACGGGCGCAGCAGTTCGCAACCGTTCCCGAGTTGACCGAGGATCAGCGGGTACTCGATGTCGCGCTGGCTCTCGAGCTGCGCGACGGTCATCTGCCGATTCGTGTCGCCGGGGTTGCCCGGCACCAACACGAGGTCGTTCTCGAGCGCGCCCTGCGCACGCCACCGGAAGTAGCACTCCTTCGTGTCCGCGGGCTTGCCGTCCTGGTAGGCGCGCAGGAACGAGAAGTCGATGCTCCAGCGCGGGTAGGTGAAGTTGTCGTGGTCGCCGCCGAAGTGCGCGGTCTGCAGGTGCGGCGCGACGACGAGGCGGAGGTCGTCGTACACGCGGTAGCGATACAGTTGGTGCACCGCGCCTTCGTAGAGGGCGACGACCTGGTGCATCGAGTCGGGGTGGGCGTTGTCCGCGGCAGCCATGAGCGCGGCGATGTTCGCCTTCCGCTTCTCGGCGGCGACCGTGGCGTCGTCGCCATCGCCGATGCCCTTCTCGATATCGGCGGTCACGTTCGTCTGTTCGACGAGCTGGTGCACCGTGAGGCCAGGGATCGGGACCTCGTCCGTCATCTCGACCGCGGCGAAACCGTTCGCGACCCACTCCTTGTCCTGCTGGATCTGCGCGATCTTGTCCCGGACGCAGTGGTGGTTGGTCATGATGAGACCCTGCGGCGACACGAAGGACGCCGAGCACCACGGGTTCTCGCGCTCACCGAGCCGCAGCGCGCCGAGGCGCAGGCTGTCGAACCAGGCCTGGTTCGGCTCGAACCCGTACTCCTGCTTCAGGTAGGCGAGCGGCGGGTTCTCGAAGGTCCACATCTTGCCGAGCGCGAGGTTGTCGGCGCCCTGGGCGGCTGCGGACGCGGCGAGGAGGAGGATCGTGACGGACGTGCGGAGGAGCTTCATCGGGGTCGTTGGCGGCGGAACGGGGCGGGACTCTACGGAGCACGCCCCGCGGGTGCTGGTGCGACTCGGGAAACCGCGGACGGTCAGGCGACGGTCCGTTCCAGCATCACGAGCAACTCCACGTGCTCGGTGTGCGGGAACAGGTCCGCGAGCCGTATCGCAGTGACGCGGTAGCCGTTCGCACAGAGTTCGCCGAGGTCCTGGGCGAGCGACTCGGCGACGCACGACACGTAGAGCACGCGCGCCGGGCCGGCCGCCAGCACGCGACCGACCGCCTTCGAGCCGAGGCCGGAACGCGGTGGATCGACCACGACGAGATCGACGTCCTTCGGCAACGGCGTCGACGCGAACGGCGCGGCGATCACGCTGACGTTCGAGAGTCCGTTGCGCGTCGCGTTGTGCTCCGCGTCGCGGCACGCGGCAGCGCCCTCTTCGACGATGGTCACGTGGGCGGCGCCGGCGTGCGCGAGCCGCAGGCCGAACGGCCCGACGCCGCCGTACCCGTCGACGACCCTCTTGCCGCGCACGTCGCCGCACATCTGCATCGCGGGGCGGTACAGCAGGCGGTCCGCGTCGGCGTGGATCTGCCAGAAACTACCGGCGCTCACGCGGAACGTGAGATCGTCGGCGCGGTCGACGACGTGGTCCTGGCCGAGCAGAGGGACGTGCCGGTCGCCGAGGAGGAAGTCGTCGTCGCGGTCGCTGATGCTGTGCACGACACCGACGAGCTTGCGCTCCTTGTCTGCGCGCGGCAGTTCCGCGGCGCACTTCTGCAGATCCCTCGCGATCTGCGGGCCGGGTTCGAACGCGCCGGGCTGCGTGACGACGCCGGCGAGCACCTGGCCCGTGCTGCTCGCGAGCCGCGCCCAGATCGCCTTCACCATGCCGTTGCCGCTCGACGGCTCGAACGGGCGGACGCGATGTTCGCGCAACACACGTTCGGCGGCGAAGCCGAACGAGGTGAGCCAGCGGTCCATCGTCTGGCAGTCCTCGATGCGCACGAGGTCGTGGCTACGGAACGCGTAGATGCCCACGATCGGCAACCGGCTCTTGTCGGCGCGCACGGGGAACAGGAGCCGCGTGCGGAAGAAGCGCGGCGTCCACGTCGGTTCGGGGCACTCGATGCGCAGTTCGCCGAGGAACGGGCGCAGCACGCGGTCGCACGTGGCCACCTTGTCGTGCAGTTGCCAGCGGATCGGCTGGTCGAGCACCGAGCATCCGCCGCACGTGCCGAAGTGGCGGCAGTCGATCGTGCGTTCGAGATCGGGCGGCGGCGGACGTTGCGGGCGGCGGGACACGGCGCGGATGCTACGGGTCGATCCGCGCGCCGGTATCGTTCCGTCGCATGTTCGCGTGCGCGAGTTGCGGCGGTGCGCTGGATCGGGCGCGGGTGTCCGGCGGTCTCGCGTGGGTGTGCCGCAGCTGCGGCAGTCGCGCGGTCACGCTCCCCGTGCTCCGCCGCATGGTCGAGCCGGCGGCGCTGCGCGACCTGTGGCAGCGCACGTTCCTCGCGCCGCGCCTCGGCGAACGTGACTGTCCGTCGTGCCTGCGCCCGATGCTCGTCGTCGACGCCCCGGCCGCCGGCGGCGCCGTCGCCCTCGACGTCTGCCCGCGATGTCACCTCGTGTGGTTCGACGCCGCCGAGTTCGAACGACTGCCGGCCGGCAGCGCCCCGCCGGCGCCGGATACGGCGCGGCACGGTCTGTCGCGGCGCCCGGGGCACGACGACGAGAAGCTGGAATCGCCGGCGATCAGCGGCCTCCAGGTGCTCCCGGCCCTGCTCGGGATGCCGGTGGAGCTGGAAGGCGGCGCGCTCCGCACACGGCCGATCGGCACGTGGGTGCTCGCGGCCGTCGTCGCTGCCGTCAGTGTGCTCGGGTTCTTCGACCACGCCTGGATCGATCGGCTCGCCCTCGTCCCGGCGCGGGCGTGGAGCGGCGGTGGCATCCAGATGCTGACCGCGTTCTTCGTTCACGGCGGCGTCGTGCACCTGCTCGGCAACCTGTACTTCTTCGTCACCTTCGGCGACAACGTCGAGGACTATCTCGGCCGCGCGCGGTGGATCGCGCTGGTCGTCGCCGCCACGCTCGTCGGCGCGCTGTTCCACGTGCTCGGTGATCCGTCGAGTCGCGTGCCGTGCGTCGGCGCGAGCGGCGGCATCTCGGGCCTGATCGCGTTCTATGCGCTGCGCTTCCCGCGCGCGCGGCTCGGCTCGATCTTCTGGTTCCTGTTCCTCCCGCAGTGGATCACGTATCCGGCCTGGGGCGGGTTCGTGTTCTGGGTGCTGTCGCAGTCGATCCTGCTGTGGCAGCAGCTCGCCGGCTTCGGCAACGTCTCGGCCCTCGCGCACGTCGGCGGAGCGCTCACCGGCGTGATCGCCTGGGCACTCTGGCGGGATCGCTGAACGCCGCACGATCGGTAGATTGCTCCGCGCATGCTCCTCCGCCTCGGCGTCCTGTGTCTGCCCGTCGCGATCGCGTCCTTCGCGGATCGTCCGTCGCCGGCGCCGCTCGCTCCGCTGCGCGGCGACGTGTTCACGGTGTCGGATCGCTGCGCCGTTTGCCACCTCGTGTCGTCGCGCGCGACGGCGATGCGATCCGCCACCGGCGACGACGTGTCGCCCGCCGGCCTCTGGCGCGGGACGATGATGGCGAACGCGTTCCACGATCCCTACTTCCGCGCCCAGCTCGCGAAGGAGACCGCGGCCGCCGGGCCCGAAGTGCAGGAACTCTGTCTGCGCTGCCACGCGCCGATGGCGCATCACGAAGCGGTGCTCGCGGGCAACAAGCCGCCGCGCCTTGCCGACGTGGTCGCCGATCCGCTCGCGAACGACGGCGTCTCGTGCACCGTCTGCCACATGATCGACGGGCAGAACCTCGGTCGCGACGAGAGCTTCTCGGGGCGGCCGTCGTTCAACCGGGAACGGAAGATCTTCGGTCCGTTCGCGGACGTCGCCACCGGCCCGATGCGCAACATGGTGCGCTACACGCCGACGCAGGGAGCGCACGTCCGCACGTCCGCCCTGTGCGGCAGCTGCCACACCCTGGTCACCGAACACCAGGGCACGCCGTTTCCCGAGCAGACGCCGTACCTCGAGTGGCGCAACAGCGTCTTCAGCGACGAAGGCGAACACGGCGCCGAGGCGCGCACGTGCCAGCAGTGCCACATGCCCGCGATCGGCGCCACGCGCATCGCGCGCAACCCGATGGGGCTCGACTTCCTGATCCCCGCGCGCGAGGGCTACGCCGCCCACGCGTTCGTCGGCGGCAATGCGTTCATGCTCGATCTGCTGCGCACGCACCGCGACGAACTCGGCGTGACGGCGTCGCCGGAGGCGCTGTCGCGCATGGCCATCGCGACGAGGCGCCAGCTCGGGGAGGACACGCTGCGTCTCGAGATCTCGCCGATCGAACTCGCCGGCGGCGCGGCGAAGTTCACCGTGAAGGCCGTGAACCTGACCGGACACAAGTTCCCGACCGGCTACCCGGCGCGCCGCGCCTGGTTGCACGTGCGTGTCGCCGCCGCGGGCAAGACCGTGTTCGAGTCGGGTGCGCCCGACGCACAGGGTCGCATCGCCGGCGTCGCCGACGAACGCGCGCTGCCGCACCGCAACACGATCGATGCGCCCGATCAGGTGCTCGTGTGGGAAGTCGTCGCTGCGGACCCCGACGGGGCGCCGACCAGGACGCTGACGCGCATGGTGAAGAAGACGAAGGACACGCGCCTCCTGCCGCGCGGCTGGAGGTCGGACGGCCCGCACGCAGCCGAGACCGCGCCCGTCGGCGTCGACGGCGATGCGGACTTCGTCGGCGGCAGCGACACGGTGGCGTTCGAGCTTCCGATGCCGGGCGACGTCGACGGTCCCGTGCAGGTGATCGCGCGCGTCCACTACCAGACGATCCCGCCGGCCTGGGTCGACGACCTGCGCAGCGTCGACGACGCGGCGGCGAAGGCCTTCGTCGCGATGTACGACGCGGCCGATCGGGCGCCCGAGACCGTCGCCGTAGCCGTCCGCGTCGCGCGTTGACTCCGGCCTTGCGCGCCGCCCGGCTCTGCCGTTCTGTGCCGCGATGCATCAGCGTCCGGGCCCCGACGAGTTCGCGCCGTTCTTCCAGGGCTATGTCGCGCGGGTGCCCGAGGGCGACATCGTCGCGACGCTCGAACGGCATGGGGCGGCGACGGTGGCGCTTCTCGCCGGGGTCGACGAAGCGCGCGGCGGCTTCGCCTACGCACCGGGCAAGTGGCCGGTTCGGCGCGTCGTGCAGCACGTCGTCGATGGCGAACGCCTGTTCGCGTACCGCGCCCTCTGCCTCGCGCGCGGCGAACCGGCGTCGCTGCCGCCGTTCGACGAGGACCTCTATGCGACGAACGACGGCAGTGATCGGCGGACGCTGCGCTCCATTGCGGAGGAGTTCGCGTCGGTGCGCGCCGCATCGCTGACGCTGCTGCGTGGATTCTCGCCCGACGCGTGGACGCGGCGCGGCCTCGTGAACGGCAAGCCGGCCAGTGTCCGTGCGCAGGCATGGATCGCGGCCGGCCACGAGCTGCATCACCTCGCGGTGCTGCGCGAACGCTACGGCGTCGTGGGCGCTGCGGGCGCGTAGACGCCGCGCCGCAACGGGCGCGCAGCCTTCCTACCGTGGGGTGTGCATCTTCGAACTGCGTCTCTATGCTCCGGCGCCCCCGGATGCTCCTCGCCCGCGCCCTCTCCGCCTGCACCGTGCTCGCCGCCGCCGTCGCCCAGACGACACCCGTGGCGGCCACGCCGTGGCCGGTCGGCACACGGAACGTCGCGTGGCACAACCGGACGGCCGTGGGGTCGACGCTGCTCGAAGCGACGGTGTCCTACCCCGCGATCTCGGCCGGAGTCGACACGCAGGTGCAGCCGATCGTCGGCGGCTGGCCCGTGATCGTGTTCCTGCACGGCTTCGGCTGGATCGGAGCCGACTACGGTGTGCTCGCCGAACGCTGGGCGTCCCAGGGCTTCGTCGTCATCGCCGCCGACACGTGCCAGTGGAGCTGGACGTGCCAGGAAGAGGACGGGCGCGCGATGTACTCGGCGCTGGTGACGGAGACAGGGGACTCGCAGAGTCCGTTCTTCGGGGCGTTCGACCGTCATCGGGTCGCGCTGGCCGGCCACTCGATGGGCGGCACTTCGACGGGCAACATCCTCGTCGGCAACCCCGGGTATCGCTGCGCCTTCACGTTCGCGCCGGCACTGCCCCTGGTCGACCCGACGCCGATCGACGTGCCGTTCGGCATCGTCGTCGGCACCGCGGACACGATCACTCCGCCGGGCGGATACGCGCAGCCCTACTACAACACGATCGTCAACGCCGCGCCGCTGCGCTTCCTCTACCTCCTCGACTACCGCTGCGACCACATGAACGTCGCGGGTCTGATCCCGCCGCCGTGGTCGACGGACTCGGTCGCCGTCTTCTCTCGCTCGACGAGCCTCGCCGTCGGCTTCCTCCGCCACGCGATGGAGATCGATCCGACCGGCCTCGAGGCCGCCCTCGGAACGGCGCCGCTCGCCGAGCCGATGCTCGTGTCGATGCAGCACGCGGAGACGCAGCCGCAGGTGTGGGCGAGCGACCGATTCCACATCGGCGCGACCAACCGCGTGTCGGTCGCCGCGCAGAGCGTGCTCGCGCTCCTGATGGCGGCGAACGCGCTCGGGCCGCGCATTCCGACGCCGTTCGGCGACTTCCTGATCGACTACGCCTCGACGTTCCCCGTCGGCATCGCGCTGGTCGCTGCGCAGGGGCGCGCGGACTTCATCATGTCGTTGCCGCCCGACCCGACGATCGTGGGCCTGCCGATCGCCATGCAGGCCATCGTCGACGATGGCCCCGACCTGCGGCTCGGCAACGCCTGGCTGATGTCCGTCGAGCAGTGACACCCGCCGGCTCCGGCCGTCGCTGACGCTCAGTCGGTCGCGACGAGACCGCTCGCGAACAAGGCGCTCTTGTCGCGCATCCCGCGCCAGCCCTCTTGCAGCACGCAATGGCCGACGGGTGCGCGCAGCGACGAACCCGGGCCGGCGCAGAGCAGTACGTCCGGCTGGAACTCGCGCATCGCGGTGCGCACGCACGCCGTGAAGTCGAACGTCTCGAGCACCTGCTCGTGCGTCGTGTAGTGCCACAGCTCGTGCGGGTCGGCGGACCACGGCGAGTGCACGTTGCCGAAGCCGTCGATCAGGTGGCACCGCGGCATCGTGATCGGCAACTCCGCGAGCATCGTCGCGGCCTGTTCGGACGTGCCGGCGCAAAGGTCGGTGTGGAACGGACCGTGACCCGCGAGGCGGAACGGGAACTCGCGTTCGCCGATCTTCACCTTCGGCAGGTGCGTCAGCAGCTCGGTGACGGCGGCTTCGGTGCCGGCGAGCACTTCGTGTCCGCCCAGGTGGATGCTGAAGTCGCAGTAGGTGTCGTCGCCGCGGTCACGCAATGCCTGCACGACGGCCTGCGTCGCCACGACGAGTTCCAGGTTCGGCTTCCAGTCCTCGCCGACGTTCGTCATCAGCACCTGACCGCCCTTCACCTGCTTCTGCAGCGCAGCCATCGTCGCGACGAGGCGCCAGCCGTTCGTCGGATCGAGGGCGCCGCTGGCCGGCAGCGCCGTGTACCAGCCGAGGGAGTTGCCGGCGACCGCGAGGATCTCGTAGCGCTCACGCAGCTGTTCCAGGTGCGCCATCGTGCCGAAGAAGATCAGCTCGGCCGCGTTCTCGCCGTCGAGGTGGAGCCCGGGGCGGAACTTCTCGGCGCCGTCGATCTCCGTCAGCGTCGGGCGACCCTGCGAGCGGCGCCACTCGTCGCACGCGGCCAGCGCGTCGGCGACCGGTCCGGGCCGGATCGTGCGGCCGACGAAGCCGAGTTCGTCCTTCGTGTAGCTGCCGCGGCCGGGGCAGAACAGGACAGCCGTGGGCTTCGTCATCGCACACGCTCCTCGCACATCGCCATCGCTGCGCGCTCGATGTCGGGCTCCTGCACGAGCACGAGGTTGGCAGCGGCGGCGAGCGGCACGTAGCTGTCGACCGCGGCGACGCGGCGCAATACGCAGCCGGCGAGCTCCGGATCCTGGCAGAGTTCGGTGAGGATCATCGGGCTCGGACCGCCGTGCGTGTGGCGGCACTCGTCGACGACGAGGCAGCGGCCGGTCGCCTTCACGTGCTGCTTGATCTCGTCGATCGGCAGCGGCGACAACCAGCGGAGGTCGAACACACGGACCTTGATGCCGCGTTCGCGCAACCGCTTCGCGACGCGCAGCGACATCCACAGGCCGTTGCCGAACGTGACGATCACGAGCTGGTCGTCGTCGCTCGCGTCGTACACGCGCCCTTCGCCGATCGGCAGGAACTCGTCCGGCGGCGGATAGCCGAACTGCCACAGGCCGTCGTTCGGCGCATGCAGGTCCTTCTGCATGTAGAGCGCGATCGGCTCGAGGAACACGCAGACCTTGCCGTGCTGCGCCGCGACCGCCGTCATCGTGCGCAGCATCGTCACCGCGTCGTCGGCGCGCGTCGGCACGCCGAGCA
>CAZIFB010000092.1:12066-12656 GCA_964538915.1 uncultured candidatus Brocadiaceae bacterium | reverse complement strand
GGCGTCGAGCCGGTCGCGAGATCACGCACGGCGAACTCGCGGCCACGGGCGGCGTGCCCGAGGAGAAGATCGGCCGGGTCCTCGCCACTCGTCGCTACGCCGTCAGCATCGACGCGCCGCGTGGCGATGACGAGGCGTCGACGCTCGCGCAGTCGCTCGTCGACGACGCGGCGCCCACCGTTCCCGAATCGGTCCCCGTGGGCGATCTGCGGCAGGCGCTGGCCGAAGTGATGGCCGACTTGCCGGATCGCGAACGTCGCATCCTGCGCCGTCGCTACGGCCTCGACGGGCAGGAGCCCGAGACGCTCGGCGAGATCGCGGCGGACCTCGGCATCACCGCCGAACGCGTGCGCCAGCTGCAGAACGCGGCGCTCGGTCGCATCAAGCGCCCGCAGCGACTCCAGCAGCTGCAGGCGTTCGTCGAGTGATCGGACGCGATCACGCCGTTTCGTCGTCGACGTCGTTCGCCGGATCGGCGTCGCGGCTGCGTGAGATCATCAGCGGCCACGCCTCCGCGAACAGCTCCCGAGAGACCATCGGCCGCTGGTCGCGCTCGATCGGCAGGATGCGGCGCATCGTGCGCACCTTCC
>CAZIFB010000092.1:0-12056 GCA_964538915.1 uncultured candidatus Brocadiaceae bacterium | reverse complement strand
CTTCCGCATCTCGATCGTCGCGACGATCGCCCCGGCTTCGCCGGAACCCGCTGCCAGCACTTCGCCGGTCGGGTCGATGATGCGGCCGTCGCCGGGGAACGGCATCGGCTCGCCGTTCCGCTGCGATGGTTCCTGGCCGGTGCGATTGCAGCCGATCACGAACATCTCGTTCTCGATCGCGCGCGCGCGGAGCAGCGTCCGCCAGTGCTGGGCGCGCGCCTCGGGCCACTGCCCCGGGACCGCCAGCAACTCGACGCCGCGGTGGAAGTAGTAGCGCGACAGCTCGGGGAATCTCAGGTCGTAGCAGATCAGGACGCCGAGCCGGCCGAGCGAGGTGTCCACGACGCAGGGCCGGTCGCCGGGCACGTGCCGGCGGTGCTCGAGATTCGGCGAGAACAGGTGGATCTTGCGGTAGGCGGCGACCCGCTGGCCGTGGTCGTAGACGTGCGCGGTGTTGTGGACGATGCCGTCCACCGGCTCGATCGTGCTGGCGACGACGACCAGACCGTGCGCCCGCGACAGCTCCGCGAGCTCGGTCTCGGCCTCGCTGGCCTGCTGCACGACGTCGCCGTCGAACTGCGGGAGGAACGAAGTCGACCACAGCTCCGGCAGCACGCACAGACGCGCGCCGGCGAGCACGGCCTCCTCGACGCCAGCCCGCATCGACGCGCAGTTCGTCGCGACGTCGCCTGGACGCACGTCGAACTGCACGCACGCGGCGGCGAAGTCGCGATCGGGAGTGGTGGTCACGGCCCGCAGGATAGTGGGCGCGGACCGCCCGGTCACGGCGCCGGGGCTCAGCCCTGGAACAGGATGTCGTCGGTCGGCAGGCCGGGCGCCTTCTTCTGGCGCGGTGCGGCGTTGCTGCGCGTCTCGACGATCAGCTGATCGCTCGGCTTGAAGATGATCGTCTCCTTGTTGGCGACGTCGATGCTCTCGCCGGTGAGCGGGTGCTTGTAGGCGCGGCCCTTGCGGATGCGGCGTTCGAACGTGCCGAAGCCCTTCACCGCGACCTTGCCGCGGCCGCGGAGCAGGTCGCTGACCGCGTCGAGAACGGCGTCGAGAACTCGTGCCGCGGTGCGCCGCGGGACGTTGAGTTCCTCTGCGACCTTGTCGGCCAGGATTCCCTTGTTGGCTTGGCGGCCGAAGGCCTCCGCGCCGTTGTTGGTGCTCGTCGCGTGATCCATGCGTTCCGTCGCATCCTGCTTAGTCGTGCGAGTCATCCCTCTTCCCCTGTTTGCCCGGTTGGCTCGTGTGCAAGCGGACTGAGTCGTCCGCCTCGAATTCTTGTTCGTCGTCCCGTCAGCTCTTGGCGACTTGCGGAGCGGACTTGGACCCTGCGACGAATCGCTCGAGGCCCGAGACCAGCTTCGCGAGGTAGCGCGCCGCGACACTGCCGGGGAAGACTTCGCTGAACGGCGCGCGCTTCAAAACGGCGCCCTCAACGGAGCTATCTTCCGGCAGCAGTCCGAGCCAGTTGAGGTCGAAGCCCAAAAAGCGCTCCGTGCAGCCCTTCAGCTTCAGGAACACCTGCTCGGCCTCTTCCGGTGAGCGCACGCGGTTGACGACGCAGTGGATCGGCTTGTTGTAGCCGTCCTGCACGACGACCTTCACGATGCCGTACGCATCGGCGATCGCCGCGAAATTGCTCGTCGTCACCAGGATCGTGTGGTCGGCCATCGACACGAAGTCGGTGACGCCCTTCGACACACCGGCGCCGGTGTCCAGCAGGATCACGTCGCAGAACGGCGACAGATCCTCGATCGCCACGCAGATCCGGGCGCGGCCGTTGTCGTCGAGGTTCGCCATCTCCTTCACGCCGCTGCCGCCGCTGATGAACTTCACCTTGCAGGGGCCGTTCTCGATGATCTGCGCGAGTTCGGCTTTGCCCTCGATGTAGTCCGACAGCGTCTTCGCCGGCTTGATGCCCGCGAGGATGTGCGCGTTCGCGAGTCCGAGATCCGTGTCGACGATGATCGTGCGGTAACCCCTGCGACTGAATTCGCATGCGAGGTTGACCGACAGCGACGTCTTGCCGACGCCGCCCTTTCCTGATGTCACGGCGAAGATCGTCGCCTTCTTCCCCGTCTTGTCCGGTTGATTCGGTTGCTCGACCATGTTGTCACCGATCCGCGGTGGCGGAACTCCGGCGATCATCGGCAACCGCATCCTTCGAGCTTGTGTCCAACTGCGGGACGATGGTTGGTGCTCGCGCTCAACGAGGCGCCGTGGGCGACCGATCCCAGCCACATCGCGGTTCGCGGTGTGCGTGCTGCGAAACGAGACAGTCCACTCTCGGCCCCGGGGCAGCCATGTCGTCGCGACTTCCGCGCAGCAACGCTCGCAGTTTCCAGTTGCCGGTCGGCCTGTTGCGCGGGCGCCTGGTCCGGGTCGCCCTGGCAATGCCCGTCGTGGCGATGGTGAGCGCAGTGCTGCTCCTCACGCTCTACTGCCGGAGCCTGTTGCTGGATGCGGCGACGGGCGGGCCCGTGGTGATCGGCGATCTGCCGCTCCTTCTCGTGGCAGGCGGCTTCCTCGCCGCGAGCGCTTCGGTCGTCCTGCTGCAGTCGATGCGGCTCGCGGCGCGCGTCGCCGGCCCGGAAGTGCGGCTCGTCCGCGCGCTGCAGCGGATCCGGTCCGGTGATCTCACCTTCCGCGTGCACCTGCGTCGCGGTGATCTCCTGACCGGGCTCGCCCGCGAGTGCAACGCGCTGCTTGACTGGTTGAACGCGAACCCACCGACCGGCTCCCGCACCGGTACCGACATCGTGCAGTTCGACGAGGCGACCGCCGCCGTCGTGGAGGAGAACGTCCCCATGGAGGTCGGCCCGTGAGCTGGCGCGGTTCGTCGCGCGGCGAGTGGATCTCGGCGGCCCTGGTGCTCGCCGCGGCGCTCACCGGCAGCACACTGCTGCGCGTCTGGGCCGCCGACCTCGTGAACGCAACCGACCGCCGCGATGGCGAGGTCGAACGGTTCCGCGCAGATCCGCGGCCGGGTGGCGTGAAGGACGCCGCGCTGACGGCACTCTTCCCGGGACACGTTCTCGTTCCGGAGAAGGCGCCCTGGGGGCCGTTCCTGGCCGTGCATGCAGCGCCGCGGCAGGTGGAACGATGAATCCTCGCCGCGTTCGTTCGGGCGGCTGCTGGCGCGCCCTGGTCGATTCGCCGCTGCTGGTGGCGACGTGGGTGGCGATCGTGGTGGTGTTCGGGGCGGTCTTCGAAGTGGCGCAGGCCCTCGGACGGGCCCATGCGACCCGCACCGGCGCAACGCAAGCACTCGCCCACGCGGCGGCCGAGACCGCGCTCCTGCGTCGCGCGAGCGGCGAGTGGACGATGCCCAGTGCACGGATCGGTGACGTGCAACTCGCTGTCGGCAACCGTGCCGGCGAGTGGTTCGTCACCGCCGCTGTCGACGGTCGTTCGCTGGCCTTCCGCGCCGCGGATCTCCCCGGTGCGTCGCCCGGGGTGTTCGAGCGGCCCTGTTCGTACGTCGACCGGAGCCTCGTCGCCCCGACCGTCGGGTGCCGGATCGAGAGCGGCGAGCTGCCGCGCCTGGACGAACGTGTGTTGTCCGAAGCCGAGCGAGCCGACCAGTGCGCGATGCTTCGCCGCGACGGCGGGGTCGCACTGCTGACGTTCGAGACCGGAACGGAGCGCGACGACTTCGTGTTCGATGCGGCTCGCACGAGCAGCGAGGTCTCGGTGACGCGCGATCTCGTCGTCGTTCCGGGCCACCTCTGGATCCAGCCGTGCGATCGCCCCCTGCACTTCGTGCTGCAGAAGGACCTGGTCGTCGTGGTCCGCGGCAATCTCTACGTCGGGCGATCGATCGAAGTGACCGGCCGCGGTCGCCTCGTGTTCGCGACGTGCGTCGATCCGGACGCGGCGGTCTTCGCGGACATCGACGGGAACGGCCGCTGGTCGCCCGGGGACCGGTTGCGCCGCAGCGCGGAATTCCGCGGCCCGATGGAGGGGACCGGCAACGTGTACCTCGGACTGCGCGGCGAGCCGTCCGCGCTGCGTGTCGATGCGGGGATCGTGGTCGCCGGCGAGGCGCACCTCGCCGCGGACGCGCACGTCGCGGGACCGGTCGTGCTCTCGTTCGGCGTCACCGAGTCGCGGTCTCGTCCGTGCCGCCTCGTCCCGGAGGGTCGGTGGTCGTTCCAGGTCGAGCGCGAGGTCGTGCCGGGCTTCGTGGTGCACGGCGGGCGCCGTCCGGGAGTGCTGCGCGACGCCGCCGATCCCGGGTCATCTCGCGAACAAGCTCTTTACGTCGCGACTCCCGCTCGCTAACGTCCCGGCCCCCTCGCGGGGTCGTAGCTCAGTTGGTAGAGCGATGCGTTCGCAATGCATAGGTCAGGGGTTCGACTCCCCTCGACTCCACCAGGAAGTGCGGCCTGCAGGATGCGCAAGTGTCCGGCAGGCCGCATGCATTTCGGCTGGGGCGCCTTGCGGCCGTGCGCGTGCGACCGGTTGATCTGCGCGGGGGAACGTGACCGCCGACGTTCTGCGGATGGCGGCCGTCCGGGTCGCTACCTAGAATCCTCGCCCTCCACATTCGACCGCGTCCGGCCTGCGCCGGCCCCGAACCCCGCAACTGACAGGAAGCAACATGGGTCGCCCAGTGATCGTCTCCGCCTGCCGAACGCCGATCGGCAAGTTCCAGGGTGCCCTGCAGTCCTTCACCGCCCCGCAGCTCGGCGGTCTGGCCGTCGCCGAGGCCTTGCGCCGCGCGAAGGTCCCGGCCGACCAGGTCGAGGAGGTGCTGATGGGCAACGTGCTGCAGGCCGGCCTCGGCCAGAACCCGGCGCGGCAGTCGTTGCGCGCCGCGGGCATCCCCGACGCCGTCGCCGCGGTCACGATCAACAAGGTCTGCGGCTCCGGTCTCAAGACCGCGATGCTCGCAGCACAGGCGATCAAGGCGGGCGATCTGAAGGTCGCCGTCGCGGGCGGCATGGAGTCGATGTCGAACACGCCGTACTACCTGCCGTCGGCGCGCGGCGGCGCTCGGCTCGGCCACACGCAGGCCGTCGACGGGATCGTCTGGGACGGCCTCTGGGATCACTACAACAACTTCCACATGGGCAACACCGGCGAGCTGGTGGCCCAGAAGTACGGCGTGACGCGCGCCGAGCAGGACGCGTACGCCGCGGAGAGCCATCGCCGCGCGGTCGCGGCACAGAAGGCCGGCGCGTTCGACGCGGAGATCTTCGGCGTCGAGATCAAGCAGAAGAAGGGCGACGCCGTGACGGTCCGCGTCGACGAAGGTCCGCGCGCCGACAGCACGGTCGAGGCGCTCGCGAAGCTGAAGCCGGTGTTCCAGCCGAACGGCGGCACCGTGACGGCGGGCAACGCGAGTTCGATCAACGACGGCGCGGCCGCGGTGGTCGTCTGCGACGAGGACTGGGCGAAGGCCCACGGCATCACTCCCCTCGCGCGCATCACCGGCTACGCGACGGGCGGGCTCGCTCCCGAGTGGGTGATGATGGCGCCCGAGGTCGCGACGAAGAAGCTGTGCGCTCTGCTGCGCTGCTCGCCGAGCGACTTCGACCTCGTCGAGATGAACGAAGCGTTCTCGGTGCAGATGGTGGCGCTGCAGCGCCAGCTCGAGATCGACGCGGCGAAGTGGAACGTGCACGGCGGTGCGGTCGCGCTCGGTCACCCGATCGGCTGCTCCGGCACGCGGGTCCTCGTCACGCTGCTGCACGCGCTGCAGCGCCACGGCAAGGCGCGCGGCGTCGCGGGGCTGTGCCTCGGCGGCGGCAATGCCGTCGTGATGAGCGTCGAACGCGTCTAGACCCGAATCCCGCAACCAGACCCCATGACCACTCCCTCTCTCCCCAAGGCCGTCGCGGTGATCGGCGCCGGCACGATGGGCAACGGCATCGCGCAGGTCTTCGCCACCTGCGGCGTCACCACGCACCTGATCGACGTCAAGCCCGAGTTCGTCGAGAAGGGCGTCGCGAACATCCACAAGAGCCTCGCGAAGTTCCAGGAGAAGAACACGCTCAGTGCCGACCAGGTCGCGTCGACGAAGGCGCGGCTGAAGGCGGGCACCGACATGGGCGCTCTCGCGGGCGTCGACCTCTGCATCGAAGCGGTCACCGAGAACCTCGCCGTGAAGACGAAGGTGTTCCAGGACGCCGACGCGGCGCTGCCCGCAGCGTCGATCCTCGCGAGCAACACGTCGTCGATCTCGATCACCGTGCTGGCGGCGAAGACGAAGCGCGCCGATCGCGTCATCGGCATGCACTTCATGAATCCGGTGCCGCTCATGAAGCTCGTCGAGGTCATCCGCGGCAACGACACGAGCGATGCGACGACCGCCGCAGTGCTCGGCTGGTCGACGGCACTCGGCAAGATCCCCGTACCCGCCAACGACTACCCGGGCTTCGTCGCGAACCGCATCCTGATGCCCATGATCAACGAAGCGGCGTTCGCCCTCATGGAGGGCGTCGCGACGCGCGAGGCGATCGACGAGATCATGAAGCTCGGCATGAACCACCCGATGGGCCCGCTCACGCTGGCGGACTTCATCGGCCTCGACGTCTGCGTGTCGATCCTCGACGTGCTGAAAGAAGGGCTCGGCGACGACAAGTACCGCGCGTGCCCGCTGCTGCGCCGCCTCGTCGCGGCCGGTCACCTCGGGCGCAAGACGAAGCGCGGCTTCTACGACTACTCGCAGGCCAAGTGACCGCGACCGTGACCAACACCACGAAGATGCAGAACGTCCAGGTCCCCGACTTCTCCCTGTCGCCGGAGCTGGCGGCGTTCCGCGACACGGTCCGCACGTGGTGCCGCGATCACCTCGGCAACGCCGCGGCCTACGACGCCGAGACGCGGTTCCCGCGCGATGCGGTGGCCGCCGCCGCGAAGGCGGGCCTCCTGCGCACGACCGTCGCGAAGGAGTTCGGCGGCTCGGCGATGGGCAATCTCGCGAGCTGCATCATGCTCGAGGAGATCAACTCGGTCTGCGCGTCGACCGGCGTGACGATCAGTGTGCACAACTCGCTGGTGAACTCGCTGCTCGGCAAGTGGTGCACCGAAGCGCAGAAGCGCCGCTGGTTCCCGAAGCTCGTCACCGGCGAGTGGCTCGGCGCCTACTGCCTCAGCGAAGCGTTCTCCGGTTCGGACGCCGCGGCGCTGCGCTGCGAAGCGAAGAAGCAGGGCGACCACTACGTGATGAACGGCGCCAAGCTGTGGATCACGACGGGCAGCGAGGCGAAGTTGTTCGTCGTCTTCGCGCGCACCGGCCCCGACCGCGTGAAGGGCATCTCCGCGTTCGTCGTCGAGAAGGACTGGCCCGGCGTCGGCGTCGGCAAGAAGGAGCGCAAGCTCGGTCTGCGCGGCTCGCCGACGACCGAGATCGTGCTCGAGAACGTCAAGGTGCCCGCCGACTGCCTCGTCGCGCAGGAAGGGCAGGGCTTCACGATCGCGCTCGACACGCTCGACGGCGGTCGTCTCGGCATCGCCTCGCAGTCGCTCGGCATCGCGCGCGCCGCGATCGACCTGATCCGCGATCACCTGGTGAAGCAGGTCGATGGCAAGGGCCGTTCGACGGCGACGCAGCCCGACCAGTGGACGCTCGCCGACCTCGCGGCGGACCTCGACGCGTATCGCTTCCTGACGTGGCGCGCGGCGGTTCTGCGCGACAACGGCGTGCGCTGCAGCACCGAGGCCGCCATGGCGAAGTCCTGTGCGTCGCGCCTCTGCAACCGCGCAGCGCGCGCCGCGGTTTCGATGCTCGGGCTAGCCGGCGTCACCGGCGAGAACCCGGCCGAACGCATCCTCCGCGACGCGCGCATCACCGAGATCTACGAAGGCGCGACGGACATCCAGCGCCTCGTGATCGCCCGCGGCCTGGTGGCTCCCGCATGAGCTCCCTGCCGCCCGACGGTCCGCACGTTCCGCCCCCCGGTGTGCCGCCGCAGGCGACGGCGCGCGAACGCGCGGCAGCCTGGCCGACCGCGACCGTGGCGCCGCGCGAGTCGCGCGGGGTCGCGTTCTTCGTCGCGATCTTCCTCGGCATCCTGCTCGTCGCCTCGGCGGGCCTCAACGTGCTGCTGATGCTGCTCAGCATCGGCAGCATCGCCGGCTCGGCCGTCGGGTCCGACGACACGGGTGTCTACGACGAGACGCACGTCGCCGGCGATCGTGGCGCTCGCACCAAGGTGCTGCAGATCCCGATCCACGGCGCGATCGCCGAAGCGGCGAGCCCGGTGATGGGCGGAGCCGGAGGGACCGTGACGCAGGTGCGGCGCGCGCTCCGGCAGGCCGTCGCCGACAAGGTCGAAGGGCTGCTGCTCCACATCGATTCGCCGGGCGGCGGCGTCACCGACTCCGACGAGATCTACCGGATGATCGTCGCGTTCCGGCGCGAACATCCCGAAGTCCGCGTGCTCGCACTCTTCGGCGACATGGCCGCATCGGGCGGCTACTACGTCGCCGCGGCCGCGCAGCACATCATGGCGCGCCGCACGTCCATCACGGGCAGCATCGGCGTGATCATGAGCGCCTGGAACTTCGCCGAGGCGGCGAAGAAGTTCGGCGTCGAGCAGGTGGCCATCAAGTCGGAGCGCACGCCGTTCAAGGACATCCTGTCGCCGACCAGGCCGATGCGCGACGACGAGCACACGATGCTCGTCGGCATCGTCGACGAGCTGTACGACCAGTTCGTGTCGGTCGTCGACGAGGGTCGCCCGGCGATGGATCGCGCGCAGGTGCTCGCGGTCGCGACCGGAGCGATCTACACCGCGCAGCAGGCGCTGGCGAACGGCCTCGTCGACGAGGTCGGCGACCAGGCCGCCGCGGTTGCGTGGTTCGAGAAGCAGCTCGGCAAGCCGGTCGACATCGTCGAACACCGCCGCCGCGTCGGCCTCGCGGACCTGCTCTTCGGCGCTGCGGCGCGGAAGCCGAACGCCGAGCAGGCGCTCGCTTCGCTGCTGACCGCGAGCACCGGCCCCCGTTTCCTCTACTTCTGGGAGGGTGGCCGCTGACGCGGTCGACCTTCGCGCACGCGCATGCACAACCTGCAACTCTCCGAGGATCAGGACCTGATCGTCGACACCGTCCGCAAGTTCGTCGCCGACTCGGTGGCCCCGGCCGCGCAGGAGCACGACGAACACCGCGCCTTCGCCACGAACGAGTTCGCCGGTCTCGCCGAGCTCGGGCTCTTCGGGCTCGCCGTCGCGGAGGCGAACGGCGGCGCCGGCATGGGCTTCGTGCCGTTCGTCGCGGCGCTCGAGGTCATCGGCGAACACAGCTCGTCGCTCGCGCGCCTCTGGATCGGTCAGGTGCAGTGCGCGCTCGCTCTCGAGAGCGCCGCTTCGCCCGAGCTCGAGTCGGTCGTTGCCGGCAATGAGCCGGTCGCGTTCGTCGGTCCGGAGCACGGATTGCGTCTCGAAGGCGGGGCGATCGTGGGCACCGCCCGCATGGTGCCGGCCGGTGCGGTCGCGAAACGATTCGTCGTCGCGGCAACCGACGCGGGCAAGCCCGTGCTGTTGCTCGCGATCGGGCTCGGGGAACGGAAGGCGCTGCGCGGCCTCGGACTTGCCAGTGCCGCGTGCGCCAACGTGGCGTTCGGCGGCGCCAAGGTCGCGGTGGTGGCGTCCGGCGACGGTGCCGACGGGGCGATCCGTCGTGCGCAGTTCGTCGCGTGGCTCGGCACCGCGGCGACGGCGATCGGCGGCGGACTCGCGTCGATCGCTGCCTCGCGGCGTCACGCCGGCGAACGCATCGCGTTCGGCAAGCCGCTGCTCGCCCAGGAGGCGGTCGTGCGCAAGCTCGTGAACGTGCGCCATGCCGTCGACGCTGCCCGCCAGCTCGTGTGGCACGCAGCGCGAGTGCAGGATCTCGGCGACGACGCGACGGTCGCGGCGGTGCAGGCTCGCCTCGCCGCGGTCGATGCGATGGTGTTCGCGGCCGACGAAGCGATCCAGATCCATGGCGGCTTCGGCTACACGGTCGAGTACCACGTCGAACGGCACTACCGCGACGGCAAGACCTTCGAAGTGCTCGACGGCGGCAGCGAAGCGCTGCGCAGTCTGCTCGCGGTTCGTCAGTTCGCGTGACCCGGGCCTTGCGGTGATTGCCGCGGGCCCGCAAGTGCGCACGGGCAAAGGGGCCCCATGAAGGCGATGGCATGGGCGCGGGAAGCTTGCCCGTGGGGGTTGACCGTCCCGGTGAGCGACGATTCCATCCGGTCCCAGCGACAAGGGACGTCGCGTTCTTTGAATCACGGAGAGTCGGATGCGTCACTCACTCTCTGACTCGCTGGTGCTGGGCCGTGACATCGTCTGCAGCGCGGACGGTCAGCAACTCGGAGTCTTGAACGCACTACTGGGAAGCCGCGCGAGACGCCCATGATCCCCACGCGGCTCTCGCTTTGGTTCACGTCACTCGCGTTGGCGCTCGTGCTGACGGTGGGGGCTCCGGCTCAGACCACGATCCGCGGGTGGGGGCTCAGTGCATGGGACACCGCGGTCACGGAGGTTCCGGCGATCCAGGTGAGCGCTGGCGACTATCTGACGGGTGTGCTGCGCGCGGATGGCCGCATCTTCGTGCGCGGCGAGATGCGGTTCGGGCAGTGTGACGTGCCGCCGTTGCCTACAGGCATGACCTACGTGCGGCTGTCGGTCGGGAAATGCCCCGTGGCGCTGCGGTCCGATGGCAATCTCGTGCAGTGGGGTCCGGTCCGGAAGGCCGCCGTACCGACACTGCCCCCGGGGACCAGTTGGATCCAGTTCGAGTCGAGCCATCTGCGGGAGTTCGCCTATGCACTTCGATCCGATGGCGTCGCGGTCGCCTTCGGCTACCAGGCGGTGGGATCATTTGCCCCGCCAAGCCTGCCGCCCGGGGTCCACTACGATCTCCTGCGCGCCGGCGGCTCGCATGGACTCGGGATCGGCTCGGACGGCAAGCTTCGCGCCTGGGGATCGAATACTTACGGTCAGGCCACGGTACCGCCGTCGCTCGGGAACCGCCGGTGCGCCGGGCGTGGGCTGGCGACAGCCACAATCTCGTACTGATGCCGGACGGATCGCTCGCCGCGTTCGGCCGCAATGACTTCGGCCAGTGCAACGTGCCGGCGTTGCCGCCCGGGGTCGACTACGTCGAGGCCGCTGTTGGCGACATCCACAGCCTCGCGCGGCGCAGCGACGGCCAGCTCGTGGCCTGGGGTGACAACTCCGTCGGTCAGTGCGACATCCCGGCTTTGCCCGCGGGCACGCACGTCGTGCAGATTGCCGCCGGCAATGCCCATTCGGTGGCGCTGCTGTCCGACGGCACGGTAATCGGTTGGGGCGCCGCGGGCGATCACCAGACGACGTTACCGTCGCTGCCGAACGGGCAGCACTACGTCGACCTCGGCCACGGCGGTACCCACACGGTGGCGCTGCTGTCCGACGGCACGATCCAGGGGTTCGGGGCCAACCTCGTCGGGCAGGCGACCGCGCCGCCGCTGCCGGCGGGCCTGCGGTACGTCGCGTGCGACGCGAGCTACACGTACAGCATGGCGCTGCGCTCGGATGGCGCCCTGTTCGCGTTCGGGTTCAACCAGGACGGCCAGACCAACGTGCCGCCGCTGCCGGCAGGTCTGACGTACACCCGCATGGCGGCGGGGCGTCGTCACGGCCTCGCCGTTCGTTCCGACGGTTCCGCGGTCGCTTGGGGATTCCATGGGTTCGGCGCAGCCATCGTGCCGCCGTTGGGTCCGGGTATCACCTACACCGATGTCGCGGCGAGTGACGCTCAGTCCCTCTTCCTTCGATCGGACGGCACCGTTACGGCGATCGGAGACACCCTTTCTGGTGTGAACTCCGTGACGGCCCTGCCATCCGGCCTGAGCTACACGCAAATCACGGTCGGCGAAGGTCACGCCGCGGCCATTCGCTCCGATGGCAGCGTCGTCGAGTGGGGTGGGAATACGACGACGTTCGAGTGGACACATCCGTCGCTCTTGCCGTTCGGGGTTGTCTACGTCGAGCTTGCAGCCGGCGATCGCCATCTGGTCGCCCGTCGCTCGGACGGAAGCGTGGTTGCCTGGGGTGTGCTGCCGC
>CAZIFB010000091.1:0-13087 GCA_964538915.1 uncultured candidatus Brocadiaceae bacterium | reverse complement strand
CTTGCACGAGTAGATGCAGATGTTCGTGTAGTTGACGTGCTGGTTGATGTTGAAGAACGTCTTCTTGCCGTGCACCCGCGTGCGCACGCGATGCGCCATGAGGCCGACGGCGGAGAGGTGCGGCGTCTCGTAGAGGCGCACGCCGTCCTCGAACGAGAGGCGTTCGCCGGCGCGCACCTTCTGGTCGATGTCGCCGAGGCCGGCCCGATCGATCAGCGTCGTCGCGAGGGAGTCGTCGAGGTGGGCGTAGGCGAAGGCGTTCATGCGCGGGGCGGGAAAGGTAGGCGGCGGCGGGGTCCGGGTGAAGGGAACGGGGGCTCTGGGACCCGAATTGCCGGGCGACCCCGGCGCGCCGCAGATCGCGGTCGGCGCCGAGGTCGTCGGGCAAGTGCGCTGGATCCGCTCCACACAACCAGGCGACGCCTTCACGCCTCGGCAACCCGGTGCGCAGCCCGCGTCAGGACGTACTGAACCGGGATTGCAGGCCGTTGCTCATGATCGCACCGAACGAGTTCTGGCCGTTCGGCAGGGTGTTCGGTGCGAACAGCGACGCTCCCTGCGCATAGAAGCTAAGGCCCGGAGACAGTGGCTGCGGAAACGCGATCGTCAGCGACGAGGTCGGCGCAGTGGTCGGCATCGTGAGGATGACGTCGAGCGAGGCAATGTTCAGATCGCAGCCGGGCATCCCGACGAAGCCGAGATCGATGCCGGGGTGGACCGGTGCGGTGCTGAAGACGAGCAAGGGCAGGCCGACGCCGAACGGTGGGAAGTTGTCGACCACGTTGGTGAGCGTGTAAGTGAGCGGTACCGAAGGACTACCCGAGGTGTAGACGGGCGCCGGTGCTGCCGTCAGCGTGAGCGGAGCCGGCGCATAGCAACCCGAGCCGTAGGCGATGTGGGCTGCCGGTTCCCCGATGAGCTGGTCGACGGGCCATTCGATCCAATCGCGCGTCACCGGGCCCGACAGTGCGGAGTCCGTGCCCACGACGTAGGTGAAAACCGCGTAGTTTGCACCGGCCGGCGGAGCAGGCACGGTGATCGGCACGGCGACGGTGGCGCCAGCCGTGATCGCGACGGGAGTGGTCGGCAGTGGGTCGACGCGCATGGGGAAACGCGGCGAAGTGCCGTTCAGTAGCGCGAGGTCGACTTCGTTTGCGTGCCACTCGACCGACACCGCCCCGCAATACAGAGTCGTCGCCGAACATGCCGTAACGCTGTTCTTGTAGGTGATGTCGCCGCCGAAGCCGTAGAGGTGCAGGTTGCTGTTGCACTGCGGGGCGCAGCCGACCTGGTTGCCGCTGGAGTCGACCAGCCAGATGCCGAGGATCTCCACCGACTGCTGCGGCATGTTGAAGCCGACGTGGAAGATGGCGTTGGCCGCGATGTTGCCTCCGGTCCATCGCAACATGGTGTTGGCGCCCGACGGAGTCACGCTGAAGACCGGTGTCGAGCCGTGAAAGATGTCGTGGATGCCGGAAGGCTGGCCGGCAATGAGGATTTCGACTCCTGCGACGGTCTGGCCCGACGTGTTCTGGATGTCTTTGTTGACGATCACTCGCTTCGGGTTCGTGACCTGCTCGATCGGCAGTCGGAAGATCAGATACTCGCCTGCGATGTTGCCCGAGAACGGATCGATGATCGTCGAGGGGTCGGGGTTGTACCACATCCACCGGGCCGCACTGGCGATTGCGGTGGTGCACACTTGCGGAAACGTGCCACCCGGCGTGTTCGGCTCTCCGAGAGCGAGTGCGCCCGTCGTGCCCACGGGATTGTTCGCGACGCCGACCCATCCTCCGCTGGACCCAACTCCGCCGCTCAGGCTGTTGGCCAGCCCGATCTGGAAGTTGACGTCGCTGAGGGTGGGCGGGATGTCGGTGCCCGTGGCGAACACCTGCCAGCCGGACGTCCCCGTGTAGACCACTGTCCCGTTCGGGTTCGTCACAGGAACGAACTGGCCGAGCACTCCTTGTGTGCCGCTGTTGTCGGAGTACGCGACGATGTAGAGATAGGAGTTCGCGGGTGCCGGCACGTTCAAGTAGGTCTCCGGACCGCCCACGCAGTTGAAGATGGCGCCGGCGCTCCCGTTGTAGACACCGCCGTAGAGGGTGCCGATCGCCGCGACCGTGCCGTAGCCGAAGCTGTACGCGTTGTCGGCGGTGATCGTGACGTTGACCTGGGCCATGGCAAGCGGCGCCATGGCGAACGCCATCGCGGCACCGAGAAGGGACCCGAGGGGGTGCCGTCGGATCGCGGGCTTGGAAGCGGCCGGGACCGTGGGCCGCGCGTGCGGGCCACAGGATACAAGGGAACGGATCATCGGGATTCTCCGGTGTTGGCCGTGCAACGACGGCCATCGGACGGGGGAAGTGGCGCCCCTCGAAGTGAGGAGCCGCCACCTGCCTCTCCGGATTCCGTCGCCCGGGTCCGCCAAGATCGTTCGATGTTTCGAAGGAGGTCGGCTTGAGGGGCCGCCGCCGTGCGGCGTGCGGGGAATGGCGTCGGTTCCTCGCCTCACTCGAACTGCGGCGACCTCGAGGCAGCCTCGGTGCCGGTGCGCAGCGGCAATTGGTCGCTGCGAAGCGCGTCCGCGGGCCCTGGAGCGGCCCGCGGACGATCGACCTCCATCCCAGTCGAAGAGATCGCAGGGCGCCAGCGCGCTGGTCCTTCAGCCAGTGACCGCGAACTGGCGGCACCGCGCCCAACGCACTTCCTGCCGCTCCGTCAGTCCAAGCCGATCGTGTGCTTCAGTGCGTTGCTGGCGAACCAAGAAGGCCCCACGGAGATGTACTGCACGTAGAGATCGATGCCTTCCCATCCGTGAGGGAAAGTGACTGGTGCTGACACATCGGTGCCAAGGGTCGGGACCGAGACCCCCATGTAGATGTCTGGCACGACGCTCAGCATGCATTCGGGCAGAGTCGGCGACAGGATTCCTTGGAAGGGAAGTCCCGGTTGGATGCCTGTCAGACTGAAGACCCAGATTCCGAACCCTTGGGTCACCGGAACTCCGTCGACCGACCAGGTCAGCGTCTGGTCGCCGAATGCGCGACCCGCGTAGGCAAGACCACCCGGATCCGAAGAGGCGCTCGCCGTGAGGCCGATGTTGCCGCTCGTCTCGGGGTAGGTGCGGAAGGGCATCTCGTGCGACAGGTCGCGAGACCGGGGATCGAAACTGAAAGGCGCGTTCAGCGAACCGACACTGAAACCGACGATGGCCGGGTTACTGGGATCGAGCAGAGCCGTGCTTGCGCAATACAGAGGCATCAAGGCGCCGAGGCCGTAGATGAACTCGACCACGCCCGTGGCCTCGTAGATGTTGCACTGCATGCGGTGTACGGCGTGGCCGCTGCCCGTGGATTCCGAGTCGTAGACGCCGACGTCGAACCAGGTGACGGTGCAGATCCGGGTGCCCACGAGGCCGGTCATGTCCACGTAGAGACCGGACAGCGGATGCGTGACGAGGTTGCATCCACAGTGGAAGTCGTACCAGCACGGGGCAAGGCGAGAAGTGTTGCCCCCCGCGCCGAGCAGCTTGGCGACGGATGGTACGAAATCGGCGGCAGCCATTGTCGCGTCGAGCCATATGAAGCCGTTCGTGCATGGCTTGACGACGTTCGTCCCGGCCGCGGGGCCACCCGGGTACTTGAAGGCCCACGGCAGGTTGACTGTGACGACCGCGTCGTCCGCCGTGCTCTTCAGCCCGACCGGCAAGGCAAATGGCGTGTTTCCCCAGGCGACGTCGTAGAAGGTCGGCGCATTGAGTGAGTCGGGAGTGAGTTTCACGCACTTGCCGCCCAGATCGAACGGCTGCCCGTTCAGGAACGATTGGTAGAACGAGAGCGGTTCGCCGCCGCAGGCCGCACCATAGAACTCGTTGCGAGCCGGAGTCGGCGGGTTGAAGCCGCCGGGTGTGCCGTGGAACTCCACGCCGACGACGAGCGGGGAACCGACTGTGCCCGCTGCTGCATTCCAGGCTGCGCTCGTGACTCCGCGGCCTCGAGCCGTCAGCGCCGCCCCGGCCGCGTCCTGCATCTCCATCACGTTGCCGGCGTTCAGGGGCACGGTGGCGGCAGTGGGCATGCTGATGTCGATCAGCAGGTTCGGCATCGTCGCGTGCGTCGGGTCGTACGGGAACGACGCGAGGGCGGCGGCCAGGTCGATGACGATGTTGTAGTTGTTCGGCGTCGAACCATCGGATGGCAGGACCGTCACCGTGTGGGTGCTGATCGGCCCCATGACCGTGGTGTCGGGTAGCACTGGCGTACGATTCGTACCGAACGTCGGGCTCATGCCGGTTGCCTTCAGCGACGTGATGCCGAGTTCCACGGTGACGCCGGTCCACGATTGGGTGCCGACGTTCGGTTGCCCGTCTTCCCCGCGGAACATGACCTTGTCGATCATCATCTGGCTGGCGACGCCGGCCTTGCCGGTGAAGTGGCTCGCTTCGTAGAGGATCTGGAAGCGTCCGCCTCCGGTTCGCCAGTAGAAGGGGGAGCCTTGGTTCCCGAGCTGGGTCGAGGACTCGCACAGATGTTGGTAGTCTGGGAGTACGAGTTGCTGCGCTTGGAGTGCACCGGCCAACAGGCCGAGGGCGAGAGGAAGGTGGGGTTTCATGGCGGTTCGCTGGTTGGGATGGAGGGCCGGCTCGAGGTGAGCCGGCACATCGAGATCTCCGCAGCCCGTCACCCCACCGCGCCAACTTCACGGCTTTTCCGATTTTCCCTCGGCCGTTCGGACGCAATCCGTCGTCTCTTCGCTTACATCCGGTGATTCCTTCGTCGGTCAACATGGTCGTTGATCCCTCTCCCCATGCCGTGCGCGGTATCAGGCAGCGCTTCCCAGAGATCTACGAGGATCTGCTCCGGGTCGCTGCCAAGATCCTCGGGCAGTCGCCGCCGCGGACCGTCACGCCGAGCACGCTGACCCACGACGCGTTCCTAAAGCTCAGCAGCGAAGAAGCTCGGCGCCGTGCCGGCAATCGGTCGGAGCTCGGCGACAAGCCGGACTCGGTGTTCAAGGCGTGCTTCGGTGCCGCGTGCCGCGACCTGCTCGTGGATCGCGCCCGTCGCCGGGCCGCGGAGCGGCACGGCGGCAAGCTGCAGCGCGAAGAACTCACGACATCGATTCCGGTCGAGGCCGGCGACACGCACGACGTCCTCGAACTGCACGACGCGCTCACGACTCTGACCGCACTCGATCCCCTGCTCGGCCAGCTCGCCGAGTTGCGCGTCTTCGGCGACCTGACGATCGCCGAGTGCGCCGAGACACTGGGCCTGCCAACACGCACCGTCGATCGAAAGTGGGCGTTCGCGCGTGCGTGGTTGCACAGCCGTCTGCGGTGACGCGATGGACCCGGCGAAGTTCGAGAGGCTGCAGCACCTGTTCGACCGATTGCGGGAGACACCGGAGCCGGAATGGCGGACGCTGGTCGACGGCGAGGCGCACGACGACCCGGAGATGCTCGCCGAGCTCGAACGGCTGCTCGCGATGCACCGCGATCTCGGCATCGAGTCGCCCGCAGACGACGAGATGCCGAAGCAGATCGGCCCCTACCACATACTGGCCGAGATCGGTCGCGGTGGCATGGGCACCGTCTACAAGGCCGAGCAGCGCGAGCCAGTTCGCCGGCTGCTCGCCCTGAAGGTCGTGCAGGCGGGGCTGCGCACCAAGGAAGTGCTGGCCCGCTTCCATGTCGAGCGCAAGGCCCTGGCGGCGATGAACCACCGCCACATCGCGAAGGTGTTCGACGCGGGCGCCACCGAGAGCGGCCAGCCCTACTTCGCGATGGAACTCGTCGAGGGCCTGCCGCTCGGTGAATACTGCGATCGGAACCGCCTGTCGTTGCCGCAGCGCCTGCGGTTGTTCCAACAGATCTGCGAAGGCGTGCAGCACGCGCACCAGAAGGGCGTCGTGCATCGCGACCTGAAACCGGGCAACGTGCTCGTCGCGACCGAAGGCGCGGAGCCGGTGCCGAAGATCGTCGATTTCGGACTCGCCAAGGCCACCGATCGCGACTTCGTCGACGTGTCGTTGATCACGATGCAGGACCAGGTCCTCGGCACCTTCGAGTACATGTCGCCGGAACAGGCTCACGGCGACAGTGAGCTGGTCGACGCGCGCGCCGACATCTACTCGCTGGGCGTGATGCTGTACGAGCTGCTGAGTGGCGAGCTGCCGTTCCCGAGCGACGTGCTGCGGCGAGCGGGGCGTCTCGACGCACTGCGCATGATCCGCGAACAGGATCCGCCGAAGCCCAGCGCGAAGCTGGCGGCCCGAACGGATCGCTCCGAACTCGCCGCCATGCGACGGACGTCCACGACCGCGTTGTGCAAAGCGCTATGCGGCGATCTCGACTGGATCGCACTGAAGGCGATGGCCAAGGAACCCGAGCGTCGCTACGCCGCTGCCACCCTGCTCGCGGCGGACATCCAGCGACACCTCGATTTCCAACCAGTACTCGCGTCTCCGCCGAGCCTCGCGTACCGCGCGCAGAAGTTCGTGCGGCGGCACCGGGTCCAGTGCATCGCTGGAGCGGCGGTTGCAGTGGCGATCGTGGCTGGCGCGCTCGGCACTTGGAAGGGGTTGGCCGCCGAGCGAGCCGAGAGTGCGCGCAACCGCGTGTTCGCCGATGCAGCGCTGCTCGCCGAAGCCCGCACGCGCGAGACGACCCTGTATCCCGCCTGGCCGGACACGATTCCGTCGCTGCAGGCGTGGCTCGCGGACTACGGAGAACCGCTTGCGGCCCGATTGCCCCACCTTCGTGGCGAGCTCGCGACGCTCCGCGGCAAGGCACGTACGCGTGCTGCCGAACCGCACGAAAACGACGCGGACGCGGCGACGCTCCAGCGCCTTCGCAGTGACCTCGACAAGGAGGACAGCGAGGCTCGCCGAGCAGAACTCTCGGAACGAATGCGACAGCTGGAGCTGGAGGCCGAAGTCCGAGCATTCGAGTTCGCTGACGCCGACGACAGGTTCGTTCACGGCACTCTCACGCGCCTGGTGCGCGACCTCGAGACGTTCGCTTCGGCGACCGGCCAGCTCGCCGGAGTCCGCACGCGCCTGACCGAGGCATCGACCGTCTGGCAGCAGACGGTCGATGGCCACCGCGCCAAGTGGGCCGAGGCGATTGCCGCAATTGCCGCCAGCGACGGAGTGACTGCGAGTTCACTGTACGCACACCTCGAGATCACGCCCCAGCTGGGCCTCGTCCCGCTGGGGATGGATCCGGAGTCGAAGCTGTGGGAGTTCGTTCACCTGGCATCCGGAAGGTCGGGCAACGAGGTTCCTGTCCGGGACCCTCGAACTGCTCGACTGGTTGTTACCGGCGACACAGGCATCGTGTTCGTGCTCCTGCCGAGCGGCAGGCTTCCGGTTGCCGACGGCCAGAAGGCGCAGCATCGCCACCAGCTGCGACTCGACGCGTTCTTCGTGAGCAAGTACGAGCTGACGCAAGGCCAGTTGTCACGCCTCGAGAGGCGAACGAACGGTGCTGCGACTTCGAACCAGGCGTTGCCGGCCGTCAGCATCAGCTGGTTCGATTGCCGCGACATGCTGGCGCGCGTGGCCCTCGTGTTGCCGACCGCGATGCAATGGGAGTATTGCTGTCGCGCCGGCACCTCGAGCCCCTGGTGGACCGGGTCCGACGAGGAGGGCTTGGTTGGAAAGGAGAGCCCGCGCAATGCTCGGAAGGCACTGCCGGTGGGGTCGCTCGTGCCCAATCCGTTCGGCCTGTTCGACACACTGGGCAATGTCTGGGAATGGACCCGCGACGAGTGGTACAGCCCGGACAAGGAAATCCTGGAGATGCCAGGAGAGGGCAGCCGCCCGGCCCTCGGGCTCGAGTACCTCTGCATCCACACGGGGTCGTTCGACGTCGCGGACCCGACGCGTACTGCGAACGATTCCGCCGACTTCTTCTGCGCAGTGTCGCCCTCGTCCCGCTACCGCGAACTGGGTTGTCGACCTGCACGAAGGGTGATGCCGTGAGTGCACGGCGTCGTGATGTTCCGAGCACCGTTCTTCTCATCCACCCCAGGAACCCGATGTTCTCTCGACTGCTCCGTCACGGATTCGCCATTCAGCTGCTGATCGCTGCCGCGATGTGTTCGTCATGGATCGTTGCGCAGGGTCCGGACATGGCTCTCTTGCGCAAGGGCAGCGGGACGACGGCTCCGACAACCGCGGCTACGGAAGTCTACATGGAGATTCGCACTCCCAGTGGCGTCCTGAAGGTGCTCGTGCCGACGACTTCTGCCCCTCCGCAGAAGCGGCTCACTCTGTCGGGGACGGATCCATCCGAGGGCCTGCTGACGCTCTCCGCGGACGGGCAGTACATGGTGATCACTGGATACGACGCTCCGCCGGGGCTGGCGAACGTCGCCACGACTACGAGCGCCGCAGTGCCTCGTGTCATCGCTAGAATCGATCTCGCCCTGAACATCGATACCTCGACTACCTTGGGCAGCGCTTTCTCGGGTGTCAGCGTTCGTAGCGCTTGCACCGAGGATGGCAGCCAGTTCTGGGTGGCGGGGGGCAACAGTGGCATCGTGCTGGCACCGTTCGGTGGATCCGGCGGAACGACCATCAGCACGGGTTCACCCACGGACCTGCGATCCGTCGACATCGCGAACGGCCAGCTCCATGCCACATCCGGAGCGGGCGCTACGAACCGCGGCGTCAACACGATCGGCACCGGGATTCCGACGACGGCCGGACAGTCCATTTCCGTTCTGAGCGGAATGGCCTCGGGTACCGCGTCGCCGTACGACTTCTGGTTCGCCGACCCGCAGACGCTCTATGTCGCCGACGATCGGGCGTCGACGTCCGGCGGCGGTCTCCAGAAATGGACCGAGAGCGGCGGCACGTGGAGCCTCGCGTACACCCTGGTACCCGGGCCAGGCACCGTGACCGTGCGTGGCCTCACGGGGATTCGTGACCAAACCGGAACCACGCTCTGGGCCACCACGACCGAGGCAACGGCGAACCGCCTGGTGAGGGTGGTCGATACCGGTGCGGGTTCCGCCTTCGTGACCCTGGCGACGGCCAGTCCGAACACCACCTACTGTGGGATCCGGTTCCTCCGCACGCCGTACGCAGTGGTGCTGGCTGGCGCCGGTTGCCCGACCTCCGCCGGCATCCCCGCCATAGCCACCGCGGGCGGGCTGCCGATCTCGGGCAACCTCGGCTTCGGCCTTCTGCTCGCCAACGCGCCATCCTTCTCGATCTACGTATCGGTGATCTCGATCGGTCTGCCGCTCGGCGGCGGGATCCCGTTGTTCGCACTCGGCGCCCCCGCGTGCGCGACCCTGTACCCGCAGTCACTCGACATCCTGCTGGCTGGGGTGACCGATGGCGCAGGCATCGGCATCACGCCGCTCGCCCTGGCCCCGGATTCGTCTCTGTGGGGACTCGTGCTGGGCACCCAGCACCTGCCCTTCGACCCGGTGTTCTACTCGGGCTTCGGCCTGCCCTTCGGCAACACCAGCGGCATGCAGCTGACGATCGGCAACTGATCCCGTGCCGGTCCTCGGTTCAGCGCCACTGCAACAGCGCGTCGAGGTGGCGCTCGAGTTCGGCCAGCGGCACTGCCGCTCCCCCGGCGGTCGCGGTGTGCGCGACGCAGTCGATCTCGCACGTGACGTCGACGGGGGTGTGGTTGCCCGGGTACTTGCGCAGACGGAACATCACGACGTGCGGCGCGGTCCACGAGGCCCGGTCGAGCGACCAGTTCCCGTTCTCGAACGCGAAGACCACGGTCCCGGACTGCGCGTCGACGACGCGCGGCGTCTCGATCCAATGCGACATGCGCGCTTCCCACGCGGCGATCTCGATCGCGAAGCGGCCGTCGGGCGACGTCTGGCGTTCGGGCGCGGTCATGCTGCGGAGCGTGCCGCGCCGTCGCGCGAGAACAACAGGTTGCGCCTCAGCCGCTACTTGCTGCGCGGCTCGGTTTGTTTCGGGGCGGCCGGCAGGAACCTCACCGGCGCCGACAGCTCGTGTCTGCCCCAGCGGATCGACAGCGTGCCGTTCGCCGGATCCTTCTCGCTCGTGGTGATCGCGAACTCCAGTCTGGCTGCCCGTGCCTTCAGCGAGTCCTTGGCAAGCACCATCGGTGCGCTGTGCTGCGGCTTCGCGTCGCCGCGATAGAGCGCGGTGGTCCAGGGCATCAGGCCCGCCCTCATGGCCTTGCTGCTGTCGAAGAGGAGCAGTTGCATCTCGCCGTCCGCGCCGCCGCCGATGCCCAGGTAGTAGCTGCCGGCTTCGATACGTGCGCCACCGATGTCGAGCGGTGTCGCGGTGTCGAACGTGGTCCACCAGTCCTTGCCGAGTCGCGTGTAGTTCCCGCCCGCGCCGACCATGCTCTCGTACTCCGTGCGCCACTCGGCTGGCGAGTAGCCGATCGACACTGCGGCGAGCATCTGGTCGGCGGCGAAGGTGCACAACGTGACCGAGCGGCGCTCGGTGCTCGTGCCGCCGGGGATCTGCTGGGCGCGGAGCGCGGGAAGGACGACGGTGGCGACGAGGAACGCGGCAAGACGGGGGAGGCGCATGGGATGCTCCGGGTGCGGTTGGATGGACCGGCGCCAGGGTAGGCGCGCGCGCGGGCGGTCGCGTCAGGGCCCCGTAAGCGCGGGCGAGACGTCAGCCGAGCCAGCCGGGCAGCGCCGCCGCCTGCCGGATCCACGATTCCATCCGTGCGTCGTCGACCGCGTCGTCCTCGTGCAGGTCGACGTAGCGCGTCTCGCCGCTGCGCGACGTTCCTGGCGGCGGCGGTGCGAGAGACGTGCCGCGGAAAAACGCGACCTTCACGTAGCGCGTGAACACGTGGAAGCTCAGGAACCAGCCCTGGTCCGCGACGCCGTAGAAGGGCGAGTTCCACTTCACGGCTTTGCGCACGCTGGGCACGGTCCGCTCGATCAGTGCGTCGAGTCGCTCGCCGACGGCGCGCTTCCATGCCGGCATCGCCGCGATGTATGCCTGCACCGGCGCGTCGCCCTCGTCCTTCGCGATCTGCGGATTGCCGCCGGCGAGGAGCCGGGTGGGGGACGGATTGCGCGGGCGCGGCGAGGATCGCGCCGTGGGGCTCGGCTCGCCTCGCTCCGTGCGCCGCGTGGTGCGGCGGCGGTTGTTGGGGGAACTCCTGGTCTCCGGACGGGATCGCTTCATTGCTTCGGAGTGGCAGTGGAGTCGGGAACGTCGCGCCTTCGGAGGCTCCATGGCGCAAGTCAGGCGCCCGATCGGGTCGGTGTCGATGAGCGCCGCGCTTCACCTCAGGCGAACAGCCTGGCAAAGCCCGGATACGGGGAAAGAGGCACGATCTCGAAATGGATGAGGTTGTGGCGAACCAATGGCAGCGTGGAGAGAACCTCCCGGGCGTGGTGCTCATCGGTGCACTCCAGCACGAGAACGGCTGTGTGTCGGTCGCTGCGGAAGTGCGCCTCTCGGATCACACCGCTCAGGTAGAGGTCCCAGACCGCTCGTGCTTCCTCCTGGAGGTGGGCTCGGAACGAATCCGGTGGGCAGTCGGGATGTTCGACTTCGAGTGCGAGCAGCTTCATGAGCGGGATTTGCCGCTGCCCGATCGATCCGGGCCGGTTCGAGCGTCTTTTCTAACAGGTCATTCCGAGGGCGTCGACCGAGGCTGCCGTTCGCTTCGATCCCGGGGGTCTCGTGTTCACACCCGGCATTCAGGCGACCATCGGCGTTTGAGGCGGAGGCGAACGCCGACCAGCCTGCGACTCACGCCAGCCAGCGGACGAGCCGCCACAGCAACCAGAGGGCAACCCCGCCCCCACGCACTGGTCGACGAAGATGTCCCATCGACGGCGGGGCAAGATATGCGGCGGATAGCTCTGATGGGCCATCTGCCGATCTCCGCGGCTTCGTAGAGCAGAGCCATCCTCAGTGGGATCCGAGCCGATCCTGCGGCGCGGCGAACAACCAACGGCCAGGGCTCACGGCGTCCTCGTCCGTATGGAAGTACCACCGGAAGGCGGACAAGTCGACGCGACAGCGCGCGGCAGACTCGGTCAACAGCTCGTCCATGTCGTCGGCGAGAATCCCCAGGTCGCCGTTGAGATCCGTCTCCGTGGACAATGGTCCCCGATAGCCGGTCTGCTCCCGCACGAGGGTGTTGATCTCCTCGGCTCTGGACGCGGCGCTCGTCACGCTTGCTCTTGGTTTCGAGGATGCGACGCCACCCGGCTCGCTGCCCGAGTCGACTGGTCACGCGGAGAGTCCATGCGCCGATTCCGCCTTCGCAGCGCGCGCCCGCAGTCGATGAGCGCTCCCACGGCGGGCCAGTGCAGCAACGCTGCGGCGTACCACGCGAGCATCGGCACGGACCGCTCCCGGCAGAACTGGTTCGCCGTCAACCGCAACAAGGGGTAAAGCTCGCTCGACAGGCTTGCTCCGCCATGCGGCTCGAACGTGGCGATCCAGGCGCCGACGGCGATCACGCTGAGGAGCGCGCCGAACCGGGTGAACAGCAGTGGTCGAGTGGCCATGGGTCCTCGAGGCTGCCTACCGGGTCGACGCGAGAGTATTCGGCCGCATGCTAGAGGTCCTCGATGCTGATCGCTCCGCACCGAGCAACGATGGCCTGGTGCAGCTCGTCCAGGAGATGGCTCCCGCCGCCGTAGTGACAGACATACAACCCATTGACCTCGATGATCACCTCGAGCTGGGGCATCTGGCTCCGATCGCGGCCCTGCCGAGAATCCAGGACATGGACCCGCCGCTCACCGTCGAATGCCTCGAAGCCGTGTAGCGAGCGGAGCAGCCCGTCGAGAGACTCTCCCGAGGGCATCGTGAATCGCAGTCTGTACTCGAATCCCACGTCGTTGATCCGCCCGAACATCGTTGTCGATCAGTCGCGTGCTGACGGGTTCATCGCGGCTGATCCGCCCAACGTCTTTGGCCATCAGGCGCGAGCGCCGCGGGCGAGGGTGTCAGCCATCGCGGCTGCTTTGAACCGCGGTCGCATCGCCTGCCTTGGTTGCTCTGCCGCGGTGCTCGCCGCCTGCATGGCCCGGATGCTGATAAGGCCCCCTGAGCACCTGCTCACCGTGAGCAGGCTCAGCTTCAA
>CAZIFB010000090.1:0-13396 GCA_964538915.1 uncultured candidatus Brocadiaceae bacterium | reverse complement strand
ACGCCACTGCGTGAACTCGGTGTCGCTGCGCTTCGTGAAGAAGGGCGAGGCGCTGCCCGCGCCGATCGTGAAGAAGCCGGCGAAGTGACCCGGGCGCTGGTCGCCTCGGTGGCGACTCCTGCTCCCGAGGGCCGATTGCACGCCCCGTACGAAGTTCCGCGGGAGCGGCAGATCAGCGGCTGCCCAGGAGTTCGCACCGCACCGGTTCGAGCTGTGCGAGCCGGCCGCGGACGATCGTGAGCTGCGTCTCGCACGCGGCGATCTCGCTCTCGAGCCGTTCGGCCGAGATCGTGTCGTCGCCGGCCCGTTGCGCGCGCTGTTCGACTTCGACGCGGCGTTCCTCGTGCCGCTTCTGCTCCTCCGCGAGACTCTGCAGGCGTGCGCGCGCCCGATGGGCGGCCAGCGCCGTGGTCGGCTGCTGCTCGAGTACGACCGAGAGCATGCGCTGCGCGTCCTGGAGCTGCTCCTGTGCGCGTTCCTGCACTGCGCGCTGCATCTGCGCATCGGCCTGGAGCTTTCGCAGTTCGTCCTGCAACCCGTCGCGCCGCGACCGGTCGGTCGAAGGATCTCGCGCGGCGGCATCGGCCTCTCGGGCCAGGGTCGCCAACCGGCTCTCGTGGTCTTGACGCACCGCATCGGCGTGCTGGAGCTGCTCGCGAAGTTGGTCGCGCCGTCGTGCGTGCGTCGTCTGCAGTTGTTCGAGCTGGGCCAGGGCCGCTTCTTCGGTCGCCGCGTCCACGCGGGCTATCGTGAACTGCTGGTCGAGGAACTCGAGGGCCCGGGCGACGGACGCCAACTCCCGCTCGACTGCGGACGTTCGCAGCGCCAGCTCCCTCTGCTGTGCCGATGCCTTGGTCAGGCGCGTGACCAGTTCGTCCTGGTGTGCGATCCAGCGCTCGCGCGGCTCGGAGTAGAGGAGTCGTTCGAGGCGCGCCTCGAGATGGGCGTGGATCGCGGAGTTCACCGCCTGCTCCAGGGCCGGAGTCCAGGTGGCACCGACGTAGGCGGTGGTCTCGACGTGGATCTGGAACGTGCCGGGGGGCTGCCCGGTCGAGAGTTCGACCTTCCACGTGACGTTGGTCGGAGCCGCGCCGAACACTTGTGTGAGTCGCTCGCGGCTCTTGTCCTCGTCGAGCAGGCTCACGACGAGCGGTGCGTTGAGCACGACGTCGCTTGCTCCGGCGCGCACGAGCACGATGCATCGCACAGGGTGGATCTGGGCGGGCAGCGAAGCCGCGATGGTGCACGCGGCGACGCCGAAGAGCGGAAGGAGAGGGCGACGGTTCATCGTGGTTCCTCGGGAACGTCCAGGGTGGACAGCGGGGCGGTGCGGGCGAAGGCGAGTTCGCAGCGGAGTTCGATCGCGGCAGTGCGATCGCGGCGGGCCAGCTCTTCCGCGGCGACGCGGCTGACGTCGGCATCGCGCCAGTCGGCGAGCAGGCGCTGCACACGCGCGACGTCTGCGGCCAGGGCCGCGGCGCCTTCCTCGACGTCGGCTCGTGGCCAGAGGGCGAACGCGCCGGTGAGTACGGACAGGAGCGCGGCGCCCGAGAGTCGCCGCTGCATGCGTCGCGAAGCCGCCATCGCGAGTCGGTGCGGCGAGAACTCGGCGCCGGGTGCGACCGGGTGCGCAGCGTCGGCGGCAGCGAGTGCACGCAGGAGTTGCGGATCGTCGGTCGTCACGTCGGTTCCTCCAGCCCGAGTCGCGCGCGCAGCCGCTTGCGCGCACGGGACAGGCGGGCGTCGACGGCCGCGCGCGAGCAACGCAGCACCTGGGCGATCTGTTCCACCTGGCGCTGCTCGAGATACCGGAGCACCAGCACTTCGCGGTCGGCGTGGCGCAGTGCGGCCATCGCGACGTGCGTTGCGTCGAGGCGGTCCTGTTGCAGCGACTCGCCGTCGCGGTCGATCGCCTCCGCGGCGTCGTGCGTCCACCAGCCGAACACGCGGCGGCGGAGGTTCGCGGCGCGTGCGTGGCTGCGCGCCTTGCGCACGGCGATCTGCACGAGCCACGTCGCGACGCCGGCCTCGCCCCGGAACGTTGCCCGGTGCCGCCACGCGGCGAGCAGTGCCTCCTGCACGACGTCGTCGACGTCGGAGGTTCGTGCGGACCAGCCGAACAGGCGGTGCACGAGCCGGCGCAGCCGCGGCGCCTCCGCGCAGAGGAGTTCCTCGAACGGGAACGCGTTGCCCGCCGCCGAGGCAGTGGGATCGGGCGCGCGTTCGGCGGCGAGGACGAAAGTGGGCGGCTGCACGTGCGGCATTGGACAACCGGCCCGCGTCGTTCTGACAGCGCCGATGGAAATCCGCCGCGGCGGGCCCGTTCCGCGCTCTTGAGCGCGCCGGCGCGGCCCGCCACACTGCGCCGATGCCGCGCGTCAGCTTCCCGCAGGTGCTGCAACGCCACGTCGTGTGTCCGCCGGTGGACGTCGACGGCGCCACCGTGCGGCAGGCGCTCGATGCCGCGTTCGTCGTCTACCCGACGGTGCGCAGCTATCTCTTCGACGATGCCGGGTCGCTGCGGCAGCACGTCACCGTCTTCGTCGACGGGCAGGTCGTGCGCGATCGGCGGACCCTCGCGCAGCGCGTCGTGCCCGACGCGCACATCGACGTGCTGCAGGCACTGTCCGGCGGCTGACCCCGTTCCTCGCATGACCGACACGCTCCTCGTCTCGACCCGGAAGGGTCTGTTCACCCTCCGTCGCAAGGGGGGCACGTTCCGCCTCACCGATCACGACTTCCGCGGCGTGCCGGTGTCGATGGCGCTGTTCGATCCGCGCGACGGCGCTCTGTACGCGGCGCTCGACCACGGCCACTTCGGTGTGAAACTCCATCGCCGCACGGGCCGTACGTGGCGCGAGATCCCGGCGCCGGTCTACCCGCAGCTGCCGAAGGGCCCGGGCGGGAAGGTCGTCGTCGAGAAGGAAGGTGGCGGCCGGCCGTGGCCGCGCACGCTGCGCCTCGTGTGGAGCCTCGAGATCGATCCTCGCACGAAGGGCGGCCTCTGGTGCGGCACGATCCCGGGCGGTCTGTTCCACTCCGCGGACGGCGGCAGCTCGTGGCAGTTCAACTCGGGGCTCTGGAACCAGCCGGCTCGCAAGAAGTGGTTCGGCGGGGGTTTCGACACGCCGGGCATCCACAGCATCCTCGTCGACCCGCGCGATGCCGCGACGGTCACGATCGCGATCTCGTGCGGTGGCGTGTGGCGCACGACCGACGGTGGACGGGCGTGGCAGAACGTCTCGCACGGCATGCGCGCGACGTACGTGCCCGACGGCCAGGCCGGCGACATCGACGTGCAGGACCCGCACCGGCTCTCGATGTGCGCGCACGATCCGCAGCGCATCTGGTGCCAGCACCACAACGGCATCTTCGTGAGGAAGAAGGACGGTGCACCGTGGCGCGAGATCACCGCGAAGGCGAAGAGCCGGTTCGGGTTCGCGTGCGCCGCGCATCCCTCGGACCCGGACACGGCGTGGTTCGTGCCCGCCGAGAAGGACGAGTGCCGTGTGCCGGTCGACGGCCGCATGGTCGTCCTGCGCACGACGAACGGCGGCCGTTCGTTCGACGTGCTCTGCAAGGGCTTGCCCCAGCAGAACGCGTACGACCTCGTCTATCGCCACGGGCTCGAGGTCACTGCGGACGGTCGGCTGCTCGCGATGGGGTCGACGTCGGGGCGGCTCTGGATCGGCGAAGGCGGCGGCGAACGTTGGCGCGAAGTGGAGGCGTGCCTGCCGCCGATCTACGCGCTGCGCTGGATCGACGGGTGAGTCCGCGCCGACCGGCGGCAAATCGGGTCACCGCGGAAAGACCGGAATGCCCTCCGGTCGTCGAGGCTCCTGTCGTCCTCGCGGGTGCAACTTCGCAACCCCAGGACAAACATGATCCTTCGTGCCAGGCGAGGGCTCTACTCGATCCACATCCGGGCCTGGGACGACTCCGGCTCGTTGTTCTCCGAGTTCTGGCCGCGCCTCGTCGTGCAGTAGCGCCGACGAACGCCGCCGGCGCGTTGGCGACCGGCGGCGCCTCCGACACGTCGTGCGACCTACGCGGCGGCTCCACGAACGTCGTCGATTCGTTGCGACTTCGCGGGTGCCGCACGGGGACTCGTCCTCGGCACACGGCGCCGCGTCGGCGCCACGCCAAGCGAGGCTTCATGTCGTTCGTGCATCGAGATCGATCTCCCGTGGGCGAACCGATCGTTCGTCGTCCTGCTTCCTTCGTGACCGTCGCGGCGCTGCTGGCGTGGGCGGCCGGATCGGTCCGGGCCCAGACGGCCGTCGACGAATGGGTCGGTCTCGGAGTCGCGGGGACCCAGCTTCCCGACATCCTGGCCTGGGAGCCGAACGACACCAACTTCTTCAAGGGCGTGACCAAGGTGATGGCGCAGGTCGGTGATCTGACCGGCGACGGCGTGCCGGACCTGCTGCTCTTCAACGGGTTCGCTTTCCGAGCGTTCGTGCGGATGGAGTACACGAACGCCGCGGCGCGCACCGGCTGGCACGCGGCGCCGAACGGCTTCCAGATCCTCGACGGCGCATGGGGTTCGTACGGGAAGCCGTCGCCCGCGGTTCTGTCCTGCTCGTCGACGATGGACATCACGGTCGTGCCGGGGACATCGGTGTGGGATCTCCGGCACACGAGCTGGCGGGCGTGGGAGGACGATCCCGGTGTGATCGTCGACATCGACGGCGACGGGACGAACGAATGGGTGCACGCGGACTGGCGACCGGGCGAGACCACCACGGTGGTCGGCGGCGGGCGTGAGCCGTGGCTGCACCGCATCTTCGCGCAGGCATGGCACTGGAACCCGACCACCGGTCGCCTCGAGCCGCAAGTGAGTCAGGCAGAAGCGAACGCCCTGATCGCGACGGACACGGATCTGACACCCGGCTGCCTCGGCTTCTCGTACGGCGCGTTCCGTCAGTTCCCCGGCGTGTGGACGAACGCCGTCGATGGCGTGAAGTGGAAGGCCGGGCTGTTCGGCGCGGGCCACGTGAACGGCGTCGTCGGTCACACTCGTGCGGAGGCCCAGGGCAACCACGGCGCTGCCTACGCGTGGCGCAACGGCAGCTTCCAGTTCCTCGGATTCCCGATGGGGATGAGCACCAACTTCCCGCCCTACCAGCGTGGTGCAACGGGTCACTCACTCGCGGTGGGGGACGTGAACGCGGACGGCATCGACGAGATCTGCGACAAGCGTGTGGACACGCCGCGGTTCGCGAACGGTGCGTGGTCGCTCGACCTGCGGTGGAGCCTCATGTCGATGCGTTCGTACGGACCGTCGCTCTTCACCGCGCCGACGAACAACAACATGCACTGGGACGACATCGCCATCGGGGACTTCCTCGACGCGCATCTCGACCGACAGGGGCGCCTGATCCCGATGCCCGGCGTAGAGGTCGTCGCGACCGCCGACGATCGGTCACCGCAGGGCGACCGGCTCGACTGGCATGGACCTGCCCTGTGGAACGGGGTCATGGGCCACGACTTCGCGTCCTTGCTCGCGACGCCGCAGCGCACGGCGCGCAGTCCGCTGCGTTTCATCAACACGGCGGGAAGCACGAACCACGACGGCGAGCAGTACGCGTTTCCATCGGCCTCGACGTGGTTGCAGCCGCACGCGACGAGCCAGTGGGCCGACGTGGCTGCATTGCTCGCCGGGTCCGGGAGCACTCCCGCGACGGTGAACCAGGCCAACCCGGACCTGCAACTCGTCTACTTCGGCAACCTGATCGCGGACCAGCCCGGCTTCGAGCTCGGGGGCAACTTCAAGAACGGGCAGGCCTACTCGTACCAGTCCCAGGGGCCGTTCTTCCTGTTCGGCTCCTCGCCGCATCTCCCAGCGCTGGCGTGGGGCTTCGACGGGGACACGGGGCCATTGCCCGGCGTGCCGTCCCGCTACGTCGCCGACATCGTGGGGGATCGCTCCGCACAGGAGATCCTGAACACGTTCAGTCAGCCGTCGACTCTCACCGGGTTCGTCGCCAACGGCGCGACACCAGGGCAGCCGCGTTACCGCGCGAATCGGCTGGTGACGCTGGGCTACGCGCACAGCCAGGCGTTCGCGGCCGACATCCTCGGGGACGGCGCGGAGGAGGTGTTCCAGATCTACTTCGGTACGTGGCCGTCGGTGCGTGTCACGAAGGGCCTGGGTTCGGCTCGAACGCACGCGTCGCCGAACGCCTATGCGGAGCCGTTCCTCGATCCGCTTCGCCAGAACCCGATCGACTTCGAGCAGCTCGACGGCCTCCGCTTCGTGAGTCGCCACCTGATCCACGGTCGCACCGGCGTGCCCTACGGCGTTCCTCTGGACGACGCGATCGACCCGACGGCGGGCCCGCTGTTCGGCCACGTCCTGGTGCCCGAAGGCGGCAACCCGCTGCTGTCGACCACCGGGTCGCGATACACGGTCCAGCTGCTGACCCCGCTGCCGGCGGGCCTCACGGGCACCTTCCTGCCGGGCAACGCGGGCCAGCGGCGACACAAGGGCGTCTTCCTGTTGCACGGCACTCCGACGGAGACCTGCTGGCGCGAACTCGAGTTCCGCATCGTGGACAACGCGACCAACGCGCAAGCGACGGTGTTGCGCTGGCTCCACGTCGCCGCGGGCCCGGGGGCGATGCCGGACACGGCTCCGCGCATCGAAGCCGTGCGGACGTCCCGATCGGTTCTCACGAGTCCTGCGGACTACCTGATGGACTTCTACGTGACGGTGCGAGACGCCGACGGCGACTTCGGCGGCAAGCTGCTCGTCGAGGAACCCGACTTCGGCGCGTCGTGGATCGTTCACGCGTCGCCGACCGGAGCCCACGATCGCTTCAAGTTCGATCTCGACATCAGTGCCCTCGCGGGGCATCCGTCCGGCACGGTCTTCCACCTGACGCTGCAGGCGTTCGACGGAGCAGGCAACAAGAGCACGATCTGGCCGTGGATGACCGTACCTGGGCAGAGCGGGAAGCGGGCGCACTGGTCCACCGCCCCGGCCGGCACGGCTCCCCTGCGCATCGCCGAAGTGGAACTGCCGACGCACGACATCCAGCCGGCGGAGGCGTTCGCTCAGTCGACCGGCACGCAGACGATCCGGGCGTACGTCGAGGGCCAGTTGCCGGCCGGCGCCCAGGTGAAGGGCACGGCCAAGATCGTGCACGTGATCACCGGCGTCGAAATGGCCGAGGTGTCGCTGCAGCAGGTGTCGGCTGCGCCTTGGATCGTCGCGGGCACGTTCCAGGCTCCCGAGTGCTGGCTCGGCAGCGGTCAGTACGTCGTGCACGTGATGGCGACCGAGGACAGCGCTGGCACGTCCTCCGAATGGTGGCCGCGCCTGCTGGTGAAGTAGCGCGTTTGCCATTCCTCCGCGCCGGCGTGGTCATGCGCCGGCGAAAGAGATCACTCCGACTGCGGCGGCTCGCGGCGCACAGGCGCTCGGCGGTCAGGGCAGCAGTTTCTGCTCCGTGCACCAATCCTGCAGGTACTGCCGTTCGTTGATCTCCCAGAGCACGAGACGCGGACGGAAGCCGTTCGTACCGATCTCGGCGAGCACCTTGCGGATGCCGCGAAACGGACCGCCAGCCCAGATGGCGCCCCTGTGGTCGACCGTCGTTCCCAGTGCCGCGCTGATCTGTGCACCGAGCCCCTCGGAGAAGCTCGTGCCGCAGAGCGCGACACCCGCGTCGTCGTATTGCACCGCGTAGGGCTGGTGCGGGCCGTCGACGGCACCGACGACAGCGGCCTGGTGCCAGTAGACGTGGCGGAGGTTCTGGACCACGGCAGAGGCCTCGTCCAATGGGATCGAACGCTCCACACGGAGCCCGAGTTGTCCGGCGACGCCACCCATGGCGAGCCCCTGCCGCGCGGGCAGGAGGTTCACCGATGCCGGCGGTGTGACCCGGTCCCGCCAGCCCCGGGCATCGACTTCCTTGGCGACCTGCAGCGCTGCTTCGTGCTTGGCGGCGAGCAGCCAGTGGGTGTCGGATTTCGGGTAGAGCTCCACGTCCGGCGACTGCTCCTTCCGCCGTTTCAGGATCGAGCGAAGGTCGAGGTGATGGACACCGGTCGCTTTCAGGTCCGCGAGCATCACGTCGTAGAGGCCCGCGCGCGCCGGGTTCATGTATGCGGGCAGATGCTCGGGATACAGCGAGATCCGGTCCGGCACCGGCAGCACGAGCAGTTCCGCTCCCGCGGCGGCCAGAGCCGCTTTGGCGTCGAGGAAGATCTGTCGACGCTGCTTTGCCGAGACCTCGAGGCGCTCGGGCAGCCACAGCAAGGAGTCGGCGTAGAAAAGCCAGCCGTCGGGCCCGAATGCGACGAACTTGCTATCGAGCAGACCGACTCGAAGCAGGTTTTCGTTGAGGCAGCCGCGCAGCCACCAGGTGACCCACGAGGACTCCTTCAGGTGGCGTTCGAGAGTGCGCATCGAGGCACCGGACTCGAACCCGCTCCAGGTCCACTGCGGCGCCGGCACGCTGGCGTGGGTGACCGCGGGGCGCACGGACAGCCACAGGATCGGGGCGCTCCACACCACCGCGGCGAACGCCGCGGCGATCAGTACGGCGGTTGCGCGCACGTGCTTCGGCCAATGGTCCATCGCGTCGAACCACTCACCGGTCGGTTGTTCGTTCTGGTCCGTCATCGCTCAGAACTGGAAGTAGAGGAACGGCAGGTGATCCGAGGCGAGCATCTTCGCCAGCGCCAGCAGGAAGAGCGCGCAGAAGCCGGCCATCACCACGGGGTGGAAGCGACGCAGCAGGGCCGCGGAGTTCGGGGCAAGGAACACGATGCCGAGTGCGACCGGCAGCACGGCGTAGGTGATCGCCTGGTGATTGAGCGACGGGAGCATCGTGCCCGCACCGTTGAAGCCGAAGAGCCCGCGCCAGAGGCTCCACAGGTGCGGGAAGTCGCGTGCGACGAACATCGACCAGCCGAACGTGAAGATGAGGTAGGTGCAGAACACGCGAAGCGGCTGCGGGAGCCTCGCGTGGAACGGCTTCTTGCCGTTCATCCTCTCCAGGCAAAGCCACAGTCCCTGGTAGGCGCCCCAGCAGACGAATGGCCAATTGGCACCGTGCCACAGGCCGCCGAGGAGCATCGTGATCGACAGGTTCGCGTAGGTGCGCAGTTCGCCGAAGCGGTTGCCGCCGAGCGGGATGTAGAGGTAGTCCCGCAACCACGTCGACAGGCTGATGTGCCAGCGTCGCCACGCTTCCGTGATGCTCTGCGACTTGTACGGCGAATCGAAGTTGCGCGGGAAGTGGAACCCGAGCATGAGGCCGAGCCCGATCGCCATGTCCGAATAGCCCGAGAAGTCGAAGTAGATCTGGATCGAGTAGGCGACCAGGGCGGTCCACGACTCGACGAGGCCGGGCTGCGGGATCAGGAAGCCGACCGTTGCCAGCGGCGCCATCAGATCGGCGACGAGCACCTTCTTGACGAAGCCGATCAGGAAACACGCGACGCCGGCACCGAAGAGGGTCGGCGAATGCCGTCGCTGCACGACCTCCCGGTGCACGTCCCGATATCGCACGATCGGGCCGGCGACGAGCTGCGGGAACATCGTCACGTACGCGGCGAAGTCGAGGAACGAACGCGTCGGCTTCACCTCGCCCCGATACACGTCGATCGTGTAGCTCATCGACTGGAACGTGTAGAACGAGATGCCGACCGGCAGCACGATGTCCGACCAGTCGAAGCTCGTGCCGGTCCAGGCCTCGGCGGTGTGCACGAAGAAGTTCGCGTACTTGAACCAGCCGAGCAGGCCGAGGTTGGCGACGATCGAGAGCACCAGCAGCCACCCGCGTCCGCGGCGCCCCTGCTCACGACTGCCCATGGCGAGCGCCAGCGAGTAGTCGATCAGGGTGCTCGCAGCCATGATCAGGACCCAGTACGGCCGCTCCCAGCCGTAGAAGACCAGGCTCGCGAAGACGAGCCACGGGTTCCGGAGCGACGGGTGGATCAGGAAGTAGACCGACAGGAATGTCGGCAGGAAGACGAACAGGAAGGCGTACGACGTGAAGACCATCTGTTCGAAATCCGTTGGCGCGCCGCATCCGGACGCGGCGGCGGGAGACGAGCGCCAGAAGGTCGCGGCGCTGTAGCCCGGTGTCAAGCTGCGCCGGGGTGTCGTGCGAGCGCACGGTTCGCGAGTTGGCGACTCGCATCTTCGTTGCACGGATCGCCCGTGGCGTGGTTCGCAGGTGCGTTCACACGAACGGTCGCTCGCACCGGCCCGACCGCCGCGGGCCGATCCCTCGCCGACGTCGGACGGTTGCAGCCCATCGGCATGCGCGCGTGCTTGCCATCGCTCCGCGCCGGCGTTGTCATGAGCCGGTGCAAGAGATCACGCTGACTGCGGCGGAGGCCGGGCAACGGCTCGATCGCTACCTGCGCAAGCTGCTGGCGACCGTGCCCCTCGGCGCGATCTTCCGGATGCTGCGCCACGGCGACATCCGCGTCGACGGCAAGAAGGTCGGCGGCGACCTCCGTCTCGCGGCCGGCATGAAGGTCACGTTGCGTGTGCCCGAAGCCGACGTGAAGAAGGCTCCTGCTGCGGCTGCGGCGGCTCCCGTGGCGGCGCCCGACGATCCGCTGGACGCGCTGCATCCGAGGGAACTCGTTCGACGGGGGGAGACTGGATCGCCCGGGAGGCTGCAGCCGCGCGTCGTGTGGAAGGACGACCACATCCTCGTGGTCGGCAAGCCGGCGGGCCTCGCGATGCATCCTGGCACGAAGCAGGAACACACGCTGGTCGGCTGGCTGGCGACGCAGCGCGTCGGGGTGCGCACTGCGACGTTCGCGCCGGCGCCAGCGCACCGCATCGATCGTGGCACGTCGGGCCTCGTGGTGATCGGCCTCACACCGGATGCACTGCGGAGCCTGACGGCCGCGTTCCGGAGCGGCGAGGTCGAGAAGGTCTACTTCGCCGTCGTGCACGGCGTTCCCGAGCGCCGCCAAGGCAGCATCATCGCGTCGTTGTGGGAGGACCCCGACGCGGACTCACGCGAAGCCAAGGTGGTCGTCGACGCCCGCGGTGTGGCGGCGCGCACCGACTACGAGGTCACGAAGCAGAACGAGAGGATGGCACTCCTGCGCGTGGTGCCGCACTCGGGGCGCCAGCACCAGATCCGCGCCCATCTCGCGCACCTCGGGCACCCGATCGTGGGGGATCACCGCTACGGCTCCGTGGCGCAGGTCGGCGCGGGCTTCCTGCTGCATGCCGGCGAGATCGCGTTCCCGCACCCGGAGACCGGTCGCATCGCTCGCTACGCCGACCCGATCCCGCGCGAGTTCCTGCGGCTGTTCAGCAGCGAATAGGTCGCTGCTTCCACAGCAGCGGCGAGCGGCCCCACGTCACCCATCTTGTCGAGGCTGGCAGCGACCGATCCCAGCGCGAGGCAGGGAACCGTGTACAGCAGCGCGCTCGCCGCGATCAGCTACCAGGAACGCGAGTGCGGTTGCTGCCAACGCGCTTCCTTCCTTCCTTCCTTCCTTCCACGTCATGGGACGTCCTCCGGGTAGGTGCGAATGCGCGGCGAACGCGCCTCAAACGGACTGTAGCGACGTCGCCCTGGCTCACGACCCCGGGTGACCCGCATCGCGCCCGGCCGGCACGAACGCTGGTGCGAAGGCCCCGCGCGCCGGGTACACCCCGACGCCCATGCCGAACAAGGTGCCGACCTCGGAGCGCGAACGCCTCCACCAAGACGCCGCGCGCGAGCGCAACTGGTCGCGCTTCGGGCCGTACCTCGCCGAACGGCAGTGGGGCACGGTGCGCGAGGACTACAGCGCCGACGGCAACTGCTGGGCCTACTTCCCGCACGACCACGCACGGAGCCGCGCGTACCGATGGGGCGAGGACGGCCTGCTCGGCATCACCGACCGCCAGTGCCGGCTGTGTTTCTGCTTCGCGCTGTGGAACGGCAACGACCCGTTCCTGAAGGAGCGGCTGTTCGGGCTCACCGGGCCGGAGGGCAACCACGGCGAGGACGTGAAGGAGGAGTACTTCTACCTCGATGCGCTGCCGACCGCGTCGTTCCTGCGCGCTCTCTACAAGTACCCGCAGGCGGCCTTCCCGTACGAGCGGCTCGTCGAGGAGAACCGCGGTCGTGGCCGCGACGCGGCCGAGTTCGAGCTTGCCGACACGGGCGCCTTCGCGGACGGCCGCTACTTCGACGTGTTCGCGACCTACGCGAAGGCCGACGCGGACGACATCCTGATCGAACTCACCGTGCACAACCGCGGCCCCGCTGCCGCCGCGCTGCACGTGCTGCCGCAGCTGTGGTTCCGCAACACGTGGGCGTGGGGGCGCAGCGGGGAGGGCTACTGGCCGCGCGGCGTGATCGTGCCCGACGGCGACTGCCGCGTGATCGCCAACGGTGCCGACCTGCCGTCGATGGCGCTCGAACTCGGTGACGTCGAGAACGGCACGTGCCGCGGCATCCTCGCGACGGAGAACGAGACGAACACGCGGCGCCTCTACGGTTCGGGCGATCCGTTGTCGTTCACGAAGGACGCGTTCCACGAACACGTCGTGAAGGGCAATTCGATCGCGTGCAACCCGGCGCGCAGCGGCAGCAAGGTCGCGTTCCATTGCGTGCTGGACGTGCCGGCCGGCGGCGAGGCGAAGATCCGGCTGCGCCTGCGCGCCGCAGCTCTGCACGACACGAAGCCGTTCGGCAAGGCGTTCGACACGGTGCTCACCGCGCGGAGGCGCGAAGCCGACGCGTTCTACGACGAGGTCATCGGCGCCCACGTCGACGCCGAGGCGAAGGCGATCCAGCGGCAGGCCTACGCGGGCCTGATCTGGAGCAAGCAGTTCTACCACCTCGACGTGCGCACCTGGCTCGCCGGCGATCCCGCGCAGCCGGCGCCGCCGAAGGAGCGGCGCAGCGGGCGCAACGCGGACTTCGCGCACCTCTACAACCGCGACGTGCTCTCGATGCCGGACAAGTGGGAGTACCCGTGGTACGCGGCATGGGACCTCGCCTTCCACACGATCCCGTTCGCCAAGGTCGACCCCGACTTCAGCAAGAACCAGCTGCTGCTGCTCCTCCGCGAGTGGTACATGGCGCCGAACGGCCAGATCCCCGCGTACGAATTCGGCTTCCAGGACGTGAACCCGCCGGTGCATGCGTGGGCCTGCTGGCGCGTCTACAAGATGACCGGCTCGCGCGGCCACCGCGACCGCGTGTTCCTCGCGCGCGCGTTCCACAAGCTGCTCCTCAACTTCACGTGGTGGGTCAACCGCAAGGACCTCCACGGCAAACACGTGTTCGGCGGCGGCTTCCTCGGCCTCGACAACATCGGCGTGTTCGACCGGAGCCAGCCGCTGCCGACGGGTGGCCACCTCGAGCAGGCGGACGGCACCGCGTGGATGGCGTTCTACTGCGCGACGATGCTG
>CAZIFB010000089.1:0-13999 GCA_964538915.1 uncultured candidatus Brocadiaceae bacterium | reverse complement strand
GTCCGCTCGTCGCGATGCTCACCGCGCTGTGCGGCGCGTGCCCGACGGCGTGAGCGCGGCGATCCGTCGCGCGTGTTGAACTTGGCATCGGAGCGCCCCGTTTCGGGGCGCGGAGGCCGATCCCATGCTCTCGCACGCCGACTCGACGGAAGGTTCCCCGCGCTTCGACACGACCGCGATGATCGATGTCGTGTTCCTGCTGATCGTGTTCTTCGTCAGCGTCGACTTCCGCACACTCGAAGGGAAGCTGGCGCAGCACCTTCCCCTCGACGTGGGCATCACCACCGGCATCGTCGAGCCGAAGTTCGTGGTCGACGTCGCGGTGCAGATCGTGGCGGAAGGGCGCCGCGAGGCGGGCGGTCCGCACGACCGCGAACGGTTCCGGGACCGCTGGATCCGATGGCGCGTCCTCGGCAAGGAGTTCGCCGAGCCGGGCGGCCTGCAGCGCGGCCTGCGCGATGCGGCGACGGCGTATGCGACGCAGGACACCGCGACCGGTCTGGCGAAGGCTCCCGCGTGCCTCGTGGTCGCGGGGCCCGGCGTTCGCTACGACGACATGGTGCGGACGGCCGACGCGTGCCGCGCCGCCGGATACGACGACGTGTCGTTCGGCGGCCCGCCGCGGTGATCGACCGGGCCCGGCGCAGAGCTACTTGGCCGCGCTACTTGGCCGCTTCGACGCGCTGCAGCCACGCGGCGTAGGCCGGATCGCCGCCGGCCGCGGCAACGATCTCGGCGCGCCGCGCCTGCCACATCTGGTCGAGGCCGATCGTGCGCAACGGACGCGCGGCGAGGCGGGTGAACGCACTGTCCTTGGGTGACTGGCGGAAGATCTCGGCGAGCACACGAGCGTGTTCCTTCGGCACCTGCGACCCGAGCTGGTGCAGCACGCCGAGCGCCGACGCGTAGAGCCAGAAGCCGGGCTGCCAGCGCGTCTCCGACAGCGCCGTCTGCTGCACCCATTGTGCGACATAGCGCTCCCCGTAGAGACGGTCCCTCGGCATGCCGCCGGCCTGAGTCACCACGAGCGCCGCGTGCTGCGCCGAGGCCTCGGCGTAGCGACCCCAGAACGCCTCGTCGCCGACCGGCGGTTTGTGCCCGGCGGGACCGCCGAACGCCGGCCACAGTTCGCCCATCAACTGGAGCAGCATGCGACCGACGTCCTGCGGCGAACCCTCGGCCGCGGCATGGCCGACGCGCTGCGACAAGGCGCAGTCGTACGCCCAGAGATCGACGCGGCGCTTCTCGCCGTCGACCCGCAGCACGCCGGTCACCAGGATCGTGCGCTGACGCTCCGCGGGATCGAGCTGCTGCGCGACCTGTTCCTCGGACCACGGCCGCCCCATCACGACCCAGCCGCCGGCGCCCGCGAGCGGCAGCCCGGCGGTGCCCCGGTGCGGCGTCGACAGCCACACCTGTTCGGCGAGGAACAGGGGGATCGAACGCGTGAGCCGGCCCAGTTCGTCCTCGCGGCCCGGCGGCAGAACGGGCTTGCCGTCGAGCGCGAGCGACATCACGAACACCTGCTTGCAGTCGGGCGCCTTGCGCGGGAGGAGCCACAGCGGGTCCTCGAGACCGGCGCACCACACGGGGCGATCGAGGCGGTAGAGCTGGATCTGCGCGTTCGGCGGCAGCGGCGCCGGCGGCGGCAGCTTCTGCAGGCGCATGCGGTCGAACTCCGCGGTGAACGGCTGCAGGTCGGCGCCGACCATGTGGCCGTAGTGCAGGTGCATGCGGTGGAGCAGCGCTTCCCCGGCGACGTGGTCCTGCGTCTGCACGTAGTGGTGCAGGAGCGCGAGACCGACGTGCGGATGGTGCCGGCCCGCCTCGAATCGCGGGACGATCAGTTCCTTCACGAGCTCGTGCCGCTGTGCGCGGACGAGGTCGGTCCCCGCCATGACGAGCGCGTCGGATTCGACGCCCGCGCGCCCGAGCACTTCGCGGTAGAGCGCCACCGCGTCGGCTTCGCGCCCTTCCTGCAGGTGATGGCGCGCGAGCCACAGGTGGGCGCGCCACGCGCCCGGCAACGCGGCGGCCTTCTCCAGTTCCGCGCGATAACCCGCGTCGCCGACGACGCCGTGCCGCACCTGGAGGAAGCCGTGCACCGCGTCGGGGTGGTTCGGATCGAGCTGCAGCGCCTCCCACAGCAGGCCCTCGGCCTTCGTGGCGTCGCCGCGCTGGTGCGCGAGCATCGCGAGACCGACGCGTGCGTTCGGCGACTGCGGCCGCTTCTGCTGCAGTTCGCGCATCGTTGCTTCGGCGGCGTCGAGTTCGCCGGCGTCGCGCAGCACGACGCCGAGCACGGACAACGAACGCTCCGGGTCCTTGTCGATCACGGACAGCCGGTTCGCGGCCGGGATCATCGCCGGCGCGAGTCCGTCGCGAACGCCCTGCATGATCAGCGCGGTGAGGCGGTCGGCGTCGTTGCCGTGCGCCTTAAGCAGTTCGGGCAGCACGTTCTTCACGTACTCCTCGCGAGAGAGACGAACGCGGCGGCCGAAGGCGTCCGTCGCTTCGACGAACTCCGGCAGCTCGCGCTTCGGCGCGGTCGGCGGTTGCGCAGCCGGTGCGCCGGCAGCCGGCGATGCGGACTCGACGGGCGCAGAGCTGCCTGCCTCCGGCGGCGGAGAAGCCGGCGTGCCCGGAACGGGCGTCGGGGAAGGCGCCGCGTCTCCGGGCTTCTTCTTCAGGAAGTCGAACAGACCCATGCGTGTGCTCCGTGCTCCGTCGCGATCGAGGGGCGAGCAGGGTAGCGCCGCGACGACAGTCCGGCCAGCGACGCATGGCGCCGTGCCGCGGAACGTCCGCTACAACCGCGGCATGGTGCGAGTCCCGGCGGGAGGCCCTTTCGTCACCGACGAGTCCCAGCGCTTCGGCAGCGGGTGGATCAGCGGCACGATCGGCGCGGTGCTCGGCATCGCCACAGCCGGCACGGCGGTCTGCCTCGCCCTGCCGCAACACCTGACGCTGCCGGCGCTGCGTGCGTCGTATCCGGTTCCCGTCGTCATCGCGGCGATACGCACGGCGATCCCGCTCGCGTTCCTCCTCGGCCTGCTGTCGCTCCGGCTGCGCAAGAAGAAGACGCTCGGCGCGATCGCCATCGGAACCGCCGCGCTCGCGGCGACGGTGTTCGCCGTTGCGCCGCCGCCCGACTCCGCCGGCACCACGACCGTCGGCATCGGGGTCGACGTCTTCGTCCTCACACTCGTCGTCTACGCCGCCGTGTTCCTGCCGCTCGAACGACTCTGGCCGCTGCGAGCGGAACAGCCGACGTTCCGGCCCGATTGGTGGACGGACCTCGCATGGTTCGCGAGCAGCGCGCTGCTGATGCAGGCGACGTCGTTCGTGATCCTCGCGCCGGCGAACGCGCTCGCGACGACGACGCCCGCGAGTCTCCGCGCGGCGGTCGCCTCGATGCCGCTCGTCGTGCAGTTCCCCGCGATCGTGCTCGTGAGCGACCTCGTGCAGTACCACGTGCACCGGGCCTGCCACCGTGTGCCGTTCCTGTGGCGCTTCCACGCGATCCACCACTCCGCGACTGCGATGGACTGGCTCGCCGGCTCGCGCCTGCACGTCGTCGACGCGGTGCTGACCCGATCGCTGGTCTACCTGCCGCTCGCGATGCTCGGCTTCGCGCCGGCGGCGATCGCGGCGTACCTCGTGTTCGTCGCGGCGCAGGCGACCTTCGTGCACACGAACCTGCGCTGGCGCCTCGCATGGATCGAGCCGTGGCTCGTCGTGCCGCGCTTCCACCACTGGCACCACGCGGACAGCGTGCGCGACGTGAACTTCGCCGTGCACCTGCCGTGGCTCGACCGCGTCTTCGGCACGCTCCACCTGCCCGCGAACAGCTGGCCCACTGCGTACGGACTCGCGGACGGTGCGTCGGGACCGCGCGGATTCCTGCGGCAGCTCCTCGCGCCGTTCGGGCGCCGGTAGTTTCCACCCACCCATGCTCCGACCCCTCGACGTCACCGCCGTCCGCCGCGAATTTCCCGGACTGTCCCGGCCGGGCGAGGGCGGGCACCCCGCGATCTTCTTCGACGGACCCGCCGGCAGTCAGGTCCCGCAATGCGTCGCCGACGCGATGACGCACTGGATCCTGCACGAGAACGCCAACCACGGCGGCGCCTTCGCCACGTCGCGCGCGACCGACGATCTCGTGCACCGTGCGCGCGCGGCGTTCGCCGACTTCGTCGGAGCCGACGATCCGCAGGAGATCGTGTTCGGCGCGAACATGACGACGCTGACGTTCCACCTCTCGCGCGCGCTCGCGCGCACGTGGCGCGCGGGAGAAGAGGTCGTGGTCACCGACAGCGACCACGACGCGAACGTCACCCCGTGGGTGCGCGCGGCGAAGGAAGCCGGCTGCCACGTCCGCACGATCGCGGTGCGCCCGGACGCATCGCTCGACGTGCGCGACGCCGAAGCGAAGATCACCGATCGCACGCGGCTCGTCGCCGTCGGGTTCGCGAGCAACCTCAGCGGCACGATCCATCCGGTCACGCGCATCGCCGAGATCGCGCGGCAGCGCGGCGCCCTGTGCTTCGTCGACGCCGTGCACTCGGCACCGCACCTCCGCACGGACGTGCGCAGGCTGTCGTGCGACTTCCTCGTGTGCTCGGCCTACAAGTTCTTCGGCCCGCACCTCGGTGTGCTGTGGGGCCGACGCGCCCTGCTCGAGGAGATCGAAGCCGACAAGGTGCGCACGTCGCCGGCCCACGGCGCCGACAAGTGGGAGACGGGCACCGCGAACTTCGAAGGGATCGCCGGCGGCCTCGCCGCGATCGAGTACCTGGCGCGGCTCGGCCGGACCGTCGGCGGCGCCGACCGGCGCGCCTCGCTCGACGCAGCGTTCCACGCGATCGAACTCCACGAACGCGACCTCTGCGCTCGACTGCTGACGGGCCTCGCACGGATCGACGGCGTGCGCATCGTCGGCATCGCCGATCCGGCGTGCGTGCGGGAGCGATGCCCCACCGTGTCGATCACGCACCGAACCCACGCTCCGCAGTGGATCGCCGAACGACTCGCCGAACGGCACGTGCACTGCTGGGCCGGCAACAGCTACGCGCTGGCACTCACCACGGCGCTCGGCCTCGAGCCGAACGGCGTGCTGCGCCTCGGGATGCTGCACTACACCACCGCCGAGGAAGTCGACCGCGTGCTGGCGGAACTGCGCTCCCTGCTCACGTGAGCTTGCACACGCGCCGCCGCTCCCTACTGTTCTCGCCCCACTCCGCGATTCGCTCGGTCACATCCCGACAACCCCGAGAGAAGAGAACGAAAACTATGCGTCTCCCCCTGATTTCCGCGGCGCTCGCCGCCCTCTGCTTCGCCCTCCCCACCACCGCGCAGGACGTCCAGGTCTTCGGCGGCAACAGCACGCGCGCGTGCTCGACCGTCGTCCTGTTCGGCGACAAGGTGATGGCCGGCATCACCGTCACCCACGGCCAGCCGATGTGGAAGGACGAGTACGACGGCATGCTCGACAAGCTGAAGGGCAAGATCAACCGCCTCGGCAAGGACATGTGGACGACGTTCATGAACAGCTGCGACGTCGAGATCGGCGGCACGAAGGTCCCCGCCGGCAGCTACGTCGTCGGCCTGCAGTGCGACCAAGAGGGCAAGTTCTCGCTCGCCTTCCTGGACGCCACGAAGGCGATGAAGGCCGGTGCGATGCCGTTCGGCCCGCAGAAGTGGACGCCGGACTTCTCGGCCCCGCTGACGCTCAACAAGGACGTCGCGAAGGAGCCGGTGAAGGAGATGGCGATGGAGCTGAAGGCCGACGCGAAGGACCTCGCGAAGGGCAGCTTCACGATCGCGTGGGGCAAGCACACGCTGACCAGCACGATGGCGATCCACGTCGCCAAGTGAGCGACGCGCGCATCGCGGTCCGTATGCTGGCGCGATGCTGCGAACGCTGATCGAAGCGCTGCTGCTGCCGCCGACCTCGGCGATCCTCCTCGTACTGCTCGGCACCGCGTTGCGCGGGAAGTGGGCGCGCGGCAGTCGCATCCTCCAGGTCGGCGGCCTCGTCTGGCTCCTCGTCGCGTCGACGCCGGCGTTCGGCGGCGCCCTGCTGCGCCAGTTGCAGACGTCGCCGGCGCTCCCCGCGAGCGGGCCGTTGCCCGCGGCGCAGGCGATCGTCGTCCTCAGCGCGGAGGCCGACGTCGAAGGCTCCGAGTACGGCCACGCGGTCGCCGGTCCGCTCACGATGGTGCGCCTCCGCTACGGCGCCTGGCTGCAGCGGCGCACGGGTCTGCCGATGCTCACGAGCGGCGGTGTCCCGGCGACCGGCAAACCGTCGCTTGCCGCCCTGATGGCGGACGCCGCGACGCAGGAGTTCGGCACACCGGTGCGCTTCCGCGAGGAGGCCTCGGCGACCACACGTGAGAACGCCTCGTTCTCGGCGGCGATCCTGCGCGAACACGGCATCCACACCGTGCTGCTCGTGACGAGCGCGTGGCACATGCCGCGCGCTGCGGCCTGCTTCCGCCGCGAAGGCATCGACGTCGTCGCCGCGCCCACCGGCTTCCGCATCCCGGCGGTCGAGGACTGGACGAGTTTCCTGCCGCGCACGAGCGGCCTGCGCGACACGTGCATCGCGATGCACGAGATCGGCGGTCTCGTCGCGTACGCACTCGGGCCCTGACGGTCTTGTCCGTCGCTTCTCGCGGCGCTGGCCGGATCTGCGAGCCGTCGGCGACGATCTCCGGTCGTGACCGCCCGCTATCGAGAGGAACGGCTCCGCCTGCTGCTGGCATCGCTCGACGACGCTCTGCGTGAGACGGACGCCGCCCTCGACGCGCGCGCCGCTTCGATCGACGCGGTTCCGGCGGATCGGCGCCCGAGCGCCGAGAACCTCGCGATGTACCTCGCCCTGCGGGCCCACGACCTGCGGCCGCTGCAGCACGACCTGCACGACCTGTCGCTGTCGTCCCTCGGGCGAATGGAAGGGCACGTCGCGGCGACCCTGCACGGCGTGCGGTTCGCGCTGCGTTCTCTGCTCGGCGAGCCCGGCGCGACCGCCGCAGGGGCGATCACCGACACTCCGTCCGGTGACGACGCCGACCGCCGGCTCGTCGCGAACGCCGACGATCTGCTCGGGCCTTCACCGGTCGGCAGGCGGACCCGCGTGATGGTGACGCTGGGCGCCGATTCCGCGACGGAACGAGGGAGGATCGACGACTTGCTCCGCGCGGGAATGAACGTGGCCCGCATCAACCTCGCCCACGACCACGAGCCGGTCTGGAGCGCGATGGCCGCGAGCGTCCGCGCCGCGGCGGCACGCGAAGGACGCACGTGCCGGATCCTCGCCGACCTTCCGGGGCCGAAGCTCCGCATCGGCGCCATCGATCCCGGCCCCGAGGTCGTGCGGGTCCGACCGGTGCGCGACGCGTACGGCATCGTCGAGCAACCCGCGAAGGTGGTCTTCCGCGATCCGCACGCCACCGTGGGGGCCGAGGCCCTTGGAGTCGTCGTTCCGCTGCGCGCGCCGCTGGTGTGTTTCGCCGAAGTGGGCGACGAGTTCGTCGTGACCGACACGCGCGGGCGCCGCCGCACCTTCGTGGTGACGGCGGTCGACGGGGTCCTGTGCACCGCCGTCACCGATCGCACGGCCTACCTCGGCACCGGCTGCGCGATCTTCCTGCAGCGCGGCATCACGGCGCTCGCATCGACGGAGCTCGGCCGCATGCCGGCTCTGCCCGGCGCCGTCGCCGTCGACGCGGGCGACATCGTGATCGTCACACGCGGCGACGAGGTCGGGCGCAGCGCGCGCAGGACGGCCGACGAAGGAATCGAACCCGCGCGCATCCCCTGTGCGATGCCCGAGGTGTTCGACGACGTGCTGCCGGACCATCGCATCCTGTTCGACGACGGCCGCGTCACCGGAATCGTGCTCGCCCACGAACGGGACGGCCTGCGGGTGCGGATCACGAGCGTTCCGCCCGGCGGCGCCAGGCTCCGCGCCGAGAAGGGCATCAACCTCCCCGACACCCGACTTCGTGCGCCGGCCATCACCGCGGACGACGCCGCGCGACTGGACTGGGCCGCCGCGCACGCGGATCTCGTCGGGCTGTCGTTCGTCCAGGACCCCGAGGACGTGCTGAACCTGCAGCAGGAGCTGCAGCGCCGCAACGCCGACCTGGGCATCGTGCTGAAGATCGAGACCGCGACGGCCTTCCAGCGCCTCCCGGACCTCCTGTTCGCCGGACTCCGCTCGCCGCGGATCGGCGTGATGGTCGCGCGCGGCGATCTCGCGGTCGAGGTGGGCTACGCGCGCCTCGCCGAGGTGCAGGAAGAGATCCTCTGGCTGTGCGAAGCGGCGCACGTGCCCGTCGTCTGGGCGACGCAGGTGCTCGACTCGATGGCCCGCACCGGGGTGCCGTCGCGCGCCGAGGTCACCGACGCGGCGATGGGCGTCCAGGCGGAATGCGTGATGCTGAACAAGGGACCGCACATCGCGGCGACGGTGGCGTTCCTGTCGGGAGTCCTCGAGCGCATGCAGGAGCACCACGCGAAGAAGCACTCGCTGCTGCGACGACTGCGGATAGCGACGCCAGCGCGAACGAACCGTTGACGCTCACGTCGACAGCGCGGTCGACGGGGCCGGCACGAACACGTTCTTGCAATCTTCGGCCGTTTCATGCATACTTATGCACTTACCGCGCATAAGTATGCCTCGCCGCACACCGCCCCCGACGAACGACCCGCGCCAAGATCGCCATCAACGCATCCTCGACCTGCTCGGACAGGCGCGGATCCACAACCAGGCCGAACTGCAGGAGCGGCTCGCCCAGCGCGGCTTCGACGTCAACCAGGCCACCCTTTCGCGCGACCTGCGCACACTCGGCGTCGTGAAGGGCAAGGACGGCTACGAACTGCCCCAGGCCCCGCTGTCGCCCGACACCGCACAGAGCCTCTGGCATGCCGTGCACACCTGGCTCGTCGGCGCGACCGCTGCGCAGAACCTCGTCGTGCTGCGCACTCCCGCGGGCGGCGCGCAGGCGCTCGGGCTCGCGATCGACCGCGCTGCGCTGCCGGGCGTGATCGGGACGATCGCCGGCGACGACACGGTGCTCGCCGTCTGCGCAGACACGCGGCAGGCGAAGGCACTGGTCCGCCGCCTCGGCGCACCGAAGGGCACGGCCGCGGGAGTCGCATGAAGAAGGTCGCGATCGTCGGCGCCTCGGGCTACACGGGGCGCGAACTCCTCACGTTGCTCGCGCACCACCCCGGGGCGCGCGCATCCGCGGTGATGACCGCCCGTCCCGACACCGCGCCGGAGGCGCCGGCGTTCCCCGGCGATCCCGCGATCGACGCGCTGGACCTCCGCCGCCTTCGCGACGTCGACGGCGTGTTCTTGTGCACGCCGCACGGCACGGCCAGCGGGATCGCGCGCACGGCGCTCGACGCCGGCAAGAAGGTCGTCGACCTGTCGGCCGACTTCCGCCTCCGCGATCCGAAGCTGTTCGCCGCGACCTACGGCGGCGCGCACCCGGCTCCCGACCTGCTCGCGCACGCCGTCTATGGCCTGACCGAGCACGCCCGCGACGCCGTCCGCACCGCTTCGCTCGTCGCCAACCCCGGCTGCTACCCGACGTCGATCCTCCTCCCGCTCCTGCCGCTGCTCCGCGCGGGCCTCGTCGACCCCCACGCGCCGATCGTCGCCGACAGCAAGAGCGGCACGTCCGGTGCCGGCAAGTCGCCGACCGAACGCACGCACTTCGGCAACGTACACGAGAACTTCTGCGCGTACGGCGTCGGCTCGCATCGCCACGCACCGGAGATCCGGCAGGAAGCGCGCACCGAGCGCATCGTGTTCACGCCGCACCTGCTCCCGACCTTCCGCGGCATCCTCTCGACGATCTACGTGCAGCCGAGCAAGGGAGCCTCGGCCGACTCGATGCGCGGCTGCCTGGCGGAGCGCTACGTGCACGAACCGTTCGTCCGGGTCTACGAGAAGGGCCTGCCCGAGCTTCGCAACGTGCAGCGCACCAACGAGTGCCATGTCGCGGTCGTGGCCAGCGGACCGCTCGTCGTGCTCGTGTCCACGATCGACAACCTCGTGAAGGGTGCGTCCGGACAGGCGCTCCAGAACATGAACCTGATGCTCGGGTTGCCCGAGAGCGACGGACTGCGATGAGACTCCTGGTGAAGATCGGCGGTGCCCAGCTCGAGGAACCGGGGCCGCGCCGCGATTTCTGCAAGAGCGTCGCCTCGGCGCGCCGGGGCGGCCACGACGTCGTCATCGTGCACGGCGGCGGCAACCAGATCCGCACCGTCTGCAAGGCGATGGGGATCGAGGATCGTTACCACGAAGGACTGCGCATCACCGACGCGAAGACGGCGGAGATCGTGCTGATGGTGCTCGGCGGCCTCGTCAACCGCACGCTCGTCGGCGCGCTGCAGAACGCGGGGGTCGACGCGGTCGGCCTCTGCGGCGCGGACGGCGCGTCGTTCTCCGCGCGGAAACTCGTGAAGCCCGGCGTCGACCTCGGCTTCGTCGGCGAAGTCGACGGCGTCAACCCGGTTCTGCTTGCGTCGCTGCTGGACAGTGCCCACGTGCCGGTCGTCGCTACGGTCGCCCCGGGGCGCGGCGCGGACGACACGGCGCCGTTCTTCAACCTGAACGCCGACCACGCCGCTGGACCGTTGTGCAAGGCGCTGCGCGGCGACGCACTGTTGTTCCTGACCGACGTGCCGGGAGTGCTCGACGCGAAGGGCAAGCTGATCGAGACGCTCACGCCGAAGGCCTGCGACGAACTCGTTCGGACCGGCGTCGCGAAGGGCGGGATGATCCCGAAGATCGACGCGGCTCGCATGGCGCTGCGCGAGAACCCGCACGCACTCGTGAAGATCGCGCCGGCCGGCGGCCCCGACGCGATCCTGCGCGGCCTCCAGGAAAACGTCGGCACCGGCTTCCAGGACTGACCTCTCGAAGGACTCCCATGGACGAAGGCTTGATGAAAACGTACGCGCGCGCCGACGAGGTCTTCGTCGACGGACGCGGCGCGATCCTGCGCGACAGCACGGGGCGCGAATACCTCGATCTGCTCGCGGGCATCGCGGTGAGCGCACTCGGCCACGCGCACCCCGAACTCGTCGCCGCTTTGCGCGATCAGGTGGGCAGGGTGGTCCACCTCTCCAACCTCTTCCGCCATCCGTACACCGAGCAGGTCGCGACGAGGCTCTGCGCGCTCACGGACATGGCCGCCGCGTTCTTCACGAACTCGGGCACCGAGGCGATCGAGTGCGCCCTGAAGCTCGCGCGCAAGGCGATGCACGTGCGCGGCGCGCCCGAACGCACGTCGTTCGTCGCGGTCGAGGGCGGCTTCCACGGGCGCACGCTCGGCGCAGTGTCGCTGACGTGGAACGAGAAGTACCGGAAGCCCTTCCAGCCGCTGCAGAAGGTCACGTGGGTCCCGCCGGACGACGTCGCAGCGCTGGAGAAGGCACTGCTCACCGACAAGCCGGCAGCCTTCGTGCTCGAACCGATCCAGGGCGAAGGCGGCATCCGCGAACTGTCGCCCGCGTTCCTGCGCGCCGCGCGCGACCTCTGCACGAAGACCGGCACGCTGCTGGTGCACGACGAGGTGCAGAGCGGCTGCGGCCGCACCGGGCGCTTCCTCGCGGCGCAACGCCACGGAGTGATCCCGGACGTCGTGACGCTCGCGAAGCCGATCGCCGCCGGTCTGCCCATGGGCGCGTGCCTCGTCACCGCGGCGTTCGCCGACACGTTCCTGAAGGGTGAACACGGCTCGACGTTCGCCGGCGGCCCGCTGGTCTGCCGCGCGGCGCTCGTGTTCCTCGACGAGGTGGAGCGCGGACTGCTCGGCAACGTCACCGATCGCGGCACCGAGATGCGCGACGGGCTGCTGGCCCTGCAAGAGCGCATGCCCATCGTCCGCGAAGTGCGCGGCCAGGGCCTGATGCTCGGGCTTCGCCTCTGGCACTCGGCCGAACTCGTCCAGAAGGCGCTCTACCGGGCCGGCGTGCTCGTCAACTGCACCGCGACCGACGTGCTGCGCATCGTGCCCCCGTTCGTCATCGACAGGGAACAGGTGCAGGAGGCACTGCGCCGCATCGAAGCCACCCTGGCGACGTTCCCCGCTCACGCCAAGGAGACCCGCTGAAGGAGACACCGTGAAGAAGCCAACCCTCGACCTCCCGTCGTTGTCGCAGAAGGACCTCCTGTGCACGTCCGCGCTGCAGGCGACCGACATCGAACGGATCTTCGCCACCGCGAAGACCCTGAAGGCCGCGCGCGAAACGCACACCGAGGTTCTGCGCCACAAGCGCCTCGCGATGATCTTCGAGAAGGACTCGCTGCGCACGCGCTTCACGTTCGACATCGGCATGCAGGACCTCGGCGGCAGCGCGGTGTTCATGGACCACCGCGACGCACGGCTCGGCTCGCGCGAGTCGGTGCGCGACGTCGCGAAGAACCTCGAACGCTGGGTGCACGGCATCGTGGCGCGCACCTTCAAGCACAAGGCGCTCGAAGAGCTGGCCCTGCACGCCGAGATCCCGGTGATCAACGGCCTCTCCGACTTCGTGCATCCGTGCCAGGCGCTCTCCGACTTCTTCACGCTGACGGAGAAGTGGGGTTCGGTGAAGGGAAGGACGCTCGTGTTCGTCGGCGACGGCAACAACACCTGCCACTCGCTTATCCACACGGCAGTGAAGCTCGGCACCAACATCCGCGTCTGCTCGCCCGAGGGCTACGAGCCCAATTCGCGCGTCGTCAACGAAGCGATGCGGGCGGCGCAGGACACCGGCGCCGAAGTCACGATCCTCAACGATCCCGAAGCGGCCGCCGACGGGGCCGACGCGATCTACACCGACGTCTGGGCCAGCATGGGCCAGGAGGACGAGATCGAGGAGAGGAACGGCATCTTCGCCGCCTACCAGGTCGACGAAGACCTGATGGCCCGCGCGAACAAGGGCGCCCTGTTCATGCACTGCCTGCCCGCCCACCGCGGCTGGGAAGTCACACAGGAGGTCATGGATGGCCCGCAGAGCGCCGTCTACGACATCGCGGAGAACCGCTTGCACGTGCAGAAGGCGATCCTCGCCCTGCTGATCCGCTGACCGCGAAGGAACGCACCATGAGCAAGAAGAAGAAGATCGTTCTCGCCTACTCCGGCGGCCTCGACACGTCGATCATCGTTCCCTGGCTGAGGGAGAATCACGACTGCGAGGTGCACGCGTACTGCGGCGACATCGGGCAGGGCGTCGACGAACTGCGCGGGCTCGAAGAGAAGGCGCGCCGTTCGGGCGCCGTCTCGTGCCGCGTCGACGACCTGCGCCGCGAGTGGCTCACCGACTACGTGTGGCCGTGCATCCGCGCCATGGCGGTCTACGAGGGGCGCTACCTGCTCGGCACGAGCATGGCGCGACCGATCCTCGCCAAGGGCCAGGTCGACTACGCGAAGGAGATCGGCGCCGACGCGGTCGCGCACGGCTGCACCGGCAAGGGCAACGACCAGGTCCGGTTCGAGCTCGCGTACCAGGCGCTCGCCCCCGAACTGGAGGTCATCGCTCCGTGGCGGAACTGGAGCATCCGGAGCCGCGAGGACGCGCTCGACTACGCCGACCAGCGCGGCATCCAGGTGACGGCCTCGCGCACCAAGATCTACTCGCGCGACCGCAACCTCTGGCACATCAGCCACGAGGGAGGTGCGCTCGAGTCGCCGGGCAACCCGCCGCCCGACGACGTCTGGGTGATGACGACGGATCCGAGGAAGGCACCCGACGCACCGCAGGAGATCACGATCGGCTTCACCGCCGGCGTCCCGACGTCCGTGAACGGCGAAGCACTGCCCGCCGAGACGCTGGTCGCACGCCTCAACGACCTCGGTGCTCTGCACGGCGTCGGCCGTGTCGACATCTGCGAGAACCGCCTCGTCGGCATGAAGTCGCGCGGCGTCTACGAGCCGCCGGGCGGGACCATCGTGCTCGAAGCGGCCCGCACGCTGCGCGCCCTCACGAT
>CAZIFB010000088.1:0-14129 GCA_964538915.1 uncultured candidatus Brocadiaceae bacterium | reverse complement strand
GCGGTGCTCCCCCCCCCGCGGGTGGGTCCCCCCCCCGGCGCCTCGCCCGCGGCCGCGCTCGCGGCGTGGAACAAGACGGTGCCGTGAAACGTCGTGCTGTGCGGCCGCCAGGCCGTCGACTCCGACAACAACCAGCTCCCGGCCAACCTCGCCGCGCGCCTCGGCTTCGCGTGCGTGACCGAGGCCAACAAGCTGACGCTGGAGAACGGCGTGTTCACCGCGGAGCGCGACATCGAAGGCGCCCGCGAGGTCGTGACCTGCAAGACGCCGGCGGTCATCAGCTGCCAGAAGGGACTCAACGAGCCGCGCTACGCCAACCTGAAGGGCATCATGGCGGCGAAGAAGAAGCCGTTCGTCGAAGCCGCGGCGCAGCTGCCGCCGCGCGCGATCGAGATCGTGTCGCTGACCCTGCCCGCGGCGCGCGCCGCCGGGAAGATCCTCGGCCAGGGGGCCGACGCGGTGCCGGCGCTCATCGCCGCGCTGCGCAACGAAGCCAAGGTCCTGTGAGGAGCGCGGAGAACACCCATGAGCAACATCGTCGTCATCGCTGAGGTTCGCGGCGGACAGCTGAAGCGCCCCTCGCTCGAGGCCGTCACGGCCGCCCAGCAGCTCGCCGCCGCCACCGGCGGCAAGGTCACCGCGATCGCGTGCGGCGCCGGCCTCGACGCCGCGTGCGCCGATCTCGGCAAGGCCGCGCACAAGGTCGTCGCCATCGACGGCCCGGCGTTCGCCAACTACTCCGGCGACGCGTTCGCCCGCGCGATCGCCGACCAGGTGAAGGCCGCCGGCGCGTCCGCCGTGCTGATGGCACACACCGCGATGGGCAAGGATCTGATGCCGCGTGTGTCGGCGCTGCTGGACACCGCGATCGTGACCGACGCGACGGGCGTGTCGTTCGCGGGCGGCGCGTTCACCGCGCAGAAGCCGATCTTCGCGGGCAAGGCGCTCATGACGGCGAAGGCGCTGAAGGCGCCGTTCTGCGCGACGCTGCGGCCGAACAACTTCGCCGCGGCGACGAGCGGCGGCAGCGGCGAGGTCGCGAAGGTCGCCCCGCCCGCCGGCGACCTCCTGTCCGTCGTGAAGGAGATCGTCGCGTCCGCCGGCGGCAAGACGCCGCTGCAGGAAGCGAAGGTCGTCGTCTCGGGCGGCCGTGGACTGCGCGAGCCGGCGGCGTTCAAGATGATCGAGGACCTCGCCGCGGCGTTCGGCCCCGGCGTCGCTGCGGTCGGCGCGTCGCGCGCCGTCGTCGACGCCGGCTGGCGTCCGCACAGCGAGCAGGTCGGCCAGACCGGCAAGGTCGTCAGCCCGCCCCTTTACTTCGCGATCGGCATCAGCGGCGCGATCCAGCACATCGCCGGCATGCGCACCGCCCGCACGATCGTCGCAATCAACAAGGACGCCGACGCGCCGATCTTCAAGATCGCCGACTACGGCATCGTCGGGGACGCGTTCGAAATCGTGCCCGCGTTGACGAAGGCGATCGCCGAAGTGGTGAAGCACAAGTGACGCTCAAAGCCGGCATCGTCGGTCTCCCCAACGTCGGCAAGTCCACGCTGTTCAACGCGGTCACCCGCACGCAGAAGGCCCAGGCGGCGAACTACCCGTTCTGCACGATCGACCCGAACGTCGGCGTCGTGACGGTGCCGGACGAACGCCTCTACGTGCTCCAGAAGATCGCGAAGACGAACGTCGTGATCCCCGCGGCGATCGAGTTCGTCGACATCGCCGGCCTCGTGAAGGGCGCGTCGACGGGTGAAGGCCTCGGCAACAAGTTCCTGAGCCACATCCGCGAAGTCGACGCGATCGTGCAGGTCGTGCGTTGCTTCGAGGACGTCGACATCCACCACGTCTCGGGCACCGTCGATCCGGTGCGCGACATCGAGATCATCACGACGGAACTCGTGCTCGCCGACCTCGAGTCGGTCGAGAAGCGCATCGACCGCCAGACGAAGCAGGCGAAGCGCGGCGACAAGGAGGCGATCGCCGAGATGCCGGTGCTGCAGAAGATGCTGCCCGTGCTGAACGCCGGGAAGCCCGCGATCCTGTGCGAACTCACCGCCGAGGAGAAGGCGATCGCGAAGATGTTCCAGCTGCTGACGGACAAGCCGGTGATCTTCGCGTGCAACGTGAAGGACAACGAGCTGGCGACGGCCGACGCGAACCCGTTCGTCAAGAAGGTCCGCGAGTACGCGAAGACGCACCTCGCGTGCGAAGCGGTCGTGATCTCCGCGCAGATCGAGAGCGATCTGGTGGACCTCGAGCCCGCCGACGCGAAGGCGTTCCTCAAGGACCTCGGCGTCGAGGAGTCGGGCACGGGCTCGCTGATCAAGGCGACCTACCACCTGCTCGGCCTGCGCACCTACTTCACGGCAGGCGAGAAGGAGGTCCGCGCGTGGACGATCCACGCCGGCGACACCGCGCCGAAGGCCGCGGGCGTGATCCACACCGACTTCGAACGCGGCTTCATCAAGGCCGAGACCGTGAGCTACGCCGACCTCGTGAAGTGCGGCAGCGTCGCGGTCGCGCGCGAGAAGGGCCTCTACCGCATCGAAGGCAAGGAGTACGTCGTCCAGGACGGCGACGTGCTGCACTTCAAGTTCAGCGTGTAGAGCGCGCCCGCACGGTGACGTGCACTTCGCAGTCGGCGCCGCTGCCGAGTTCGACGAAGGCGCCTACGACTTCGACGTCGTTGCCGAAGATCGTGTAGCGCCCCGGGCGCACCTCGCGGAACTCGTGATGCTGGCCGGTCGCGTCGACGCGGGCGTCGTGCGCCGTGATCGGATCGGAGCCGCGTTCGCTCCCAAGCCGCAGTTGCACGAGACCCAGGCCGGAGGTGCCGTCGACGTGAACCACCAGCCGCGCTGCACGCATGCAGTCGACACGGAAGGCTGCCGCACCGGAGACCGTCACCGCCTCCGGTTCGAAGAAGAGACCGCGTTCCCTGAAACCAACGGTCGCCTGCGTGACACCCGGCGACCCGAGGATCTCGATGCATTGCTCGCCGAAGCGGAAGCCGACCGCCTTGGACCACGACAGCAGCGACAGGCTGCCGGACACCTCCCTGCTCGCGCCTCCCTGTCCGACGGCCCGGCTCAGCAGAGGCGCGAGTCGTAGGAACACGCCGCGATCGTCGCGCAGGTCGATCGTGCCGAGCAGCGGCCGCGTCGCCATCGCGACGACACCGAGGTCGTGGTCCTCGGCGTCGATCGCCGGCACTTCGCGCGCGACGAACTGCACTTCGTTCGCGATCGTCAGCGTCGTCGCGACGTTGCGCATCACCTCGACCGCGAACGACCCGTCCTTGTCGATCGCGAAATCGACGCCGTCCGGCGCCGAACCGGTCGTCGCCGATCCGGGCTCGATGCCCACGATCCATCCGCGCAGCGTGCAACGACGCAAGTCGACGGTCGCATGCACGACCTCGCCTTGGCGCGTCGGGCCGAAAGCGTTCGCCTTGGCCGTGAACGCTCCATCGCGCGCCGTCACCTCGAACTGGCCGCCGACCGCGACCGCCGTTCGCAAGCACGATTCCCCGTCCACGACCGTTCGGAGCATGTGCTCGATCCCGAAGTCGGACGCGCCCCGATCGCGCAGCCACACGTCCGCCTCGGTCGTCGCCCCGACCGCACGTACACACAAGTCGCCAATCGCGCCGACATCGACGACCGATGCCCCTGCGTCGTTGATCGGCAACAGCGCCCGCGTCACCGTGCGGCCCGGGATCGACACCCCGACGTTGCACGAAGTCGCCGCCGCCGCGTCGATCGGCAACCGCAGCGCGACGACGCCGTTCGTGTCGGACACTGCGGCGAGCCCATCGCCGAACGGTCTCGCTACGTCGTGCACGGTGACACGGGCGCCGGGCACCGGACGTCCCGCCGCATCGTGCACCAGGACGGAACGCACCATGCCCCTCGTCGCGTCGTCGCGTTCCGGCAATGGCTGTGCTGCCGCAGCCGCGGCACGGCTCCGAGCAACATCCGGCGCGACGCGCTCCGAGGGCTCGTCCGGCGTCGCGCGCCCCTCGACGCGCGGCGGTGGAACGGCGTCATCGTCGAAGAACGACACCGCGACGAACACCAGCCCGAGGGCGATGAAGCCGCCGCGCCAGCGCGGCGCGCGCGCCCCCCCGCCGCTACCGCAACACGTCTTCATCGCGGACGCACCGTGACCGAGACTTCGTACTCGGCGGCATCTCGAACGACGACCGAGCCGCCGAACACGGAGGCACCGTCGGCTTCGACTTCGTAGCGGCCCGGAGCGACGCCGCGGAACACGAACTGCCACACGCCGTCGCCGAGATGCTCCTGATCCCCGAAGCGAAGCTGCTGCGTCGCGAGGCTCCGCAGCTGAAGATTCGGGAACCCGCGGGTGTGCGACGACGCGACGACGGTGGCGCCGGGAACAAGGTCGACGCGCACGGCGCGGCCTTCGCGCACCACGGCACGATCGGGCGACGCCACGAGACTCTCCTGCCGGCGCCCCGCCGTCTCCACGACGACTTCCGTGACGAAGGGCACGGCGAACCAGTCGATGCCGGAATTCAGGCGCTGCCGCTGCTCCACGAACTGCGTGCTGCCGGAAGGGACCGGCACCCGCTGCCCCGAGCTCGTCAGGAACGACAGGACGCTCGAGCCGTCGAGCCGAACGTTGCCTTCGGGATCGCGAACCTCGGTCCGCCCGAGGTGGCGACGCGGCTCCCACACGACGTCCGCGACGTCGCGCGCGTCGACGTCGAGGGCGATCGGCGGACACGGTGCACACTCGCCTTCGGACGTGAACCAGACCGCAGTCGCCGGGCCGCGCGGCAGATCGACGAAGAACGACACTTCGTCCCGGTCCACGTGCACCGGATGCGTGCTCACGCCGTCCGGACCGAGCACCGTCGCGAACGTCGCGCGGCAGTTCGCCGCGCTCGTCGTGAAGCGCCCCGTCACGCGGCACGCGGCGAGGCCGAGCTTCACCTCGACGACATCGCCCTGTCCGCGCGGCGCTGCGACCGGGTCGAGCGTCACCCGCCGCTGCTCGACGCCGGCGACGACGCGATAGTCGAGATCGACACCGGCCGGAACGCGGACTTCGCATCGACCATCCACGGTCTGCACGTTCGTCACGTTCATGACGCCGCCGCCTTCGACCTTCGCGAACACCGCGACATCACAGTCGTCGCCCTCGCTCACCAGCAGCAGCGAGCCCACGTCGCCGAAGCCGACGGAGAAGACGCGCTCCGGCCCGACCGGCGCGGGCACCTCGACCCTGCGACCGGCCATCGAAACGACGATGCGCACGCCGCGCCAACGCCGCACCCAGCCCGCGGGCAACGCGAAGTACCCGCCGGCGTCGACGACGCCGTAGCAGAGCGTCGTGCGTTCTTCGTCGAAGGCGTAGATCCGTGGACCGGGCACCGGTCGGCCGCCGCTGTCGACAACGCGCACGAACTCGGCGCACGCAGGCCCGGCGTCCTCGGTGTCGTCGGACGCTACGTCCTGGGCGGCACTGCCCGCAGCCGCGAGGTCGCGCGCCGCGCCGTCGACATCGGCGCGCTTCGACCGCGAGTCGTCCTTCGCGAGCACTGCCGCAGCCTCGTTCGGCGCGGTCGACGACACGGCGAGCGTTTCGTCGCGGACGCGGCTCACCACCCACACCGCGGCGATCACGGCGAAGAGCGCGACCACGACCGCGATGCGCCGGCGTTGTTCCGCGGAGTGGCCACCCATGCGGGGCGAATGCTATCGACGAAGAGCCGCTACGGACCGCGTCACAGGTCCTGGCTGAACTTCCGTTCGGCGAACTCCCACACGATCACCTTCGCCCGAGACGTCCCCGACTCGACCGCGGCAAGCCCGCGATCGAGGGTCTGCCAGGCCACGGCGTTCTCGCCGACGTTGGACCAGTCCACCAGCCGCTGCAGCTCGGGCGCGAGTCGCCACTTGAAGCTGCGGTTGGCGTAGCTGTCTCCGCACAACGCGATGCTGCCCGCCAGCATGAGCTCTTCGTACGAAGCACCGGGCGAACCCGGCACCGCGGGGCCCACGTACACGACACTCCCGCTGACCTGGAGCTCGCGCATCGACGAAGGGAGTGCACTGTCGCAGAGAGCCTCGATGGCGCGCGACGGTCCGGAGATCGACCGCCGCAACGCTCGGTTCGATCGCATCCCCATCTGTCCGAGGAGGTCGCCGGGCACGAGCACGGTCTGCTCGTCCGTCTTCAACTGGACCTCGGGGCCCAGCAGGTCTGCATAGGGTGCTTCGCGTAGCCGTCCGGCGACGAGACGTACCGCCGCGCGCGCGCCCAGATCGGTCCAGTGCGAGTCGCAACGCAGGTAGAGCAGTTCGTGCGCCTTGGAGGAGAGGAATGGTGTGCGAAGGTCGAGGGCTGGAATCCGCGCAGCGGCGAGTTCCTCGAGAACGATCCCGTAGTTGGCCGCGCGCTCATCGACGAACTCGCGCGGCATCGGCAGGTGCTCGGGGTAGATCGTCACCGTGTCCGGGACGGGAACCGCGAGGATCTGCACACCGGCCCGCTCCGCGCGGTCTCGCAACGCGACGAGGATGCCGGTCCTCTTCTCTCGACGAGCCAGGAGCTGCGGCCGTGACGTGTTGACGATCCCGCGACTGAAGAAGAATCCGTCGCGACCGATCACGACGTGGACGGGATCGAAGATCCCCCACTGGAACAGGGTCTCCGCCCAGATGCCGCGCAACTGGTACGTGAAAGGGGACTCCTCACGCAGCCAGGTCTCGAGCCTCTGCATGTAGGCGCCATCGAGGAACGTCGCCCACGTGAACTCCGGCTGGGGGATGCTCGACCAGGTCCGCTTCCGTTCGCCGAGGAAGAACAGGAGCGGCGCGGTCACGAGGAAGAGCGCGAACCAGACCACGACGGTCAGCCGCAGGCCGCGCTGGTCTCGCCGGTCGAGCCCGAACATCGCTTCGGCTTCGGCCTCGGTCTGGTTCCCCGGAGTCGCGGTCATGGGCTGGTCAGAACTGGAAGTAGAGGAACGGGGAGTTCTTGTTGCCGAGCAGGTGCGCGAACGCAATCGCGAACAGCGCGCACGCCGCGATCACGAACGCCGGATGGAAGCGACGAACGAGCGCCTGGGAATTGGGCATCGTGAACGCGATCGTGAGACCGACCACTGTCGCCACGTACGCGTCCAGTGCAGCCGTGGTCGGCACGGGGAAAGAACCGAAGCCGTGGCCGCCGACCATTCCGGCGGCGAAACCGGCGAGTTGCCCGAAGCTCGTCGCGCGGAAGATGGTCCAGCCGCCGAGCACGATGACGAACGTGATCGCGAGGCGAAGCGGGTGCGGCAGGAACCCATAGAGGGGCCGCTTCGCGGTGAGTCGCTCGACGACGAGGAAGAGACCCTGGTAGGCACCCCAGACGAGGAACGTCAGTGACGCGCCGTGCCAGATGCCGCCTAGCAGCATCGTCGTCATCAGGTTCACGTAGGTGCGCACGGAACCCCGTCGGTTGCCGCCGAGCGCGACGTACAGGTAGTCGCGCAGCCACGTCGACAGGCTGATGTGCCACCGGCGCCAGAACTCGGTGATGCTGAGGCTCTTGTAGGGCGAGTCGAAGTTGATCGGGAACGTGAATCCGACCAGCAGTCCGAGTCCGATCGCCATGTCGGAGTAGCCGGAGAAGTCGAAGTAGATCTGGACGGCGTAGGAAGCCACTCCGACCCACGCATCGACGAAGCCCGGCTGACTGCCGGCGAACACCGTGTCCGCGATGCGACTTGCCGAGTCCGCGATGAGCGCCTTCTTCGCGAAGCCCAGCATGAACAGGACCGCGCCCACCGACAGCTTCTGCAGAGTGTGGGTGCGGTGGTTGATCTGAAGCTGGACGTCGCTGTAGCGGACGATCGGTCCCGCGACGAGTTGCGGGAACATCGACACGTAGCACAGCAGGTCCAGGAACGACCGCACCGGCTTCACGACGCCCCGATAGACGTCGATCGTGTACGACATCGACTGGAACGTGTAGAAGGAGATGCCGACCGGAAGCAGCACCCTCTCCCACGCCAACGGCGCGCCGCCCGTGGCTGCGCGGATCTCGTTGACGCAGTCCACGACGAGGTTCGCATACTTGAACCAGCCGAGCAGGCCGAGGTTCACAGCCACCGACACCAGGAGCCACCAGCCGCGGCCGCGGCGATTCGACTCCACCGGCCCGATGATGCGGCTGATGACGTAGTCGACGACCGTGCTGAAGGTCATCAGCCACAGATAGTCGGGTCGCCACCACCCGTAGAAGGCGAACGACATCGCCGTCAGGTACAGGTTCTTCGCGCGCAGCGGCAGCAGGTAATAGGCCGACAGCACCGCCGGCAGGAACCAGCAGACGAAGATGAACGACGCGAAGATCACGCGGGCGGCGGAGAGTGGCGGAGGATGGTAGCACCTCCAACGACTCGCACGCCGCGCGTGAGCGCGCCATCCGCTGGCTCGTTCGCGCCGGCCGCCGACCGCATCGCAGGCGCGTCCGTCAGCCGCCGCCGCGCACCTTCTGCAGCGTCTCGATCTTCGCGATCACGTCCTCGGGATCGGGCCAACCGCCACCCACCATCTTCTGCCACGTGGTGCCGCCGCGGCTCGCGACGACCTGGCCGTCGACGACGACGTCGAACTGACCGAGCTTGCCGATTGCGCGCTTCACCGGGATTCCGAGCGCGTCTTCGATGTGCGCGGCGAGACCCGCCGCGCGAGGGCCGAAGCCTCAGGACGAACAGTGCAGGATCGTGATGTCCATGGTGCGGTATCGGCCCGGGGAGTGCCGCGCTTCAGCGCACGGCCGGGCCGCTGGGGGAAACGGCCCTCGCGAGGCCGAATTGCCGCGATAGATTCGCCGCGCGAATGTCCCGGTCCCCGTGGGCGCTGCTGCCGGTCCTGATCGCCACGGCGGCTGTGTTCCTGCCGGCGCTGCGCGGCGCCTACGTCGACGACGACCTCGATCTGGTCGCGACGAGCCCGGCGTTCCGCGGCTTCGAACACATCGGCGAAGCAGTGCGAGCGCCGTTCTGGGGCTACGACCTCGGCTACTGGCGTCCGCTGACGAGCGCGGTCATGTGCGCGGGCCACACGCTCGGGGACGGCAGCCCCTGGGCGATCCATCTCGCCGCCTTGATCGCCCACCTCGTCGCGACGACGTTCGTCTACGTGGCCCTGCGCAAGCTGGACGCGACGCCGACGCTCGCCGCACTGGCCGCTTCGGTGTTCGGGCTGCATCCGTGCCAGGTCGAGAGCGTCGCGTGGGTCGCCGCCCTCGGTGATCCGCTGTGCGGCGCGGCGACCTTGGCTGCGGTCGCGGGATGGATGCGCTGGCGCGAACGAGGTGGCAGCGGGTGGCCGATCGGCGCCTGGCTCGGCTTCGTGTTCGCCCTCGCCGCGAAAGACTCGGGGTTGCTGTGCGCCGGGTGGCTCCTGGTACTCGACGTGGCGACACGGCATCGCTGGCCCGTTGCGAAGTCGCGTTGGCGCATCGGCTGGATCGGTGTGGCAGCGATCGTCGTCGCGTGGTGGATCGCGCGCATCGTCGTGTTCGGCGACCTCGGCGCCGGCTTCGACCGCGGCCGATTGGAACTGGGCTTCCACGGCACGGACCGCATCGGGCTCGGCGCGTTCCTCGGCTCGTCGCTGCTCGCCGTTCCGAGCGGCTGGCTCGGCATCACTCCGTATCGATGGGTACCGCCGACGGCCGCCGACGTCTGGGACGCGCTGCCCGTTCGCGCGACCGCGGCGTTTGTGTTCGCGATCGCGAGCGCGAGCGCAGCGAGTTATCGGCGCGAACTCGCGGCGCTCGCCGCCGGCGGGTTCGCCGTCGTGCTGCTGCCGGCGGTGCTGTCGCCCGCGAGCCTCGGTCCGTGGCCGATCTGCGATCGCTACGCGTATCTCGGCATCTTCGCGTTCGCGGCGCTGCTCGTGGGGTGCGGGGCGGCGCGACCCTGGCTCGGCGCGGCCCTCGCCACGGCATGCGCGATCGGCGCCCTGTTCGAGACGCCGAGGTGGCGCGACCAGGAGAGTGTCATCCGCGGCGCCCTCGCCGACTGCCCTCGCCATCCCGAGCCGCACTATCTCTTCGGCAACGAAGAACGCGTCGCTGCCGCCCGCGAGCCGCGCGACGAAGCCCATCGCGAGACGATCGCCCAGCACTACCGCGACGCGGTGGCCGCGTTCGCCCGGGCTCGCACCCGGCTCGATCGACCGCTCTACGCCGCCACGCACCTCCGCGCGACCATCGGCGCCGGCATCGAAGTGGCGAGCGCACTCGCCGAACTCGACGGCGTACTGCGGCCTGCGGCCGAGGTCGCGAAGACCCTCGACGCGGCGCTGCTTCGCTTCCCGGAGGACTCGTCCCTGCGCGTGGCGCGCGGCATCGCCGCGATCCTGGCCGGCGACGTCGGTACCGCCGAAGCCTCGTGGCTGCGAGCACTCGAACTGTCGCCGGCGAACGACCAGGCCGCGTTCAACCTCGGCCGTCTCTACTTCGAGACGCGGCGCTTCGCGTCGGCGCGCGAACGATTCGAGCAGGCGTTGACACTGCGACCCGACAACGCCGAGGCGCGCGCGTACCTGCTCCGACTGCCGCGCTGACGGCGATCAGCGGCGGTCGGCGATGGCCCGCGCGGTCGACTCCTGCTGCTCCCACTGCCCGTACAACTCGCCGCGCGACGCCATCGCGCGCAATCGCCGCCGCAGCGCCGGAGCGAGCACGCCGGGAGGCGACTTGCGGAACGGCGTCCCCGGCAGCGGCAGGAACGTGTGGCCGTGCACCCTCGCGCCGCGCACGACGAGCCGGTCCATGAGTGCCATCGTGGCTTCGAGGTCGGCCACGTCCTCGCCCGGCAGACCGAGCAGGAAGTCGACGTGGGGAACGAACCCGTGTTCGACACAGAGCGCGACCGCGCGCTCGACGGCCGCACTGTCGTGACCGCGTTCGCTCGTCGCGAGCACGCGGTCGCTGCCCGACTGCCCGCCAACGATCAACGCGCGGTTGGTGACGAACCGCCGCAGCAGCGCGAGTGCAGCCGCCGTCACGTGCTCGGGGCGCACTTCGCTCGGGAACGTGCCGAACCACAGGCGTCGATCGGGGCCGATGTCCTCGCGCACGCCCGCGAGCAGCGATTCGACGGCCGCGAGATCGGGTTCGGCGGTCTTCGTGCCGTAGCTCATCGACGTCGGCGACAGGAAGCGGAAGTCGCGGAAGCCGCGGCCGACGAGCCAGCGCACCCACTGCCGCACGTTCTCGACGGAGCGATGGCGGAACGCGGCCCCGGCGAAGTACGGCGTCTGGCAGAAGCGGCATGCGTAGATGCACCCGCGCGTGATCTCGATCGGGCCGTAGCGCGCGTGCGTCGGCGCGAACGGCGGGAAGTCGTCGAGCGCGATGCGTTCGGCGCGACCGTTGCGGCGCAGTTCGCCGGACGCTTCGAGCGAGGCGACGCCGGCGACCGAACGGCCGTCGCCGCCGGCACGCAGAGCCAGCACGAGGTCGCGCACGAGCAGTTCGCCTTCGCCGATTGCGACGAGGTCGAACCCGGCGCGCAGCGTGGCGAGCGGTTCCGCGGACGCGTGCACCCCGCCCGCGACGTGCACGACGCGAGGATCGTCGATCGCCGCGCGCACCGCGCGCAGTTCGCCTTCCATCTGCGCCGCGTCGGGCGAGTAGTACGACCAGCCGACGAGCACCCGTTCGCCGTTCGCCAGCGCCCCGCGGATCGTCGTCACGAGCGCATCGACGCCGTTGCAGAACTCGACGGGAACTACCGCACAGCGAGGATCGGCGGCGAGCGACCCGGTGAGCACGTGGAACGCGAACTTCCCGGTGCGGCGGTAGGCCCACAAGACGCGGAGAGGGCCTGCTGCGATCGCGGTCGGGACGCTCATGCGGCCGAGCAAGCCTATCGCCGCCGCCGCACGCTCGTCACTGCACGCAGAACCACGCGGGGTTCGTCAGCACGGTGCCCGCGGGGCTGAACGTCACGCCCTGCCAGCCGAGCAGCCAGCCCCGAAGAGCCGGGTCGTTGGGCACCGAGAGCCAGTACGTGAGCGGCGTACCGAGCTGGGCAGTGATCGCGAATCCGAGTGGAGACACCCACAGTTCCTCGCCGAGGTCGGGGAGCGTCGCCGGTGCCTGCGGGAAGCCGAAGACCAGACCGCCGAACAGGTTCGCGGAGCCTTCGAGCTTCGCGGTCACCACGCCTCCGAGGGGCGCGACCGTCGACGTCGTCCAGCCCTCGTCGATCGTGGCGAACGGAATCAAGGTTCCGACGAAGGAGACTCCCGGAGTCATGCGGAGCGTGCCGAAGCCGCTCACCGCTGGCGCAGTGCCGTTGCCGCCACCGGTCAGGGTTCCACTGCCGTGGATCGCGAGGTCACCCCCGCTCATCTGGATCGCCGGGAAGAACGGCGGGCTGGTCGGGAGGGTCGCGCCGCCCGTCGCGGAGCATCGGACCAACCGAGTGCGACCGCCCGAGATCTTGAGGCCCGGGCCGCCGCCCGAGAACCCCACGCTCTTGAACTGGGTGTCCGTGCAGCAGACGTCCGAACCGGTGAACGCACCGCCAGAGTTGAACGTCGAGCGCACCACCGAGACTTGCGCGCAGGAGCTCGTGGTCAGGCTGCCGCTGGAGGACGCGTCGCCGCAATCTTCGAGATGCACGCGTCCCAGGCAGGATTGGAGCGTCAGGTAGCAGGGGAAGCCGAGGCCCGGCTTGATGCCCTTGATCACGACGGACTGGTTCGCGAGCAGCGAATTGAACCCGAGGAATCCGATGAACACGGGCGGTGTCCCCGTGCCGAGGATCGTGAGACCCTTGCCGGTCACGGTCGAGTTCACGATGTAGGTGCCCGACATCACGAGGACCGTGGAGCCGTCAGGTACCGTCGCGAGCGCCATGTCGACGCTCGTGAAATCGGTGCCCGGCCCATTGGCAGCATCGACGAGGTAGGTCTGGGAAGGGATCGCTGCGGCGGCCAGGATCGCGACACAGAGTCGCACGAGCATCGGGCAGAACATGGGGAACCCCTTTGAGAACGACGTTCGCGGTGAGCGCGCGATGCTACCGCGCGAGCCGGTCCTCGTGTGGGCGCAGCGCCTCGGAACGGAACCAGCGTCGGTCAGAACCGCCGGAAGCCCGCCTCGGTGACGACGGCATCGAGCCGGCGGTCGTGCGGCTCGAGCGGCACCTCGGGCACTTCCTGGCAGGCGAACGCGACCCCGACGACGAACGGGCGCATCCCCTGGCCGCGCGCCGCCGCGGCATCGAGGCCGCCGAGGTAGGTGTCGTAGTAGCCCTTGCCCCAGCCGAGGCGTGCGCCGCGGCGATCGAACGCGAGCAGCGGCGCCAGCACGAGGGTCGGCACGACGACCGGCGACGACGGCGGTGGTTCGAACGTCTGGAAACCGGCGGGCGTCAGCGGATCGCCGTCGTACCAGCGGCGGAACTCCATCACCTTGCCGACGAACGCGGGCAGGCACGGCGCCGCGCCGGCATCACGCAATGCGATCGCGAGCGGCCGCGGATCGGCTTCGCTGCGCATCGGCCAGTACGCGGACACGACCGTGCCGGAGCCGACGAGCCCGCGGAGCGCCGCTGCGCCGATCCCGGCGACCGCGAGCGACCCAGCCGCGCGGGTTGCAGGGTCGAGGGCATCGCGAACGGCGCGAACCTGCCGACGGATCTCGTCTTTGCCGGACATCGGGCCGCGGACTCTACGGTGCCGGGTCGCGTTCCCGCCGATGGCATTGCACGGTCCGCACCCATCCGCACGAAGGTCCGCGCCGCGACATTCGATCGTGTCGAATCCCCCGCGCCGCGAAGGACGGCGACACCTTTGCCAAGTTGCCCCCCGAAGCACACACTCTCCCCGCACCGTTCCCATACCCGCCCAAGGAGTCCCGCCAGATGTTCGCCCAGCGGATGCGCCAGAAGGAGTCGGAGTTCTACTTCGTCAGCTACCCGGCCGAGGACCTGCTGAAGAAGGTGCGGTTCGTGACGCGGTTCTATGGCGAACGCGGGCAGGCGATCGGCGGCGAAGAGCACAAGCCGAAGAAGGGCGAGCCGGACGAGGTCGAGCGCTACGTGCAGGCGATCGAGAAGAACAGCAAGTCGTTCCAGC
>CAZIFB010000087.1:0-14652 GCA_964538915.1 uncultured candidatus Brocadiaceae bacterium | reverse complement strand
GCTCATAGCGGTCACAGCGTAGCAGCGCGAGATTGATTAGGGCACCGTGCGGAGGTCCTGCAAAAACAGAAACGGGCCCCCATTTCTAGGGGCCCGTTCCATTGTGCTGTTGAATCGCGCAACAGCGCGGATGATTACCAGTTGCCGCGACCGCCGCCGCCGCTGCCGCCACGGCCACCGCCGTAACCGCCACGACCGCCGCCGCCGCCACCACCACCGTAGCCGCCGCGGCCACCGCCGCCGCCGCCACCACCAAAGCCACCGCGGCCGCCTTCCTGGCGGGGCTGGGCTTCATTGACACGCAGCGGACGCCCATCGACGTCTGCACCGTTCATTGCAGCAATCGCGTTCTGCGCGTCTTGCTCGGTCGCCATCTCGACGAACGCGAACCCGCGCGAGCGGCCCGTGTCGCGGTCGAGCATGATCTTCACTTCGGTCACCTGACGCCCGTCGCCTTCGAACGCGGCGCGGAGCGAATCCTCGGTGGTCTGGAAGGAGAGGTTGCCAACGTACAGTCTCGTACCCATCGCTGTCTGACGATCACTTCACCCTTTGCACGATCTGGATGCGCCAGCGGTGAAAGGGCAGAAGACCCCTGGCGCGTTTCGAACGGGGAAAGCGCGACGACTACAGGATTCCCGATCGTTCCGAAGAGGGCGGACCAACCAAAGCGCCTGACGAGGTCGCAACGCCGCGGAACGATCCCGTGCGGATGCATCGGACGCAAGCGGCGAATGGGATTTCGTCGGGGCGCCACCGGCGTTTGTCCTGTCGCGGCGGACGTCGCTCGCTATGGTGCGGCGCCCCCCGGTCCCCCTCGGCATGCAGTACGGATTCGTCCTCGACCAACGCCGGTGCATCGGCTGCCACGCTTGCACCGTCGCCTGCAAGTCCGAGAACGAGGTCCCGATCGGCGACTTCCGGACCTGGGTGAAGTACACGGAAGTCGGCGCGTTCCCGGCGGTCCGGCGCCACTTCGCGGTGCTCCGGTGCAACCAGTGCACCGCCGCCCCGTGCGTGACCATTTGCCCGGTCACCGCATTGCACAAGCGGCCGGACGGCATCGTGGATCTCGACAAGGACGTCTGCATCGGCTGCAAGGCCTGCATGCAGGCGTGCCCCTACGACGCCCTCTACCTGAACGAAGACACCGGTGGCGCCGAGAAGTGCCACTTCTGCGCCCACCGCGTCGAGCAGGGATTGAAGCCCGCGTGCGAAGTCGTTTGCCCGGAGACCGCGATCATCAGCGGCGACCTGCACGACCCCGCGAGCCCGGTGAGCCGCATCCTGGCGTCCGTGCCCGGCGCGGCGGTTCGCCGGCCCGAACAGGGCACCGGCCCGAACGTCTTCTACCTGGGTGCCCACCCGGTCAACCTGGAGCCGGGCACCGCGCAGGAACCCGACATGTACCTGTGGAGCGACCGGCGGCTGCCCAAGCCCCCGCTGCGCGAAGCGGACGCCGCTCGGCTGCAGCGCGCCGACGCTCGCGTGGCGCTCGACGTCGACCACAAGCTCCACTGGGGCTGGCGGGTGTCCGCCTACCTCGTCACGAAGGGCATCGCCGCGGGAGCAGCACTCTGGGCGCCGTTCGTCGCGTTCATGCCGTCCGCTGCCGGGGTGGCGCGCGACTACGCGCCCGAGATCCTGGCGCTCGTCTTCCTCGCGGTGACGAACGTGCTGCTCGTCACCGACCTGAAGCGCCCGAAGCAGTTCCTGTCGATCCTGCTGCGCCCGAACACGCGCAGCTGGCTCGTGAAGGGCGCCTGGGTCCTGACCGCCTTCGGCGTGGTGACGACCGCCATCGTCGGGTGCCGCGCGGTCGGCCTCGACGGCCTCGCCGACGGACTGCGCTGGACCAATCTGATCGGCGCCTCGCTCGCAGCTGCGTACACCGCGTTCCTGTTCGCGCAATGCGAGGGCCGCGACCTCTGGCAGCACACCCGCGTGTTGCTGCCGCACCTGCTCGTGCAGGCGCTCTGCGTCGGCGGGCTCGCGCTGCTGCCGTTCGCCCCGGACGCCAAGCTCGCGGCGGTCATCGCGGCGATGGCCGTGCTGCATCACGCACTCGGCCTCTTCGAACACCTCGGCCACCACACGACGCACAACGGCAAGATGGCCGCGGCGCTGCTGCCGGTCGTGCCGGCCTGGCGCGGCACGAAGCTCTCGGCATTCCATGCCGGGATGGCGGCCACGACCGCGAGTTCGCTGCTCGCGATGCTGCTCGTGCTCGGAGGTGTCGGTCACCCCGTGCCGCTCGCGCTCTGCGCGCTGCTGTCGTGGGCCGGCCTGTTCCTGTACGAACAGGCCTACGTGCGCGCCGGACAGCTCCCGCCGCTGTCGTGACGATCCACGGCAACCACGCCGGGACGAGCTGGCCGAAACCGCCGGGGGTCGCCGAAGCGATGCAGGCGGCGTTGCACGCGGAACCGCGCGACCAGGCCGGATCGTTCGCGTCTGCGCACCGAGCGATCGCCCGCGCGCTGGGGCTCCCGACACCGGAGCGGCTGCTGCTCGCGTCGTCGTGCACGCAGGCCATGTCCGTCGCGATCGGCGACCTGCCGTGGCAGGCGGGTGACGTGGTGATCACGTCGAGCCTCGAGCACCATGCCCTCGCGCGCCCCGTGACGAAGCTCGTGCACGAACGCGGCGTCGTGCACGAACGCTCGCCGTACGCGCCGGGGCGGCCGTTCGATCTCGAGTTCGCGGACCGCGTCTTGCGCGGCGGCCGCGTGCGGCTCGTCGCGGTGACGCACGCGTCGAACGTCACCGGCGAGCTGCTGCCGGTGGCCGAACTCGCCGCGCTCGCGCACCAACACGGTCCCCTCCTGCTCGTCGACACGGCGCAGACCGCAGGCGTGTGGCCGGTGCCCGCTGCCGAACTCGGCGCCGACATCGTGGTGTTCGCAGGCCACAAGGGGCTGCAGGGTCCGCTCGGCATCGGCGGGCTGTGGGCGGCACCGCACGTGCGCTTCACCTGTCCCGCCGCCGTGTGCGAGATCGGCGGCGGCGCCGCCGGGAGTTCGCTCGCGCCGTACCCGGGATTCTGCGACGTCGGCTCGGTCAACCTGCCCGCCGCGGCCGGCCTCGCCGCGGCCATCGACTGGCTCGGATCCTTGCCGACGCACGATCGCAACCGCCCGCTGCGCCACGCAGCACGCCTCGTCGCCGAACTGGGCGAACGCCCGCGGTGCCGGTTGCTCGGCGGCGAAGGCCCGCACACCGGAACCCGCTCCATCGTGATCGACGGCCTGCCGCTGGAACGCGCCGAGGCCCACTTCGCCGCGCACGGCATCGTCGTCCGTGCCGGCAGCCATTGTGCGCCAATGGCGCTCGCCGCACTGGGCGTTCCGGCCGGCTGCCTTCGGATCAGCTTCGGCCCCACCAACCGCGACGAAGACCTCGACGCCGTGCTCGCGGCGATCGACGCGGTGCGGTGACACCGCTCAGAAGATCCCCGCAGTCAGTTGCAGCGCGTTCGTCGCGGTGACTGCGGTCCACGCGCCCTGGGCGTTCACCGCGATCGGGATCATCTGGTGGTAGAAGGTCACGCCGACGAGCGGCGGAGAGTTCGGCAGGAACGTGTGGGAGACGGCGAAGCCGTTCGTCGTGACGAGAGCGCCGAGGATGTCGGGCGCGACGAGCACGTCGCAGCCCGGCAGGCCCTGCGCGAAGAACGCCGACAGCGGAGCGACTCCTTGCGGCACCGAGGTGACGCTCGTCAGGGTCAGCACGATGGCGGTCGTCGGGAGACCGGTTCCGACGGCTCGGAACGTCGACTCGGCCCACGGCAGGGTCGCAGGCGTGAGCGCAGCGCCGTTGCAGCCGACATCCTGGTTCTGCACGGTCGCGGGGCACGTCGGCACGAGCCGTGCGAAGTTCGCACTGTCGCTCCCCGCCGTGAAGATGCCGCCGACCACGAGCCCGCCTTCGGGGAGCACACGCAGGTGCTGCACGAACGGTCCGTGCACGTCGAGCGCCGACCACGTGCCCTGCCCCGCGTCGAGGCGCGCGACGTTGCCCGCGATCTGGAACGAGAGCGGCGGAATCGAGAATCCCCACGACCATTCCGCACCGCACGCGAGGATGTCGCCGTCGGGCAGCACGGCCACGGAATAGACGTCACTGTCCGGGTGGTAGCCGAACGTCGAACCGGCAGGCGACCAGCTGCTGCCGTTCCACCTGGCGATGTACGGCGTGCTCGACGCGCCCGAGAACTGGAAGGCGCCGCCGATCACGACCTCCCCCGCCGCCGTCGTCGTGACGCACCACACCGCGTTGTCGACGCCGGAGCCCAGAGCCGACCACGTGCCGTTCCACCGCGCGATCCGGCTCGCGGAGACGCCGCCGATCGTCGTGAAGTTGCCGCCGACGAGAAGGCTCCCGTCCGGAGCGACGTGCAGCGCGTTGATCTGCGACGGAGACCCGGAGCCGAGCGGCAACCAGGTGACGCCGTTCCACCGCGCGATGCGGTTGCACGGCACGCCGCCCGCCACGGTGAACCGGCCCGCAGCCACGACGTCGCCGTTCGGCATGAGGGCGAGGGCGTACACGATGTCGTTCGTGCCGCCGCCGAACTGTGTCCAGGACACTCCGTCCCACCGCGCGATGTAGCCGGCAGGCTGCCCGCCCGCGACCGTGAAGCTGCCCGCTGCGAGCACGTCGCCGTTCGGCATCGCGAGCAGGGCGAACGGCCCGAAACCGCCCTCGAGCCCGGAGCCGAGCGGCTGCCACGCACCGGGATTGCCGCGCGCGATGCCGTTCATCGTTACGCCGGAGATCGTGCGGAAGGATCCGCCGATCACGAGGTCGCCGCCGACGGAGCACGACGTGTTCACGCGTTCGTCGATGCCGAGGCCGAGCAGCGGCCCCCACACCTGCACACCGTCGTACTTGCGCATCGCCTGCGTCGCTTCTCCGAGACCGAGCACGTACCCGCCGTAGTAGCCGAGCGAACGCGGCACCGCGTTGGCGCTCTGGTCCTGCAACGAGCCGAGCGGGCTCCACGCGGTCCCGCTCCAGCGCCACACCTCGTCGCTGCTTCCCTCGACCGCGGCGGTGAGTTCGTAGCCGCTGAGACCGACGTTCCGCACGAACAGATCCGCGACGCCGGTGCACGGGATGCCCGTGCCCATCGCCGTCCAGAGACCGGTCGACTGCGTGAGGCGCGCCGTGTGAGGCATGCTCACCGGGCCGACCGCGGTGAACGCGCCGCCGGCGAACAGGTACGTCTGCGTGACCGCGATCGCCGAACGCACCGCGAGCGACTCGATCGCCGCGTTGAAGGTCGCACCCACGAACCACGCCGAGCCGTTCCAGATCGCGTGGTTCGACACGGCGACGCCGCCCGCGTTCGTGAAGGATCCACCGACGTGCAGCGCCCCGCTGAACCACGCGAGCGCGTTGACGTAGCCCGTGATCCCCGACCCGAGCGACGACCAGTTCGCGCCGTCGAACTGCGCGATGTTCGCTGCGGAAGCGCCGCCGATCGCCGAGAACGATCCGCCCGCGACCAGCACCGTGTTGAACGTCGCGAACGCGTGCACCCCGCCGGCGACGGAGCCGAACGGGCCGACCGGCACCCACGCGGTGCCGTTCCACGTCTGCACCGTCGACGTGAAGGAGCCCGAGTTCGCGGCGACGACGAGCTGCCCGTTCCACACTGTCATCGCGGTGACGAACGTGCCCGCCGGGGTCCCGAGCGGCCGCCACTGGATGCCGTCGTACGCGGCCACCAGGACGTCGTGCAGCGTGCCGGCGGAGAACCGCCCCCCCGCGATCAGCAGCTGCGGCTCCGGACCGGCGCCGTCCGGATCCCACGTGACGACGTCGTTGACCGTGCCCGACGTGTACGGCACGGGGTCGCCGGACTGCCACTGCGGTGCGCAGGCCTGCGCAAGGGCGGTCGTGCCGGCGAGGAGGAACGGGAGGAGCGCTCGGAGGAGGAACATGCCGGTCGAGCGACACGGCCCGCCCGCTGTTCGCGGAAACCGCAGATTCCGTCCGGCCGCTGCTCCGGGCTCACTTCGGGTAGTCGATGTCCATCGGCGGCAACGACTTCCTGCGGCGGTCCCCGCCGCCCAGGAGGTAGTGGTCGAACCATTGCAGCGTGCGCAGCGCGTAGTCGAGCTGGTACCCGCTCGTGCGATTGCCGTGGCCCTCCCCCGGATACTGCACGTAGCGCGTCGGCGTGTCCGTCGCGAACTTGACCGCGCGATACAGCATGAAGGGCTGGCTCGGATGGACGCGCGGATCGGCCGTGCCCCCCAGGACGAGCAGGGGAGTCCGGCAGTTCGTCACCCACGAGAGCGGACTGCGGTCGGCCATCAGCCCCGGCTGTTGCCACGGCCACTGCTCCTGGTAGTGCACGAAGTAGAACTCGTACGGGATGTCGCTCGTCAGCCACTTCGTGCGCAGGTCGACGAACGGCACGAACGACACCGCGGCCGCGAAGTGCTCACTGTGCTTCGTCGCCGCCCACGCCGCGGTGTAGCCGCCGTAGCTGCCGCCGCCGATGCCGACGCGCGTGTCGTCGATCAGGCCAGCCTTGCTGAAGTGCGCGATCGCGTCGAGATGGTCGGTGAACTCCTTGCCCATCGGATCGCCGTGGTCGTGTTTGCAGAACGCGGTGCCGTAGCCGGTCGAGCTGCGGTAGTTCGGATACCACGACACGTAGCCGCGCGCCGCGAGGAGCTGGCCCCAGTTCGAGTAGTTCGTGATCCACCCGTCGCTGAAGTGCGCCTCGGGCCCGCCGTGCACGACGATCACGAACGGGCACTTCGTGCCGGGCTGATACCCGACCGGCTTGATGAGGATGCCCTCGAACTCGACGCCGTCGCGCGCGCGGATCGTCTCGATCGTCTGCTCCCCGAGTGCGACGTTCGCGAGTTGCGGGTTGCTGTCGGTGACCCTGGTCCGCGTCCACTCGATCGGTCGTGGCTCGACCGCCGCGTCCCAGGAGAGGAACAGCTCGGGCGGGTGGTCGGGAGCGCCGATCGTCGCGGCGGTGACGCCGTCCTTCACCGTGAACGCGGTGATGTGGCCGCGCGGGATGCGCACCGTCGCCGCTCCGGAAACGGGCAGCGGCATGCCCTGCCTCGGGTGGATCCCGCTCCGCACGCCGACGTGGTCGATCGTCAACAGCGACGTCCCGCTCCACGCGAGATCGCTGAACGAACCGTCGCGTGCGAGTTGCCCGAACGGTCGCGGCAACAGCCTCCACTCGCCCGTCGCGACATCGGCCAACCCGATCTGGCCAGCGTGGGGATCGTTGCGATCCGCGGCTGTGATGAAGGCGACATTCTCGCCATCGGGCGACCACGCGAACGGACCGAGCTTGCCCGGGTTGTCCGCGAGCTTCTCGAGCTTGCCGCTCGCGACGTCGAGTACCCTCAGCCGCGTGAACATGTAGCTGTCGTCGACCGTGTTCTTCGGCGCAACGGCGCACGCGATCTTCGTTCCGTCGGGCGACCACTGGTGGTCGAACACCGTGACGTCGTTCGTCAGCTTCTTCGCTTCGCCGCCGGCTTCGACGATCCAAAGCGACAGGTGCCGCCAGTCCTCGTCGACGATCACGGGCTGGAAGCCGCGCTTCCTGGCCACCGCCCGTTCGTCGGGCATCGCATCGAGCGACGTGAACGCGATCGCCTTGCCGTCCGGCCGCCAGCGGTACGCGGTGACTGCCGGCGTCTTCGCGAACCCCTTCGCATCACCTCCGTCGATCGGCATCACGAACACCTGCGGCACACCGTCCTGCGCGCGCAGGAACGACACTTCGCGGGTTCCCGGCCGGACGGCCATCGCCGGCGCGGTCTCCTGGCCCGACACGAGCCACCGCACCGGCGGCTTCTCCTTCGCGACCGCTTCGGCCGTCAGCTTCGACAGACCGTCGATCACACCGACGTGCAGGTACGCGGGGCCCGACGCGTCCGCGTTCGAACGCGGCACCACGAGCGAGAACGCGACGAAGTCCGCGCCGAGCTGCGGGTTCGTGACCGTTCGCAGAGCGAGTGCCTGCTCGACCGTGAGCCCGCCCGCACTCCCCCGGCCGCCGGGTGCGTTCGCGGTCGGCTCCTGGGCGGCCAGGCAGGTGGCGAACACGAAGACGAACAGACTCCGAAGGTTCCAGGACGCCATGGGCGCGTACGCTACCCCGATGGCAGCGGCGGTTCGCGCGCCTTCTCCTTCCGCGGGGCGTGCGCCACCCTTTGTCGCCAGCGGGGTTCCGAGTACACCGGCGCACCCGATGGATGCCTCGTCCCTGCCGCCCCACGCCGCCGCGACGATCGCGGCCATGCTGACGGACGAACGCGTCGATGCGAGCTACGGCGCCTTCGTGGTTTCGCACCTCGACGCGCCCGACGACGGCTGGCGTTGGTGCTGCGGCAGCAACTGCGACCCGTGCGTGCAGCGCCTCGGGCGCGTGGTCGATCGCGCGCGAACCGCGCTGGCAATCACACCCGGGGGGATCCCCGGCAGCGGCGGATCGGCGTAGCCTCGGGGGATGGACACAAGCCGAACCGTGCTCACGGCGGAGCACGTCATGCAACGGAACGTCTTCGTCCTGCCCCCCGAAACGCAGGTGCTCGACGCCGTGGAGCGCTTGCTGCAACGGGGATACTCGGGCGCGCCCGTCGTGGAGAAGGGCAAACTCGTCGGGGTGTTCAGCGAACGCGACGCGTTGACCGCGATCGCGGCCGCGCACTACGAGGGCGAGCCGCCGGGCACCGTGGCGCAGCACATGCGCCGCGACTTCGACGTAGTCGGGCCCAAGACCGATCTCTACGAGGTCGCGTCGTCGTTCCGCGACAACCCGATCCGCCGCCTGCCCGTCGTCGACTGCGACAGACGCCTGCTCGGCATCGTGTCGCGCGGCGACGTGCTGAAAGCGCTGCGCACCCTCTTCGCGACGCGCGCACGGAACTCGTACGAAAAGCTGCAGGACCACATGTCGCTGCGGCACGGCGCGTCGTTCTGATTCGAGCGCTCTGCGCGCGGCATCGCGTCGAGGAGCGATGGGAGAGCACGCGGTGGCATTTGCGCGGCAGTGACGGGTCGCTGCTGGGCGCACAGCCTTTCGCGCGCGCGGTGCGGCCGATTTCTCCTGGGCCGACGGAACCTCGCCTCGTGGGCGGTCGTCGATGGACCACCTCGCCCCCGGAGCCGAGGCGGTCGCGGGTGACCAGAGAGCTTCGAGAGAGCCTGGCCCCCGCGACCGCACGACGCCGGCCCCCCCCTGCCGGTCCATGCACAGTTCGCCCCTCGTCGCACCGTCGACGGGCCCGTTCGTTTCCTCGATGCCCCCGGAGCCAGCCGCGGACACGAGGTTCGCGCGCGTACCCGTCCTGCTCGCCGTCGCGTTCCTCGGGCTGCTGCTGCTCCCACGCGTCCAGAACGAGCCGCACCTGTTCGCCACGCATCTCGCGATCGGGTCCGGCCTCGTCGCCTGGCAGCTCCTGCTGTGGGCGACCGCTCGCCACTCGGGGCGCCGCCTGCTCGTCGTGCCCGTGCCGCCCGTTCGCCAGCACTACGTGCAGGCGTGTGTTCAGTGCGGCCTCTACGCGCGCCCACATCTTCAACCCTTCGGGGTTCGGGCTGCTCGTCGCGGCGATCGCGCTGATCGCCAGCGGCGCGACCGACGAGATCACGATGGCCCGGCCGCTGGCGACGACGATCGACGGCCCGGACCACATCTATCTGGTGCTGTTCGGCCTCGGCCTCGTCGTGCAGGGCTTCTTCGGCGTGACCCTGATGACGTTCTTCGGCGTCGTCGCGTCGTCGCTCGCCGCGATGGCCTACTACGCAACGACGGGGAGCTATCTGTTCGCGGCGTCCAATCTGCCCGCGGCCGGCTTCCTCGGCATGCACCTGCTGATGACCGATCCTGCGACGTCGCCGCGCACGAACCTCGGCCGCGCGATCTTCGGGACCGGCTACGGCCTGCTGTACGTCTTCTTCTACGACCTGCTCGGCCCGCTCGGCGATCTCGAGATCTATGCGAAGCTGTTCCCGGTACCGATCCTGAACCTCACGGTGCTCGCTCTCGACCGTTTCGCCCGGACGGGCGCGATCGGCCGCCTCAACCGCCGCTGGGAGACGTTCACGTCGCCGGTGCGGATGAATGCGCTGCACATGGCCGTGTGGATCGCGGTCTTCGGAACCATGCTCGGCACGGGCTACCTGTCGCGTCCCCATCCCGCCGCGTCGGTCGCGTTCTGGAAGCGCGCCTACGCCGAGGGCAAACCACAGGCGGGTCGCAAGCTCGCGATGATCGCGCTCGGCGAAGGTTCCGGCGAGAGCTACAACGAGATGGGCATCCTCAGCACGGACCCGGCGTTCTTCGCGATCAAGGGCGCCGGGGAACGCCTGCCCGCCGAGCACTGGTTCGCGCAGTCCGCGTCGATGCGCAACCTCGACGGCTGCCGCAATCTCGTGCTGCACTACATCCTCCACGGCGGCGCGCAGGGGCCGGTCCTCGGGTTCGCGCTCCAGGGCCTCGCACGCGATACCGAGAAGAACCCCGCCGGCGCGAGCGCTCTCGTGCTCGCCCTCGCGCTCGAAGCCGGTCGTGGCCAGCCGAAGGACACCGGTCGCGCGCTCCAGATGTTCCGCGCTCGGCCCGACGACCCGCTCGCGCGGAAGGGCATCGCCCGCATCGCGCTGCAGGCCGGCGGTGAGTTCGTCGACGTGACAGCGATCCTCGAACCGCTGCGGCGCGATGCCGACGCTGGCGACGCCGAGAGCTGTTGGTACCTCGCGTACCTCGTCGCGAACGGGCGGGGCGGAAAGCCGGACCCGGAACGGGCGCGGGCCCTGCTCCAGCGCGCGTGCGACCTCGGCCTGCCGGCTGCATGCGAAGCGCTGAAAGCCAGCGCCCTGCCGCCGTTCGCACCGCTCGATGCCGACCACACCGCTCGGCCTCCGTGGTCGACGTCGGTACCGACCTGAGCCCGCCGGCACACGGGTGTCTTCCGGCGACGCCGGCACACGGCTAGCGTGCGCCCTCCAGACACGCACCGTGCCGACCGACTCGACCCCGCCCCCCGCCCTCTCCGCCCGCATCCGCTGGCTCGCCGCACTGGCGCCTCTCGTCGCGGCCTGGCTCGCATACGGCGGATCGCTCGGCGGCGGCTTCGTCTACGACGACTTCAAGGTCTTCGTGGACTACGCGGGCCTCACGCGCGGCGAATGGTGGGACGCCGCGTTCGGCTCCGTGCACATGCCGCTCGCGAACCGCCCGCTGGCATGCCTCTCGTTCGCTTGGAATCCGACTTTCGGCGGGTCCGTGGCGTCCGGCTACCGCGTCGTGAACCTGGGCCTGCATGGCGTGTGCGCGCTACTCCTGTTCTCGGTGACGCGTCGCACCCTGCTGGCGAACCGCACCGCCGACTCCCGCGCCACCGGCCTTGCGTGCGTCGTCGCGACCCTGTGGGCCTGCCACCCGCTCGGATGCGATGCCGTCGCATACATCACGCAGCGCACGACGCTGCTGATGAGCCTCGCGTTCCTCGGCTCGCTGTGGTGCGTCCTCCGCGCTGCGCAAGGAACGGCACCGCGCCGATGGCGCGCACTCGCCGTGATGGCACTCGCTGCCGGCATGGCGAGCAAGGAAGAGTTCGTCGCTGCCCCGGTTCTCGTCGCGCTCTTCGACGTCACGTTCCTCGTGCGTGATCGAGCCGACCTGCGGTCGCGCGCCGGATTCTGGCTCGCGGCGGCCACGACATGGCTCGTGCTTCTGGCCTGCGTGCTCGCCGGACCGTCGAATCCGACCGTCGGCTACGACTCGTACGAGAAGGTCTCGGCGTTCGAATGGCTGATGACGCAGGCATCGGTGCTGCTGCACTACCTGCGACTCGTCGCCTGGCCGAGCGGCCTGAAGGGCATCCACGACTTCGGCATCGTGCGAGACGCGGCGGCGGCCGCGCTTCCGCTCGCGATCGTCGCCTGCCTGTTCGCGGCGACCTGCTGGTCGTGGCGGCGGCGCCCGTGGCTCGCATGGCTGTGGACCGCGTTCTTCCTCTTGCTCGGGCCCACGTCCAGCGTGATGCCGATCGTCACGGAGGTGGTCGCCGAGAAGCGCATGTATCTCCCGATGCTGGCAGTGCTCATCCCCGGCGTACTCGTCGCCGAACACGCACTCCGCCGACTCACGGCGAGCTTCCCCACGATCGCGGGGAAGCGGGCCGCCATCGCCGCGGTCGCCACGATCGCCGTCGCGACCGCGGAGATCGCCACCGTCCGACACCACGCCCCGATCTACGGCGACGCCGACCGGTTCTGGCGCGAAGCGTACGCCGCCAACGAACTCACGAACGGCGGTCTCCTCTCGACGACGATCCTCGGCGCGTACGCCGACGTCGTCCGCAAGGAGGGCCGCACCGACGAGGCGCTCGCCCTGCTGAATCGCGCCATGCAGGGTCACGCCAGGGTCGAGCTGCTGTCGTCGCGCTACGCCGACGTGCTCGTCCAGGTCGGTCGACTCGACGACGCCGAGAAGGTGCTGCGCACGCTCGTCATGGACCACCCGAAGTTCGCGCCGGGGCTCGGGCAGCTCGCCTTCCTGCTCCTCCAACGCCACGAACGCGCCGCGGCCGACGGCCGAGCCGACGCGAAGGACGCTCGACTCGCCGAGGCGGTGCAGTTGACGCAGGCCGCGTACCGCATCGACCCGGCGCCGGACTACTCGAGCACGCTCGGGATGGCACTCGTGCGGCAGGGACGTCTCGCCGACGCGGAGGGTGTGCTGACGCGCGTGGTGCGCGAGGACCCGAGCCAATTCGACGCTGCGCGCGCTCTCGGCGCCGTGCGCATCCTGGGTGGCCGCGTACAGGACGGCATCGCGCTCTGGCGCGAGTTGCTCCGGCGTCGGCCGACAGACCACGAACTCCGCCTCCAGATGGCGCAGGCGCATCTGCAGATCGGCGAACGGGACGCAGCGCGTGCCCTGGTGCAGGATGTCCTCGCCGCCATTCCGGACCACCCGCTCGCACTGCGGCTCGCGGCGGAACTCGGCGCTGCCGCCGGCAGCGGTCGCTGACGCACAGCGCCCCGAGCCGTCGTGGACCGCCGCGGCGCGGGTGCCTATCGTCGCGGCCCGCATGGACCACGCCACGCTGCGCACCACGCCGCTCGAGAACTTCCCGCCGCCGGAGCGCTGGGACCACTGGGAAGAACTCGACGCGCGCGCCTGGCCGCGCCGCGAGACGAAGCAGTACTCGCTCGTGCCGACGATCTGCTTCAACTGCGAGGCCGCCTGCGGGCTCGTCGCGTACGTCGACAAGGCCGACGGCAGGATCCGCAAGGTCGAGGGCAACCCGTACCACCCGGGTTCGCGGGGCCGCAACTGCGCGAAGGGACCGGCGACGATCAACCAGGTCCACGACCCCGAGCGCATCCTCTACCCGATGAAGCGCACGGGCCCGCGCGGCAGCGGCAAGTTCGAACGTGTGTCGTGGGAGGAAGTGCTGCAAACGATCGGCGCCCGCATCCGCAAGGCGATCGTCGAAGGGCGCAAGACGGAGGTCATGTACCACGTCGGCCGCCCGGGCCACGACGGCTATGTCGAGCGCGTGCTGCAGGCCTGGGGTGTCGACGGCCACAACAGCCACACCAACGTCTGCAGCGCCGCCGCGCGCCTCGGCTACACGCTGTGGAGCGGCTACGACCGCCCCTCGCCCGACTACGAGAACGCGAAGTTCACGCTGCTCATCTCGAGCCACCTCGAAACGGGCCACTACTTCAACCCGCACGCACAACGCATCATCGACAGCAAGATGAAGGGCGGGAAGCTCGCCGTGTGCGACATCCGCCTCAGCAACACCGCGAGCATGGGCGACTACTGGCTCGCGCCGCGGCCGGGCACCGAAGCGATGATGCTGCTCGGCTTCGCGCACGTGATCCTGCGCGAGAACCTCGTCGACTGGACCTTCGTCCGCGACTGGGTCGACTGGCGCGCCTACCAGAACGCGAAGGGCCGCATCGAGGACTTCGCGACCTTCCAGAAGGACCTCGCCGCCGACTACGCCTTCGCCACGCCGCAGTACGTCGCCGAGACCTGCGGACTCGATCCCGCACTCGTCGAGCGCGTGGGCCAGGAGATCGGTCAGGCCGGCAGCGCGTTCGCGTCGCACGTCTGGCGCAACACCGCGGCGGGCAACGAAGGCGGCTGGGCGACGGCGCGCAACCTGCAGTTCGTCTCGGTTCTCGTGGGCGCCGTCGCGACGGTCGGCGGAACCGCTGGCTCGGGCACCAACAAGTTCGTGCCCGCGCCGTTCAGCAAGCCACGGCCGCAGGACGTCTGGAGCGAGCTGCTCTACCCGCGCGAATGGCCGCTCGCGCACCACGAACTGAGCTACCTCTTGCCGCACCTCGTGAAGAGCGGCCGAGGCCGCATCGACACGTACTTCACGCGTGTCTACAACCCGGTCTGGACGAACCCGGACGGCGCGATGTGGATCGAGATGCTGTCCGACGAGTCCCTCGTCGGCTGCCACGCCGTGCTGTCGCCCACGTGGAACGAGACCGCGCGCTGGGCCGACTTCGTGCTGCCGATGGGCCACGCGACCGAGCGGCACGACCTGATGTCGCAGGAGACGCACGCGGCGACCTGGATCGGCTTCCGCCAGCCGGTGCACCGCGTGCTCGCCGAGCGCCAGG
>CAZIFB010000086.1:0-15168 GCA_964538915.1 uncultured candidatus Brocadiaceae bacterium | reverse complement strand
CAGCCGTTGCCGTGGCGCTCGACCCAGGGCAAGGACCCGCGACGGCGACGGACTCGAGGACACACTTCAGCGACGGGCCTCCCACGCGCCGGCGAGCTCGCGCGCCTGGCGGAGTGCGTTGAGCAACGCCGGGAGGTCGTCCCAGTCGAAGCGGACCGCGCCTTGGCGCCAGCCCGCCCCCACGTGCAGCGCGCCGTCGGCGGTGCAGAGGTGCACGGCGCCAACGTCCCACGTGGACAGCGACGTCGGCCTCGGCTCGCCGGCGACGCGCTCGACATCGGCGAGCAGCAGCGCGACGCCCGCCGCCGCGACGCCGAACTGGACATCGGGATCGTTCGGCGCGAACCAGAGGACGGCGCCTTGCAGGTCTTCGGTCCAAGTCAGTTCGACCCGGCGGCCGCCCCGCTCGATGGTGGCGAGGGACTTCTGCCGCACGGCGATGCGGCCGGCGTAGTCGTGCATCGCGCGGAGCGCTGCGCAGGCGCGGATGAGAGCAGCGCGGATCTTCTCGGTGCGCTCGGTCGGCGACGCACCGTGGCCCTCATGCTCGAACGCCTCGGCCAGAGACACGCCCCCAAACGTCGTCGCGAGGAGGCCGGTTGCCTCATCGACTCTCGGCCCCTTCGCGGTCTCCGCACGCACCAGCGCGAGGAACTCTTCGTCGCGCGCTCGCGCTGCGTTCTCCTCGTCGCGGACTTCGGACCACAACCGCGCACCCGCGGGGAGCGGCGTGTCGGGATCGAGTGCGGCGATCGCGCCTCCGGGAAGCATCACGAGAGGCTGACGCTCGGGGGTCTTCTTCCTCGAGGCGGGGGACGCGCTCGCCGTGGTGGCGCGCGCACGACGCGGGTAGCGTGCTGGCATCGCTGCTCCTGGTCTTGAGTCAGGGGTGGCGTAGGCCCCCGGCGACGCACCATACGGCGCCGGGGGCCGCTTCGATCGGCATGCGACCGTGATGGGGCGACGGCGTCAAGGGCCGCGGGTGGTCTCCGCTCCGCCTGCCTGCCCTTGCAGGGCGTGGCCTGCGCCGGCGACAGGGGGCGATCGCGGAACGCGTCCGGGGCGCGCGCCAGGACCTGCAGCCGATTCGCGGGACGTGTCGCGGTCGCAGGCATCAAGGCGGGGGCACCTCCCGCTGCGTCAGGGTCCGCGGCCGGCTAGGGCGCGCGGGGGCTCCGTTGCACGCATCGAGCGGCGGCCGGAACCGACGCCCGCCGCCCGCCCGGCGCACGCCTGGCGGCAGGCAGGCGAGCGCTCCTCACACCCAGCGCCAGGCCGGTCGCTTCGCGGGACGCTTCGTCGAGCCTCGCCCCGACTCGGGAGCGGCGACGACGCGCGCCGGCCGGGCCAGGGCGATCGCTTCCGCCTGCCGCGCACCCTCCTCGAGCGCGGCGCGCAACTCGGCCGTCACGGCCGCCCGCCCGCTCTCGTCCGTGATGCTGCCGAGCACGACGCGGACGGTCCCTTCGATCTGCTGTCGAACGGTGGGAATGTGGTACGCGCTGGGCGCCGGCGTGCGCGGGGCCATCGATCAGCGCGGTGGCGGCAGCGCGCACACTTCGACGCTGCCGTCGCCCTTCTTGTAGTCGCACTCCACGTCGCCGGTCATGTCGTGAAACGCGCGATCGAAGAACGCGGCAACCGCGAAGGTGCTTGCGAACGAAACCAGGTAGTTGGCCTCGTCGATCCACGTCGTGTCTTCAAGCGCGTCGTCGGCGCATCGAGTCAGGGCGGCGCCCCAGCACGCGGCCGCGGTTTCGATAATCGCGTTCACGCTCCAGCACTCATCGGTGTTCGGGGGGATCGGCAGCCCCTCTCGGATGCTCGCAAACACCTGCTTCATCCGGGCGCGAGAGAACGTGGCCTTCATCTGGCCCCGGTCACGCCGACGCTCCCCGCACCGCCAAGCGCGTTTCGCGCGAGGTCGCGATGCTGTCACGCACCATCCCAATGATGGTTGTGCGGTGCTCCACCAGCACCTTCTGCACGCTCGGGCCGTCGATCGCGGAGATGTTGAAGGTGACGTTCACCGTCCCCGGCGCACCGGCGGGACCGCCTCCGTCGCCCGAGCCGGATCTCTGCGGCACGCTGCCTCCACCCGCACCTGCGCCCGCGAACTGCGGCACGCCACCGCCTCCGCGCGAGAACCCACGATTCAGGTTGATCAGCCCGCTGCCGCCGCGCCCGCTACCCGCGCTGCTCGGCAGGATGGAGCTCGGCGGAGGACTTGTCCCCGGTGTCTGCGCGCTTGGGCTGCCGCCACCGCCTGCGAAACTCGACGTGATGGACTGCCAGAGCGCGAGCAGCTGCAGGTGAACGATCCAGCGCGCGATGTCGGAGAGCACCGACAGGGACATCTTGTTGAACGCCTCCTTGAAGCTCTCCGCGCCGGTGATCCACGAGACGAAAGCGTCCTCAATTTGCGAGAACGAACCCTGGATCAGTTGTGTGGTCGTGCGCTGCACCTCATTCAAGAGGTCGGCGTAGGTCTTCGCCGCGTCGACGAAGCCCTTGTAGACGCGTGAGAAGAAGCCGTCGGCTGCCGCCGCCTCCGCCTTGCCAGGGATCTGCTGCTTCAGTTTCGCCATCGCCTCCGCGGTCTGCTCCGTGGCGCCCTCGCGGTCCAGTTCCAGCGCCACGAGTTCGCCCATGGCAGTGATCTGCTCGCGTAAGACCCCAAGCCTTGCAATGTCCAAAGCGCGCGATGCCTCACCGACGCCGGCCTTGGGATCACCAACAGACTCGGAGAACGAGTGAGCCAGGTCGGCGAGGAGGTTCTTGAGCGCGAACACTCGATCATTCAGATAGCGAAGCGCCTCCTCGAAGTTGTCGCCGAGTCCGAGTTCCACCGGCCCCACTCGCTTCAGATCTTCGATCCGCTTCTGGACGTCCAGTAGCTTCCTGGCGTTCTCCTCCATGAGGTCGCGCAGGATGGCAGCCTCCGAGTTGAGGGGGGCGATCCACCGGATGAAGTCCTCGGAGAAGAGCTCCCAGTTGCCGAACGTGACGAAACTCGCGATCCCGTTGAGCCCGACGAGCAGGTTGTGCAGGGCCTCGCGAAGTCGGTCGACAACCTTGATGCCTACCTCAAGAGCGAGGACGAAGTTCTGAGCCAGCCAGAAGGTGAACCGAACGAGAGTGCGCACCAGCGCCTCGAGTCCCTCGATCAGTGCCGGCCGGATCAGCACGAGCATCTCGTTCATCTTGGTCAGCGCAGGCACCAGCGCCTTCGCCACCTGCAGCACCGCATCCCGGAACGCTGTACCAATCTGGAGCTTCAGGAAGCCGATCTGGTCGCCAGCGGCTTCGGCCGCTCCGGCCAGGTCACCGCGTAGGGTCGCCCCATACAGCTTCGCCGCCGCGATGTTCTTCGCGAACTCCGCCTCGCCGCGGCCGAGCAACACCAGCAGCTTCGTGTCGAACGCATCGCCGAAGACGCCGGTGAGGACGGCGGCGCGCTCGCTCTCGCTGCCGTACTGCTCGAGGCCCTTCGCGATCCCTTGCAGGAGGTCCAGGGGGTCGGAGCTGCGCAGCTCGTTGAGGTCGATCCCGAGCTGCTTGAGCGCGCTTCCCTGCCGCGAGTCTGGACCGCTCGTGAAGACCTGCGAGAGAGCCTTGCTGAGCCCTTTGATCGTCTGCTCGAAGTCGGCGCCGACACCGCTGAAGTTGAACGCCGCCTGCAGCTCCGACATCCGTTCCGTCGTTGTGCCGAGTGCGGTCGCGAGCTTCTGTAATGTGTCTGCCTCCTCGATGGTCTGCGCCACGAACGCCGAGGCCCTCGACGCGGCGAACGCGGACGCGAAGATCCCGGCGAATCCCACCACCGCGCTCTTGACCAGCGCGAGCCCTGACCGCAGCGCGTTGAAACCGAGTCCGAACGTGCCGCGCACGATCGAAATGAACGCCCGGCCCGCGGTCTGGAACGTGCGCGTGAAGTAGTCCTTCGCGCGCAGGATGATCTCGAGGGTCCGCGACGTCTCCGCCATGGGTTGCTCCGGGTTCGGGTCGGGCTCTTTGCGGACAGAAGTCTACCTTCGCAAGCGCCGTCCTCGAGGCGAGGAACCTCACGACTTTCTTTCGGACGCCGCGCACGCCAACCGGCTCTCGCACGTGGCGAGGCGATTGCGGCGTCGACGTTGACTCGCACGCCCCCCGATCAGTCCTGGTCGACGTCCGCGTCGCCGACCATGGCCACCAGTCGCCCGCGTGCTCGGGCCTGCACGTTCGCACGCCACGCGGTCGGGTCACGCCTCGGGGGCGGCGCGGTGCGATCGTCGAACAGGCGCCTCGGCGGCGAGGCCTCGATCCGCGTCCAGAGAATCGCGTGGAGATCTCCGGCCTCAGCGGCGAGGCGACGGCGACGGAGCGAGAGTAGCACGATCAGGATCGATGCGCCGGCGAGCGCGAGACCGAGTGCGAGCGATCCCGTCGACCAGGTGAGCACGCCGGCCGCGATGGCGGCGGAGACGATCAACGCGACGGCCTTCGTGGGCATGGGGGCATTCTCGCAGCTCGCGACCTGGCTCCGGCGCGGGTCCTCAACAACCATCGACTGGCGTCCGCACGCTTACCCTGCGCTGCGCTAAGCGCCAGGGGGACCGGGTTGTTGCCCGGTTCGACCGGGAGCAGTGAGGGGGTGAGCGGGCAAGTCGCGGAGCCAAGACCTACTTCACTGCCTTCTTCAGAGCTTCGGTCAGATCCTGCATTCCCTGGAGGATCAGGAGGTCGCTGGCGTGGGCGAACTGCGCAAGGCAGAACGCCACGATCGTGCACGCGAGAGAAGCGCTGGATACGAGGTTGATGACGTCCGATCTGGTCGGCGGCGCTGGGTTGACGGCAAACGACAGAAGGGACCCGGCGAGCGCGAAGGCAGCACTTGCGAGGGTTGCAGATGGTCCGAGCATCAGTGCGGACGTCACGCAGGCAACCCACGCGACGACGCACACGACGGCAACGACCGCCTGACGCTTGCCAGCAGCGGTCTTTCTTCGACGCTTCAGGAGGAAGTCGTAGATCGCGAGCACTCCGCCGACGGCGCCCACGACAGTAAGTACGGTCATGAGGTAGGGCATCACCAGCTCCCGGACGTCGGGGCGATGAGGTAGGCGGACAGGTCGAGCCAAGCGCGGTGGAAGCCGTTGGGGCCCAGGACCATCGCGCCGAGACTGCTCTGCGCCAGCCGTGGGGTCATCGTCACGGGGTAGTACCGGAAGCCGCTGGGGTTCACCATCAGGTCGTCGAGCGGGCCGCGCCAGAACGCGCCGTTGAGGTCGCCGATCAGCCCGACCTGGTCGCCCGGCTGCGGCGTGGCGTGCATCCAGGCCCAGCCGAGCACGTCGACGTCGCGCTGCGGGCAACTGCCGCTGGTGGTGGTCCAGATCGGAAGCGGAGCGATGTTCGCGGGGCGCGTGACGATGACCATCGCCGCGATGCCGAGCGCGTACGGGACGAACTCGACGCGGTGGGCCTGAGCCCGAAGTGGGCCCCACCCCAGCTCGTACACGCCAAGGGCTCCGCGAAGCGGCTGGAAGAACGAGGAGCATGGCTGCGCCGCCGCGGGGGCGACAAGCGAGAGGGTGAGCGCGAGCACGAGCAAGGGAGCGCGCAGCATGCGCGGGAGCATAGCTCGCGTCGGCGCGGAGCCATCCGGCGTCGGCTGAGGGAACAGGATTCGCGAGTGTCGCGCGGGAGGAAGCCCGACCGCCACAGAACCTCGGCCCATCCCCGGGCCGGGAGGACCCGTGACCACCCCCCCCTCCCGCCGTCGAGGCCGGCCCGCTGGCCCCCGCGCTCGCCGCTGCGCCCCGGCGTGCGGCCACGCCAAGGGGGGTGGGTAGGGCGGCACCGGAGAGGACGTCAGGGTCCGTCCATCTCACGCTCCCACGTCGACCGGTAGGGGACGACGCCGCCGTGCCGCAGCACGCGCGTGCTCACTCCCCTCGACATCCGCACCTCCCGCCCGGCAGCGAGAGCACGGCTCTGGTCCCTGCCCTGGCTTGGGTCCGGCGCGTCCGGTAGCACGTCGACCACCGTGGCGACGCCGTGCACCTTGCCGCCGCCGAGGACCTGCACGCGCAGGTCCTGATCGAGTCGCCACCCGATCGACGCGTCAGGACGGACGAGCTCGAGCACAAGCGGCCGGTGCGGGTCGACGTGCCCACGCCCGACGACCGCCTGCCCGTCGAACACGTTCACGAACGTGGAGCGGGGCGCGGCGAACACGAGCGCGAGCACGCCAAGCGTCCGCGCCTCCTGCGGTCGCAGGATGGTGGACTCACCCTCTACCTCGAAGCGCAGGACACGCGCCGTGGGAGTCATCGCCGCCTACGGCTTCTCCCCGACGACGGTGGCCTCCCCGGGGTCGAACGGCCGCGGCGTCTCACCGCCGGCGCTCACCAAGCGCGTGGTTCCATCGGTCCCCCAGGGAACAGGTTCGCCGCGCGCGTACGCTTCGCTGTAGTCGGGCTCGGCCGGCGCGGGTGCTTCGCGCTTCTGCTCGTCCTTGGCTCGCACGAGGGTCGCCGTGCCGGAGACCGCAGCGTCGCCCACGACGTGCACGACGATCTCGCGCATCTGCAGCCACCCAAGGGCGACCTCGGGCAAGACCAGCGGGCCCGCCGCCGAGAGGTGCCAACGCGCCACGGCTTCCGATCCGTCGTGCAGGGCAACCGTGCACTCGTTGTCGACCGTGAGCGCCAACGCGACGACGCGCCAGGACAGGCCGTCCTCGTGGTCAGCGATGCGCTGCGAGCGGTTCCCCTCCGCCGCGATCTGCACGTGGCATGCCCTCTCACTCTTGAGGGTGGTCTTCCACGGTTGGCGTTCGGGCATCACGAGCGGATCCCCGTGCGGTGGAAGCGCATGTAGGCGTCGACATCGCCGAACTCGGCCTGCAGGGCCGGGCTCATCGCGAAGCGCGTGCACAGAGTTGCCTCCGACGCCAGGTCGTGCGCGGTGGGCCCGCCGGGACGCACGCCGGTACGGGCGTACGCCAGGAACGCGGATGGCGAGCCGAACTCGCGCTGCAGGTCGGCGCTGAGGCGGAAGCGCTCGCGCAGAGTCGCATCGGTGTGGGCCGCACGCGCCTGCGGCGTGGTGGGGGCCACCGCGGGCGCGGCGACGGCGCGCTGGATCGCTTCCTGGTCGCGCGGGCGCCGACTCCGATCGCCGTCGTAGCGCATGAATGCGACGTAGGTCTCGACGTCGCCGAACTCGCGCTGCAGGCTCGGCGAGCACGCGAAGCGCGTGCGCCAGGTCGCGTCGTCGTGCGCCGTGGCGCGCGCCTTCGCGACGCGCTCGGCGTGGTTGGGAATCAGGGGGTTCACGATGGTCATCGTCATGGTGTCACGAGAGCGGACGGATGTCCGCCTTCTCAGGGTTGGCCCGGCGTCGAGCCGGGCGGGGTTGTGCTCGACCGGGCGGCGTCGTGCCGATCGTCGAGCGGAAGTTGGTGCTTCTCGAGCCTGCCCTTGACGAGGAACTCGATCGCGATCACGGCGGCGAAGTCGAAGCGGCCCTCGGCGTCGAAGAGCGCGTGAACGGTCCGACCCACGGAGTGAGCGCCGAACGCTGCGAGTTCTCGCTCGACGAGGTCAACCAGACCGTGGCTCGTCTCCATCGCGTCCGGCAGCCAGTCGTTCTCGGCCAAGACCATTCGATCCGAGACCAAGGCCACGAGCTGCTCACCACAGGCGGCGGGCACCTGCCAGCAGACCAGGAGGAGGCGCGCGAGCACCCAGCGGAACAGATCGAGCTCGTCGAGGATCTCGGTCGGCAGGTCGGCTCCAATGACGATGGGAGTCCCGTTCCGCAGAGTGACGCGACCGCCACGGCTGCGGACTTCGTCGAGCAGTGCGCGAAGTGACCTCACGACGTCGCCTCGAGGCGGGCGAGGGTGTCTTCGTCGCGGCCGTCCCGTGCGAGGCGCGCGCCCAGCGCGTCCGACGTCGTCGGCTCGGCCCGCGTGGTGCCGCGCCAGCGTCGCGCGCGCCGGGGGGAATTGGGATTCGCCGCGCGAGAGACCCCCCGACGACCGCAAAACCTCGACCGCCCCCCGCCCGGGGAGGACCCGTGAAACCCGCCCGGGCGGCGCGGCTGCCGGCCTGGCAGGCTCACACCGGCCGCTGCGCGCAGGGGTGGGGCGGGGGGAGGGGGGATGGGACGGGCAGGCGCCGGGGCTCCGCTGGGCGTGGCCGTCGCGATCGCCGCTGCCCGACCCGGTCCGTCGTAGCTGCGCCGTGCGGCGTCGCCGGCGACGGCGCACGCCGCCGGTCGGTTGGTGGTTGGGGAGCTGCTCATGCGTGAACCATCCGCGGTCGCAACCGGAGCTCGGCGGGGAGCGCGAGCAGGTCGGCCAAGCCAACGACCAGGTCTCGAAGGAGCCCGGCGGACGGCAACGCGTCGCCCTTCTTGAACGCCGACCAGGCGGCGAGCAGGGCGCCAGCACCGTCGGGCTCCGCTGCGTCGAGGCGGTGGGCGATCGCCACCAGCGCGGAGCGACCGGGGTATGCCGGCGGGAACAGCGCGTCGATCAGGCGTGCGGCCCCGTGCCTCGAGGTGGTCATGCGGCGAGGACCTCCCGCGCCTCGGCGACGGTCATGATCCCAGCGACAGCCGCGGCTAGGGCTGCGTTCGTCGGTCGGTCTCCCACGAGTCGGCGCAGGAAGCCACGCGCCGTGGCTCGTTGCCAGCGCGCGGATCGCTTGCCATGCCAGCAGCGCGAGAGCTCGGTGCGCAGGCGAGCGCGCTCTGCATCGTCGACCGCCGTCAGGATCGCGACGCCGCCACGGACGAGCTGTTCGACGTCGGCCTGGTGCGCGCCCACGAGCGCGCGCTCGGTCGTCGCGCTGAAGTCGCGCAACGTCTCCGCGCCGCGGCCGAGACGCCGGCGAGTGCCGCCCTCCAGGACGGTAGCTGGATCGCCGCGTTCGCATGCCCTCCGCAAGTAGGCGCCGAGGTTCTGGACCTCGTACCAGCGCGACACGCGCACCAGCCACCTCCCGAGCCACTCCGGTGAAGGGGAGAAGCGCACCACTCTGCGCGCGAGCGCCAGGCGTTCGGTTCGGAACCCCTGCAGGTCGCGCACGTGCCGCGGCCGAGGTCCGAGCACCTCGAGCAGCAGGCACACATCGGCCGCATGGACGTCCGGGGTCATGTGCTCGACGCCGCGGGCGACCATGTCCACCACCCACTGGCCGACGGCAGCGAGGATGACCTCTGGCAGGGCGACTTGGGACCCGTGCGCCGGAGGCGCGTCCCCGTCCGCGCGATCGCTGGATCGGGTCACCCCATGTCCGGGGTGATCCGGGCTTCCGGGTTCCGGATAGCGTCCGCCGCTTTCGCACGTACTCGCCGCCGCTTTCGCACGTACTGACCGCCACTTCGGCACGTACTCACCGCCGCTTTCGGACGCGTGGAGCTCGTCAGCGTGCGAAAGCGGCGGAGGAGTAGCGCGCGAAACAGGCGGAGGAGTAGCGTGCGAACGCGGCGGTGGGGTGGGCTGTGCTTCGCTCTCGGTTCCGGCGCAGCACGCCAACACGAGCTGCTGGCTGCGTGGGATGACCCAGCTGCGGACCACACGCGCGCGCCGGCACGTCGCGAGAGCGCGCTCGGCCGTGCGCGAGGCGAGGCCGAGCCGTGCGGCGAGACGGGGGATGCCGACAGCGACCTGCCCCCGCCGGTTCACCTGACCGGCGACGTAGCCTGCGACCAGCAACGGCACCGCGCGCAGCCGCAGGGCACGTACCTCGGCGGGGAGCCGGACGACGCCACTGCGACTCACCCAGCGGTCGCGGAGCGCCTCGACACGAGGCATCGACTCCGCGTCGAGCAACCCAGCCGCCTGCAGCGCCTGCATGCCCCGGCGCACCGCGCCGATCGACAGGCCGAGTTCGTCCGCCAGTGCCCGGAGCGTCGGCACCTGCGGCGCCGCCTCCGGCATCGCCGCGCCGTCCGCGCGCAGACCAGCGAACGCCGCCGCCGCTGCCATCACGAGCGTGGCCTCGGGCGCATCGGTCGGCCGGTGGGCGGCGAGCAGCACGCGGAACTGCTTGCAGGCGATCATGCGTGCACCGCGTCGCTCTGGTAGAGTCCCACTTGTCTGCTGCTCCTCTGTTGCCCGTTCGCGGCCCGCCGAGCTCTCACCCCCGGTGGGCCGCGTCGTTCACGGTCGTCGACCGCGCCAGAGGAGCCGCATCGAGGGATCGGCGCGCGCCCCATCTGCGGAGCGACGGGCACGACGCGGGAGCGGTTCATCGTTCGTTGCCTCCGACACGAACTCGCATCAGCTCTCCGCGATCAGGTCGGCCGCGAGCGAGCCGCGGCGGTCGGTTGGGTCCTGCGATAGCACCGCCGGCCGATAGCGGCTCGTCGCTCTGGTCGCGGGCTGCCGCTCGAACTGGCCTGGCCCGCAGCGCAGTGGTTGGCGCCCGTCGGTGTCGAGCGGAGCGTGCAGGGGAGGCTGGCTACGTCGAGTGACCGGGGAACGTCGGCGACGCGTCGCCATCACCTACTCCCCGCGGCGAGGAACTCGACCACCCAGCGCGCCGTGGTGCACACGCGACGGCCGGCTCGAACAGTTCGAAGGCGACGGCCGCCGACCCCTCGCAAGCTCCAACGCAGCAGCGTCCGGTAGTGGGGGCGACCGGGTACGCGCGCTGCAGCCTCCTCGAGGGTGAGCAGCTCCGCCAGGTCGGGGAGCGAAGGCGAAGGAGCCGGAGTCGTCGCGGGCGTTGCGGCGCGATCACTGCGCAGGCCATGTCGCCGCAGCCTGGCGGGCGTGGTCGTCGATGATGCACTGGTCGGCATGCGGCGCACGTTGGCGTGCGCTGGGAACCCGACGCCACCCGACACGGACCGTTTTGGATGGTGTCGGGTCGATTCCTTCCTCGGGCCTACGCCTGCCGATGCCCCCTCAAGCGCCGGTGCTCCTCAGAGTGTTTGAGGAACGGCTCGACATCGCGCTCAAGGAAGACCTTCTGGCCACCTGCGATGGTCCGCGTCTCCTTCAGCTTCGTCGGTTCCTGCTTTCCGTTCAGCTTGAGGCCATCCCGCACCCACCCGTACACGGTCGTGTGCGGAACGCGTGTGCCGTCCGCTTTCCGGATGTCGCGGGCGAGGACCTCACCCGGCTTGAGTAGCTCGGCTTCCGCATCGCGTTGTTCCGCCGCTGGGGAAAGAACGACGTCGATCGTCGCGCAGGTCGCCTCCAGTTCTCGGACGGCCCAGGCCACCGCGTCGGTGCGCAACTCGCGATCGCCTTCGAGAGCCACCAGGGCCGCATGATCACACCCAGCCGCACGCACGGCCGGCATCGCGAGCGCGATCAGCCGCAGGATGTTCTCTCGTCGCGTGGCGATATCGGCGACGTGCCTGAACATGAACCGCTCGAGGATCCAAGGGGGCGGGTTCCACTTGGGCAACGCGCGCAGCTCCCGCAGCAACGCTCTCGCAGCATCCCGCGGTGCAAGTTCCGGGTTCGCGGGTTCGCGTTCGGTTCCGTTCGAGACCATCGCGGACAACTCCTTGCGGACACGCGCGAAGGTGAAAAGCGCCGGGGCGGGCCGGAGTGTCCGCTGTGGGCCACGTGGGGGATCAATCCCACGTTGCCCCGGCGCCGGGAATCTACCCGAGCCGGGCCATGATCGCGCGCGAACGTTCGTGGTCCGCCTCGGCGTAGACCTCGGTCACCATCGTCCGCGCATGCCCGAGCACCACGCGCGCCGCCTCGAGGCCTTCCTCCTTGCGGATGCGCGTGGCGGCGCTGTGCCGCAACCGGTTCGGTCCCCACGGCTCGAACAGCGCGAGCGCAGCGCACGCCTTGACGGCGGCGGCGGCGAGGTCCTTGTCCTTGAGCAGGTGGGCGAGCTGAACGACGTCGAGGCGGAGTTCGGCGTGCTCGTTGACGCAACGGTGGGTCGAGAGGCGCGCCGCCGCGGCCGACGCCTTTGCCGCGAGTTGCTCGCCGCCGAGCTCCGTGGCGAGGGAGACGATCCGCGCGCGGACGAGAGCGGCGTTGGCCGCTTGAACGCCGCGGGCGATCGCGCGGCCCAACGTGTGCGTCGTGAAGGCCTCGGCGATCTGCTCGCGAGGGTGCGCTCTCCGCTGCTCAGCACGGCGGCGTTGCGAAGGCTGCACCTTCGACTTCCGCCGCTCGGCCTTGTCCGCGCGCTGCTCGGCGAGCGCCCGCCGCGGCGAGAACACGAACGCGGTCTGGTCGAGGACCAGGAGCGGGCGCAGGTGCTCCTGAGCCTTCGGGCCGATGGCGATCCAACGAGAGCGCCCGCGCCACGCGTTCTTGTGCCGGTCGAGCTCGGCGATCCAGACCGGGCCCGTGCGGTCGATCATGTTCCAGCGCAGGGCACAGGCCTCGCCGGGACGGCAGCCCGTCCACCAGCCGAACCAGACCATGGCCGCGACGGTGGAGCACAGGTGCGGGATCGCGGCGCGCACCTCGCGCTCGGAGACCGGCCGCACGGGATCGTACTCGCGGGCGATGGTCTTGCCCACGCGCAGCCCGGCTACCGTCGCTAGCGCATCGCAGGCGGAGCCGGGCACCTTCTCCATCGACGCCGCCCAGCGCCAGGCGCGGCGGATCCGGTGCACCCGGTTGTTGATCTCCTTCCGGCACAGGGCGCCACCTTCAACCATCTGCTCGCGGACGGCGCGGAGCGCCAGCGGCCCGAAGTCCGCGGCCGGCATCGCGCCGAACATCTCCTGCACGGGCGCGAGCGCGGCGCGGAGGTTCCGGTACTCGGCGCCAGGCTTGCCCTCGACGGGCCCGGCGTAGAACGCCTTGGCGTGGTCGAGGTAGTCGGCGACCAGGTCGTCGACGGAGTACGGCGCCTCGGCGGCAGCCTCGGCCGGCAGGGTGCGGCCGTTGGAAAGCCAGCGCGCGACGAACTCCTCGTAGCGTCGCGTGGCGTCGGCGCCGGCAGGGCCGAAGGCGACGTAGCGCCCGTTGAACGTGGCGTAGGTGAGCGTGCGCCCGGTGGACTTGCACACGCGCTCGCAAAGGCTCGGTGCGAGCGGCTTCTTCTGCTTCGCGGACATGCGGACCTCTCTCGGTTGCGGACGAAGAACCTGCGCGCGCAGGTTCGCCGTTCGGTTGCGAGCCGCACTCTCACGCGAGAGGTGCGCCGGAAGTCGGCGTTCGGCAGAACGTTGTGTTGGTGGGCGATGCAGGAGTCGAACCTGCGACACCCAGCTTGTCGACCGCTCTGAACCGACCTCCGGAAGCTACGCAACCGTCAGCAGCTACGACGGTAGCGACGATCCGGAGCAGGAGCAATAGCGCACACAAGAACGCACGTAAGTCTTTTAGTTTCGCACGAAGACACACTCGGAACCTGCGCGCGCAGGTCGAGCCGCGGCGAGCGGCTGCTAGGCTTCGCTGGTCCCAGGAGTTGCCCGCGAGGCAAGGAGGCGTCAGGTTTGAGAGCGCGTATCAGTGTCAACGAGATCCGTAGCCTGGAGTACCACACCTGGGGTCCCGAGCCCGAGACGGTGGGTTCCGCGTCCGACATCCTCAGGGACCTCGTGTCCTGGTCGCGACGACTCGAGTTCGGCGATCGAGGGCTTGAGCACCTGCACCACGGCAAGTCGTACCTGCACGGGATCGAAGCCTTCGAGCACGGCGTCGTGCTTTGCCTCTGGCACGAAGGAGGAACCGTCGACGGCAAGGTGCTGTTCGCCGACGAACACGATGGGGCGGTGTCCGCCAGGAAAGTCGACAAGGGGAAGATCGCCGGCGTTCCTGCCTACTATTGGATTCCGTCGCCTCCGATGGACTCGGTTTGCCACGTAGGCCTGCCGTTCCGGCCAGCCTCCCGCGAGAAGCTCGCGAACTTCCTGAAAGCTTTCATGACCACGAGTTGCTCACTCGTCAACCGAACGCAGTACGCCGACGAAGAGAGCGCAGAGGTCTTCAGCTGCCACCTCCCCGACGACGGCCGTCCCGTTCGCCCCCTTGTCCACTTCGCGACCGCCATGCGCGGGGACGTTGGCGATCTTCGGGCTCAGCTCGCGGAAGTCCGCGGCATCGAACGCAAGGAAACGAAGGTGCACGCGGTGAAGGAGTTGCACAGCTTGTTCAAGCGGCTCTTCGGCTTGGAAGAAGACGGCCTCCCGAGAACCTCGCGCGTCCACTACAAGGTCGACACACCGAACGGCATCACCAAAGCCTTGTTCGACGACATCGTCGACTACTACCAAGAACGCGGCGACGAGCAGCTCGACATCGGCTTCTACAAGGCGAAGCAGGGAGTCCAGTGGCTGAGCGGCCGCCGGCTGGTCGCGCACCACGAGCTCGGCGTGCGTGAGGAGGACGGTGTTGTGGTCAGCCTCGCCGACTTGGCGCAGGAACTGGCGGAGCGAAGAAACAAGATCCTCGGAGGTAAGGCGTCGTAGGAACAAACCCATGGACCTGGCTACCACAGACGCCGCAGCGAAGAAGCCGAACTCCACGAGCGGCATGAATCTGCGCATCGCGATCGCTGTCGTCGCCTCGGCCCTCGGTGGGTGGGCTGGGCGCCGGATCTCCGGTGCAGATCTCCTTGCTCTGTTCGACCTGCTCGTGATCACGGCCGGGATTGTGTTCGGTGTCTCAGGCGCTTGGCTTGCGCTCGTTCACGCTGCCGAGCTGCGCAGCGAGAGCACGAAGTCGGGCCGGTTCAGGAACCTGACGCGCTCGATGATCGCCTCTGGCGTGACGATAACGGTTGTGCTCGCGGCGCACGCTGTGCATGCGCTCCTGGTCTCGTCGAGAATCGTGGCACCGCCCATCCTTCCCTGGCTGCGAGGAGCGGGATTCGGCGTCTGGGGCTTCTTCGCTCTCGTGCAGGTGTGGTCCCTGTTCGCTTCGCTGCCGAGTTCCATTTACGCACTGGGCGAACTTGAGTCACGCCAGGCGCATCAGAAGCTCTTGAAGAAGCTTCCGCCTTCTCCGCGACGCGAAGAAGGGTCGTCGTAGGCGCGCCGCGCCGGCACGCGGGGCTTCCATGGTCCCGAGGACCCCAGCCGCGGGGACGCGCTCTTCTCACTCCTGGGGCTGGCGAGCGGCGTCTCGGCTCCCTCGCTAGGGCAGCAGGTCGACGGCGGCTCGCAGGACGGGCTCAGAGGGCGAGTAGTAGCGCATGGTGATCGCGAGGCTCCCCGGGGCGTGCCCGAGCA
>CAZIFB010000085.1:0-15698 GCA_964538915.1 uncultured candidatus Brocadiaceae bacterium | reverse complement strand
CCGCCTCCAGCGCCGCGATCGCCTTCCGGATCGCCGCCCGCAGCCGTTCTGCCTCGGCGCCGCTCTGCTGCTGCAGCTTCGCGACCACCTGTTGGATCATCGCGGCGGGGTCAGATGGGACCTCGGTGCGTTCGCGCCGTGGCTGCCGTGGTGCCGGCTTTGGCGCGGGCGCTACGGCGGGCGTCGGAGCCGCGGGGGCGTTTGGTTTCGTGCCGGCGAGCATCAGCTTCTGCGCTGCGGTCACCGAGGCGCCGGTGATCCGGATGCCGTGCATCAGCGCCTGCGCCTTCAGGTCGTCGAGCGCGATGTCGGGGTTGGCGTGCAGGGCGTGGATGCAGAAAACGATCGAGTCCCTCACCTTCGGGTAGCGGGCCTTGAGGTTCGCGAAGGCGGTGTCCCACGAAGCGGTTGAGGATGAGGGAGCAGGCTGCAGTTCGGTCTCGGTCATTGAGGGTCACCATTGTCAGGTAGGGGAGCAGAACGAGGAAGGCCCGCACCCGGAACGTCCGGTGCGGCGCCCTCCGACTTCGGGGTGCCGAGGTTCGGCAGCGCGGCGAGTTGCTCGCGCCAGGACGCGATGCGAGCGAGGCGTCGCAGCTGCTTGTCGGCGAGCCTCAGGGTGCCGAGTAGCAACGCCTCCTGGAGCTGCGGCGCGAGCATCGTCAGCGACATCAGGTGGGTGAGGCGCGGCTGCGAGACGCCGAGCAACTTCGCCGCCGCGGTGTAGTCCGCGATCAACCCACGCGCGATGAGGTCCTGCAGCTTGTGGGCGAGCGCCAAGCTGCGGGCCGCACCGCCGTTTCGCGGTGAGGGTGGAGGCGGCGCCTTCTGGCGTGGCGCGGGCGCGAACGTCGCGGTGAGCTTCATTGGGTAGCTTCCTTGGCGAGTGCAGCGATACCGGCGGGGCGCAGCTCGAAGTCGGCGGTGCCGGTGTCGGGGTCGAAGTCGATGCGTTCGATCAAGAGGCGCAGGATGCGTTCGCGTTCGGCGGGGAAGAGGTGTTCCCACACCGGCGTGAAGGCGGCGAGCGCGGTGCGCAGACACGGCTCGGTGGCGCGGTCGAGTGCCGCGAGTTCGGCGCGAACGTCGGCGAGTCGAGCGGCGAGCGTGGCGGCACGGTCGCCGTCAGCGCGTTGCAGTTGGCGTTCTCCTCGACGCAGCTCCGCCTGCAGCTGTTCGCGTTGTTCCTCGGCGCGGCGCTCCAAAGCGTCGGCGGTGCGAGCGAGCAGTCCCTCGTCGGTGCCGATCACCGCGATCTGGTCGAGCACGAACTTCTCGAACGCGCCCGCCTGCACGCGCGAACCGGGGCACGCCTCGGCGCCCTCCGTGTGCAGCAGGTGGCAGGTGTAGAAGCAGTAGCGGCGGTTCTTCTTCGTCGAGAACGTGTAGGTCATCGCCGAGCCGCACCGCTTGCAGCGGATCAGCCCGCGCAGCAGTGCTCCCGTCTTGTTGCGCGTCGTGGTGGCGTCGTTCGCGTTGGCGCGGAGCTGCGCCTGCACGGCGTCCCACAGCTCGCGCGGCACGATGGCTTCGTGCGCGCCCTGGACGAGGTCGTCGCCGACGCGAACCATGCCGACGTAGAGCGGGTTCGTGAGCAGCCCGTGAAGGCGCGGCTTCGTCAGCTCTTCGCCATCGACGGCGACGCCCTTCTTGTTGACGAACGTCTTGTTGCGCCAGCCGCGCCGCCGCAGCTCCTCGACCGTGCTGCGGAGCGTGCCGTGCTCGAGGTGCAGGCCGAAAGTCGCACGAACCTGCTCGGCTTCGTCGGCGTTGACGACCAGCCGCTTGTCGACGACGTCGTAGCCGAGGATCGGTCTACCGCCGGTCCATGCGCCACGCCGTCGCGTCGCCTGCATCTTGTCGCGGATCCGTTCGCCGATGACTTCGCGTTCGTACTCGGCAAACGACATGAGCACGTTCAACGTCAATCGTCCCATGCTGTTCGCGGTCGAGAACTGCTGCGTCACGCTGACGAAGGTCACGCCGCGCTGCTCGAACAGGTCCACGAGCTTCGCGAAGTCGCGCAGCGAGCGACTGAGCCGGTCGATCTTGTAGACCGCGACGACGTCGATGTGGCCGGCAGCAACGTCGTGCAGGAGCTGTTGGAAGCCGGGGCGTTCGGTCGTTGCGCCGCTGAACCCACCGTCGTCGTACTTCTTCGGCAGCGCCACCCAGCCGAGTCCGGCTTGGCTCTTCACGTACGCCTCGATGGCGCCGCGTTGCGCGTCGAGGCTGTTGAACGCCTGATCGAGACCGTCGGTGACGCTCTTGCGCGTGTAGACCGCGACGCGAACCGTTCGTGGTGGGGCGACGGCGGTCACGACGCGGACTTCCTCGTGGTGAGCCCGAAGAAGAGGCGCCCGTTCCAGGCGGCGCCGGTGATTGCCTTCGCCACCGCGGAGAGCGACGAGTAGGTCGTGCCGTTCCACGCGAAGCCGTCGTCGGTGACGTGGACTTCGATTCGCCGGTCGCGCCACTCGCGTACGAGGACCGTGCCGGGGATGGGCGTGTTCACGTTCACGGCTTTGGCGGGCGTCGGTCGCGGCCGAGGCGGTGGGGCGGCGGCAGCGAGGGGCAGGTCGACTTGCGCCATCAACTCGGCGAGCCGGGTCTTCGCGCGTTCGCCGAGACCACCGAGCTGCTGCTCCTGGAGCTTCCACGCGACCTGCCGGCGAAGCCACGCGGCGTTGCGCACGCGCGGCGGCTTGCTGAACATCTGCTCGTATCGTTGGGCGAGTTCCGCGGGCTGGAGGCGCTGCAGTTCAGCGATCTGCTGCGTGATGGTCTTGGAGTTCATGCGGTTCGAGTCCGCGGGCTCAGGACCCGCGACCGACATGGAGCCTCGACTTCGGCAGCGGCATCAAGCTGTTCCCGCGAGTTCCTTGGCTTCGCGTCTGCCTTGACCTCGTGGGCGAGAAGCCGCTGGATGCCACGCGCGAATAGCTCGGCGAGTTCGGCGAGGCGCTCGTGGGGCTGCAGCGATGCCGGCGCGGCGCTCACGGCACGAACTCCGCCCGTTCGCCGAGCTGCCACAGAATCTCGCGCTCGATTGCTTCGCGTGCTTCGGAGTCGCGAGGGCGGATGTAGCTGTGCTTCTTGCCGGCGCGGTCCGTGCGCGCGGGGAACGACAGCGCGTATCTGCCCTCGATGGTCTTCCTCAGGACGATGCCGTCGAGTTCCAGGCTGCCGTAGGCGACGCGCAAGTAGCCGCACATGCCCGTGCGCAGCTCGGCGTCGCTTGCCCGAACCCACGACACAACACGAACCTCAGGTTCCTGCACGTTCCCCTCCCTTCTGTAGTTGCTCGACGTGCCCGCGAAGGCGGTCGAGACGAATCCAAAGCAGCAGCGACCAGCCGCAGACGTCCTCGAGTTCTTGCTGCACCTCGTCGACGAGTTCAGCGGCGGGGCGCGTGAACGACGTGTTGCCGTACGTCGCGGCACCGGCGACGAGGCGGGCGCGGAGGCGCTCGACGAAGCGATCGAGGGCGTCGTCGATCACGACGTTGACCCCTTCAGGCGCGTCCAGACGAGCAAGTAGCGGTTGTCGTACTTGCTCGGCGAGCAGTTCCCGCACGAGACATCGCCGCGCCGATGCCGAGTCGTTTCGTAGCCACATGCTGTGCACGTGCCCTTCCAGGAGTGTGGCTGCGAAGTCAGGTCCCTCGGGTCCGCGGTGGCGCGTGGGGTCGCACCCAGCGCGATGGCCGTCTTCTTCCATGTCGGCCCGTGCCCTTCACGCCGATCACAGAGAGCATGCGCGATCTCGTGCAAGATCGTGTCGCGGACAGACTCGGGGGGATCGTTGGCGGCGTGGTGGCGCGAGATGGTGATGGTCCGTCGGTCGTGTCGGCACAGACCCAGGCCCGTCTTGGCGTTGCTGAAATCGAAGGTCCAGCCGACGAGACCGTGCTGTTGCATCAAGCCTTCGGCGAGTACGCGGACGGTCGCCAGTGGATCGGGCGTCGATGTTGCTTCCGGCGGGCGCTCCGCGTTGGTCACCGGGGGCGCATCCGGTGCCGCGCCTGCGGCCGCGAGGGGCATCACTTCCCGGGTCGGCGCGGCGGTCGTCGGTCGCGAACCGTGAGTGGTCAGCACCTGTCCGAACTGCTCGAAGACCCGCCTGAACTGTTCGACGTCGTCGCCGAAGTAGAAGATCACCTGTGCGAAGCGGTTGCCCTTCTGTGGCCCGGAACCGTCAGGCCGGTCGAACGCGATGCGGCGGTTCGGCAAGCAGATGGCGGCGGAACGCTCGGTCGCGAGTTGGCACCAAGCAGCTGAGGTCGAGTTGTTCGTGAGCAGGACGGCTGCCGTCACGTTGCGGGCGTCGATCTCGCCGACCAGCCGACGGACGAAGGACTCGATTGCGGGCATCGAGTACGGGGGATTCAGCCACACGCGGCCCCGCCAGGGCTTCGACAGGCCGTCGTCCTCGATCGTGAAGAACGTCCTTGCCCTGACCCTGACTTGCGCGAACTCGTTGGTTGCTGGGTCGAGGTCGATGTCGCCCAGGACGAGGCGGGCTGCTGCCAGGACGTTCGCGGGCGTGCACCAGTCGTCGCTGGTCAGCGGTCGAGTCGGCTTTGGCTCGCCTTGTCTGCTTTGCCGATCCGGGCCAGCAACATCCGGCAGAAGATCCGGTCCGGCCCCCTTTAGGGGGGCCGTCCGGATCTCCGGATCTTCTGCGGCTGTGTGCTCACTGGCGTGATCCGGCGGATCATCCGGCCGGATCTTGCCCGGATCATGGTCCGGATCTTCGGGAGCCTGGGCAGCATCCCAGTACCTGACGGGGTGTTTGCCGCGGCAGACCGCGCGCGCCGGCGATGCCTTCATCAGCCGGTTCAGGGCGTCCCAGATCGTGTTGGGCTTGTAGTCGGGGCACAGCTCCTCGATTTGTTTCCGCGTGCATCCTTCGGCTGACCGGAGCACTTGCCAGACGGCTTCGTCCGACGCGAGCGTCGTCGGACCTGCGGCGACGTCCCCCTCGCCGAGCACCCGGACGGTGTCGACGCGCAAGCCGGTAATCGGGCGCCCGTTCTCCTGGGCGCCGACCGTGACCGGGGCGAAGGACACGATCCACGGGGGCGGGACCTCGACGTCACGGGCGTCGCGGACCCATGCCTTGGTCTCGGTGTTGCCCTCCTTCTTGGAGAAGATCATTAGGTCGCAGGCGCCGCGCAAGGCGGTGCTGCCGCGCTCTTCTCGGCCCGATTTCTCGGTGTGGTGGACGACGAGCTGCATCGACGGGAACTCGCGTCGGATGCGGTCGAGGCCGGCGACGTAGGCGCCCATGTCCTGGGTCGAGTTCTCGTCGAGACCCGCGATCGACATGCCGCGGGCGAGGGTGTCGAGCTTCAGGAGGCGCAGGGGCTGACCGGTCTTGGTGCAGATCCCGTCGATGGTCTTCAGCAGGAGGTCCTGCCCGGCGACGGTGGTGATGTCGGGCACCGTTCGCAGCAGGAACAGCCGTTGGTGAATGGGGTCGTTGGGGTCGAGGAACCGCGTGACGCCAAGGTGTGCCTGGTAGCGCGCCTTCTTGCCGGACATGCCCTCCAGGGCGGCGTCGATGACCAAACCGGGCTTGGTCACCTTGCGACCGAGCCATGTGCGGCCGTCGGCGACGGCGACGCAGCAGTCGTCTCCCATCACGGTCTTGAACGACTTCGGCGGACCGACCAGGGCGACGAGGGAGTCGTCGTAGCAGAGTCCATCGATGACGAACTCCCGGACCGGCATGTTGGCCAGGTCGGTGAGCGACAGGATCTCCAACCCAGCGGGCGACCAGGTCAGGTCAGGGTGGTTCGTGGGGTCGGCCGTCGCGACGTGGGCGTGGTCGGTGACGAGCTTCCACAGCTCCTGGAGGTCCGACTTCCCGACGTTGTAGTTCGCCGCCTGCGCGCGATCCTCGAGGAACTCCGCTGCGCCCCTGTAGGGCGGCGGGGTCCAGGCGCAGTAGCACTCGGCGACGCCCAGGGTGACCAAGTCGCCGGTGATGCGCTGCACCTTGTCGAGTGCCAGGACGCAGCCGCCGACCGGAATCGACTCCTTCCAGTTCGGCTCGTCCAGCGAAACCGCGTCGATGCCGAGGTTGTCGCGCAGGTAGTCGGCGTCGTGGGTGTGCTCGACGATGGTCAAGGACCAGGGCTGCGCGTTCGTCAGCGCCATCCGCGCCTCGAAATCGCGCTGCAGGTCCGAAGCAGTAGCGTTGATGCTCGCGGCGACGGGGAGCGGGTCGACCTCCTTGGAGAGCGATTGGCTCACGACAGGGCGCCTCCTGTCAGCATCGCCGTCCACCAAGCGATTGCCGCCTCGGACGTGTATCGGATCCCGCCGACCTGAACGGTCGGCAGAAGAACGCCTCGAATACCGCGTCGTGCCCAGCGATAGGGGGCGGAGCGGTGGACGCGTTCTCCGGTCCGATCTGCGTGCCACCGCGCGAGGCGTCGCAGTGCGATAAGTCGCTCCTCGACGGGGTTGATGTCGTAGCGCGGAGGCTGGGGTGGCGCCGCGTCGCGTGCGGTTGCTTTCACGACGCCCCCTACGTCGTGGATGCAGCCCGACTACATCACCCCACGTCACCCGGTGATGCGGGTGATGGCTACCGCGTCCGCCTCGCCGCGAGCTGCTGCTGCCGACGCATTCCCTCTTCGGCGCCCCGGGCCGTGAGCATCACGCGCTCGTGCTCGCGCATGATCCAGCCGCCTCTGCTCAGCCGGCCGCGTGGAGCCAAGTAGTCGGAAGCCTTCTTCCGTTCATCCTTCAGGATGCGTTTGACCACCGCGGTTTGCTCCACCTGGTCGCCCGGTTCCAGCACGGTCGCCTTCTTCGCTTCCAGAATGGCGGCGCACACAGCATCGAAGGTCTTCGCGGGACCGCCGTTGCCCAGTGTCGGTGGAGAGGCCACCGGACCGGGTATCAACGGATTGGCTGGGCGAGTCAGCTCAGACCGCAGCGACTCACGGATCCAGTCGTAGTCCCTGGCCAACGGCGCAAGGGCGGTGTCGAGGTGCGTTGCGAAGTCGGTCTCGGCATCGCGAACTCGCCCTTCAAGCAGGACGACGGCAGCCCGGTCGCCCCGGATCTTCGCCTGCGCAAGTTCCTCCCGAACCCGCGGGATGGTCGTGGACCGGACCTTCGTCAGGTTGGCGATCGACTCGCACCACCAGCCGAGTGCGTGGTGCCCGTTGCACGGAGCCCACTTGATCAACGCCTGCGGCGTGCCACCGAACGTGCGCGCGTACTCATCCTTCTTCCTCGCGATTGCGACGAGGTCTGCATGTAGGTTGCCGCCGCCGAAGAGAAGCTCGTGAGCGTCGGCGCCCGCGCGTTCGTCCTTGCGTGAGGCATCGACGACCAGGTCCTGGAGGGCGAAGAGCACGTCGATGGGTTCGCGGGGCGGCGCCTTGGGCGCATCGGAAGCCAGCTTGCGTTCCGTGGCGACCAAGTGCGCGAGAACCGCTGCACGCTCTCGCTCGAACTCCAGGGTCTGCTCGCGCGTCCACGGCTCGGCCAGCATTGCGTCGACGAGCCCAAGGCGGACCGCGCCTTGGCGACCAGTCCCGTGGACTCCGGTGCCGAACGAGTCGAGCGCGTACTGGGGCACGGCACCCGGCAGGTAGGGGCTCAGGATGACGCGGGTCAAGGTGATCAGCAGCTCGTGGAACGTGCTGTCGTGGAGCAGCGGCAACTTTGCCTTCGATGTCCCGATCAGGCGGAAGTCGTCGCGAAGACAGGTCGCCGAATCGTGCGCGCGCCACGTCCAGAGGCGTTCCGCCTCGGCTAGGTTGTCTTGCAAGGACGTGATCGTTGCGCGCCATGTTGAGTCGTCGCATGGCCTCCCGGGTCCTCCGTCGAGCCTGTGCTTCAGGTTGAGCACGTACTGGTCGAGGATCAGCAGCCCGTGGCCGTGAAGCTGGTAGCCCGACACCAGCTCGAGGAGGCAGCCGAGGCCGTGGCGCAGGTTGCGTGCGACCTGGTGGAATCGGTCGAGAGCGGCCTCTCGTCGTCCCGAATAGTGGTTGGTGATCTCGTTGACGATCGGGCGAAGGCGTTCCGTTGACGGCCGAATGTCGACGGCCTCGCCATCCAGGATTTGCTCTAGGTCTCGGTCGAGCTCGTTGATGGGAAGTCGTTCGCCCGCCTTGAAGTCTGCCTCGTTCGCGAATTGCCGCAGTGACTGTGTGGTCTTCCGAAGATGTTCCGCCCACTCGATCTCGGTGCATGGCCCGGAGTCGTCGAAGTAGTCACGTCGGGCCTTGACCAGATCGCGGAAGTTCACGGCCTCGCCATCGCCCGACTGCGTCGAGCGGGAGTAGCGGCGTCCGAACGAGACCAGATCGAGCCATCGCCGGCATGTGGTCAACGGGTCTGTTCCGTCCGCGGCGATAATCGGTTCAAAGATCACTCTCTCTTCTTCGTACTGCCTCACCGCCTGAAAGGTGTTCAGCAGTGCAAGTTCGTGGGTCGGGCTTCTGTCGTGCTTCAGGATGCCTTCGACCGCTGCGCCGAGCCTTGCGCGGCATTGCCGCGTGCGTATCCCTCGAAGCTGTTCGCCCCAGTAGGACCGGCGATAGCAATGGTCCTCTTCGCGGGGCAGAGCGCCATTCCAGATCAGCGCGTCGATGTCCTCGACCTGGCGCTGCATCGACCACGTAGCTGCGTAGTCGGCCCTGTTCGGCAGGTAGGAGTCTCGGCAGAAGTTCGCGGAGATGCGTGTCGCAGGGTCGAGTGCCTTCCCGAAGCGCCGAAGCGCCGGGATGAGCGATGTCGCCGCTTGGGCCAGGCGCTGGGCGGCTCGCACGAACGCAGGAAACTCGGGGTTCGCAATCGCATCCCGTAGTTGCCCTGGGTCGGGCTCAGGATCGATGCGCAGGCTGGCTGTGCGCGGCGGTTGCGTCTGCGTCGGCGAGGAGCTGAGCACCAAATAGACCTCGCCTTGGTGGTCGCCGAAGTTCGGCGCACGAATTCGATAGCGCAAGGCACCCAGGGCATCGCGGCACTCTTGAAAGGTCTCGAAGAGTGGTTGGTGTCGTTGGAGATCAGATTGCTTGAACGCGTCGGGATTGACGCCCGTGCCTTCCGGTTCGGTGTCCGCCACTTGAAGGGTTTCCTTTGCGGCGATGGCGCCTTGACCCGCCTCCGCCGCTTGTGCGACGTTTAGCGAGGCGAAGTTCCGTCGCAAGCAGTCGCCGTTGGTTCATGGCCGCGCGTCTCTCCGGGCAGGGCACGGTGCGGCCCGCCGGGCTACCTGGAGCCCACGCCTCCGTGGAGAGCCTGTGGAAAGCACCGTTTCTTTCACCGTTTAAACGGGCGAAACGGACCGGACCCGGGGGCTTCGGGGTGCCGGGAGGCGGGGGATGGGCCGCATTACCGCCAGTTCATGACGTGGCTAATCCTATGGCCGCTCAGCAGCCTGTCGCCGGGCCATTTGGCACAGCGATGCGGCTGCGGCGGCCAAATTCGGAGCGTGGGTTCGCATGAACCGCGGCAGTGCTTCGTCCTCCCTAACAAACTCCGCGAGGTACAAATCGACGGTAACCGACGGGGTCTTACCGAAGTTGCGAATTCGGTCAGCAGCCTTGGATGCACCAGCAGAACTCGCTGCGGCTTCTGCGATGGAAGGGTCAACGAGGATCACGCCGAGCGTCATTGCGGGCGCCGCATGATGCAACAGCAACGCCTGCAATCGGAGTGTGTCCAACCAAGCGGTTGGCCCTCTGTTCGGGTCTTCCGGCCTGAGGTCGCGTGCCCCTCGCATTAGGTGCCAGCAGTACCAGAGGTGGCGAGACAGAAGAAGGCACTGCTCCTCCGTAAGATCGAACAGCCGAGCCTTTTCAAGCCTGAGCGCGGTGTCCTCGTACCACTCGATGGAGTCGTCGATCTCGCGCCGCAGATCCAGCGGGTGCGCCGCCATGCAGTCCGCGAAGAGCTGTCGTCTGTGATCTCTGGACGTGGCGTTCGCCATACGCCGCTGAAACTCTTCGTCATCGTGTGGAGAGACCATTCGCTTGCATCACCTCTGGGTCGGTCATGGTGCCAGTGTAATTCCAGCCCACTACTGATCGTAGCCCGCCCTAGATCCCGACTGCCGCCCGCAACTTCGCCCGGTCGACCGTCGTGTAGATGCACGTGCTGACGATCGAGCTGTGGTTGAGCGCGCTCTGAACCAACCGCAAGTCGCCGGTGCGCGCGAGGAGGGCAGCCGCGAAGGCGTGCCGACACGAGTGTGCGCTCTTCCCGGCGATGCCCGCCTTCGCAAACCACGCCGAGAGCCGCCTCTGCGCGTGCCGCATCGAGATGCGCCGCCCGTTGGCGACGAAGAGCGGCCCGTCGGCGCTCTTGCCGAGGAACGCCCGCAGCGCCTTCGCCACCGCCTCGGGCATGACCGCGGCGCAGGGTCTGTTGTTCTTCATCTGCCTCAACTGGATCTCGCCGTGCGCGAAGTCGACGTCTCCAACGTCGAGCGCGAGTGCGCTACCGATGCGGATGCCGGTGCCGAGCAGCAGCTCGACCAGCATCCGGTCGCGCGCTGCCTCGTCGCCCTTCGCGTCGGCGAGCACGTCGAGTAGCCGCTTCTGCTCGTCGGCGTGCAACGCCCGTGGGGGTGCGGGCGCGCACCGGGCTCGACGGAGTAGCCTCGCCGGGTTCGTCGCGACCAGCCCGGCGTCGTGCAAGTGCTTCGCGAAGCAGCGGACGCTGGTCCTCATCGCGTTCAGGCTCACCGCCTTCTTCGCCCCGCCGCGGCAGCTCAACTTCGCGGCGTCGTCGGCGAAGAACTGCGCGAGCACCTGTGGCGTCAACTTCGCGACGTTCGTGGGGGCGCGGGTGGCGACCAACCAGTTCGCGAGCGACGTGACGTGCCGGCGGTACTGCCCGATCGTGTGCGGCGAGCGGCCGTCGGCTTCGAGTTGGAGAAGGAACGCTTGGAGTGCGGCTTGGACGTGCATGGCCACACTCAGCCACGCGACGCGGCAGCAGCTCAAGGCGCATTCGCGGGGGAGAACGCGACGTTCGGGTTCTGCTCGGAGCGGATGCTGCTGCGAAGTCGGGCGCGGGAGCAACGCCACGCCGCGGATGCCGCTCTCACGCGCGAATGATCTGCGCGCTGGGCACGTTCGAGATGTGGGCCATCATCTGCGGCATCGCCGCGTTCGTCGTTGGCCTCCTGGGCGAGATGCGGCGTTCTTCGGCGGGGGAGCGAATCCTTCCGCGTCGTGGGCGGGGAGGCCCGGAGCGCGAGTCGCGCGAGCGCGCTTAGTCATCGTGCGGCGCTGTGCGTGGTCGGTGCTCGGCGCTGTTCCCGGCTCAGGGGCCTGCTATTCGTCAGCCGATCTACGAGCAATGGACATGGGGAAGGTGTTGTGGCCCATCGTCGGGATGGGGGTCTTGGTGGCCGTGCTTGCGGTTTTGGCGAAGGCGCGCCCACGGCGGGCGAAGCAAGGGTCTGCCCCCGATGGTCCCTGGCCATACCGCGTCCGACGGCTACTGTCTGACCCGGAACGTGTGCTGCTGGACCGGGTGCGGGCGGCTCTGCCTGATCATCTCGTGTTCGCTCAGGTGCAGGTGGCCCGCGTCCTCGAAGTAACGGGACGGTCGGACTCGACGACCTGGTTCAACCGCATCGCCCAATTGTCTTTCGATATCCTCGTCTGCACGCAGGACACGATGCCGGTGCTCGCCATCGAACTCGATGATTCCTCGCATGGCAGGGCCAAGCAGCAGGAGCGGGACGCGAAGAAGGACCGCGCCTGTCACGACGCCGGGTTGCAGATCGTGCGGTGGAGCGTGCGGGGCCTGCCTACCCCAGACGCTATCCGGAGCGCGCTTCCTACTGCGGCGAGCGCGGAGTCGGGGCGTCAGCCGGCGCTGCGGTCGTAGGCCGTCCGATGCGAAAGGAAAGGCGACATCCGACGACGGCGCGTTCAGCATTCCCTCTCTACGCGGACTGGCCGGTGCGCCGATCGCTTCGCCGACGCGCTGCCTCCGTGGTTGTTCCTCGCAGCACCGCGCACCAGGTCACTCAGAGCGGTGACCTAGCGGTCGTTGTTTCTCTCTTGACGTCAGGGGGCCTTATGAGTGCGGGGCTGCATCCCGTTCAGCTTCGTTTGGACGATGTGCGAGGTCGATCTCGCAAGGCTCATAGAGCATCGACTTTCCAGATGGCTCGATGCCGAGACTGCGGAGTTGCCTCGCGTAATCGACTGCCTGAGCATTCGCGATCCGTGGATCAAAAACGACGTCATCGATGATCGAGTGTGGGTCAATCGGAACCTCGAGTAGAGTTGTCTGCGGAAGTGGCCGTTGTGCCACAAGTATCGTGCGGAATTCGCCCTCGTAGCAGAACTCCTTCCGCTTCACAAAGAGGCCGTCGTGAGTAAGAAAATAAGGATCGTTGCCGTTGAGCAGCATTTCTATCGAGAATAGCCGGCTCATATCATCCGCAGCGACGTATGCCACGCGCCCCATGCCCAAGGACAGCGGGAATGGCAGTGCGGCCAGGCCGGCTGTAATCGATACCTGCAGCGCTTCAACGCGACACGCCACCTTCACTCTCATGCCATCCGGGGAGTAGATCCTCCACAGGGCATCGCTTTCCTCGAAGAAGCTCCAGCACAAGCCGAACAGCCGCTCTTGGTAATTGAATGTTTCGAAGAGCCGCCCGAAGTCACGGGCCCCGGCTCTGTACCTGGCCTTGTAGATGAAGTTCTCGTACGGGTCCTTCCAAGAGCAGACTCTCGGAAAGACAAGCCGGTTTGACTCTAGAAGGTTGACAAGGTGTCGAAATTCGACCACACGGTAGACCACATCTCCAGGCTCGTACCGGAGCACCTCTCTGCCGAGCGGCGATTCGTTCATCTATGCCTCCGTTGTGTAGTAGACTCCGCAGTGCCGTGTATGCCCGCCGCTCTCACTCAAGCTCCGATTCCAGCATCGCCATGGTCGGTTGGCTTGGGACATCCCACGCACGGCGGCCATGCCTCGCTTCCAAGCCAGATGGCGTTGCCGAGACCGGCAACAATGACCACACCACGCCAACCGAACTTGGCCTGGGTGTTGGTAAACCGGATGCCGGTCAAGAAGAAGGTGAACCCCACCGACGGGCAGAGTCCGTCGATCGCAAGGATGCGGCGAGATCTATCTGCCGGGGGAGTCCCGCGAGTCTTCTTTTCCAGAGCGGCCTCGACAAGAGCGACAAGCCCCGAGTGGGCACGCTGGTCCAACACGTAGGTTCCTGTCCGCGAGGCGGACTTCTGAGCGGCGAAGTGCTCCCCGTCCGGCACGCGCGTGACCTGGACCTCGACGACGTGGCCACAAGGTTGCCGGAGGGAAAAGTCGAACCCTTGTTCCGACTTCGAGTCCCGCTTCGCCCACGGCGCCGGACACGGCTGCTCGATGGCAAACCCCGGACCCAGGGACGCCAAGAGCTCGCGTGCGACGGACTCGCAGTTGTCCTCGCCCTGTGAGGGACTTCGATGATCCACTCGGGTGATACTGGAGGCTCCGAAGAGCAACTGCACTGTGCCCGGCGCCAAGGCGCGAACCGACTGGTTGACGCCACACAGTGAGCAAGAGCTGCTCATGCACTCCCTGTCCGCGAGATCAGGTCGACCCTCGGTGTGGACCACATTGAGGGGCCCGCCGCACTCTCGGCACAGGGTGGGCTCGGATGGCATCTGCATCAGTTTAGGCCGCCGCGCTCCAGGTCTAGCCGACGTCTCTGTCGATCAGGCGCGAGCCGCGGCGCGAGGGCTCTCCTCGCTGGTTGCTTTGGTTCGCGGCTCGCCGCCTGCATCGACAAGTTAGGCCGAGTCTACACGCCGACGAACTCGACCGCGACCGAAGTAGAACCCTAGAAGCGCGACCACCACGAGAGAGACGAGCGAGTTGCGAGGCAGCTCACCGAGATGCGCCAAGAAGTAGCCAAACGACTCATCCGCTCTGAACGGCCTGAATGCGAACTCGACCAGCAGCGATAGGACGACGGCCAACAACATCGTGAGCACGCCCCACGCAAGGCTCACGGTGCGAGATGCGATCGAGACTCCGAGTGCTGCCGCGGCCCCGACCGCCGCAAGAATGTGGACTTCCGAGCGCAGCATGAGCCAGTAGGCCAATGTGCCCACGGCTGCGCCAGCAACCACTCCCGCTGATCTCCGCGCACTCTCGGACACGACGCACTCCGGCCTAACGTCTCTGTCGATCAGGCGCGAGCCGCGTGCGAGGGCTTCGGCTCTTGCGGTTGGTTTCCTCGCGGCTCGCCGCCTGCATCGACAAGTTGGACCGCCACTCTACCTCGATCGCGCGCACGGAGTCAGTGGTCAGCAGTTCAGGCAGGCCCACCAGAACACACCCGCGATGCCCGCGAGGCCGCCGAACACGAGAAAGCAGTAGCCGACGAGGATCCAAGTCTCTGTCCGAGCGACGCGATCTCGGGCAACCTCATCTCTTGTCGTCATGAATCAACCGGGCAAGGCGCGTCGGCCGGTCCAACGTCTTTGACCTTGAGCCGCGAGCGCCGCTGCGGCGCTCGCCGGCTCCAAGGTCTTGTTGGGCAGTCTACTGCTTACTGACCAGGAACGCCCTTGAAGTCAACGGGGTGGTCCAAGGCGTAGAGGAAGATACAGGTGAAGATCTCGTTGTCGCACGCCCAAAACCTGGGACTCAGCTCCTTGAGTCGCTGCCACAACTCGTCAGAACTTGCGGCTTGCCGCCCAGCCAGCGTCTGTGCTGGCCCGGCTGCGCCGAAGGCCTGATCCGCGTCGCGTAGGACCTGGGCAGCCACCTTGGCACCTATCGCCTCATACACACGAGTCCGGTCGGCGAACTGCTTGTCATCGAAGCTGAAGTAGCAGGCACTGAGTCCTGAGTTGCAAACCCAGTTGTACGAGTAGCCCGCAATCCACGCGAACCACTGCGGCTCGGTCAGTGGGCGGTCGCCCTCGTTGAAGAGCTTGTAGGCAGTATTTAGGGGATCGCCGAGCCCCGCCATTTGGCAGAGTGCGGCTGCCGCACAGGCTGAAGCAGCGGTGAAGGGACCACGCGCCACCGCGTCGAAAGCCACTCGCAGATCCTGGTCCGGACAGCCCGGGCAAGCTCCACGCACTGCAGCCAACAGCTCGGCGCCGTTGATGTAGCCCTTGTCCCATCGCTCGATGAACGCCCGAGCCTCGCGCTGATGAATGGAATCCATGCTCGGTGAAGTTTGGAGACCCTCGCAGGCAGCATGAAGTGCGAACAGGGCGATCAAGGCAGTGAGCACGCGACGGGAAGCCATGCGACAAGATCTGCCCAACGTCTTTGCCGATCAGCCGCCGGCCGCTTGGGGCCGGCCGGCTGCATCGGCTTGTTGGCTGGCCATCCTACCGCACTACCTAGTCCGCCGACTTGGTGCCCGAGGGAATCGCCGCAATCGCCTCTGGTGGTCCCTCGATCTCCCAGATGTGAACGCAGCAGCCGCAGCCCTTGTCCTCCGAGACGGACGAGAGCTTGTCCCGCCAAGCGAGGAACCACTTGTCGACCTCTCGCATCTCGTCCTTGGACTCGATGTCGACACAGATCGTAGCCTTCACATCAGCTCCAGACTGGTCCAGCCAACGTCTGTGGTCATCAGCCGCCGGCCGCTTGGGGCCGGCCGGCTGCATGGCCTGGATGCTGATAAGGCCCCCTGAGCACCTGCTCACCGTGAGCAGGCTCAGCTTC
>CAZIFB010000084.1:0-15984 GCA_964538915.1 uncultured candidatus Brocadiaceae bacterium | reverse complement strand
CGGCATCCCCATGTACGGCAGCGTGGCGCTGCACATGGCGGGCTACCCGAGGCGCTACATCACGGCACCCTACGAGGATCAGGGCAACCGGCTGCTCGTGCGGCAGGACAAGCTCTGCGGACGTATCCCGCAGGACGACCCGGAGTGGTTCGAGGCGCAGGCGAAGGCGCAGGCGAAGGCGCAGGCGTGGTTCGAACAGTCAGGGGAGTTGCCGAAGGACGCTCTGCACGCCGAGGTGGTGCTGCTCGAAGCGGAGTGGCAGCAGATGGCCGCGCACCGGAACGGCGAGGACGTCGGCAAGGCGTTGGCGCTGTTCGACCGCGTGGCGCAGCGGGGTGAGGGCAGCGAACTGGCGCTGAAGGAGCTGTGCGCGATGGTGGCGGCGGGAGAGCTGCGGTGATGGCCGGTGGCAACCCGGCGTCTCGGGACGAGGTGCCCTTACGGCCTGTTCGCGCCGCGCCTGCCTCGGGGTGGCTTGCGCCTGAGTCTCTGGGCAACCAGCGCGATGTGCACGCTGATGCGTCCGAGTCGGCCCGGCGGCATCTCCTTCACGACTTCCTCGATGGTCGTCCCATGCGAGACGCGCCTCCGCAGGTCTCGTAGGTCCCTGATCTCACCGAAGCGGGTGGCCGCTTCCCTGAGGTGCGGCCAGACGATCTGGAGCGCCTCGATGAGCTTTGGGCGATGCTCCCTCGTGCTCATCGGGGACTCGGTCGACAGCAGGATCGCTGCTGCTCTCGCGAAGGCGTCCTGAACCGTCATGTACTTCGATGCTCTGTTGCTGGCCGCCAGCATCCAGACTTCGCTTCGGTGGAAGCGCTTTCTTAATCCTGGAGCGCGCTCGCCGGGAGGAGGGAGTTCTTCGGGATCGCGCGTCCGTTCGTGTGCGGAGGAGGGGGCCAGCGTCAGATGCGCCAGTCAATGCGCGGCTCGGCGCGCCTCACGCCGCGCGTTCCCGCAGCCTGTCGATCGTGGCCAGCGCCTCGACCACGTCCTCGCCGCGCCCGTGCCGCAGCAGCGCGTCCATCTCGTGTAGCGCGAGCACGCCGTCGCGAAGCAGTTCATCTGCCGGTAGCTCGCCCCGCTGCTTGAACGGCGTCTCCGCGTCGCGCAGCGCGTCGAACCACGCCTGGTTGTCGTCGGCGATGTGTTCCCGCACCTTGGCGAAGTAGGCGAACATCCGTGCGGCTCGCTCTTCGTGCGGCGGGGTGTAGAGGATGTCGGGGAAGCCGAGCATCGTGAGCCCCACGCTGCCCCGCCACGGCCCGTCGATCTTGCGCCCCGCGAACACGGGCTTCGTCACGTCGAGCCCGAGCGCCGCCAGGTCCTTCAGTGCTTGGCGCGCCGCCCAGCGCATCGGGTCGGGCGCCCACACGGCTTCGTCGAACAGCGAGTCGAAGACGGGGTCCGGTGGGCGGGCTGGCGTGTTGACCGCGATGCGGAAGGCGCGCTGTCGGTCCAGCGCAGGATGGCCGGTGGTCGGGAAGGCGTCGTAGCCGCGCAGCACGCGTTGCACTACCTCGTGCGCGACGAGTTGATCCTCGGGCAGTTCGCCGGTCTTGCGGAACACCTCGAACGCCGGGCGGGCGAGTTCCCGGACGACGGTCTCGGAGCCGAGGACCTCGGTCACGGCGGCAAGGCGGGTGTGGAGGCGCCTCACAGTTGCACCAACTTCGCGGTTCGCTCCAGCTCGGCGAGACGCTGCTCGAAGTCCGTGACCTCGATCGCCTTCAGCCGGGTCTGGATGACGTCGAGCATCAGCTTGGCTGCTTCGCGGTCCACGTCGCCGCGGCACACGGCCTCGCCGATGCGCTCAACGGCGGCGTTGCACTCGGCAGCCGTGCGCATGCGGGGCATCTCGAAGGTGATGGGCGCCCCGGCGGGCGGCGACTCTACGGGCTTGCCGCAGGAACGTTCCAGGACGATGCGGGCAGCCGGGATGTTGCCTTCCAGTGCGGCGCGGGTGAGGCGGCGCATCACCGCGGTCAGGTGTTCGGGCGTGACCGCTTCCTCGACGGCTTGCCGCAGCCGGTCGACGGTGCGCACGGATGGGCGCCCGGGACCACCTGCGCCACCCGGCAGGAACCGGCCGCGTTCGTCGCGGGATGCGATGATGTCGTCCAACTCGGCCTCACGAGGGTAAGGAGCGCGTGGAGTTGGACTTGGAGGGGCGCTCGACTCCGGCAGGATAACCGACGGGGCGGGTGCGTGGCGATTGTCGGCGCCGTTCCTACGCCTGTTTGCGCGCCATCGTGAAGACGTGCGTGCTCGACATGCCGGTGGTGGAGTCGAGCATCGTGAAGGCCGCGAACCACTCGCCGCTCGGCAGGCAAGCGGGCGTCGCCACGACCATAGCGTTGGTCTCGCTGAGTTCGGCTCCGTGCTCGAGCAGCACCTCGTAGAGGTCGAAGCCGGCGGAGCGGACGCGAGCGAGCAGCGAGTTCTCGACGTGCACGGGCCAGGACTCGTCGTGTTCGTCGTCGCTGTCGTCTTCTCGACGCGGGCGTTCCGCCATGAGGCACTCGGTCGCTTCGCCGGTCCAGGTGAGTCCAGCCTGACGCAGTCGGAACAGCAGCGCGCCCATCTGGATGGCGACGACCTTCATCTCGGCGCGCGCGGCGGCGATCGTCGCTGCAGCCTTCGCCTCGCGCACGGCGATGTCGGCAAGGAGGCGGAGGCGCTGCTCGGCGTTCAGCGAGGCGAGGTTCGAGACGTCGGGGAGGTCGTCCATGGTCGAGGCGCAGTACCCGCGTGCGTGTGCGGACCTTTCCTGATCGCAGTCGTGTGACGACGCGGACGCTCGTCGAGTGCCCAAGAAACTCGGCGCGCAGGAAGCGAGCGCGATCGCGAAGAGATTCCTCGATTCGGAGGTAAGGCGTGGTCGGCGACGCGGGTACTCCCGTCGCGGCGTCGGCTCCTTCCCCGGCTCCGTCTGGAAGCAAGGAGCCCTCGATGTCCGAAGAGCAGCACGCACCGCAAGGCAAGGGAGCAGTCGTTCGCCGCGAGCCTCTGCGCTTCTTCGAGTCTGGGCAGATGGTTGTGCCGAGCGCGCAGCACCTCGCCGCGGTGTTGGCGAAGGCGGACGACCTGAGCAAGCTGACGGATCTGCACACGCTGGCGTCGGTGCATGAAGACCTCGCGAAGAAGTGCAACCTCGCGTTCGAGGAGTCGCTGCGGCTCGCTGTGTTCCGGCTCGATGTCGAACGCAAGCTCGGCGCGAAGTTGGCGCAACTCGTTCACCGGGGCGGATATGGATCGAAGTCAACCAGGTTGACTTCGAATCGGGGCGGGGCGTCGAGCCCGTTGCCCGAGGGCATCACGAAGCAGATGGCCGCGAAGTACCGGGCGCTCGCCGCGATCCCGGAGACGACCTTCCGCGCCTACGTCGAGCATGTGCGGCAGCAGCGCCGTCTGCCGACCGCCAACGGGGCGCGGGCGTACTCGCGTGGCGCCGCGCCCAAGACCACGAGCAAGAGGGCTCGTGGGAAGTCCGTGTCCACGACGGCGGCGCTGCCGGGGTCGGTCGTCGACGCACTCCGCGCGTTTCTCGGACACGTCGACGTTCGCGTTGGGCGCCTCGATGTCCGCACCACTCGCGAGTTCGCGGCAGGTGAAGTTGCGTCGAGGGACCTTCGAGGCCGCGTGCTCTTCGCCGAGTGTCGCGACCCGACGCGATGGTTGTCCGAACTCGACGCGTTGCGCACTCGAACGAGAATCGAAGAGGCGGTCGTCGTTCTTTCGACGCGCGAACTCTCGACGTGGGTGCAGCAACTCGGCGCCGGCTGGCAGTGTTGCTTCGTCGCAGGCGCAACCGCGTGCGCCGTCGCCTATTGCGGCCCGCGGACGCGTTTGTTTGGAGTCGCCATGAAGCCGTGTGGCGTCGTGCTTGCCGTCGCTTGGCGTGAGTAGTCGTCGGCTGGCGAGCAGGCACCGCAGCGAATCCTCACGAAGATGCCGTTGACAACCCTCAGTCAGAATGTGTAGGAAGCAGCGAACAGCAGTCGAGCCTCGGTCCGGGGGTGCAAGCGTTGGCGCTCCTGCCAAAGGGCAGGTGTGGTCTGTCCAAACGTTCCTCCGCGGAGAGGTCGTCCTTGCTCGGCTGTCCCTAGACGTCCATGGATACGGGAATTGCGCTCTCGTGCCGGTTCGCGGCTTTCTCTTTGTTCCTCGGAGCGGCTACCGCGCAGTCCTGCGATGGCGCCACCGGAGGCGGCGGGGGCACGACGGGCAGCGGCTGCGTCGAGATCAACTACTGCGTCACGTCGCCGGATCGCGAGTCCGCCTTGTTGGAGAAGAGCGCTCGCCCGTTGCCGACAGGAGAAACCATGTCGTCAGCGTACGTCATCGTGCCCCCCGCTGCGGTAACCACATCCACGGACATCGCCGGGGCTTTGCGCCGCGTCGGTGATGGCGGCCCCGTTCTCATCACGGGCGGCGAGTTTCGCCAGACGGTCGCCCTGGTGAGGACCTGGGGCTTCGACGCTGTCCACCCCTTTCAGATTGGCCTGAACTACAGGTCTTTCGAGGTAGACAGCTGGAGGGAGGGGGGAGACTCCGTTGGCACTCTCGACGATCCGTTCGGTCCCGGGTGGCGCGCTTCGTGGGGGGATCTGTTGGAGCAGCCGCCGGAGAACATCGAAGTCGGCACGCCGGTCTATCGGGTGGACGAGCATGGCGTCCGGTGGCGGCACACTGCCCTTTCTGTGTCGTCCGGCTTCACGTCGACAACGTGGATCTTCGATGCCCAGGCGGGGGTGCGGTTGGTCCGCGAGGACCACCTCATCGGGGGGCAGACGTACCAGATCTGGTTCAAGGAGTCGCCCGATCGGACGCGGACGGAGTACTTCCCGCCGTCTGGTGGAAGCGGTGATCTCGTCGCGAAGCGGATCTATCGCGGCGCGTACGCCGCCCCGGACTGGCAAGTCGTATTCTCCTACACTGGCAACTCGCTTCGCCAGATGACCGATGCGCGTGGCATCACGCACGACTTCGTGTGGGGGAGCGTCGGGACGGCAAGTCGCGTCATGTCGATCACGACGCGCACGCCGGCGAGCTGGGGCTCGGGATCCAGCGGGCTCACGACGAATTTCGAGTACGAAACGACGCCGCCCTACCTTCTGTCCCGTGTGCGCCGCCCTTCGCGTCAGTTCCTCGACGATCAGGACCGCAGCGGCACCTACGACTCCGGCGAGTTGTTCGACGAGGAGATCGTCACCCACTACGTCTACCCACTTGGGTCCAGCCGCCTCCAATACGTCTACGATGAATCGACGGGCCTTGCTCGCCAGATGCTCGAGGTTACGTATGACTCCGCGCCATTGTTCCCGTGGCGTGTCGTCGTCCTGAAGGATGGCGAGGTCTCCTCCCTGCCCGGTCAGGGCCAGCGGGTTCAAACGATGTCGTATCCGCAGACTGGGCGCACGGTGTGGGTCGATGCCCGGGGGGTTGTTCGCAAGTACGACTACACGACGGTCGTCGGTGGCGCCACGTTGGCGTCTCCGCGCCAGTGGCGTGTAACGCACCTGGAGGAATTGTCCGGACCCAACGATCCTCGTCCAGTGACCGACCCCGACTACCACGCTACCCTTGCGTGGGACTACACGTGGAACTGCGGGTGTGGCCAGCTGACCGGGGTCAAGATGCCTTCCGGTCTCGAGCACCGCATCGGGTACGACACTCAGGGTCGCGGGCTCGTCACGAGCACGGGAATCATCCCGGCTGGCTCAAGTACGTTGGAGCAGGTGCGCTTGTGGACCTACGAGGACTGGAATCACGCCGACTACCGTTTGGCGTCGCGCTTGAAGACCTACACGAACGCCCTGGGAAAGGTCGGGACGAACGCATTCACTTTCGACGGCGCCTACGGTGGCTATCGCACTGACGGCACGTTCGAAGGCGTCGATCTGTTTCACGTTCAAGAGGACGCGGGCGGTCGCGTCGTGTGGACGGAGGAAGGAACCTTCAACGTGGACGGGGGCGGCACCAGCAATGCGAGGATCGGCTACCAAGTCGGCACCAACGCAGGTGCGGCGGACTTCATGCTGACGAAGCAGATCGACACCTACCAAGGGTCGTCTGTCTACTCGTCGCGTACGTTCACCTACGGCGGACTCGGTTGGATGCTGTCGGTGACGGACGAGCTCGGGCGCACCAGCACACTGACCTACGACTCCATTGGTTGGTTGCGGCAAGCGAACCTCCCCACGACCAGCAGCGGTCGCGGCAGCGCCACCTACGCGGGTACGTTCACCTTCGAGTATGACCGATTCGGTCAGGTCGCCGTCAGCACGCAGAACGCGGTCGACGACCAGGGCGGAGCATATGGGCGCGCTACGATCACGAAGTCCCGCGTGTTCGACTACTTCTCCCGTCCATGGAAGGAGTTGACGGATGTGGCGCCGCTCACGGCGTCAACGCCTCAGAATCTCGTTACGACGTACGAGTACGACGCCGGCGATCGTCTGGTCTCTGTGCAGGCGTCGGGTGGACGGGAGGTCCGATACTTGGTTGACGACCACGGCCGGCTGTACCAAGAGAAGCGCAGGCTCGATGGTTCGACGTGGTCGGTGGAGCAGCACGGGTTCCACCTCGACGGGGTGCTGGCGCGCGTGGTTGAGCCAACCGGTCTCGTCGGAACGATCGACACACTGGATGCTTGGGGGCGTCCTCAACGGATCCACCTGCCGGGCGAGAAGCACGTGTTCCTGACGCGCGACGACGAGGACCGCGTGACGCAGTCGGAGTACCGGACCGGCAGCGGAGCGTCCGTCCTGCAGCAGACCATTGCATCGGTCCGCGATGATCTTGGTCGGGCAGTCTCGGAGACCGTGTCGGCGCCAGGTTTGGCGACAACTCGGGGCATCACGTACGCCTACAACGGGTCTGCCCGCGTTGCTACGGCGGTAGACGGTGACGGCCGTGGCGCAGCGTACGGCTACGATGCTCTGGGGCGCCTCATCCGCAAGCAGGATAGATTGCTCGGGACTTCGGGCAACGCCGAAGTGTTCACTCGCGACGTGATGGGCAATGTCTCGCGTATCGACCACGTCGAGCAGCGTCAGACTGGAGCATCGACATTCGTACCCGTGACGTACCGGATCGACCTCGCCTACGACAACTGGGATCGCCTCGTGCGCGCCGAGTTCTGGGGCAGTGCGTCGAGCCTGCAATTCACGCGAAACCACGGCTACGACAGCCTCGGCAACGCGACGTGGTACAAGGACGGCGTAGGGAAGGAGACGCGGCGCGCCTACGACGCAGCCGGGCGCATCGTCGATGAATGGATGCACCAGCGGAACGCGGCCGCTACGCCAGTGCACCTGACGCGCAGCTACAACGACGGACCGTCTGACCCCCTGCTGAGTGCGATCCTCACGCGCACGGACGGCATCGGCAACACGAGCGAGTACCGCTACGACTTGTTGGGTAGGCTGGTCGATCGGCGCCTTCCTGGGCACTCGCCGGGCTCGTCGGACAAGCACTGGACCTACACGTACGACCTGGCTGGCCGTTTGGAGGGTTGGATCGACGGGAACGGTACGCAGGTGCAGCAGGTCTACGATGCGGAGAGGCGGCTGCAGGAGCGGCGAGTGATCGGGCTCCCGACGAACGGCGTGACGCTCTCCCTTCTGGCGACCAACGAGGCGTGGACCTACGACGAGTTCGATCGAGTCGCTTCCGCGGATACCCAGTGGGCGATCTACCCGTTCCTGGCTGGCGTGCCGGCCCCGAGCCTAGTCCAGGCAATCGACCAGTACGACGGTATCGGCCGGCAGACCGTTGAGCGGTTCCAATACCTCGGTGGCGCCGCGACGAAGGACCTGGCCTACGGCTATGCGAAGGCGGGTGGGGGGGAGGATGCCGCGTTCCGTCGGTCGATGCTCACCAGCTCAGGCTTCCAGATCGGGACGGTTCCCGATGGTGCTGGTAAGCTGGCGAGCATGACCCTGAGTGGGCCAGGTATCGCGAACCAACCGCTTGCCGACTGGCGCTACGAGGGCAGTCGACCCATCCGCCGCGGGTTCCTGCCCGGGGCCGCGACCACAACGGAGATAGTGACGGAGTCCGCTTACAACCAGCTGCGCCACATGACGCAGTCGACGACCACGCGGTTCGTGAGCGGCACGGGCAACACAGTCTGGGACCTCCAGATGGAACGCGACGCGGAGGGCAACGTGCTCCAGCACCGGTACGCTAAGGCGTCCGGGGCCGTTGGGGACTGGTTCCAGCTCGACGGATGGGACCGCTTGCAGGAGGCGAAGCTTGGGGTGCAGTCCTTCACGGGCACCTACTTAGGCGCGACGTCGTACGACGCGAAGATCACCTACGCCCTGGATCACGCTCACAACCGCGAGAGTGTCGACGTTGAGTCGCATGGTGCTACCGCCACGACGAGTTACGACCGTCGGAACGGGACGAATGAGTACAAGGGCGTCACGACCGACGGGGATGCGCAGAAGTGGCTCTACGACGGCAACGGCAACCTGCTGAGCGACGGCTACTACATCTACGTCTATGACCACTTGGACCGCCTGTCGGAGGTCTACCTGCTGACCTACCCTGGTGGCGCCGAGAAGGTGCAAGCGAACGGTGAGACCACGGTCGAGGTGTTCGACAAGGTCCCTCAAGGCAAGCGCGACGGCAAGGAAACGATCCTGCCCGTGCAGGCGTGGCGCGGTCAGGTGCTCGCCGCGCGGCAGCGGGTCTTACAGCGGCGCGCGACTGCGGAAACGCCCGCCTGGGACCCGCGGCCGCCGTTCTCTGTCAACGAAGGAACGACGGGCGCGTCGGCTGCCGCGGTCAACGAGCCAGTGCCCGTGCTGGTGGCCTACTACGGCTATGACCCGAGCAACCGTAGAATCGGCAAGCTGCTCGCTGAAGGCGGTGGTGCGTTCTATGCATGGTCGGGCTGGGACCTGATCGAGGCGTACGACGTCGCCTTTCAGCCCTCGACTGTCTACTTCGAGGGCGGTGTCATCGACGAGCACCTCGGGTTCGCGCACCGGAACGTCTCAGGCGGCTGGGACCGCTACGGCTATGTGCAGGACCACACCCGTGGCGTCGTCAAAGTAGTGAATTCCGCTGGCTCAGTAGTTGAGCAGTACGAATACGACCCGTACGGGAAGATGTCGGTGTTCACTGCTGCGGGCGCGCCGAACGGGGCTGTGCCCACGGTGGCGGGGCAGATCTACGGGTTCACGGGTCGACAGTTGGATCCGGAGACGGGACTCATCTACTATCGGCGCCGATACTACCAATCGGCGCACGGCAGATTCTTGAGTGAGGATCCGGTCGGCGGGTATGATGCTGCGTCTTGGGGTAGTCAGTACGCATACGTTGGGGCGTCGCCAGGATCATGGATTGATCCAATGGGCCTCTTTACTGTGGTTGTCGTGGTCACTAATCACTTCCAGAAGGACGGAGAGAAGACAGGTGATGTCAACAAAGCAATGGACACCGTCGATAGTGACCCAGAGGGCGGTATCGTCATTCACGTTGACGTGGACAAAGACGGCGTGCCGACTCAAGTTGACAAAGATGGAAAGCCAAGCAAGCTGCCCAGGTACTCAAGGGAACCTAAGAAGGGTAAGCGAAGGACCGTTACTCATCTGTACATCAGTGCGCATGGGAGCGAGAAATTCAGGAGTAATGCTCCTTTCAACGGATCGCATATGCCGGGAGGGGCAACTGCCGCTAACAAGGTCGTGGAGATACTGACTGAGGTGTTCAATAGTGCGGACATTCCAGGCGAAGACAAGGATCCTGCAGGAGGTGGCGCAAAGCGTCGCGGGCCGAATGGCGGGATTGTCGTCTGGGTGTGTCATGGTGGCAGTAGAGAGTGGGAAGAGGCGAGTAAGCGGAAGACTGCATTCGCGCCAGCGTTGGCCGACTACTTCAGGAAGGAAGTCAAGGCATACGACTGTGCGGTGTCGTCGGATATCAACGGGAAGAATGCCAGCGGAAAGGCGCCGCAGGGGCGGTTCATTCAACCGGTGGCAGAGCGTCCGCAGACGCCGTCATCGGACAATCCAAGGGAGAAGAAATGATGAGCAGAATGGCGAAGGCAGGCTTCGAGGCGCTGGTGGTGGTTGTATTCGGCGGCGCGTGTCGCGCCCCGATCACGACTTTTTATGATGGCGCTCCAATCACTTTCTCCGATAGCGCCCTGATCACGAATGTCCTCGCTGAGGAGTCTGGGTGGCGGGACTCCGGGCTGCTCAGGGATGGCGCGCCGGATGGTTTGTGGCTTCGGTATCGCGTCGTCGGGGAGGTTTGTGAATTGAAGTCCGTGGAGTTCTTCGTCGACGGAAAGCCTGTCGGGTTGCAGATCCAGTTGGAGGGTGGGCGTGCGTCGGCGTGGGCGCCGCACCAGCACGTGCCTCTCGGATTGCGGGTTGAGTGGGATAGGGGCTCGATGACCGCGTGTACCCTGGAGCTTCCCGAGCGCGGCGAGTCGCTTCGGGTTCTTGGCCGACAATACGTCCTTCAGAAGGACGGCGATCCCGTTGTGTCTGGGGAACTCGAGTCGTCGTGGGGGACGCTTGGGAATGTGCGGGAGGTGGCGGCGGAGCGGCGCGTGGTTGATCCTTGATATCGGACTTCGGCGGTGAAAGAAGTCCATCGTGGCGATTGTTCCGTAAGCGCGTGCTATCCGGAAATCGCGTCGAGCGAGTTCCGCTCTGAATTGGGCACTTGGGGGTCGGCCGTGACCGACTCAAGCGGTGCGTTCGCGTCGAGCGGCCAGATCGGTGGCCCGGCCCTTGGTCCCGAATCCGAGATCCGCGGTGGTCGGCGTCGTTAGGGGAGTGTCGGAGCCGCGCAACAGCCCCCGAGTCGCTCGTCGACCACCGCGTCGCCATCCGTCGGTTGCTCGGAGGTGCTCGGGATGAGCCGGGCCGAGGCCCCGCGGGCGGCGCCGACGCCTGCTCCGCCCGCTGCTCCGGTCACGCCGGACCAGCGCTGTCTACACCGATCGAGACGCTCTTCGTAACTGCTCTCGGTCCGAAGAGCGTTCGGTTCGCTCTACCACTCGCCGAGAAGCGAACGCCCCGGGGCCACAAGCCCTGGGGCGTCTTGCTGTACCGAGCCTACGTAGGTGCCGTGAAGGACGTTGGATGCGGCGGTGGGTGCCGGCGGCGCGGTGGTGGCCTGCCGAGCCGGGTTAAGAGGTCGAGAGCAGAAACGGCCCGAAAACGCTCTCGGACTCTCAGAGCAGGGGGCTGGGTTCATAACCCGAGAGCAGAAAAGAGGGGGGCGAACAGGACGCTCTTCGAACTCCTGCCTGCGTGAGCCGTGAGCGGGTTAAGAGACGTTGGCGACGACCAGCCGGTAGCCGAGGTCCAGTTCGTCGGCATCGAGCAGCCGACGGTTCCGACGTTCCCAAGCGCCAGACTCGAGATCCCGTCGAAGCTCGGCCATGCGTTCGTCGATGTTCGGCACCCGCGCAAATGACGACATCGCGCCGCGCACCGCGGGATCGACGTAGGCGCAAGGCCGCCAGTACGCGCCCAGGAACCCGTCGCAGCAGTCGGCCGGAACGGGCACGGAAATCGCCTCGATCTTGCCCCATGCCTGCGCGACCGCGGACATCGGCGGGAACATGCGCCGGTCGTGGGCGAGCAGCTCGGGTACGTAGTCGTCGACCAGCCAGAAGCCTGTTGCGTCCGGGTCCCTGGTCAAGAACACCATGCGCGGCCGCGCTGCGCGGCGACACTCGTCGCGAAACTTGGAGAGGAACGTCGCAGTGGAGAAGCGATCCGGCCGCGCGTCCTCGTCCCGTCGGCATTTGACAACCCGGGACCGACGCGATGGCATCACCGCATGGTCGACTTCCGTTTCGCCCCACAGGGCAGCGACGAGGTGCAGGAGGCACGCCGAATTGGAAGGCACGTCACCGGCCTTAACGAGATCGAGTGTCCCTACTGTCGCGCGAAGGGTTCACCGGGGATCGATCCAGGCGAACCCATCCTCGGTGGTCACACCAAGCCCGACCTGTGCGGTTCGTGCGACCTGCACGGAGTCGTCTGGCGCCTCTATGAGCGAACTCCGACGTTCACGGCCCGACAAGTCATTGAGCGTTGGGGGCCGACGACGCCGAGGGCAGGATGACGCCGGGAAGTTAACGCCGACGGCGAGCCCATGCCATTCGCGCCGCCATGACCGACGAGAACACGCCGCTGCACAAGGTGGTCAACCGCGCAGGCTATGCCTTCGTGCTCGGCGTCGCCGCAACCATCAAGAACAGCGGGACCCGCCAGAAGTGGACGTTCGACGCTCTGGAAGTCCCTTGGTCCGGTGAGGACGGTGAAGGTGGCTTCATCGACCTGACCATCACGCGCGGTCGCGCCGTTGGCGTTGTCGAGTGCAAGAAGGTCAACCACGGCGACCAGCTCGTGTTCCTGTTGCCCGGCGACAGCGAAAACGAGAGTCGTTGCCGGCTCGATGTGTACAACCCGAACCGTGATGTGCAGTCCGGGACGCTGCCGCAACTCGCCGACAGGTTCGGGACCGTTGAGTGCAACATGGTCACGGGTTCGCCCGAGTCCGCTTTCTGCGCATCGTCGAAGGGGGGCAAACCGAAGGACGGGCAGCGGAGCGAGAACCCAAAGGGCAAGAACTCGGGCGCGAAGGACGAAAAGTTCGCGAACCTCGACCTCGACCGTATCGCCTCCAACCTGCTCGCCTCGTGCGTAGGCCTACTCGGCGACTGGAGCATTCAACTGGACCATCACACCGCCTGTGTGCCGATCGTGGTCACCAACGCGGATCTGTTCACCTGCCGCTTCGATCCTGTCGCGATAGACCTCGTGTCGGGTGACCTGCCGGCGAACGCGGTGTTCAAGCCCGTTTCGTTCGTTCGCTTCCGCAAGGCGTTCAGGCAGGGGGCCGGAGTCTCCACCGCTGACGCGAAGCGAGTTGCTGGCGCCGTGGCCGAAGGCGAGCGCACGGTGTTTGTCGTCAACGCGGCGCACTTGGTGCCCTTCCTCGCCGGGCTGCGCTACGTCACCTGCCAGCTCGACGGACGGACGTTCGTGTTCTGCGACGGCGACTGACGGCCGAACCCGTTCTTGCCGCCGCTCGCTCCTCGCAGGCTCGGCGCGCATTGTGAAGGCCCGCGCCTACAGGTCTCCAAGGCGACACCCAGATCTACGAGGGTGTAGCGGGCGCCGAGGGGTGTCCGTACTTTCCTGGCGCGGGTTTGCGCTTGATCAGGACTGCGCGGTCAGGCGCTGGTCCAGATCGCGCAGGCGGCAGCTGCGGCCACGCCCTGGTTGGTCTGATCAGCAGGCTGCCACGACCGGCGCCACGTCGGCGTCGCGGCGCAGTCTTGGAGGGGGTAGTGCGAAGTGGCCAACTCGGTTTGCGCGACCGGGTGGTCCGCTTAGGCTGTGGCGAGAGAGCGATGGAACCAATCGACGCTGCATCCGAACGTCTCAACGTCCTGCTCAGGGAGATCAGCGACTACAAGCACACGCTGTTCACTGAGCAGGACGCGCGAGTCAAGGTCATTGACCGGGTTCTCACTGAGGTCCTCGGTTGGCGCCTTGACAACCTGTTCACCGAGGATCCGACAGATGGTGGCTTCCTAGATTACAGACTCGATGTCGACGGGAGAGCCCGCCTCGTGCTGGAAGCCAAGCGCGACGGGCGCGACCTGGGCATCGCTGGCCGGTCGGCTGGTCGCGCCTTTGTCCTCTCGGGGCCGATCTTCAAGGCGCCGGCCGCCAAGGAGGGCATTCAGCAGGCGATTCGGTATTGCGGCCAGAAGAACGCAGAGCTGGCGTGCGTCACGAACGGTCGCGAATGGATAGTGTTCCGAGGCAGTCGGTGCGGCGACGGGCGAGACACGTCGTCAGGCATGGCCTACGTCTTTCCGTCGCTCGATGGAGTAGTGGAGCAATTCGCGCTCTTCTACGATCTGCTCGGAGCGGAGTCTGTCAAGAAGCTGGGCTACTTGCCTCACTTTCAAGAAGCGGAAGGGCAACCGATCCGTGCAAGTCGCTTCAAGAAGTCGGTGGTGTCGCCAACAGCTATCTCGCTGCAAAATTCGGGACCATTGATCCGCGACATGGGCCGGGTCATGAACTCCTTCTTCAGCCGACTGATAGGGGACGAGGACCCAGAGCTTCTGGCAGATTGCTTCGTAACTTCCCGCGAGAGTCAGCAAGCCGATGAGCAACTTGCGAGGATCGCGGCTGGTCTCGCAGATCAGATTCAGCGCCTGGATACGGATGCCGGCGGTGAGCTGAGTGAGTTACTCGATCGCGTTGCCGCCTCGCGCCGCAACGAGTTCGTGATCATCGTCGGAACCAAGGGTGCCGGGAAAAGCACGTTTATAGATCGATTCTTCCGATTCGTTCTTTCCCGAGACCGAGCAGAGAAGTGCGTCGTCATGCGCGTGAATCTCGCGGAGAGCGAAGGGGACGTGTCCAGCATCGCAACCTGGCTCAATCGAGAGCTTGTCGCCGAGGCCGAGCAGCGTATATTCGATGGAAAGCACCCAACGTTTGACGAGATCCGCGGCCTGTTCTTCGACGAGTACCGACGTCTTTCACGCGGACCTCTAAAGACGCTCTACGATAAGGACAAAGAAGCCTTCTACCTAGAGTTTGGTCGCCGCATGGAGGATCACCGCGGGAACCAGCCGCACGACTACATTCGGCGTTTGGTCAGCCATATCGTCACCATGCGAAAGAAGGTCCCCGTGCTCGTCTTCGACAACGCGGACCACTTCGGGACCGACTTCCAAGAAGCCGTGTATCAATACGCTCGGTCCATCTACGAGAAGCAGGTGTGTGTAGTCCTCCTTCCGATCACGGATAGGACCAGTTGGGAGCTATCGCGTCATGGCGCGCTGCAGTCCTTCGAGCACGAGGCACTATTTCTGCCGACTCCACCGATTTGGAAGATTCTATCGAAGCGCGTGCTCTACCTCGAAAAGAAGGTGAGGGAAGAGAAGAAACAGCCTGGTCGGGGCTACTTCTTCGGTCGTGGCATCACGCTAGACGTCGACAATCTCGCCGCGTTCTGCGCGGCTCTTCAGCGATTGTTCCTTGGGTCGGACCGCGTGTCACGCTACATTAGTTTCCTGGCCAATCACGACGTCCGTAGGGCGCTGACTCTCACTTGTGATCTTGTACTTTCGCCGCATCTCCGGATAGATGATCTAGTGAAGTCATTCGTGGCGAATGACGCATTTAGTGTTCCCGATTGGCGATTCAAAAAGGCTCTGATTCGGGGCAAGTACGAGAATTACCCCGTTGGCGAGCACAAGTTCGTGCAAAACATCTTCGCCATCAGCGAGCACTACGAGACGACTCCCCTGCTTGGCGTTCGGTTGCTTCAGATGCTGAGGGATGCTCCAAGTGGTCGCGATTCAGACAAGTACATCGGCGTAGATCAGGTCCACGACTACCTCCGAGCGATGGGCATCGAGCCTCGGATCTCGTTGGGATGGCTCGACGCTCTGCTCAAGAGTGGCCTGTGCTTGAGTCACGACCCGACTGTCGTAGATGCGGCGAAAGCAGAGCGCGTCAGGCTCTCTCCGTCTGGCCACCAGCATCTAATGTGGGCCGTGCGCGATGAGGAGTACCTCAGTGCAATGGGCGCCGTGACGCCCTTGGTTGACGAGTCGGCGTTCCAACGGCTGGAGCTCGCTTTCGCCGGCGCCAGGACGGAAACATGGAAGGAGCGACTTGAAGTGTTCGTCGCCTACCTTCTAGCCGAGGACGCAAGATGGGTGCACATCCCAGACCACAAGGCTTACGATGGCCAAGTCCGTATCGCAGAGATACTGAAGAGGCAGATTTCCTGCACGCCAGCGCCAGGAGTTTCGCGCCCATGAGGTGGGTGCCAGCCCTCTTCGGCCTTTAGGGTGCCAAGCGCGTGCACCCACCGGAATACCACACCGCGCATTCCAAAGGGAATGCGGGGGTCGGCGGTCCTGAGCAGGTGACGGGGCACGCTCCAAGTTGACCGAGCTTC
>CAZIFB010000083.1:0-16636 GCA_964538915.1 uncultured candidatus Brocadiaceae bacterium | reverse complement strand
GTCGCCGAGGTAGCCGTGGTGGTGCAAGATCTCGCGCGCGTTGACTTCGTAGTAGTTGAACCGCGTGTTGACGAAGACGACGAGGAGCAGGAAGCCAAGGCCGGCGCTGAAGAACCCGTAGAACCCCGTGTTCATCCGGATGTCGATCGAACCGAAGACGCGGCCGAGGAAGCTGGTCAGGTCCCACTTGCTGTCGAGCCACAGCACCAGCAGGAGCGTCGCGATGATGCCGATCACGATGGTGATCGACTTGATGCGCGAGAAGTCGAACGAGAAGACGAGCAGGTTCAGCAGCAGCACGCCCATGAACGTGTTGCCGAGCACGGTTTCGTTCGAACCGAGCCACGACAGCAGGAAGAAGACCGTCGCCGCGACGAAGCTCGGGTACAGGAAGATGATCTTGGGCCACGGCCGGATGATCACGCTCTCCGGCGGTCGGGCAGGTTCGGGGCGCGGGGCGGGGGCGGCGGGCGAAGGGGCGTTCGTGGTCATCTTGGGCGCGCCTACGTGGCGGCGAGCCGAGGATTGTGGAGGCGCCGCGCTCCCCGCGCCAGAGCAGAGGCACGGCGACGGTCTTGACCCCGACACGAACGGGTTCGACGCGGACCCGAACGGCGCGGCTCGCTAGCATGCGCCGCGTGGGCGCGCCAACCGAAGACGAGTTCTTCCGCTTCCTCGTCGCCGAGGGGATCGTGGATTCCGACGCCGCGACGATTCCGTCGGGACCGGGCCGGGAGAACGGTATCCGGGCGCTTCTCGAGCACGTCGCGCCGGACGTGCTGGCTGCCGCTCGCGAACGCTTCGAGCAGCACGGAATGCGCACCGCGGCGACCGTGGCTTCGGATCCGCTGCTCGGCCGCGAGATCGGCGGCTGCCGGATCGAGAAGCTGCTCGGTGCCGGTGGCATGGGCGCGGTCTACCAGGCGACGCAGATCAGCATCGATCGCCCCGTCGCGTTCAAGGTCCAGAAGGGGGCGCCGCACCCCGACCTCGTCGAGCGCTTCCGCAGCGAAGCGCGCCTGCTCGGCAAACTCCACTCGCCGCACATCGTCGACGTGTACGACGTCGGCGCGGTCGAGGGACTGCAGTACTTCGTGATGGAGTTCATGCCGGGCGGCAGCCTCTCGTCGTACGTCAAGAAGCAGCCGGAGCAGCTGCTCTCGCGGGGCGATGCACGGCGCATGCTGGTCGAGTGCTGCCTCGGGCTCGCCGAGGCGTCCGAACACGGCGTCCTGCACCGCGACATCAAGCCGGACAACCTGCTGCTCGATGCCAAGTCGACGGTGAAGATCGCGGACTTCGGCATCGCGAAGCTGCTCGACGCGGAGTACGGCCTCACCCAGACCGGCTTCTCGCCCGGCACACCGGCGTTCAAGAGCCCCGAGCAGGTCGCTGCGAGCGAACTCGACTTCCGCACCGACATGTACTCGCTCGGTGTGTCGTTCTGGATGCTGCTCACCGGCGTGCGGCCACGCGACAGCCTGACGCGGCAGGAGCAGCTCGACCAGATGCGCGAGGCACCGCCGTTCTCGGCGCCCGAGATCGCCGTTGCGAACGGTGATCCGCTGCTGTTGACGATCTGCCGGATGATGGCGCTGCGGCGCGCGGATCGCTTCGCGTCGTGGCAGGAACTGATCGAGTCGCTTCGCGCGCTTCCTGCCGACGGCGGGCGTGCTGCGGGGGGCGCCGCGCCGATCGGGAGCACGACGAAGGCGGGACCCGGGCGATCCGGGTGGGTGCTCGGCGCCGCGGCGATCGCGATCGCTGCCGTCGTCTGGGTCGTGTGGCCCGAGCGCACGGCACCGCCCGACCAGCGTTCGCAGGAACAGGCGAACCGTCCGGCGCCGGAGCCAGCCCACGACGCAAGGGACCGACAGTCGCAGGCGACGGAAACCCCCGGAGCGCCAGCGCAGGACGGGAAGCCGGAGAAGCAGCCGGCAGCCGCCGATCCGCACAACGGGACGACGGACCCGCCACCGCACGCGCCCGAGCCGCCACGCGGCGACCCCGACGCGGCGCGGCGCCGGTTCGTCGCGGGCCTCGCGACGGCGCTGCCTTCGAGCCCGCGCACCGGCACCGAGGTCGACAGCCAGCTCGGGCGTCTGCGCACCGAGGCGAACGAGCTCGGCGTCAGCGCCGATCCCGCGTGGACGCGGGTCGAAAAGGCGCTGCTGCACGAACGGGCCGCCGCCGAAGCGCGCGACACGTTGCGCGCGGTGAAGGAGCTCTCGACGTTCGAGCAGCACGCGCAACTCGAGGCCGCCGCGAGGGCGATCCAAGTGCCCGCGTACCGGGAGGACTGCGAGGCGTGGGTGCGTTCGCTGTTCACCGCGCGGCCGGTGTTCCTGCGCGTCGACGCCGCGGACGTCGCGGCGCTGCGAGCATGGGCGACATGGGAGCTCACCGATGCGAACGTCTCGGGCGACAAGGCGCGGCCGTTGCCGCTGATCGTGCAGGATCGCCGCCGCGGCTGCCGCATGGCACTCGTCACCGCCGCGGGCGCCGCACCGAGCTACCTCGACGTCAGCGAGGTGTCGGTCGCGCAGTGGGAGGCGAAGGGCGGCCCGGTCCAGCCGCTGCAATGGCCGGAAGCGATGCTGCCGGCCCGCGACATCGCGCCGGCAGACGTCGACGCGTTCCTGTCGGCCGCCGGCGCACGTCTGCCGACGATCGCCGAGTTCCGCGCTGCGCTGGGCACCCGCCCGGGCGATCGTTACTGGTGGGGCAACACGTCGCCACCGAAGGACATCCGCATGAATCTGGCGGATCAGGCGCGCCATCGCGAGACACCGACGGCGCCCTACCTGTCGGATCTCGACGACAACGTCGCGACGGTCGCCCCAGTCGACGACGCGCGCTTTGCCCAGGGAGCGAACGGCGCGTTCTTCCACCTGCTCGGCAACGTCGCCGAGTCGTGCGTCGAAGACGGCAAGCGCGTCGTGATCGGAGGGAGCTTCCTGTCCTCGACCTGGGATGCGCTGCTGGCCGACCAGCGCATGCCGGTGCTCAACCAGAAGCGCCAGGACATCGGCTTCCGCGCAGCGCGCGACCTGCGCTGACCACTCCGGGGATCAGCGATCCGAGACGGCGTGGAGGACCTGCGTGCCACCGTCGCGGTCGACGACTGCGACGTAGTCGGGACTGATCCACGCGATCGAGGATCCGGGCGCGATCTTGCGCTCGAACGCCCATGTCGCCGGCCGCCGGCCCTGCACCTGGTCGAACACACGCAGCGACGTGCCGCGTTTGTACTGATCGAGCACGACGGCGAGCATCTCCGGGCCGACGGCGAGGTCGGTCACCTGCGTCTCGAGCGCCGCGCACTTCTCGTCCTGCAGAACTTCGGTGCGGAACGTCGCGAGATCGAGGCGCACCAGCACGAAGTACTGCACCAGCGCACCGCGTGTGCTCGCCGCACTGACCTCGCGCAGGCCGGCGAGGAACAACGCGCCGCCGGCGTGGCCCGCTCCGCCGAGGACGTTCATGTCGCGGATGGTCGTCTCCGCCGCAACGAGCCCGTCGCCACGACGATAGTCCATGCGCTGCACGACGACGTCGCGGCCGCGCCGACCGACGGCCACGTGCTCCTGCGCACCGGTGGCGACCACGATCGCCACCTCGTCGAGGCCGAGGCCGGCCTTTCCCTGCCAGAGCTGGTCGCTCCCCGGCAGCTGCACGACGCGGGCGTTCCCGGCGCCGTCGACGAGCGTACATCGGTCCGCGTCGAGCGACGCCGTACGCGTCGGAAAGGGCGAAGCCAGCGCGACCCACGTCGGTTCGTTCGTGCCGCTGAGTTCGGTCACGGCGAGCCGGTCGTCGAAGACCGCGACCGCGAGCTGCGAACCCACCGCGAGCGCCGCGCCGCGCGGGGCCTTGGTGGTGGGGTTCGGGAAGCTGCCGATGGCACGTCCCTGCTGGTCGAGAACGGTCACCGCGGCCGCGGTGTAGCGCAGCAGGTTGCCGTCTCCCGTCGGCAGCACCGCCACGTCGCGAGGCCGCTGGGGAGCGCCCGCGCAGGCTGCCGCGAGGGCGAAGAATGCCAGCGCCGCCGCGCGGCGCGTCGGTCGACCGGCCATCTCAGAAGACGACCGTGAAGCCGAAGAGGAGCTGGAAGGTGTCGCTGTCGATCTCGTTCGGCGACAGATCGAAGTTGGCGTGCGTGTAGCGGAGTTCGCCGAAGACGCTCGTGCGCGGGTCGACCCAGTACCGCGTGCCGCCGTGCACGCCGAACTCGAGCGAAATGGCATCGTCGCTGCTGAAGTCCAGGTAGGCGAGACCGATGTGCGGCCCCCCGTAGACCCAGACCCGCTCGTTCACCTTGTGGTTGTAGTTGGCGTACGGCGCGATCGAGATGAGGGTGAAGCCGGAGTCGCTGTAGTTGGTGAGCAGCTGGCCGCCGAGCTCCAGCCATTCGTTCTGGAACCAGCCGATGCCCCCTTGCAGCGTCAGGCTCGTGTCGGTCGACGAACCGCCGGCGCCGGCGTCGGTCTTCTGCGACGTCAACGCGCCGCCGAACTGCAGGAGCGATTGGCCCGGTTCCGGCCCGTACTTGCCCGCGGCATCCTGCGTCGCGGCAGTGGGGGCCTCGGCGGGCACCGCGGTGCGTTCCGCGGTCGGATACGAAGCCTCGGAGGTGACCGCGCATGCGGTCATCAGCACGGACGGAACGAGCACGGAAAGCGCGCGGCGCATGGGGTCTCCCTGGTTCGAGTGGTTTCGACCCGCGTCGTACCGCGGCCACGGAGCAGGGACAAGCGACAACCTGCGCACAGTGCGCTGGCCGCGGACTGCCGACGCTACTTCTTCTTCGTGTACAGGCCTTCCATCAGCACCGACCACGAGGCACCGTCGCCCGACGTCTCGATGGTGAACCCGACCCTGCCGCCGCGAAGGAAGGTGTGCGTGTAGCGCGCGTGGCCCATCGGGCTCTGGTTCTGCCACACGAGCTTGTTGCCTTCCCACTTGCCCTTCGTCGCCGCGCAAGGCACCCCGCCCATCGAGTCGGACCAGTGCCACAGGTAGCACTGTTCCTGCGGGTCGTAGCCGAAGACGCCGTGCCCGCGGAACACCACTTTGCCGCCCTTCCTCTGCTCGTAGTCCTGCACGACGCCGAACCCGTCGGCGATGGCGCGCGAACGGTACTTGCCCTTCGCCTTGCCGCCCTTCGGATCCCAGTGCGACGGGTGCATGACCTCGTCGCCGGTCCAGTCGCCGATCAGGGCTTCGAGCTTCTTGTGGAACTTGGACGGCTTCGGCATCGACATGCCCATGGTCGTGACTCCGTTGGTGGGGAGGATCGGGAAGAAGGGCGGCGGGAACTACGCGTAGGTTTCGATCGGCGGGCAGGCGCACACGAGGTTGCGATCGCCGTGCACGTCGTTCACGCGCGCGATCGACGGCCAGTACTTGTGCTCCTTCGTCCACGGCGCGGGGAACGCGGCGCGTTCACGCGAGTAGCCGTGCTTCCACTCGGCGGCGGTGACTGCCTCGGCAGTGTGCGGGGCGTTCTTCAGCGGGTTGTCCGCCTTGTCGAGCTCGCCCTGCTCGATCTCGCGGATCTCCTGGCGAATCGCGATGAGCGCGTCGCAGAAGCGGTCGAGCTCGGCCTTCGATTCGCTCTCGGTCGGCTCGATCATCATCGTGCCCGCGACCGGGAAGCTGATCGTCGGGGCGTGGAAGCCGTAGTCCATGAGGCGCTTCGCGATGTCGCCGACTTCGACGCCGCTCGTCGCCTTCAACTGGCGCACGTCGACGATGCACTCGTGGGCGACCATGCCGTTCTGGCCCGTGTAGAGGACGGGGAAGTGCCCCTGGAGGCGCTTGCCGATGTAGTTCGCATTCGCGATCGCCACCTGCGTCGCGCGACGGAGACCGTCGGCGCCCATCATCGCGATGTAGGCGTAGCTGATCGTCAGGATCGACGCGCTGCCCCACGGGGCGGCGCTGATCGGTCCGATCGCATACTCGCCGCCCGTCTTCACGACAGGGTGTCCCGGCAGGAACGGTGCCAGGTGCGAGGCGACGCAGATAGGGCCCATGCCCGGACCGCCGCCGCCGTGCGGGATGCAGAAGGTCTTGTGCAGGTTCAGGTGGCACACGTCCGCGCCGAGGTCGCCCGGGCGCAGGAGACCGACCTGCGCGTTCATGTTGGCGCCGTCCATGTAGACCTGCCCGCCGTGGTCGTGCACGACCTTGCAGATGTCCATGATCGTCGGCTCGAACACGCCGTGCGTGCTCGGATAGGTGACCATCAACGCAGCGAGCCGGTCCTTGTGTTCGGCGGCCTTCTTCTTCAGGTCGCCGACGTCGATGTTGCCGTGGTCGTCGCACGCGACGACGACGACCTTCATGCCGCACATCGAGGCGGTCGCCGGGTTGGTGCCGTGCGCGCTCGCGGGGATCAGGCACACGTTGCGCTGCTCCTGGCCGTTCTTGCGATGCAACGCGCGGATGACCGACAGTCCCGCGTACTCGCCCTGCGAACCGGCGTTCGGCTGCAGCGAGCAAGCGGCGAACCCGGTGACGTCGCAGAGCCAGCGCTCGAGGTTCGCGAAGAGCGTCGTGTAGCCCTTGCACTGGTCGACCGGCGCGAAGGGATGGATCGCGCCGAAGCCCGGCAGCGACACCGGGTACATCTCGGTGGTCGCGTTCAGCTTCATCGTGCACGAGCCGAGGGGGATCATCGACGTCGTCAGCGACAGGTCCTTGCTCTGCAGGCGGTGCATGTACCGCAGCAGTTCGTGCTCGCTGCGGAAGCGGTGGAACGTCGGGTGGGTGAGGTAGCTGCTCGTCCGCGCGAGGACACCGAGGTCGGGCGCGTGCGCGTCGAGCCGCAGTTGCAGCGGGCTGCCGCCGAACGCCGCGAACACATCGTGCAGGTCCTGCGTCTCGACGGTCTCGTCGAGGGTGACACCGACGCTGCCGTCGCCGAAATCGCGGAGGTTGATGCCCTTGCCCAGTGCGGCCTGCATCACCTTTGCCGAGCCGTCCTTCGGCCAGACCCGGATCGTGTCGAAGCGCACGCCGTCCTGAACCCGATGGCCGAGCGCGCCGATGCCGTGCGCGAGGCACGCAGTCTGCGCTCGAACACGCTCGGCGATGGCGCGCAGTCCCTCGGGGCCGTGGTAGACGGCATACATGCTCGCCATCACCGCGAGCAGAACCTGTGCGGTGCAGATGTTCGACGTCGCCTTCTCACGACGAATGTGCTGTTCGCGCGTGCCGAGCGCGAGGCGCAGAGCCGGCTTGCCGGTCGCATCGATCGTGAGACCGACGATGCGGCCGGGCAGCTGCCGGAGGAACTCCTTCTTCGCCGCCATGAACGCCGCGTGAGGGCCGCCGTAACCGAGCGGCACACCGAAGCGCTGCGAACTGCCGAACACGACGTCGGCACCCATCTCGCCGGGCGGTTTCAGAACGGTCAGCGCGAGCAGGTCGGCCGCGACGGTCGCGAAGCCGCCCGCCGCGTGGATCCTTTCGATCGTCGGGGTCAGGTCGTCGACGCGCCCGTCGGTCCCGGGGTACTGCAGCAGGACGCCGAAGTGCTTGCCGCCGAACGCGGTGGTACGGTGGTCGCCGATCTGCACGTCGATGCCGAGCGGCTCTGCGCGCTGACGTACGACGGCGATCGTCTGCGGGTGGCAGCCGTGGTCGACGAAGAAGACGTTGCTGTCGTCGTTGCCGTGCAGGCGATGGCACAGCGTCATCGCCTCGGCGGCCGCGGTGGCCTCGTCGAGCAGCGAACTGTTCGCGACCTGAAGCCCGGTCAGGTCGAGCACCAGCGTCTGGTAGTTCAGCAGCGCCTCCATGCGGCCCTGCGAGATCTCGGCCTGGTACGGCGTGTACTGGGTGTACCAGCCCGGGTTCTCGAGGATGTTGCGCTGGATGACCGCCGGCGTGAGCGTGCCGTGGTAGCCCATTCCGAGGTAGCTGCGCAGCACACGGTTCTGCGCCGCGAGAGTGGTGAGTTCAGCCAGGGCTTCGCGCTCCGTCTTCGGCGTTCCGGTCGCGAGTTCGCCCTTCCACCGGATGGCCGCCGGGATCGCCTTCGCCGTGAGGTCGTCGAGCGACGTGCAGCCGATGGTCTTCAGGATCGCGGTGAGTTCGGCGTCGCGCGGACCGAGGTGGCGCTGCTCGAAGGAGTCGTGGCGGGGGAACGCGTTCGCTGGGCTGGCCATGATGGAGGCGCCGCGCACGGGGGCGCGGCAGCGGGGGGCGACAGGTATAGGCAGATCGCCGCCCCGGTTGAAGAGCAGCCGGCACGGCTCCGACCCGCTGGTGAAGCCGTCGAGGCATCCGCCGCGAAGAAACGAATGGCACCGCGGCGACCCCGGCCGCCTGGGCGGGTTCGGTCAGGACACTCCGACCGTCAGATGCAGATCGTGGTCGCCGTGATCGGAAGGGGTCGCGGGACGGGTCGGATCTCGAACGGGATCATCTGGTGGTGGAACACGACCCCGACGAGTGGTGGTGAATCCACTCGGTCGAGCACTGCGCGATGGCTCGCCCGCCGCTGCCCCCGAGCAACAACAGAACGAACGCCCTGTTCGCGACGTTTCGCATGGTTCTCCGGGCCTCGAGACGCGGGGGCGGCCGGGATCGTGGCGCCGACCGTTCTCACTCCGGCAACGGGATCGTGCGCACCGAGCCGTCCGGAGCGCGCACGGTCGCCGAGGGTGGCTTCTGCACGGCAGGTCGTTGCGCGGTGTAGGTGCGGGTCGTGAAGAAACACGTCGGCATCTGCGCGAGGTAGCCGGACCCGGCCTGGGCCTCGACGGCACGCCGTTCGCCCGTACCGAGGTCGATCACCGCACGCGTGCCGATGCCTTGCGGGTTGCCGAGGGTCGGTTGCGCGAGGCGGACCACGAACGGTGCGGCCTGCTTCGTGGAGTTCGGACGGATCCGGTACGCACGCAGCGGGCCGTCGTTGTTCGCCACCATCACTTCGACGTCCTCGGCGAGCCGGAGGGCGGCCGCCTTGCCGTCACCGAACGTGCAGAAGCCGTGTTCGTGGTGCGGCACCACGCCGATGCCCGCCGCAGTGCCGCACAGCACGAGACCGGTGCCGCCGTCGTGACGGCCGGTCTCCGGCTCCGGTGCGTAGCTGTTCTGCGCACACACGAGCAGGTTGTCGGCCGCCACCATGCCGAAGATCGGGGCGATCTGCGCCGCACGCGGCAGCGGCTCGACCGTGAGGTTGCCCTTGCCGTCGTTGCGGAGCAGGCAGCTCGCGAGAGTCGTCGCCTCGAGCTTGCCGCACGCGGCGAGCTTCGTCTCGGAGTAGATGTCCTTCAGCAGGGAACTCGCGAACGCGTCGTACGTCGGGAACTTCTGCGCGAGGATCGGCATGGCCTGGCTGCTGCAGCTGCGGCCGCGCACGGGGAGGAGGTTGTCGCCTTCGTACTTCGCCTCGACCAGGTCGCGTGTGCCGTTGTCGTCCAAGTCGCCGAAGAACAGGCGCGCCGGGTGATCCGGGTTCGCCTTGTACTTCGTGTTGAGCCCCTGGTTGCCGGCGACGTAGTCGAGGTCGCCGTCGCCGTCGGCATCCCACGCGCAGAGGCTGTTCCACCAGCCGGTGTACGGTGCCAGTCCGGCGGCCTCCGTTCGATCGACGAAGGTGCGACCCTTGTCGTTGCGGAGAAACCGGATCGGCTGCCAATGAGCGGCGACCAGCAGGTCGACGAACCCGTCGTCGTCGACGTCGGTGAACAGAGCACTGGTCACCATGCCCGCGGTCAGCAGCGCCGGCGCCAGTTCCCTGGTCACGTCGACGAACGAACCGCCTTCGTTGCGGTAGAGGCGCGAGGGCGACGCGTCGGGATACGCGCCGGGCACGATCCTGCCGGCGACGAACAGGTCGAGGTCGCCGTCGCGGTCGAAGTCCGCGGCGGACACGTGGCCCGACGACTCCCGCACGTCGGGCAGTGCGCGGTCGTCGCGGACGAACTTGCCGTCGCCGTCGTTGCGGTAGATGCGATCGCGCAGCAGCGGGTCACCCTGCTTCCGCTCGGCGCCGCCGCTCGCGACGAACAGGTCGAGGTCGCCGTCGGAGTCGAAGTCGATCCACAGAGCGCCCATGTCCTCGCAGGCGGCGTCCTTCTCCCACGGGCCCGCGTGCCGTTGCCAGCCGCCGGCCGTGCTGCGGAAGAGCGCGCCCGCCTGGCCCGCGGCGCCGCCGACGAACAGGTCGTCGGCGCCGTCGCCGTCGAAGTCGCCGAAAGCGACACCCGGCCCGAGGCGCGACACACCCGCGGGGAGCAGCGGCTGGTCGACGTACTCGTCGAGTTCGTTCTCGCGGTGTTCGAACGGCGGCGCATCCACCGGATCGAGCACGCGCACACTGGTCGCACGGAGTCTCGACCGGGTGCGTTCTCCCGGCGGCTCCGTGACGACGTAGTGCTGGCCGACTGCCAGGTCCGCGAACGTCTGGGTCCGCCCCGACGGCCAGCGCACTTCCAGTTCGGCGATGGACGTCGCGGCGCCGAGCCCGAAGTGCACGCGCAGGTCCTGCCCGGACAGGTAGCCGCGGCATGGCCACATCTCGCGAACGAGGACCCGGCCCGCGCCCAGTCGCGCCGTGAGACGCGCGCCGATGCCGAACCGGTCGCCCAGCTGGCCGCGGAGTGCGACGGTGATCGCGTTGCCGTCCGTCGTGCGGTTCTCGTAGATCGCCGCCGGTTCGTTCCAGTTGTTCACCACGACGTCGAGGTCGCCGTCGCCGTCGAAGTCGACGAGCGCGGCGCCGTGGCTGACGGCCTCGAGGTCGAGCCCCCAGTCGGCACCGGTCTTCGTGAACTGCAGATCGCCGCGGTTCTTCAGCGCCAGGTTCTTCTCGGGCACCTTGCGGACGTTCTGGATCAGCTCGTCCGCCTCCCGGTCGCGTTTCTGGCGCAACAGCTCGAGCAGGCGGATCTCGAGGTCCGGGTCCGTGTCGAAGCGCGCGATGCCGTTCGTGACGAACAGGTCGAGGCGCGCGTCGTTGTCGAGATCGCCGAACAGCACGCTCCACGTCCAGTCGGTGCTCGCGACGCCGGCGAGGATGCCGGCTTCCTCGAATCGCGAGCGCCCCGTGTTGAGGAAGAGCGCGTTGCGCATGTACTGCGGCGGCCGGGAGCGGATCAGGAACTCCCGCTGCCGCGTCATGTCGCCCATGAGCACCTTCGCCTTCTTGTGCGTCGTCATGCTCATGTCGGCGACGAGGAAGTCCAGGCGGCCGTCGCCGTCCACGTCGCCCGCGTCGCTGCCCATGCCGTAGTACGCCGTGTGCGGGAGCACGTCCTTCGTCACGTCGCGGAACGTGCCGTCACCTTCGTTGTGCCACAGCGTGTCGGGTGACTCGAGGTCGTTGGCCACGTACAGGTCCGGGAAGCCGTCGTCGTCGTAGTCCCACCACGTCGCGGACAGACCCATGCCGAAGCCCGACATCCGGGCGCTGGTGCTGACGTCGACGAAACGACCACCGACGTTGCGGAGCAGCCGGTCCGGCTGGCCCGCCGGGAACGTCTGGCCCCGAAAGACGAGGAAGTGTTCGCGCAGCTCCGCGGGGAGATCGTCGTCGGACGACAGCTTGCCGGCTCGCTGCAGCTCGCCGAGGTGCTGCACCTGCTCGAACGTCGGCAGCATCGCGGTGGGCGGGCGCGCCGTGTCCGAAGGCGGCTGCAACGACGCGGTGACACCCGACATCGTCGTCCACCCGGGCGTCATGCCGACGTGGAGCGCGCGGTTCGTCAGCAGGTAGCAGTCGAGCTTGCCGTCGCGGTCGTAGTCGGCGAACGCGGCCATCATGGACGCCGCGACCACGTCGAGTCCGTACTTGGCGGCGTTCTCGCGGAACGTGCCGTCGCCCTGGTTCTCGTACAGCAGGTTCTTCGCTTCGAGATTGCACACGTACAGGTCGAGATCACCGTCGCCGTCGACATCGACGAACGTGGCGCCCGTACCCCAGGCGCGGCCGCCGTCGACACCGCCCGCCTTCGTGGTGACGTCTTCGAAGTGCAGCGGCGACACCTGGCGGAACAGCTTGTTCGGCCCGTCCTGCGACACGAGGTACACGTCGGGCAGGCCGTCGCCGTCGTAGTCGCCGACCGCGAGTCCGGCGCCGTTCGTCAGGTACTGGTACGTGTTCTCCTTCTTCAGCTCGTTCGTGAACACGAGCCCGCACTCGGCCGGGGCCAGCCGCACGAAGCGTGGAGTCCCGCCGCCCGCGGCTGCACGCAGCGGCGTCCCTTCGATGCCGCCCGGCCGCAGCTCCGGTGCGCGACTGCAACCCCAGGCGACGAGGCAGGAGGCCAGCGCGACCAACAGGACTCGGCGGCGGTGCGTCGCGAACATGCTCGGCCACTATCACACACCGACGCTGCGGAAACAGGCCGCTCCCGGACTTGCCGCACCGATGGATCCGTGCGCCGCACGCGAGGGGCCGACGCTTGCAATCGTGCCGCCATTCGCGATGAACGTAGTGAGTCTGCCATGTCGTCCACCCGCTGGTCCCGACGCTCGATCTACGTCCTGGCGATCGTCGTCGGCGCCGTCGCCGGACTCGGCGCGCTGGCGTTCGAAGCCGGCGCTGCCGCGATCACGCACTTCTCCCTGCACGGCTTCGCCGGCTACGCGCCGCAGGGGCCGAGCGGGGAGCTGCAGTGGTTCCGCGGCGACGAGGTGCGCCCGCTCGTGCCGTGGGCGCTGCTCGTGCTGCCCGCGTTCGGCTGCTGGCTGAGTTGCCTGTTGTCGCGCTGGTTCGCACCCGAGGCGCGCGGCCACGGCACCGATGCCGCGATCGACGCGTACCACCAGCGCGGCGGTCGGATCCGCGGACGCGTGCCGATCGTGAAGGGGATCTGCAGTGCGCTCACGCTCGGCACAGGCGGCAGCGGGGGGCGAGAGGGCCCGATCGCGCAGATCGGCGCCGGTTTCGGCTCGTTCCTCGCGCAGCGCTTCGGGCTCGGCGACACGGCTTGCCGCACGTTGCTCGCGGCGGGAATGGCTGGCGGCGTCGGAGCCATCTTCCGCGCCCCCTTCGCGGGAGCCCTGTTCGCGGCGGAGATCCTCTATCGGGACGCCGAGCTCGAGACCGAGGTCGTGATGCCGGCCTTCCTGTCGTCGGCGGTCGCCTACTGCGTGTTCTGCGGCACCCTCGGCGAGTTCGGCAGCCTCTTCGCGATCGCGCCGGACCTGTCGTTCCACCGCGTCGACGAACTGTTCGCGTACACGGTGCTGGCCGTCGTGCTCGTCCCGATGATCGCGTTCTACACGCGGTTCTTCTACGCGAGCGAACGCTGGTTCCACGGTCTGCCCGGGCCGCGGCCGGTGATCGCCGCGTTCGGTGGGCTCGCGACCGGCGCCGTCGGCCTCGGGGCGTGGTCGCTCGCGGGCGACGATCGCGCGCTGGCCGTGCTCGGGAACGGGTACGGCGTGCTCCAGGACGTGTTCGACGGTCGGATCGTCGGCTTCGCCGGCATCGGGCTCCTGGTGCTGGTCGCCGTGTGCAAGGTCGTCGCGACGTCGTGCACGATCGCGAGCGGCGGCAGCGCGGGGGTCTTTGGACCGAGCATGGTGATCGGCGGCGCGATGGGAGGCGCCGTTGGTCTGGCGTGCCAACGCCTCGGTCTCGCCGACCACCCGGCCGCGTTCTGCATCGTCGGCATGTGCGGGTTCTTCGCCGGCGCGGCGAAGACGCCGATCTCGACGATCGTCATGGTGACCGAGATGACGGGCTCGTACCGGCTCCTCCTGCCGGCGATGTGGGTGTGCGGACTCACGTTCCTGCTGAGCCGCCGCTTCGCGCTCTACCAGAAGCAGGTCCAGAATCGCGCGTTCTCGCCGGCGCACCGCGGCGAGTACGTGGTCGCACTGCTCGAGCAGATGAAGGTCGCGGACGTCTTCGAACCGAGCGCGGTCGAAGTCGTGCGCGCCGCGACGCCGTTGCGCGACATCGTGCAGCAGATCGTCGCGAGCCGGGAGGGCTACTTCCCGGTGGTGGACGACCGAGCGCAGTTCGTCGGCATGCTCTCCGCTACCGACGTGCGGCCGTTCCTCTTCGAGCGGGAGGTCTACCAGCTCGCGATCGCGGCCGACGTCATGGCGAGTCCGCCGGTGGTCGTGCGCCCCGGCGACGACCTGCACCGCGCGATCGAGACCTTCGATTCGGTCTGGCTCGACGAACTACCCGTCGTCGCCGACGACGACCCGAACCGCATCCTCGGTCGCCTGCGGCGCCGCGCGATCAACCGCGCCTACATGGCGCGCATGAAGGAGCTGCAAGCCGACCGGGCGCAGCGAGGGACGGAATGACGGTTTCCGGCCGTCGGGTGCAACCGTTCGCCCCGGCCAGGACACATGGCTGTAGCGGAAACAATGTGTTTGGCTTTTGTTCGGGTGCCTGCTAACCTGCTCGCTTTCCTCGATATCCACGGTCCCAAGGGAGGGACACCACGATGAAGCCCAAGGCGGACGAGACCAAGAAGCCCCCGTTGAGCGAAGCGCTCCTCGACGCGATGGCGGCGATCCACAAGAACCACGGCGACGGCTCCATCATGCGGATGGGCGATCGGACCGAGACGCCGATCGAAGGCATCTCGACGGGGTCGCTCGGTCTCGACCTGGCGATCGGCGGCAAGGGGCTGCCGCGCGGGCGCGTCATCGAGGTCTTCGGGCCGGAGTCCTCGGGCAAGACGACACTCACGTTGCACGTGGTCGCGAACGCCCAGAGGCAGGGCGGCGTGTGCGCGTTCATCGACGCCGAGCACGCGCTCGACCCGCAGTACGCACGGCGCCTCGGGGTCGACCTCGATTCGCTGCTGATCTCCCAGCCCGACAACGGGGAGCAGGCGCTCGACATCTGCGAGACGCTCGCGAAGTCCGGCGCGATCGACGTGATCGTCATCGACTCCGTGGCGGCTCTCGTGCCGAAGGCGGAGATCGAGGGCGAGATGGGCGACAGTTTCGTCGGCCTGCAGGCGCGGCTCATGAGCCAGGCGCTGCGCAAGCTGACAGCGCTCACCGCGAAGACGAAGACCACGCTCGTCTTCATCAACCAGATCCGCGAGAAGATCGGCGTGATGTTCGGCAGCCCCGAGACCACGACGGGCGGCCGCGCGCTGAAGTTCTACAGCTCGGTGCGCATCGACATCCGCCGCATCGGTCAGATCAAGGACGGTGAAGAGCCGATCGGCGCTCGCACGAAGGCGACCGTCGTGAAGAACAAGGTGGCTCCACCCTTCAAGAAGTGCGAGTTCGACATCCTGTTCGCGGAGGGCATCAACCGCCTCGGCGAGATCCTCGACCTCGGCGTCGAGAGCAACTTCCTGAAGCGCTCGGGCACCTGGATCAGCTACGGCGAGAACCGCCTCGGCCAAGGCCGCGAGAAGGCGCGCGAGTTCCTGAAGGAGAACGCAGCGCTCGCGAAGGAGATCGAAGACGGCCTGATGGCGTTCGTCGCCAAGCGCAGTGCAGCTGCAACCGGCGCTGCCAGTGCCCCCACGACGGCGGGCACTCCGAACACCGTTCCCACCGGGAGCGGCGCATCGCCGGCGCGCCCGGCAGCAGCAGGCAACACTCCTGCCGCCCGCCCGGGGACCCCGGCAGGTCGCGCTCCGGAACGCCAGCAGGCGCGCGACGACTCCTGACGGGCGCGCGCCCGGGCGCTGCGACAATACTCCTGCCGTCGGACGCGAGGTCGTGCGCGCGGCGCGAGGCTTCGCTACAACCTTCGCCCGCGTTTCCCCGTCGCGTTCGCGCGGGAACGTGCCATCGCCATGAAGCCGCTGTCCGCCGCCGAGATCCGCGCCCGCTACCTGAAGTTCTTCGAGCAGAACGGCCACAAGGTGATGGCCTCGGACTCGCTCGTGCCCGCCAACGACCCGACGTTGTTGTTCACGGGTGCGGGCATGAACCAGTTCAAGGACATGTTCCTCGGCAAGGGCACACTGCCGTGGAAACGCATCACGACGTCGCAGAAGTGCCTGCGCGTTCCCGATCTCGACAACGTGGGCTTCACGGCGCGGCACCACACGTTCTTCGAGATGCTGGGCAACTTCTCTTTCGGCGACTACTTCAAGAAGGAGTGCATCTCGTGGATCTGGTCCTTCTTCAAGGACGTCTGCGGGATCCCGGCGGAGCAGATGGTCGTCACCATCTACAAGGACGACGACGAGGCCTTCGAGATCTGGACCAAGGTCGTCGGACTGTCGCCGGACAAGGTCTTCCGGTTCGGCGAGAAGGAGAACTTCTGGCCCGCGGAAGCGCCGAGCAAGGGGCCGAACGGACCGTGCGGTCCCTGCAGCGAGATCTACTTCGACAACAAGCCGGGACAGCCGTACCCGGACAAGCGCGGCCTCGAGTCGCTGCCCGACGATCGCTTCACCGAAGTCGGCAACTGCGTCTTCACGCAGTTCGACCGGCAGTCCGACGGCTCGCTGAAGCCGCTGCCGCAGAAGAACATCGACGTCGGGCTCGGGCTTGAGCGCATCGCCGCGGTCCTGCAGGGTGCGAAGAACAACTTCGAGACGGAACTGTTCCGGCCCTACCTCGACCACCTCGGCCAGGTCACCGGCGTCGCATACGGCAAAGACGCGAAGCGCGACATCCGGATGCGACGCATCGCCGACCACGTGCGCGCGATCACGTTCTGCATCGCCGA
>CAZIFB010000082.1:0-17349 GCA_964538915.1 uncultured candidatus Brocadiaceae bacterium | reverse complement strand
CCATCCAGACCGAGAACCTCAGCGCCGCCGAGTCGCGCATCCGCGACGTCGACGTCGCGTACGAAACCGCGCAGCTCACGCGCAACTCGATCCTCCAGCAGGCCAGCATCTCCGTGCTGGCGCAGGCCAACACCCTGCCGCAGGGAGCCCTGCAGCTGCTCGGCTGATCGCGCCCGGATCCCGAACGCGGGAAGCGAAGTTCGAACGGCGCCGCACTCCGAGAGGAGGGCGGCGCCGTTCGGCGTTTCCGGCCGCTGCCGCCGCGCTCCGTTCGCCCGCCGCCCGTCGTCACGCGCGATCACGCATCGACGACGCCCGGGTTTTCGCGGATTCCGCGACGCTTTCGTACGGAACTTCGACGGCGATGCCCACGGTGCCACGGGCAAGTCGTCGTGGTTTCCGACAGTCGCTCGAAAAACCGACGATCGGGCTTCAGTTGCCGCCGCCCGACTGGCCGATCCACCGCACGCGGACGCAGGTGCGGCCGCAACCACACCACACGACACGCAACGGGGAAGGAAATGGGTCTTCGGGTCAACACGAACTCCACGTCGATCAACGCGCAGCGCAATCTCGCGACGGTCACGGAGAAACTCTCGGGCAACTTCCGTCGGCTCTCGACGGGTCTTCGCATCTCGTCCGCGTCTGACGACGCGGCCGGCCTCGCGATCTCGGAACGGCTGCGTTCGCAGATCCGCTCGCTGGACCAGGCCAAGCGCAACGCCAACGACGGCATCTCCCTCGTGCAGACCGCCGAAGGCGCGCTGAACGAAGTCAGCTCGATCCTCACGCGCCTGCGCGAACTCGCGGTGCAGTCGAGCAACGGTTCGGTGTCGAACCAGGACAAGGAGACGCTGGACGAAGAGTTCCAGAGCCTGGTCAACGAGATCAACCGCATCGGTCGCTCGACCGAGTTCTCGGGCATCAAGCTGCTCGACGGCACGTCGAGCTCGGTCAACTTCCAGGTCGGCTTCGGCACGACGTCGGGCATCGACACGATCTCGGTGTCGCTGAGCGCCGCGCTGTCCACCTCGCTGGCACTCAACTCGCTCGACATCGGTTCGGGCGGCACGACGACCACGGCGATCACGAACATCGACGCCGCGATCAACACGGTCAGCTCGCTGCGCGGCTCGCTCGGTGCGGTGCAGAACCGCCTCGGCAGCACGATCAACAACCTGGCCATCCAGACCGAGAACCTCAGCGCCGCCGAGTCGCGCATCCGCGACGTCGACGTGGCCTTCGAGACCGCGCAGCTCACGCGCAACTCGATCCTCCAGCAGGCCAGCATCTCCGTGCTGTCGCAGGCCAACGCCCTGCCGCAGTCGGCTCTCCGCCTCCTCGGCTGAGATGTGATGCTGCCGGTGGGCACGCCCGGGGATCGCCCCGGGCACACCACGAGTCGTCGTCCGGCGGTGCCCACCCGCCGACGGCGGACCGACTCTCGTCTTCCTGCCGATGGATCCGACTTGCCTCGTCGTGCGGAACGCGGTGTCGCGCTACCTGCGCACCCGCGTCTCGCTCTCGCGTGTGATGGCAAGCGCCCTCGCCGAAACGGACCCGTCCAAACGACCCGAACACGACGGGCCGCTCGCGACCACGGGCACCGAGAACCCGGCCTGGGAAGACGAAGAGACGGCGAACCGCCGGCGCCGCCGCGAGCTGCTCGCGGCGATCGCCACCTACCTCGGGCTGCGTGACGTGGAAATCGACATCGAGGTCGTGCCGAACGACGGCGCGGTGTCCTTCCGCGTCCGCGACGCGAAGAGCGGGCGAGTCCTGTACGTGCTCGCCGAACAGGAGGCGAACGGCATCGTCGCCATCCTGCGGAAGAACCACGGCACGCTCGTCGACTTCTCGGCGTGACCGGGCGGTCGTCGCCGACGCCGCGCCGCGGGACGGGGATCAAGTCGTGCACCCCGAGGGGTCGATAGGCCCGGGGCGGAGTCGTCCGCGCACCCAACCATGTCGACGGCAGGAATCAGCTTCGGTGGCCTCGCGTCCGGTCTGGACACCAAGGCCATCATCACGGCCCTGGTCGCCGTCGAGCGGCGGCCGATCGACCAGCTCGAGACGAAGAAGACCTCGCTGAACAAGCAGAAGTCGCTCTTCGGGGACCTGAAGGGCCTGCTCGAGAAGCTGAGCACCGCGGCGAAGGCGCTGAAGACGAAGTCCGACTTCCTCGCGATGAAGGCGGCCTCCGACAAGGAGGAGATCGTCGGGGCAACCGCGAGCAACTCGGCCACGGCGGGCACGTACACGGTCGAAGTGCTCGAACTCGCGAAGGCGAGAGTTCTCGCGAGCACGGGCAGCGCGTCGGCGACGCAGAACTTCGGCGCCAGCGCCTCGATCCTGATCGAGATCAACGGGAACACGCATCCGGTCGCGATCGGCAACCCGGTGACGCTCGACTCGATCGCCGCGGCGATCAACGACCAGGACATCGGCGTCCGCGCCGAGGTCGTCGACACCCAGAATCCGGCGAACGGCGGCGCCAACCGCTACCAGCTCGTCGTCCGCGCCGAAGAACCCGGCGTCGCCAACTCGTTCACGCTGACGTACGACGACGGCGACACCTCGTTCCAGAACCTGATCGCCGACATCAACGGCAACCAGATCACGGCCGCGAGCGACGCGCAGCTCCGGCTGAACGGCGGCGTCACGGTGTATCGCCCGACCAACACGGTCAGCGACGCGATCCCCGGCGTCACCCTCGACCTCAAGTCGAAGACGGCGGCGAACGAGCCGGTCACGATCACCGTCGCGACCGACACGGAAGCGACGGCGAAGGACGTGCAGGCCTTCGTCGACGCATACAACAAAGTCGTCGACTTCTTCACCGAACAGGGCGCTCTCGACTCCGAGGGCAAGGCGAAGAACCCGTTGTTCGGCGACGGCATGCTGCGGTCGATCCGCAGCAACCTGCGCGGCGTGATCGGCAGCCTCGTCGGCACGACCGGCAATCAGTCGTTCCAGATGCTGAGCCAGATCGGCATCACGTCCGACACCGCCGGCAAGCTGACGTTCAACCGGTCGAAGTTCGACGAAGGGCTCGGCGAGGACGAAGGCGCCGTCGCGGCGATCTTCTCCGATGCGACGAACGGCATCGCCGGCCGACTCATCACGCAGCTCGACACCTACACGGACTCGGTCGACGGGCTCATCAAGGCCCGCAGCGACTCGTTCGACCGCCAGGTCAAACAGACCCAGTCGCGCATCGACCAGAGCGAGGACCGCCTCGAGCGGTACCAGCAAGCACTCGAACAGAGGTACGCGAACTTGGAGAGCCTGCTGTCGCGCCTCCAGAGCCAGGGCAGTTCGCTCGGCTCGCTCAGCAGGTGAAGACGAACCCCCTACCAGCCAGAGGAACCCCGATGACCTACGCACAAGCCGCAGCGACCTACCAGCGGAACGCCGTCCTGACCGCCTCCCCCGAGAAGCTCGTGAAGATGCTCTACGACGGCGCGATCAAGAACCTCGAGAAGAGCCGCCTCGGCCTCAACGATCCGAAGACCGCCCGCACGCCGGAGGTCGGCCAGACCCTGAGCCGCGCGATGGGCATCCTCGGCGAACTGCGCGCGAGCCTCGACCACGCGGCCGGCGGCCAGATCGCCCGCGACCTCGACCGCCTCTACGAGTTCGGTCTCGACCAGCTGAGCCAGGCCAACCTCACGCGTACGCCGGTCGGTGTGAACAACACCCTCCAGGTGATGCGCACGCTGAAGGAAGGCTGGGATGGCGTCATCACGGGCTGAGACCCCCGACGCGACGCCTTCGCCCGCGACGTTCGCGTTGCAGGAGGTCCTCGCGTGCTGGAACCAGGGCTACGAAGCCCTGGCGCAAGGCGACCTCGAGCGCGTCAGCGCGCTGCTCGAGATCGCCGAGGGGCACCTCGCGAACGCCGGCCCCGGTGAGGCCGACACGCCCGAAGAGGCGAGCCTGCGCAACCAGGCGCGCGCCGCCCGCGGCCGGCTCGAGCACGGCATGAAGGCGGGCCTCGACGCCATCCGCGCAGAGCTCGGGCAGACCCGCCGCGGCGCGAAGGCGTTGCGCGGCTACGGCGACGCGAGCCGCCGCCTCGGCGGCAACGTCGAGAAGAGCGTGTAGCCGCGCCGACGGATCGAGCGGCTTGCCCTCCGCCGCCTCGCCGAGTAGCCCTTCGTCGCGGACCGCACGGGCGGACGAGCGACCATGGGCAACAAACACAAGGCGTTCCGGCGCACGTTGCGCAGCGACGGCGGTCACTGGGTCGGCGACGGCTTCCCGGTGCGAACGCTGTTCGAGTACTCGAGCCACGGTGCCGAGCTCAGTCCCTTCCTGCTGCTCGACTACGGCGGACCGGTCGTGTTCGAGCCGACGAAGGAACGGCGCGGCGTGGGCGCGCATCCGCACCGCGGCTTCGAGACGGTGACGATCGTCTTCGACGGCGAGGTCGAGCACCGCGACTCGAGCGGCGGCGGCGGACGCATCGGTCCGGGCGACGTGCAGTGGATGACGGCCGCGTCGGGGCTCGTGCACGAGGAGTTCCACGGCCGCGACTTCGCCGCACGCGGCGGGCGGTTCGAGATGGTGCAGCTGTGGGTGAACCTGCCCGCGAAGGACAAGATGGCGAAGCCGGGCTACCAGGCCATCGTGGCGAAGGACATTCCCGTGGTCGCGCTGCCCGGCGGACGCGGCACGGCGCGGGTGATCGCCGGCCGGGCCGGTGACGCGCGCGGCCCCGCGAAGACGTTCACTCCGATCGAAGTCCACGACCTGCGGCTCCTGCGCGGCGCGCCGATCGAACTGCCGGTGCCCGACGGCCACACCACCGCACTCGTCGTGCTGCGCGGCCACGTGCGCACGGACGGGGCCGAACGGATCGGCGACGCGGAGGTCGCGCTGTTCGAACGCGGCGGAACGTCGATCGTGATCGAACCGGTCGCGGACACGACCGCGCTGCTGCTGGCCGGTGCGCCGATCGCCGAGCCGATCGTCGGGCGCGGGCCGTTCGTGATGAACACGGCGCAGGAGATCCGCACCGCGATCGAGGACTTCGCCGCCGGGAAGCTGGGCGAACTCGACTGACCGGAAGGGCTTCGTCCACCCCGAGACCGCCGGCTCGTCGGAGCCGGCAGTCGCTCGCACCGCGATCAGCGGACGTTGGTCAGGTTGTACGCCGCGTCCTGGTCCGTCGGATCGAGCTGCAGCGCCTTCTGGAAGCAGATCCTCGCATCGGCGATGCGCTGCGTCTTCCACAGGCACACGCCACGGTTGTTCCAGGTCTGCGAGTCGTTCGGCTCGATCTCGCTCGCGCGGCGGAAGCAGTCCTCGGCCTCGGCGAAGCGGGTCTGGCCGAACAGGACCATGCCCAGGTTGAACCAGGGTTCGGCCGAGTTCGACTCGACGGCGAGCACCGCGTTGAACGAGTTGATCGCGCCGTTGTCGTCACCCGTCACGTAGCGGACGAAGCCGAGCTGCATCTGGTACTCGATCTCGCCCGGCGAGAACGTCGCCGCGGCTTCGAGGTGCGGCAGGGCCTGCTCGTAGAGCGACTGGCTCAGGTAGGCCTCCGCGGCCGTGCGGTGGATCTCCGCGAGCTTCGTCGCGAGCTCACCGAGGTTCTGGCGGATGGCGGCCTTGTCCTGCTCCGCCATCGGCTCCACCACGAGCGGCGGCACCTGGGCGTCGCGGACGTCGCGGATGCGCGTCGGGATGCTCTGGAACGCGGACCGCTGCGGGATCGTCGACGACGTCGTCGGCGAGGGGTTCTTGGTCATCGTGGTCATGTTCAGTCTCCTGTCTCGGGGGTGGTTGTTGGCCTTCTTCACAAGCTGGCCAGGATCTGGTCCATCGCTGCGGCTTCGTGGTCGAGTGCACGTGCCCGCAGCAGTTGCACGGCGTGACCGCCCATCCGCTTCGCTTCGGCCTTGCGACCGAGCCGCTGCAGGATGAGGGTGAGTTGCTGGCATGCGCCCGGTGAGTCCGGGTGCACCGCCAGGAAGGTCGTGAGGATGCGAACGGCTTCGCCGTTGTCGCCTCGCTGCAGCGCGAGCCGCGACAGCGCGAGGTGCGCGACCTCGTAGGACGGCTCCATCGCGATGGCCTGTTCGAGCAGGCGCCGCGCGCGTTCGAAGTCGCCGCGCTGCATCCACGCCTGCGCGATGCCGGCCAGGGACACGTAGCTCGTGATGCCCTCCTGGATCGGCACGACCAGGATCTGGCCGTGGTACGACAGGCAGCGGCGGTAGTGCAGCATCGCGTCCTCGGCGCGGCCTTCGGCCAGCGCGAGGCTCGCGGAGAGGTAGTGCAGGTTGGGCGTCGGCAGGAAGCGACGCAGCGCCACGTCGAGCACTTCGCGGGCGCGGGCGGTGTCGTTGGCGCGCGCCGCCTCGAGCGCGCACAGGGCGCCCACCTCGCCGGCGTACGGCAGTTCGCGCGGGAGCGACGGCGGTCCGGCGAGGATCAGTTCGAGGCAGCGGTCGAGCAGACGCCTCGCGTCGGCGCCGCGGCCGGGCACACGCCGCAGGAAGTCGCCGTACTTGTAGTGCGTGTAGACGTCGTCGGGCGTGAGGGCGATCTGCTTCCGGAACAGGCGCTCGTTGCGCTCGTTCTTGCCGCGCTGGTCCATCACTTCGTCGGTGTAGCCGTGATGTTCGACCTCGACGTCGGCGCTCGAGAGGATGAGACCGGCCTCGCCGCCGAGACGCTGCAGGCTCGGCGTCACCTGCTCGTGGATCACGCCCGTGTATTCGATGCCGGGCAGGTTGCGGAACAGCCGCACCATCATCACGCCGAGCGTGCGGCCCTTGCCGTAGACGTTCGTGAAGCGGAGGTGGTAGCCGGAGACGGTCTTCGACTCGACGAGTTCACGGATGCGTTCGCTCGCGCCGGGCTGGAGGAACTCGTCGGCGTCGAGCACGAGGATCCAGTCGCCCGTCGCGGCGCGCAGCGCCACGTTGCGCGGCGCAGAGAAGTCGTCCTGCCACGGTGAATGCACCACCGTCGCGCCGAACGACTCCGCGATCGCGACCGTGTCGTCGGTCGAGCCGGTGTCGACCAGGACGATCTCGTCGACGGCGGCCTTCGCGAGCGAGAGGCACTTGCCGAGGAAGCGCGTCTCGTTCTTCGCGATCATGCAGAGCGAGATCCGCGGCGAACGGCCGGCCCATGGCGCGGGCGACGGGGAGGCGTCCGCAGCGGTCGTCGTGACCGGTTCCGGCGCATCGCTCTTCGTCGCGACCGGCGACCAGCGCCGCACGAGTGCATTCGCTTCGGCAGCGAACTCGGCAGGGTTCTCGACGCCGGCGCGCGGCGATTCGAACACCGTGTCCACGAGGTTCCATGCCGGCAGGCGGCTCTCGAGGCGCATGGAGAACTCCTCCATGGCGACCTGGCCGTTCGTGATGTCCTCGGGCGCTGGCCCCGCGAACAGGAGATCCGTGCGCGGCAGCATCAGCCCCGTCACGTCGCCCGGGTGCAGCCGTTCGCCGTCGCGCGCAGGCGCCGACCCGGCGACGCCCGCCTGCACGATGAGCGCGTCGAACGCGGCCCGCGTCGGAACGGCACCGGCGCGAACGAACCACACGATGTCGCCGCGCGATGCCGCGACGCCGCGATTCCACTGCGCGGCCTCGCGCACGCCGTCGCCGACGACCACTTCCCAGCCCGGAGGCAGGATCGCCGGCAGCGCCTCGGCCGTGCACCGGCGCGCCGCGTCGTCACCGCCGGCGACGACGACGGAACCGCGCAGCGAGCGAAGCTTCTTCGCGACGAGCCAGTAGCGCGCGGGCGGCGGCCCGTCGAGCCAGTCGAGAGGCAACAGACCGTTCGCCATCAAGCGCTGTGCGAACTCGCGGCCGAACTCGGGGGAAATCGCGGGAACGCGAAGCACGTCGACGACGAACAAGCCGGCCGCCACCGCTGCGTTCAACACGCGCCGCAGCGACAGGAACTGCGAAGGGTCGTCCGTGCTCCCGGCGGGATCGAACGACCCGGGGCGCCCCTCGACGACGAGGCGGAGCATGCGCGCCGACTGCAGGTTGTCGACGTCGAGCAACAGCGTGCCGCCGTCTTCGAGGCGGCGTGCGAGCTCCGGCAGCGCATCCTCGATGCGACCGAGCGATTCGGTGAACGCCTGCACCTCGATGAGGTCGAAGAGCCCGTCGTTCGCCGTCTGCCCCGCCCCGCGCAAGACCGCGAGATCGCGCGGCAGTCGCAGGGATTGCCGTGCCTCGGGCACGAGGCCGCTCCATCCCTTCACGGGACCGGAGAAGCCGGTGGGCAGACGTTCGCCGGATCGAGTCATTCCTTTGCCTGCGCGGACGACAGCGTCCAACGCCTCCACACCATCGGCACGGATGCGCCCCGGACTTCAGTCGGCGATGATGCCGGGCCTTCCCGACCAGCCCGCCGCATGCCCGACCACGCCCGGATCGAGACCCTGCTGAAGGACCGCACACGCTTCGTGCGCCTGGTCCACGTCGCGTCGTGTGTTTCGACACAAGATCTGGCCGCTGCCGAACCTCTGGCCGGTGACGGCATCTGGTGGGCCGACCACCAGACCCGCGGCCGTGGCCGCCAGCAGCGCGAGTGGAACGACGAACCGGGCCGCGACCTCGCGGCGACGTTCCGGACGACGGTCGCCCTCCCCCAGCCGCTGGCCCTGCCCGCCGCGCTGCCGGTCGCGGTGCTGCAGGCGTGCGAACCGTTCGCCGGGCGCGAACTGCGCATCAAGTGGCCGAACGACCTGTTCCTCGACGGCCGGAAGCTGTGCGGTGTGCTGATCGACGCCGGTGTCGGCGGCCCCGACACCTACCTGATCGGTGTCGGCGTCAACTGCAACCGCGTGCGGTTCCCGCCCGACCTGCAGAACACCGCCTGTTCGCTCGCGAGCGTCACGGGGCACGAAGTCGACCGCGGCGAACTGCTCCTCGCGATCGCGGAACGCATCGACGCGATGCTGCGGGCTCTCGTCGCGCGCGACCACGCGGCGCTCGAAGCGCTCTTCCGCGACCGGCTCGGGCTCCTGGGCCAGCGCGTCGTGGTCGACGCGGCGGAGACGGACACGGGCGTGCTCACGGGACTCGACTTCGCGTCGCTCGAGATCGACGGCGCCCGGCGCGTGCCGCTCGCCGTCGTGCGCAGCATCCGCCGCGCGAACGGCTGACGCGGCGCACATCGGAAGAACGCGCAACGGACCGCGTCCCATCGCCTCGCGCACGATGCGCGAGGTGCCGATTGCGAAGCGATCCCGATCCGAAGGACTCTCTCGCCCGTTCCGAAGCGGGCTTCACGCTCATCGAGATCATGGTCGTCGTCACGATCATGGGTCTGCTCGCGGCGATCGTCGCACACAACGTCGTCGTGCACGGGGAGACCGCGAAGGTCCGGACGGCAGAAACCACGGCACGCATCCTCCACGACGCCGCGCGCCTCTTCTTCGTCGACAACGGCCGCGTGCCGGAGCTCACCGAACTCCTCGGCGCCGACGGCAAGAAGATCTACCTCGAAGAGCTGTCGCCCGATCCGTGGGGCCATCCGTACGAGCTGATCCCCGGCGACCGGGCAGGACGCTTCGAGATCACGAGCCCCGGCCCGAACGGCATCGCCGGCGACGAGGACGACGTGCATTCGCGAAGCGCGGCCACCGCGGCCGCGCGGTGATGCGTGCCCAGACAATGCCCAGCGCCGAGGCGTGGTATCCTTGCGGCCCTTCGCATCGAGGAGGTCCCATGTCCCGCACCGTGTGGTCGCGCGCAGTCGCCATCGGTTTGCTGTTCCTTGCAACGATCCGTGGTCAGAGTCTCACAGCGGGTCTGCCGTACCCGGTCGAAGACCCGACCGGCGTCGGCGATGTCGACGGTGACGGCATCGCCGACTACACGGGCACCCTCGCCGGCAACGCCATCGTCTGCAGCGGCGCCGCCGGAACGACGATCGCCATGTTCACGAGGCCAGCGGCGTCGCTCGAGTACTACGCCGCCGCGGGAGACATGAACGCGGACGGCTACGACGACGTCGCGTGGCACAGCGCCACTGGTGTCGTGACCGTCTTCTCCGGACGCAACGGCGCGACCCTGTGGTCCTGGCCGCTGTCCTCCGCCGGAACTCCGTACGACGTGGGTCTCTCGAAGACCGTGATCGGCGGCGCCGGAGACTTCGACGCGGATGGCTTCGACGACGTGATCCTCCGCGCCCCGCCGATGCTGGACGTGCGGTCCGGACGCACCGGGCTCGTTATCCACTCGATGAGTGCCGGCATGTATCCGGTCGTTCCGGGCATCGTCGTCGGCGACACCGACGGCGACGGGTTCACGGACTTCACGATCGCCGAGCCGGCGTTCCAGGCGTTCCGCGTCGTGCGCGGTCCGTCCTTCGCCACGACAACGCTCTCAGCGAACCAACGGTGCTGGGTCGGCGACCTGAACGGCAACGGGGCCATCGACCACCTCCAGCAGACCGCGACGTTCGGCATCGTCCAGGCAATCGACGGCGCGACCGCCGCTGTACTCGGCACGGTGTCGGCAGCGCTGACCCAGAGTGCGAGCGTCCCGGTGGCGCCAGCTGGTGACGTCGACGGCGACGGTTGCGCGGACTACGCCGCGGCGATCGCTGCATGGCCCTTGCCGCCGGTCCCCGCGCACATCGGCATCGTGTCGGGCGCGACGCTGACGCTCCTTCCCGGGAGCCCCGCCACCTCGCACCATTCGGTGGGAGACATCGACGGCGACGGGCGCGCCGAACTGGCGAACACCGGCCCCGGGTCGCTGCAGTGGACCGACTCGGGGCTCCCGATCACGAGCCGCCTCGTCCGCCGCGGCACCTGCGGGACGACGAGCACCGGCACGAAGCTTCGGATGCAGACGCGCGGCAGCTGCGGCATAGGCCGACCGTTGTTCTTCGACGTCCGGGGCATGGGGCCGAACGGGCTCGCACTGTTCATCCTCGGCGGACCGATCGATGTCGACCTCGCGCCATTCGGCGCGACAGGGAACTACGCATACGCGACACACGGTGGATTCCTGCTGCTGCTCGCGAACACGGACGGACTCGCGGTGCAGGCGTTCACGATGCCGATCGACCCCGGGCTGATCGGCACCTCGGTCGCCACGCAAACCGCATTGCTCGATCCGACGGCGAACGGACTCGGTTTCGTGACGTCGAACGCAATCGACGTCTACACGAACAACTGAACCCCGCAACCGCCCGCCCTCACGCGCATTCGCCGAGCTGGCGCAGGAGGCGCGACTCGAACGACACGATCTTGGTTGGCGGCGGTCCGCTGACGAGGCGCGCGAGCAGCTCCTGGTCGCCGTTCTCGACCGCGACCAGCGGATATCCCTTCGTCTGCAGCCACGCGTTCATGCCGAGCCACGCCATCACGAGGTTGAAGTCGGGGAACGGCGCGATGCGTGCGAAGCGCCACAGCAGGCGGAAGCCCTGGCGCACCGGGTGCAGGTTCGCGAAGAGCATCGGCTGGTCGCGATAGCTGCGCTGCAGGTCGAACGTGCCGAGCAATCCGTGCAACTGCTCGGGCGCCGGATAGCTCAGGTAGAGCTGCGCGTCCCACGGCGGGCCGCGGCGCAGGTCGTTGTTGCGGAAGCGCGGCAGTTCGCGCGTCATCGTGCGGAACAACTCGACGAGGAACGAGCCGTCCGGCGCCGCTCCTTCGGCCGCACGCTGACGAACCAGCGCCAGGCACTGGCCGAGCCCGACGAGCATGCGGTGCTCCTGCGTCAGCGGGCCGAGCCGGGTCGGGCGACCCGCCATCACGTCGCTCGCATCGTCGTCGTCGACCACGAAGCCGCGCAGGCGCAGCAGCGACGCGACGAACGTCGCATCCGTCGGCGCGGGCCGTCGCACCGCGTCGAGCACACGCTGGGCGACCGCGAGCGGCTCGGGATCCCCCACCGCACCGGCGAGCCGGCTGGCCAGGGCCAGGTCGACACGTTCGAGCAACGACGGTCCCTGCTTCGTGTCTCCGTGGCTCACGCGGGTGTTTTCGGCACGGCCGAGCCGCGAACTGCGCGCGAACACCGTCCGGCGTCGGTCGGCGCGCACTCGCCGATGCCACCGGCTCGTCGCGCCCCTCAGTTCTCGCGATACCGGTGCGCGATCGGCATGCGCCGACCGGTCCAGCAGCGCTCGCTGAGTTTCAGCGTCGGCGGGTACTGGTGGCGCTTCCACTCGGCGGCCTGGATCTTCGCGAACAGGTCCGCGACGCGCGCCCGCGCCATCCCGGTGCGCTCGGCGGTCGCTTCGACGGAGAGGTTCTCCTCGACGAGGCAGCGCAGCACCGGATCGAGTTGCGGGTACGGCGGCAGACTGTCCGTGTCGAACTGGCCGGGGCGGAGTTCGGCGGACGGCGGCTTGTCGATCGAGCGGCGCGGAATGCGTTCACCGTCGCGATTGATCCACCGCGCGAGGTCCCAGACCTCGGTCTTCCAGAGGTCGGCGATCGGCGCGAGCGCGCCGTTCGTGTCGCCGTAGATCGTGCAGTACCCGACCGCACACTCGCTCTTGTTGCCGGTCGTCAGCACGAGATGGCCGTGTTTGTTCGCGAGCGCCATCAGCAGCGAGCCGCGGATGCGCGCCTGCAGGTTCTCCTCGGCGATGCCGGGCGCCGTGCCGGCGAACGAGGGCTCGAGCGTGCCGAGGAACGCCTGCTGCACGGCGTCGATCGGGAGGACCTCGAAGCGGATGCCGAGGTTCGTCGCGAGAGCCTTCGCGTCCTCGAGCGAGTGGTCGCTGCTGAATCGCGACGGCATCGCGACGCCGACGACGTTCTCCCTGCCGATCGCGTCGACGGCGAGCGTCGCGACGAGTGCGGAGTCGATGCCGCCGGACAGGCCGAGCACGACGCTTCTGAACCCGAACTTGCGCAGGTACGCGCCGATGCCCTGCACGATGGCGGCGTACTGCATCGCCTCCACGGCCTGCGCCCGCGGCGTCTCGGTCCACGCTTCGTCGGTGTCGACGACGATCAGGGCCTCACGGAACGCGATCGGCTGGCACGCGACACCGGTCGACTTCACCGCGAGCGAGCCGCCGTCGAACTGCAGCGCGACGTCGCCGCCGACCATGTTCACGTAGAGCATCGGGACGGCGTGGCGCGCCGCGGCGGCCGCGACCATGCGATGACGGAACGCCTCCTTGCCGCGCAGCCACGGACTCGCGCTCAGGTTGACGACGATCTCCGCGCCGGCGCGAACGACCTCCTCGACGGGGTCGATCGCGTAGATGCGTCGGTCGAAGAAGTGCTCGTCGTTCCAGCCGTCCTCGCAGACGACGATGCCGACCCGCACCCCGTGCAACGTCACCACGTTGCGGCCCGGCGCGGTCCACGGCTCGAAGTAGCGCGACTCGTCGAACACGTCGTACGTCGGCAACAGGCTCTTCCTGGCGACGATGCGGGCCTGGCCGCCGTGCAGCATGGCGACGGCGTTGTGCAGCGGGCGGCCGCCGCGATCGGGTGCCGCCGGGTTGCGTTCGACACAGCCGACGAGCACGTGCAGCGCGGGAGGCACGTTCGCGGCGAGCTCGCGCAGCATCGTGTCGTGTCGCGCGAGGAACGACGCACTGACAAGCAGGTCCTCGGGCGGGTAGCCACAGACCGCGAGTTCGGGAAAGACGGCGAGCTGCGCGCCGAGCTGCTGCGCCTCGCGAGCCGCTGCGACGATGCGTGCCGAGTTGCCCGCGAAGTCGCCGACCGTGGTGTCGATCTGGCAGAGCGCGACTTTCATCGCGTCAGCGCACTTCGTGCGGCAGCATGAACTCGATGGTCTCGGGGATGCCGTCGATCTCCTCGACCGACGTCGCGCCGAGTTCGCGCAAGCGCTTCACGACCGTGGAGACGCTGCTCTCCGGCGTGCTCGCGCCGGACGTGACGCCGACCGTCTTCACGCCGGCGAACCACTCGGTACGGATCTCGTTGGCGCCGAGGAGCAGGTGTGCGGACACGCCGGAGTCGGCCGCGATCTCACGCAGCCGGTTGCTGTTGCTGCTCATCCGGTCCCCGATCACGAGCCAGAGGTCGACCTTGCCGCGCAGGCTCTTCACCGCCATCTGGCGGTTGGTGGTCGCGTAGCAGATGTCCTCCTTGCGCGGCGCCTGCAGCTTCGGGAAACGGCGCTGCAGCACCTTCATCACGCGCATCGCCTCGTCGACACTGAGCGTCGTCTGGGTCAGCACCGCGACGCGCGTCGGGTCGGGCACCTGCACGGCCTCGGCCTCCTCCGGCGTCGCGACGACGATCGTGCGATCGGGCGCTTCGCCGACCACGCCCTCGACCTCGACGTGGTCCTCGTGGCCGATCAGCAGGATCGTGAGGCCGCGCGCGGCGAACCGCCGCGCCTCGACGTGGACCTTCGTCACGAGCGGACACGTCGCGTCGATCGAATGCAGCTGGTGCTTCGTCGCCTGCGCGAAGACGTCGGGCGCGACGCCGTGCGCGCTGAAGATCACGTGACTGCCCGCGGGGACGTCGGCGACGTCGTCGACGAAGACCGCGCCCTTGTCGACCAGGTCCTGGACGACCAGCTTGTTGTGGACGATCTCGTGCCGGACGTAGACCGGCCGACCGAACTTCTTCAGGGCGCGCTCGACCGTTTCGATCGCGCGTTCGACGCCGGCGCAGAAGCCGCGCGGCCGACAGAGCAGGACCTTCATGTGGGCCGACCAGTGTCGGGCCGCGCCACGAACGGAGCAAGGGACGGATCCCCGTTCGCCGCGGGGACCGCTGCTGCGGGCCGCAACGCGGGATCAGTGCACGTCGAAGACCGGTCCGACACCGACCTGCATCGAGCCCGTGAGAGGCAGCGTTTGCGGCGGCACCGTCGTGGTGTTGTAGAAGGAGAAGATGCGCGCCACGCCGAGCGGCCCGCAGACGGTGGCGTAGCGACCGTCGGACGTGATGAGGCGCAAGGGGTTCGCGGTAGGCGCGACGACGAGAGCCTGCGCGTAGTAGCTGACGCCGACCCACTCGCGCCCCGGCGGGATGTTGATGCTCGTCTGGCCGACACCGGTCGGATCGCAGACACCGCCGAGCCACAGGAGCGGGTCGATGTTCAACCAGCAGTCGGGCGCCGAGTAGCCGAGGTACGGGAACGTGGGCCACGGTACCGACGGATTGGCCGGATCGAACAGCGGCATCGGCAACGCCCACGCGGCCTGACCGAGGAAGCCACCCGTGCTCGACGTCGCGAGTCCGACGAAGAAGATCGCGTTCGCATCCGCGTTCGCGATGTGCCACGAAAACGGACTGCCGGCGAGCATCGTCGTGTCCGTCGTGAGGGCAACGGGCTGTTTGCCGGGAACGGCGCAGGCGGGCCCCTGGTTGCCGAACGTCGCGGTCGGCGCCGTGCAGCTGCTGAGGTTGTCGATCCGGTAGACCCCGCTCGGCTGCGAGTGGATCCAGATCTCGACGAGCAGGCTCGTCGGCGCGGGATCGGTGCCGATCGCGGGAGTCAGGCCGTAGGCCCACGGCACGGTGAACGTGAAGTCGATGTTCGCCGGGCGCGGGCCCGACGCGACGATCGGCTGCGCGGGCAGGGCCATGATCTGGTGGTTCACGACCCAGGTCGCGTCGACGCCGTAGTTGTCGGCGAAGGTGGAGCTCGCGTTCGCCGCCTTGCGCGGACTCGTCGACATCAGGATCGAGACGTCGAGGAACTGCTTGCCCGCCATCGCCTGGCCCGCCGGCGTGTTGTCCGCGCGCAACGAGATCCCCGTGATGACGCGTGGCCCGGACCACGGCAGCTCCTCGGCGTCGTACAGCGCCTGGTACCGGCACGCGAGGTTGCTGCCGAACGGGATGCTCGTGCCGCCGCCACCCTCGATGCCGTCCATCGTGGCGGGCACCGTCGTGTTCTGCGCCAGCGCGCACACCGCGAGCAGTGACGTGGAGACGACGAGTCGCGAAAGCTCCGATCCCATGGGATGCCTCGCTGCAGCCCATCGTCCGCGGGCGTCGCCGGACTTGACCGCGTTCCGTTGCAGGCGATGTCTCGCTGCGAGACCGGACGGTCAAGGTCGCGAGTCTTCGCGCCGATTCCGCCTGGCGCCGGTCCGTCCGATTCCTCGACACGAACCCAAAGGAGATCCCGTGCAACTGGAGAGCCATGCAACTCCTCCGCAGGAGACGCCGCAGCAGCGCTATGCAACGCTGCATCGCGCAATCGAGCGCGGTCTCGATTCCGACGAAATCTGGCGTGAACTCGCGGAGGTGAGTCTGCGACTCGGGCACACCGACGAAGCAGTCGACTGTCTCGGACACATCCGCGGCGCCGTCTTGCAGCAGCTCGTTCGTTCGAAGCTCGCTCGCGCAGGCGCGGTCGCCGACGCCGAAGCACGCGCCGACGAACATCCCGCGGCGCCGGCAGCCAGCAATGCCGGATCGCGTTCCAAGGACCGTGCGCCGAGGCTCACGAAGCCTCGGGTCCAGGACCACGCGATCGACGCACTCCAGTACCTGTTCCATCAGCACATGCCGCTGCTCGTGCTGATGACGACGCTGGCGTTCCCGCTGGTCGTCGGCGTCGGCGGATTGCTGACGGCGGGGGGATCTCCGTTCCTGCTCGCGGCGATCGCCGCGTTGCCGGGCCTGCTGGTCTTCGGCGTCGTCGGGGCCATGGGGCGACAGATCCTCGTGACGAGCAGCCAGGGAGTCGGCGATGTCCCGAACGTGCCCGAGTTCGGGCAACTCGTCGCGGACGCGCGTCGATTCTTCGCGGACGCCGGCATCGTGCTGGGCGCCCTGCTCGTACCGTCGCTGCTCGCGCTCGCACTCGGCGCACCGGCTGCGACGGCGCTCCCCGGTCTGCTGGTGGGCGCGTTCTTCACGCCGCTCGCGTGGGCCCTGCGCCAGGTGCGCGGGGACCTCGGTGCGCTGTCGCCGACGACGCTCTTGCGCGGTGTCGCGCGCAGCGGCGTCGGCTACCCGGGACTCGTGTCCGTCGCGTGGCTCCTGTTCGCGCCCGCGGCCTTGGCCACGTGGCTCGTGTTCGGGCGCCCGGTGTGGGTGCAGATCGCGATGGTCGGCCCGCTGTGCGTGGTGCCGCTGTTCGTCGTCTCGCGCCTGCTGGGAACGTGGATCGACGCACACCGCGCCGACCTCGGAAGCCTGCTCGTGCGCCCGGCGCCGAAACCGCCACTGTCGGCTCCGAGAGCGGCGCGTCCCGCCGCGGCCCGGCCCGCGGCGGCGCAGCCCGCCGCACAGCGCGCCGTCGCCCGGAAGCCGGCCATGAAGCGCCCGGCAACCGCGAAGGTCGCGCAGAGGACGAAGGGCGCCGCGCCGGCGCCGCGGCTTCCGCAGCGCCCCGCGCACCTCGACCACTTCGAGCCGCCGAACCTGAAGCGCGCGACCGAGGG
>CAZIFB010000081.1:0-17457 GCA_964538915.1 uncultured candidatus Brocadiaceae bacterium | reverse complement strand
TGAAGGGCGTCGTCGCCGGCGTGCGCGACTACGGCAACCCGATGGGCATCCCGACGGTGAACGGCAGCGTGCACTTCGACGAGAACTTCGTCGGCAACCCGCTCGTCTACGTCGGCAACGTCGGCATCCTGCCCACCGCGCGCGCGAAGAAGCAGGCACACACTGGCGACGTCATCGTGGCGCTCGGCGGCCGCACCGGCCGCGACGGCATCCACGGCGCGACGTTCAGTTCGCTCGAACTGCACACGGAAAGCGAGACGTTGAGCTCCGGAGCGGTGCAGATCGGCGACCCGATCACCGAACGCAAGGCGATGGACGCCGTCCTCCGCTGCGCCGACGAAGACCTGTTCTCGTCGATCACCGACTGCGGTGCGGGCGGCTTCAGCTCTGCGATCGGCGAGATGTCGGAGGGTCTCGGCGCCGTCGTCGACCTCGAAGCCGCGCCGCTCAAGTACCAGGGTCTGGCTCCCTGGGAGATCTGGATCAGCGAAGCACAGGAACGCATGGTGCTCGCGGTCCCGAAGGCGAAGCTCGATCGCCTGCTCGCCGTTTGCCGCGAAGAGGCGTGCGAGGCGACGGTGCTCGGCACGTTCACCGGCGACAACCGCCTCGTCGTGAAGTTCGGCGGCGCGGTGCACGCGGACCTCGACCTGCACTTCCTCCACAAGGGGCTCCCGCCGCGCACACTGCAGGCGACGTGGACGCCGCCGACGCACCGCGAACCCGCGTCGGCAGGCACGGGCGATCTCGGTGCCGCCCTGCTCGCCGTCATGGCCGACCACGCGATCTGCAGCAAGGAGTGGATCGTGCGCCAGTACGACCACGAGGTGCAGGCCGCATCCGCCGGCAAGCCGCTCTGCGGCGTCCGTGAAGACGGCCCGAGCGACGCGGCGGTGCTGGCGCCGAAGCTCGGCTCCACGCGCGGCGTCGTGCTCAGCAACGGCCTCAACCCGCGCTACAGCCGCATCGACCCCGCCGCGATGGCGGAGTGCGCACTCGACGAAGCGATGCGCAACCTCGTCGCCGCCGGCGGCGATCCGGACTACACGGCCGTGCTCGACAACTACTGCTGGGGCAGCACCAAGGATCCGCAGGCGCTGGGCGAGCTCGTGCGCGCAACCGACGCGCTGTGCGCACTCGCCATCACCTACCGCACGCCGTTCGTGTCGGGGAAGGACTCGCTGCACAACGAGTTCAAGGCGAAGGACCGAACGATCCGCATTCCCGGCTGCATCCTCGTGACCGCGATGTCCGTGATCCCCGACGTGAGGAAGACGCTGACGACCGACGCCAAACGCACAGGCTCGCTGCTCGTGCTCGTCGGGGTCACCAAGGACGAACTCGGCGGCAGCGTGTGGTACAAGACGAAGGGCGAACTCGGCAGGAACGTACCCCGCGTCGACCACGCGCTCGGCGCGTCGGTGCTGCGCGGCGTGCACCGCGCGATCGCCGCTGGCTGCGTGCTGTCGGCGCACGACCTCAGCGAGGGCGGCCTCGCGGCCGCCGCCTCGGAGATGTGCATCGGCGGCAGGCTCGGCGCGACGATCGACCTCGCCGCGGTCCCGACCCAGGGCACACTGCGCGACGAGCAGGTGCTGTTCAGCGAGTCGCAGAGCCGCCTGCTGCTCGAGATCGCACCCGACCGCCTCGCCGACCTGCGCGCGAACCTGCAGCAGGTGCCGTTCGCAGTGATCGGTGAGTTCACCGCGGCCCGAGACCTCGTGTTCCACCGCGCCAGGGCGCCCGTCGCCAGGGTGCCGATCGCCGATCTCGAGCGCGCATGGAAACGGCCGCTCGACCTCGACGGCACGTTGCTGCAGGAGGTGTCGCGATGACTTCGCCCAAGGTCCTCGTGCTGCGCGCGCCCGGCATCAACTGCGAACGCGAGACGCTGCACGCGTTCGCTCGCGCCGGCGGGGCGCCGGAGTTCGTGCACATCCGGCAACTGCTCGAGACGCCGGAGCGCCTCGAGCGATTCGGCGTGCTCGCCGTGCCCGGCGGCTTCTCGTACGGCGACGACATCAGCTCCGGCCGGGTGCTCGCCCAGGAGATGAAGGCACGGCTCGGGGACCGCATCCTCGGCTTCGTCGAACGCGGAGGTCTCGTGCTCGGCATCTGCAACGGCTTCCAGGTGCTCGTGCGCCTCGGCCTCCTGCCCTGCACGAAGAACCGCCTCGAGGAAGAGGTCACGCTCACCCACAACCTCAGCAACCACTACGAGTGCCGCTGGGTCACGCTGCGCACGGAGAAGTCGCGCTGCACGTTCCTGCCCGCCGGCCTCACGCTGCGCTGGCCGGCGGCGCACGGTGAGGGCCGCCTCGTCGCCCGCGACTCGCACCTGCAGAAGGTGCTGCTGGACGAAGGCTACGCCGCGCTGCGCTACGTCGACGAGAAGGGACAGCCGACCGAGCGGTACCCGTGGAACCCGAACGGCGCGCCGCTCGGCTTCGCCGGCCTCACCAACACCTCGGGCCGCGTGCTCGGCGTCATGCCTCACCCCGACCGCAGCTACCTGCCGACGCACATGCCGGCGTGGCGCCGGACCACGCTCGATCGCGGCGACCTGCCACTCGACGGCGACGGCATGGTCGTGTTCCGCGAGATGGTCAGGGTGGCAAAAGCCGAGAGCTGAGGCTGCTCGGCCGCACCGCGCGTGTATCGTGACGCGATGCGAGCCCTCGGCTTCCTCGTGTTGTTGTTCGGCATCGCGCTGTTCGCGATCCATTTCCTGAAAGTCGACGTCGAGTTCCTCCAGTGGATGAACACGTGGGGCGACGGCGCCGCGTGGGGCATCCGCGGCGGTGCCGTCCTCCTCGGCCTCCTGATGATGGCCGGCGGCAAGAAGAAGGACGGCAAGAAGAAGTGATGGCCTTCGCACCGCCGGTCGCCTCGCCGCGCCCGACCCGCTGCTCGCCGCGACGCCGCCCGCACCGACGATGCGCTTGACCGACCCGAATCGAGTACCGCCCGACTGGGGCAAGAGTTCGCGCGATCCCGCGGAGAAGAAGTTCCTCGCGGGCCCGCGCAGCCGCATCGCCGAATTCGGCCGCGCGGTGCGCATCTTCGGCGAGTTCATCAAGGGCTTCCGCGCGCTGCACTTCCTGCCGCCGTGCGTCACGGTCTTCGGATCGGCGCGCTTCCACGAAGACCACGCGCACTACCGGCTCGCGCGCTCGGTGAGCGCCGAACTGGCCCGGGCCGGCTTCACGATCCTGACCGGTGGCGGGCCCGGCATCATGGAGGCCGCCAACCGCGGCGCGCGCGACGTCGGCGGTCTCAGTGTCGGCTGCAACATCACGCTCCCCCACGAGCAGAAGCCGAACCCGTACCTCGATCGCTTCGTCGAGTTCCGCTACTTCTTCGTCCGGAAGGTGATGCTGGTGAAGTACAGCTACGCCTTCGTCGTGCTGCCCGGCGGGTTCGGGACGATGGACGAGCTGTTCGAAGCGGCGACGCTGATCCAGACGAAGAAGATCGAGGACTTCCCGCTCGTCCTCATGGGCGTCGACTACTGGCGCCCGCTGATCGCTTTCCTGCGCGAGACGATGGTGACGAACGGCACCATCAACGCCGCCGACATCGACCGGATCCTGCTGACGGACGACGTCGGCGAGGCGGTCGCGCACATCGGTACGCGCGTCGCCCCGCTGCTGCCGCGACCGCGCAAGGCCAGCGTGCTGCTCGGCGAACGACGCGCGGTCCCGAAGGCCACCTGACCGATCAGGGCTGCTGCAGCGCGATCGCGTTCGTCGCGGAGAACAGCTCCGGCATCGAAAGGTCGAGGCAGAACGCCTGCGCGTAGACGAGGAACCCGCTCGGCAGCGCCGGCCACGTCGAGTCGAACGGCGTCCGGCCGAGGTGATCCGCGATGCCGGCGAACAGGCCGAGGTCGAGGTTCGGCACGATCGTCACGCCGAGCGCCGGCACGTCGATGCGCGCCGTCCCGAACCCGAGGATCGCGAGCGTGTTCTCCTCCGCGCTGGACACGTGCAGTTGCATCGGCTCACCCGCGACGAACGTCGAGAGCGCCTCGAGGCGCGGCGGGCGGCGGGGCGACGGAGTGCCGTTGCCGAGGTTCCACCAGGGCAACCGTTCGTGCCACACCGCGAAGTTCGGCGACGGGATGCCCCCGGCGTGGTGGAACCAGCCGGCGACGAACAGTTCCCCGCGGGCGGAGTCCGCGAGCACCGACGAGACGAAGCCGTCCGTGCCGCCGCCGTCGAAGCCTCGCCACTGCGCGCCGTCGAAGCGCGCGACGTAGTCACCGCCCTGCGGCGCGTGCAGATCGCCGGCGGCCACGAGGTCCCCCTGCAGGATCGTGAAGTCCGCGACCGTCGAGCCCGGCAGACCGACGCCGAGCGGGAGGAACGTGCTGCCGTTCCACCGCGCAACGTGCAGCATCGGTTGGCCGCCCGCCTGCGTGAACCGGCCGCCCACGACGAGGTCTCCGCCGTACGAGCCGAGCGCATCGACCGCGGCGTCGGTGCCGCCGCCGACCACCGCCAGGTTCGCGCCATCCCACTGGAACAGGTTCTTGCCGCCCGACATGAACGGCGTGGAGCCGCCCAGGTAGAGCAGCCCGTTGTGCACGTGCATCTCGGTGATCGCGCCGAAGATCGACGTCGCGAACGGTTGCCATGTCGTCCCCGTCCACCGCCTCGGATTGCCGATCGTGCCGACGTGCACCTGGCCCTGGTAGACGGCCATCGCGAGCGCGCCGTACGGACTCGGGCCGTTGGCGAGTGCGTGCCACTGCTGACCGTCCCATCGCGCGACGCCGTTCACGGTGATGCCGTTCACCTGCGTGAAGTCCCCGGCGACCCAGAGGTCCCCGAGGTGGTCGAGCACGTCCCACACGGTTCCGGAGAACGTGCCGAGCCGCTGCCACTGCCCGCCGTCGAAGACCGCGAGCCCCGTCGCGTTGGCTGCGCCGGCGTAGCTCATGCGGCCGCCGATGACGCGTTTGCCCTGCCACGTCCCGATGACCTTGGCCTCCGCATCGAGGCCGAAGTCGCCGGTGCCGAGCCTCTCCCACAGCGCCCCGTCGAACGACGCGACGTGGAAGCACGCCGTCGCCGGGAACTCGGGTGCACCGGGCTGCACGATCGCCTGGAACTCGCCGGCGCACCAGAGCCGGCCGCCCCACGCCACCATCGCCAGCACCGACGCCGGATTGACCTCTGCGTGGACCGGGCCGCCGCATGCGAGCAGCGTGGTGCCGTCGTGGCGCACGATGCGCCGCGCCGGCGCACCGCCAACCAGGTCGAAGCTCCCGCCGACGAACACATCTCCGTTGAAGACGCAGAGCGACCGGGCATCGGAGCCGTAGACCTGGTTCGTCAGGTCCGGACCCAGGCGCGCCCACGTGGTTCCGTCCCACGCCGCGACGTCGCGCACGGACACGCCGCCCGCGACCCCGAACGCGCCCGCCGCATAGAGGCGGCCACCGTGCAGCAGCAGGTCGCGCACGACGCCGTATCCGAACGAGTTCAGCCCGCCGCCGACGCCCTGCCAGGTCGATCCGTCCCAGCGCGCGACGTGGCTCGCGGGCACGCCGTTCATCGCGGTGAATTCCCCGCCGGCGAACAGCTGTGCGCCGTCGCTCGCGAGCGCGTAGACCGCGGGATCCCCGAGCGTGGAGTAGGTGCCTGTCCCGACCGGGTGCCACGACACACCGTCGAAGCGCGCGACGTGCCCGACCGGGACGCCGCCCGACGACGTGAACACGCCCGCCGCGTAGAGCTCGCCCTGGTGTTCGCACAGATCCCACACGATCCCGTCGAGACCCGCCGCGAGCGGCCGCCAGACCGCGCCGTCCCAGTACGCGATGTGTTCGATGTTCGTGGTCCCGGACCACCGGAACTCCCCGCCGGCGACGAGCACGCCGTGGAAGTCCAGCAGCGAGCGGACCGGCTGGTCGAAGCCGGCGCCGAACGTGCGCCAGCGCAGGCCGTCGTAGCGGGCGATGTGCGGCGCATCGATGCCGTCGACGCTCGGTGACTTGTAGGTGCCGACGACGAGTTCGTTGGCCCACGTCGTCATCGAGAAGACGCGGCCGCCGACGCCGAGACCGGGTGTGTCCTGGTCGGGCGACCATCCGGAACGCGCGGTCTGCGCGCCGGCAGGCGCGGCGAGCGCAGACAGAAGGCAGAGGAGGAACGGCGCGAAGCGCCACGATGGGTACGGAGTGGTACTCATGGAGGAGGAGGGAAAGGGACGGAAGGGAGGACGTCAGCGGCCGGTGCCGCTGCTCGGATGGCGCTCCAGGAAGGTGCGCAGGTGGTTCGCGAAGGCCTCGCGGCGGCCGTTCGCTTCCGCAGTCTCGTCACATCGTCGCGCCGCGTCGCGCAACAGCCGCTCGGCGGTCTCGACGTTGCCGGCGGCTTCTTCGGCGAGCGCGAGGTGCAACGCCGCGTCGAGTCGATCCCCGACGGATGCGTCGCTTTCGGTGATGGCATCGTTCGCGGCGCGGATCTCGGCGAGTCCGGCGTCGACGTCGCCGGCGCGCACGAGGGCCGTCCCGAGACTGCAGCGGGTCATCGGCAACGAGCGGTGGCGCTTCGGCAGCATCGTCGTGCGGAACCGGAGCACCTCGCTCCAGTCGTGAGCAGCGTCGCGCCAACGGCCCCGCCCCTCGCGGATCCTGGCGCGGATCTCGAGGGGAGTCGCGAGCCGCACGCTGCCCTCGCCGAGACGCTGCCGATCGAGCGCCAGCGACTCCTCGATCTGGGTCTCCGCGACGACGGGGTCCCCGACCTGAAGTTCGCACATCGCCGCGAGCCGGAGCGCGACGGCGAGGCCTTCGGCACCGAGCGTGCCCAATGCACGGCCCTTGGTGATCGCGAGGGCGAGCAGCGGCTGCGCCTCCGCGAACCCTCCCTGTTGCATACGCGCCGCGGCGAGGTTCGTACGCGACTGGATCGTGAGCGGATCGTCGGAGCCGAGCACCTTCTCGCGCAGTACCAGGGCCTCCTCGAGCATCTGACGCGCGACGGCGGGGTCCGCCTCGGCGTTCGCCAGGTTGTTCAGGCTCTCCGCAACCAGCACCGGTTCGCCCGACTCGCGTCGCAGCGCCAGCGCCTCGCGATGCAGATCGCGCGCGCGCGCGACGTTGCCGAGGGCGCGCTCCACGGCCGCGAGGTCGTTCGCCGCCAGCGCCAGGTCCGTGTGCACGTCGTGCGGGCGGCCGCGGTGCAGCTCGTACGCTTCGCGCAGCGCCGTGGCCGCCTCGTCGAGGCGGCCCGTCAGGTACCACAGACGGCCCAGGGCCCCGAGGCTGAGTGCGTTCTCCAGGCTGTCCGGACCGAAGTGTTCGCGGCGGATCGCGGCGCCTTCCTTCAACAGGCTCTCGGCTTCGGCGAACGCCCCCACGCGCACGAGCGAGCGACCGAGCGCATGGAGCAGGTTCGCGCACAGGTGCGGGTCGTCGGCCCGCTGCCGCCGCACCTGCTCGGCCCGGCGACGGATCGTGGCCACGGCGGCGTCGCGCTGCGTCGCATCGACGAGAAACTGACTCGACAGGAACGTGTCGCCGAGGAACTCCGCGACCTCGTGGTTCGACGTGGCCTCGATGCGGGCGTGCGCGGTCTCGGCAGCCGCGCGCGCGCTCGCCTCCGTGGCCCGGTCCCGTTCGCGCTCGGCCTCCTGCCGCGCCAACGCGGCGGCGTCGCGCTCGTCGCGGGCGACGGTGGCCATCTGCAGGGTCGCTGCGAGTCCGCCGACGAGCGCGACCAGCACGCTGAGCGCCGCCGCCACGCCGAGACGGTTGCGGCCCGCGAACTTCCACGCGCGGTACCCGAGGCTCGGGTCCCGCGCGAGGATCGGGAATCCGCCGAGGTAGCGCTCGACGTCGTCGGCGAGCGCGGCGCACGAGGCGTATCGCTGCGCAACGTCCTTGCGCATCGCCTTCTGCACGATGCGATCCAGGTCGCCACGGAACGTTCGCGTGAGTTCGCCGGGTGTCGCCGATCGCGCCGCGGCCCGCGCAACGGCATCGTCGCCGCCGCCGAACGACGCGCTCGGCCGCACGACCTCGGTCTCGCAGACCACGCGCGCCGTTTCGAGGTCGCTGCTCGTCGGTCGGAACGCGCGAGCCCCGGTCAACAGCTCGTAGAGCATCGCGCCGAGCGACCACACGTCGGCTGCGACACCGACCGGCTCGCCGCGCAACAGTTCCGGGCTTGCGTACTCCGGCGTCAGCGGCCGGTTCCGGGTCACGGCCACCGCGGCATCGGCGCCGGCAGCGACGTCCTGCAACAGCGCCGCGACTCCGAAGTCGACGAGCTTCGGTGCTCCGCTCTCGTCCACCAGCACGTTGCTCGGTTTCAGATCCAGGTGGAGGATCAGGTTGCGATGCGCGTGGTCGACGGCGCGGCAGACGGCGACGAAGAGTTCGAGCCGGCTGCGTACGGATGCACGACGCTGGTCGCAGTGGCCGTCGATCGGGACACCCGAGACCAGTTCCATCGCGATGTAGGGGAGGCCGTCGTCCGTCCCGCCCCCGTCGTAGAGGCGCGCGACGTTCGGATGCACGAGGCGGGCCAGCGCCTGGCGTTCGCGCACGAACCGCTCCCGCATCGCCGGCGTCGACAGGCCGAGTCGCAGCACCTTCACCGCGGCCTCCTGACGGAAGTCGCCGCCGCGGCGCTCCGCGCGGTAGACGGTGCCCATGCCGCCTTCGGCGATGCGCTCCACCAGCTCGAACGCACCGACGCGCCGGCCGATCAGCGGATCGTGACCGTGCAGCGCCACGCCGATGCCCGCATCGAGAACGCCGTTGTCGGCGGGTTGGTCGGCGTCGAGGAGGCGTGCAACCTCGCGGCGCAAGTCCGGATCGTCGGCACACGCCGCGTCGAGCACCGCGGTCCGCCGATCCGCACCGGCTTCGGCTACGCGGTGGAAGACCTCTTCGATCCGGGCCCAGCGCTCACGACTCCAGGTCATCGCGATCCACCTCCGCACCGAGTTCCGCCTGCAGGAACGCGCGAGCAACGCGCCAGTCCCGCGCGGCCGTGCGCGGCGAGATGCCGAGAACCGCGGCCGCTTCCTCCACCCCGAGGCCGCCGAAGAAGCGCAGTTCGACGAGCTTCGCCTTGCCGGGGTCGAAGTCCGCGAGTCGCTGCAGGGCCTCGTCGAGTGCGACCACCCGTTCGTCGGTGGCAGCCGCAGGGAGTTCGTCGGTGTCGATCGCCGCGCGCGCAGCACCACCGCCGCGCTTGTGCCGCAGTCGTCGCCGGCCGTGTTCGACGAGGATGCGGCGCAACGTCGTGATCGCCGCAGCGAGCAGTTCGTTGCCGTCCTTCCACGTCTGTCCTTCGCGCCCGATCAGCCGCAGATAGGCCTCGTTCGCGAGCGCAGTCGGCGGCAACGTGTGGTCCGCGCGCTCGCGGCGCATCATCCCGCGGGCCAGCCGCCGGATCTCGTCGTACAGCGCGCTGACCGTCCAGGAGTCGGGCAGTCCGTCGCCGGTCGATTCTCGTTTGGGCGTCGAGTCCATCGTTCGGACGCTGCGTCCCGCAAGGACGGGGCCGCGCGAACTTCGTGCGCGATCCGGACAGTCTAGCGGGAACAGGCACGCCCCCCCTGTGCGAGGTGCGGACGGCAACGGAGTCGCGATCGGGATAGCCATGGACGGGTGCCATCGGGTCGACCACGAATGCGTCGTCGCGACGGGCCGCCTGCCAGGTTTTTCCGTCGAGAAAGATGGCAGTGCCCGAAAGCCTTCGGCGCATCCGTGGGCGAGACGAGACGGCTGTCGCGCACCGACCCCAGGCAAGGGGGGACGGCTGCGCGGCAGCAGTTTTTCCCGGCGCCGCGGTCAGCCGCGGAAGTCGCTGCTGCGGATGCCGTACTTCTGCATCAGCTTCTGGAACGCGCTACGCGTCATGCCCGCCTCTTCGCTGCAGTGCGTGACGTTGCCGCGGTGCTTCTTCAAGAGCCCTTCGATGTAGCTGCTCTCCATCGCGGCGATGCGACGGGCTTTCATCTCCTGGAAGGTCCCGCCGACCGCGGTGTCCGCCGCGGGCTGCGACGCCGTGGCGGTCGACAACTCGGGGGGCAGGTCGTCGAGCCGCAGGTCGGGCGGGTGACCGAGCGCACACGCACGCTCGATCGCGTTGCGCAGCTGGCGGACGTTGCCCGGCCAGTGGTACGCGCGCAGGACCTCGGCGGCGTCCGACGCCACCCCGCGGATGCCGACCGGATCACCGAAGCGGCGGACGAAGTGTTCGACCAGGGCATCGACGTCGCCAGCGCGTTCGCGCAGCGGCGGCACTTCGATCCGCACGACGTCGAGGCGGTAGAAGAGGTCGGCGCGGAACCGACCCTCGTCGACCTCGCGCTGCAGGTTGCGGTTCGTCGCTGCGACGATGCGGACGTCGACCTGGACCTGCCCGCTGCTGCCGACGGGCCGCACGGAGCGCTCCTGGATCGCGCGCAGGAGCTTCGGCTGGAAGCCGATCGGCAGCTCGGCGAGTTCGTCGAAGAACAGCGTGCCGCCGTCGGCGACCTGGAAGAGGCCCAGTTTGTCGTTCGAGGCGCCCGTGAACGCACCCTTCACGTGCCCGAACATCTCGCTCTCGAAAAGGTCGGTCGGCACCGACGCACAGTCGACCGGCACGAACGGGCGCCCGGCACGCACACTGGTGTCGTGCAGATGGTGCGCCAGCAGTTCCTTGCCGGTGCCGCTCTCGCCGAGCAGCAGCACCGACGCATCCGTGCGCGCGGCGCGTTCGAGCATCGCGATCGTCGCAGCGAAGGCCGGCGAGCGGTGGATCAGGAGCCGGCCGGACGGCCCCGAGCGAAGGCGTTCCTTCAGCCCTTCGTTCCGGTCCTTCATGCGCCGGTGCGCGAGCGCCTTCTGCACGCGATCGAGCAGGTCCTTCTCCGCGTAGGGTTTCGCGAGGTAGTCGAACGCGCCCTGCTTGATCGCCGCGACGGCAGTCTGCAGGTCGGGGTAGCCCGTGAGCAGCAGCACCTCGACGTCGGGATCGCGCGACTTGATCGCGCCGAGCAGTTCCATGCCCGACATCCTCGGCATCCGCACGTCCGTCACCACGAGTGCGAACGGCGCCTTCGCCATCAGATCCAACGCCTGCTGCGCGGACGTCGCACATTCGGCGTCGAGACCGGCGCGCTTCAGGAACCACGTGCACGACTCGGCGAGATCCTGCTCGTCGTCGACGACGAGCACCCGCTCCGGAACGGCCACGTCAGCGCTCCTTCTTGCTGCGCTGGCAGTCGCGGCACACGCCGTGGATCCGGAGACTGTGGCGTTCGATGCGGAAGCCGATCCGCTTCGCCGCCGCCTCCTGCCTGCGCTCCAGCTCTTCGTCGACGAACTCGAAGATCCGCGAACAGGACGAGCACACCATGTGGTCGTGGTGCGCGTGCCCGATGACGTGTTCGAAACGGCGCCCGCCGTCGCCGGTGTCGAGGCCTTCCACGAACCCCGCATCCTCGAGCACCGCGAGCGTCCGATAGACGGTGGCTCGCGACACGCGCGGATCGACGCGTCGGCAGCGGTCGAGCAGTTCCTCGGCGGTGAAGTGCTCGTGCGTCGCCAGTGCCGTACGGACGATCAGCGCGCGCTGGTTCGTCCAGCGGAATCCGCTGCCGCGCAGGCGCTGCTCGACGACACGCTGCTCCTGCTCGGGCCTCATCGCTCCGCGCTCCCGGCCACGGCGGCAGAGGACAGCGGTGCGAACGACCGGCTCACGCGCGCAGCCCGATGTCGGTCCGGTAGTGCATCCCGGCGAATTCGATCGATCGCAGCGCGTCGTAGGCCCGCTTGCGCGCGGCGGCGACGTCGGCCCCGAGCGCGGTCACCGCGAGCACGCGACCACCCGCGGTCACCAGGTCACCGCCCTTCTGCGCGGTGCCGGAATGGAAAACCTGCAGGTCGTCGCCGGTCGGCACCCGATCGAGACCGAAGATCGGGACACCCGTCTTGTAGTCGCCCGGGTAGCCCGCGCTGCAGGCGATGACACACACGGCGACGCGCGGGTCCCATTCGGGCGCCTTCTGCGTCTCGAGCTTGCCCTCCGCCGTCGCGAGCAGCAACGGCAGGAGATCGCTGCGCAGGCGCAGGAGAAGCGGTTGCGTCTCCGGGTCGCCGAGGCGGCAGTTGTACTCGAGCACGCGCGGCCCCTGCGTCGTCAGCATCAGCCCGGAGTAGAGGAAGCCGCGGTAGCGGCGTCCTTCGCGGTTCATCGCGTGAACCGTCGGGAACACGATCTGCGACTCGACCTGCTGCGCCATGCGCGGCATCACGGGCACCGGCGTCACCACCCCCATGCCCCCGGTGTTCGGGCCCTGGTCGCCGTCGCGCACCGCCTTGTGGTCGCGGGCCGGTTCGAGCGGGACGATCGTGTGGCCGTCGGTGAGCGTGATCAGCGACAGTTCGGTGCCCTCGAGGAACTCCTCGAACACCACCGTCGCTCCCGACTTGCCGAAGCGCCCCTTCTCGAGGCACTCGGCGGCGGCGACCTTCGCCTCCTCGGAGTTCTTGCAGACCGCGACGCCCTTGCCGGCAGCGAGTCCGGACGCCTTGACGACGATCGGCCCGTCTTCGCGGTTGTCGAGGAACGACCGCGCGAGCAGATGGTCCTCGAAGGTCCAGAAGTCGGGCCCGGAGATGCGATGGCGACGGCACAGCTCGCGCGCGAACGCCTTGCTGCCCTCGATCTCCGCGGCGAGCTTGTTCGGACCGAAGCACAGGCGCTTCTGCTTCTCGAACTCGTCGACGATGCCCGCGCACAGCGGCGCCTCGGGCCCGACCACCGTCAGATCGATCTTCTCGGCGACCGCGAACCGCACGAGCCCCTGGATGTCGTCGGCGGCGATGTCGACGCGGTCGGCGACCTTCGCGACGCCGGGGTTGCCCGGCGCGCAGAACAGCCGCGTGCACGAAGGCGACTGCCGGATCTTCCAGCACAGGGCATGCTCACGACCACCGGATCCGACGACGAGTACCTTCATGCGGCGTTCTGCTGCGAACCGCAGAAGCTACGGAACGCGACCGACCCGGGGAAGGGCGATGTTCGACGCTGGCAACGCCGCGCCCGCGGTCTCACGATGGTCGGCCCGCCTTCACCCGATGTCGCCACGCTGGTTCCGCCGCATCCTGTCGCTCTGCCCCACCGCGATCGCGGTGCTGTGGATCGCCGGCATCGCGCATTTCCGCTCGTACGACCTGACGAGCGGCGAGTGGGCCATCGTGATCGCGGGCGCAGTCGGCCTCGCAGCGATCGAACGCAACCTCCGCCGCGGCCGGCCGCCGCCGCGCCTGCCGCCGGACTCCAATCCGGCCACCGTCGCCGCGCTCGCGGCCGCGATCGTCGGCGTCATGGCGCTCGTCGTGGGCGGCGTCGGCGAAACGCTGGCGGAAACCATGGTCCCGAGCGAGACGCCCTGGGCGCTCCGAACCACGTGGCACGCCGCCTGTGCGTTCGGCTCGAGCTACTGCCTGCTCCTCCATCGCCTCGGCCAGAACCCGCCGGCGACCGGGGCGGGGCCTCGCCCGCAGTGACCCGTCATTCGGCGAGCAGCGCCATGCCGCCCTGCGCCACGCCGAACTGACTCATCGCACCGGTGCGCCGCGCGAGGGTCGCGGGATCACAGCGACCCGCGAGCAGGTCGCGCCAGGCCGCCACGACGTTGCCGACGGTCGCACCGTCTTCGCGCACGAACTCGACGCGGAAGCGCCGGACCCCGGCCGCAACGAGACCGGCGGCCCACGCCGAACTCTGCTGCGGTTCGTGGTGGAAGACCGTGTTGCGGCAACCGACGTCGACGATGACGGGGTGCTCGCGGCCGGTGTGATCGCGCAGCGCCAGCCGGTGCCGCTCGCACGGGCGGCCGCAGGAACGGAAGTCGCGGCCGTTGCTGAGGAGGTGCGAGTAGACGCAGTGCTCCGTGTGGAACGTCGGGATGCGATGGTGCGCGACGACGGCGAGGCGGCCTGTCGGCACGTGTGCGGCCATCGCGAAGAGCTGGCGCTCGTCGAGATCGAACGACGCCGTCACGGTGTCGAGCCCGAGCCCGAGCAGGTGGTTCGTCGTGAGCGAGTTGGCGGCGTTCAACGAGAAGTCGCCGTGCAGTCGCGTTCGGTCGCCGGCGGCGCGGAACGCGAGGAAACGCATCAGGGCGCCCGTGTGCCGCACGAGCACGGCGTCGGGCTCGAGACGGCGGATGCGTTCGACCAGCGCCTCTTCGCCGGGCTTGCCGATCCGCGTCGTGGCGATCGTCACCGCGGCGCCGGCCTTGCGCGCGCACCCGACCGCGTTGCCGAGACCGGTGAACTCCATCCAGTCGAGTTCGACCTCGCGACAGCCGGCGGCGATCGCGGCATCGAGTTGTTCTTCGCTGCGCACCAGCGGCACCACGAGCGCTTCGCCGGCCGGCGCCGGCGGCACAGCGCGTTGCGCACGAACACGCTCGATCGCCGGCCGCGGATCGACCGCCCGTGCGGGCCCACGTTCGAGGAGCGGCAACGATCGCGCGACGAGTTCGCGACGAAGCTCCTTCAGTTCGCTCGCGGCCACGTGGAGACCGCGCGCGAGGCGGGTCGTGTCGAGCCGCTCGAGCCGGAACGGCGTTCCGCCGAACGCGGCCAGTTTCTCGACCAGCAGCGCGTCGTCGAGGCCGGCGCCGCGTGCGGGCTGGAGCGCGGACGGCGTCGCGGCTTCGACGACGAAACCGCGGCACACCGCGCGGGCCCGCAGCGGTTCGCCCGCCGCACCTTCGACGAAGAGGTCGAGCGCGTTGCGCCCCGAAGGTTCGGCCGCGTCCTCGCGCGCATCGCGCTGCGCAGAGACCGCGAGCAACGGGTCGTTCGTCGCGAACACCCGGTCGCCTGGGCGCACGCGCGACAGGTCGGGACCTGGACGACCGAAGCCGAGGCGCAGTTCGCCCGGCCTCGCCTCCACCGCGAACAAGGCGCCGCCCGGCTCGTCGGAGCTCTCCGGATCGCCCTGGTCGAAGACGACGCCCATGCCCGGCCGCAGTTCGAGCGGTGCGGCGGAGCCCGCGGCTGCCAGGTCGACACTGCGGTCGCCGGTCGGCGCGTCGGGTCGGCGATCCATCGCGAGGCCCCCGGTCCACGGCCGTCCCGCGGGATCGGGCCGAACGACGACGCTGTCGCCGACGACGCGGGCGACGCGCCCGACGAACACACCGCGGTGCTTCGGGAAGCGGCCCTCGACGAGCGTCTGGTGGTCGCTCCCGCCGAAGAACCCGTCCGAGAACCCGCGTGTGTACGACAGGGACATCGCGAGCAGGTCGTTCGCCAGCTGCCGCTCCGCTTCCTTGCGTTCGACCCCGGACGCGAGGGCGTCGACCCAGCGCCGGTAGCCGCCCGTCGCCGTCGCGACGTACTGCGGCCCCTTCTGCCGGCCTTCGATCTTGAGACCGTGCACGCCGATGCGGAGCAGCTCCGGCACGGCACGGGCGCCGGCGAGGTCCTTCGGACTCAGCAGGTAGCGAACGTCACCCAGGTCGCGCCGTTCGCCGTCGACGACCACGTCGTACGGCATGCGGCAGCTCTGCGCGCACTGGCCGCGGTTCGCGGACCGACCGCCCCACGCCTCGCTCGTGAGGCACTGGCCGCTCCACGAGACGCAAAGGGCGCCGTGCACGAACACTTCGAGTTCGAGGTCGGTGCCGGCGGCGAACGCCGCGATCTCGTCGACCGACAGCTCGCGCGGAACCACGACGCGCGTGACCCCGAGCGCCGCCGCGAACGGCGCAGCCCCCGGTTCCGCGATCGTCATCTGCGTACTCGCGTGCAGTTCGAGCGCGGGGCACACCGCTCGGGCCAGAAGGCACACCGCCGGATCCTGCACGATCAATGCGTCGACGCCCGAAGCGGCGATCGCGCGCAGGACCTTCTCGAGTGCCGGCAGTTCGGGCTCGAAGACGAGCGTGTTCAGGGTCACGTACGCCCGGGCACCGGCCCGGTGGATACGGGCCACGATCGCGGGCAGACTGGCGAGGGCGAAGTTCGCCGCACGGGCGCGCGCGTTGAAGCCGTCCTGCAGACCGAAGTAGACGGCATCGGCACCGTTGCGCAGCGCGGCCACGAGCTGCGGCATCGCGCCGGCCGGGGCCAGCACTTCGGGTTTGCGCGAACGATCGGACACGGGGCGACGGTAGTATCCCGCCACTCACGGCGCCGCAATCCGCGCCCGGTTCGGACACCATGCAAGACGAAGGGGAACTCGAACGTATTCGTGCCGCCATCGATGTCTGCAACCGGCGCCTTGCCGCGGTGCTGCACGAACGTGCTCGCCTCGTGCGGCGCATCGGGGCGGTGAAGAGCGCCCGCGGCATCGCGGCTGTCGACGCAGAACGCGAACAGCGCATGCTCGCCGCCGTGCTGCGAGACCTGCCCCCCGACGGGTTCGCGCCCGACGCACTGGCCGCGATCTTCGCCGCCGTCTTCGCGGCCTCTCGCGGCCTCGTCGCCACGTCGGCGTGAGTCACGCGGACAGGGATCCCTCGCCGGTTTCCCTGGAAACGACGCGTGGGCCGAGCCCGAGCATCGGGCTCCGCCCACGGAGGTCCTGCCGAAGGGATCGGCTCAGGCTTCGCCGATCGCCGCTGCGACGAGGCAGCCCTTCGCGACCGCGGTCAGCGCTTCCTCGCTGCGGAAGATGCGGCCGACGGGGATCGGGAAGTCGATCTTCGCGAACTCGTCGCGGAAGACCTCGATGAAGCCACCCACCATCGACGTGCCGCCAGCGCAGGCGATGTCGATCGGCGTGTTGAAGCTCGGCATGTTCTGGCCGGACTCGAAGCGCGACTTGATGTTCTGCAGCACGTACGAGATCAGGCTGCGGTAGTAGATCGCGACCGCCTCTTCCTCGCGGCTCTTCGGGTCGCGGATGTCGATGCCCCGCTCCTTGATGTGCGTCGCCTTGCTGCGCGGGCAGCCGAGCACGTTGGCGACGTTCTTGTCGATCCAGTCGCCGCCGCGCGCGACCGAGAACGACACGCACGGGATCGACTTGTAGGTGATGCAGGCGTTCGCCATGCCGCCGCCGAACGACAGCCCGATGCCGGTGAAGTCCTGCTCGGCGAGCTCCGCGAACACGACGGCGTGGGCCTCGTTGACCGCGTGCGCCTTGTAGCCGAGCTTGTTGATCAGGCTCTCGAACAGGCCCTGGTGGTAGACGACGTTGTTGTCGACGTCGAGCGAGGGTGCGGGCACGCAGAAGTAGCAGTTCTCGCCCTGCACGCGCGGCTCACCAAGGATCTTCTGGATGATCATCTTCATCATCGGCAGCGCGTCCTGCTCGTTGGGGCTGATCAGGCCGTCGCACATCGGCCGGCGCGTCTCGCGGCCGAACACATTGGCCAGCTCGAACGCGGCCTCGCCGATCACCACGAGCTTGCCGTTGTGCACGACGTACGGGACCTTGAGCTTCGTCAGCATGTTCTTGCTGTAGACGTCGCTCG
>CAZIFB010000080.1:16589-17495 GCA_964538915.1 uncultured candidatus Brocadiaceae bacterium | reverse complement strand
TCAACGGCGGGCGGGGCGACTTCACTCGGCGGCGGCGAGTGATCCACTCAAAGCACCAGCTCCTAGCCTTCGCTGATGCGTTCGATGTCGGCGCCAATGTGCTGCAGCTTCTGCTCGATCCGCTCGTAGCCCCGATCGATGTGGTAGACGCGCCGCACATCGGTCGCCCCACGTGCAACCAGGCCCGCGAGCACGAGACTGGCGGACGCGCGAAGATCGCTTGCCATTACCGGTGCTCCGCGCAGCTCCTCGATGCCCTCGATGATCGCACTCGGTCCCTCGCGGCGGATGCGCGCACCGAGGCGCTGCAGCTCGGCCGCATGGATGAAGCGCTCGGGGTAGATCTTCTCCGTGATCACCGAGACCCCGTCCGCACGCGCCATCAGCGCCATGAATTGAGCCTGCAGGTCGGTGGGGAAGCCCGGATAGGCCATCGTGGTCACATCGACCGCGCGCAAGCGCCCCGACGGCGTCGGCATCGCACGAATGTAGTCGCGACCGAGTTCGACATTGGCGCCGGCGGCGCGCATGCGATCGATCACCGCGAGGAGGTGCATCGGGTTGCAGTCCTGCACGACGACATCGCTGTTCAACATGATCGCGCCGCACAGGAACGTGCCCGCTTCGATGCGATCCGGAATCATCCGCCACTCACACCCGTGCAGCGTGTCGACGCCCTCGATCACGAGCAGGTGGCTGCCGATGCCGCTGATCTTCGCGCCGCACGCGTTCAGGAAGTGGCAGAGATCCTCGATCTCGGGCTCCATCGCCGCGGACTCGAGGTACGTCGTGCCCTTCGCAAGCGTCGCGGCCATGAGCACGTTCGCCGTGCCGAGCACGGTCGAACCCATGTTGCCGCCGAGGAACACCGGACCGCCGCTCGGGCGCCCGCTGATCGTGACGTAG
>CAZIFB010000080.1:0-16569 GCA_964538915.1 uncultured candidatus Brocadiaceae bacterium | reverse complement strand
AACGCCGCGGCGCGCCCACAGCGGGCCGAGCACGACGAAGCTCGCGCGCATCGTGCGGACCAAGTCGTAGGGCGCCGTGTAGACGGTCTTGTCCTTCGCCTCCAGTTCGAGCACCCCGTCTTCGAACCAGCGATGCACCACGCCGAGCTTCCCGAGAATCCGCAGCAGGTTCTCGACGTCGGTGAGCCGCGGCATGTTCGTGAGCCGGATCGGGCCATCGACGAGCAGCGACGCAGCGAGGATCGGCAGTGCGCCGTTCTTGCTACCAGAGACGCGGACGGTGCCGCGCAGGCCGCGACCACCCCGGATGCGAATTCGATCCACGGACCCCTCCAACGGCGCCGGCCAGCCCGGGGCGCCGGCGCGGGATGAGACCCGAGCCGCTTCGCCTACCGCACCGCCCGATCAGCCACGGAACAGAACACACGAACAGAGGACGAGTGCTGCCGTGCCGCTCACACCGACCCCACCGGGCGGGCTCGGGTTCCGTGGCGAAGGTCGCGTGGACCGTTCTCCACAGGGAATTCGTCGAGCGCGCGCAAGTGGCTGACCGGTCGATGTGGACGACCACTGACAGCGCGTGAACTCTTAGCGGCTACGCGGCTCGGCGCAAGCGCGCTTCGCCAGTTCTTTGCACACGCGGACGGCGGCGGTCGTCACGGCTGCGGCTCGTAGTCGTCGAGGTGTTCTTCGAGATCCACCACGACACTGTCGAACGCCAGGTCGCGGCCGAAGCGGACGACGCGCTCGCCGCCGCGATCGAGCACGTAGACCCGTCCGCGCTCGTCCGCGGCGAGCGCCACGGGGTCGACGACGTGCTCTGCGATCGGCAAAGCCGCGTTCGTCGACTCGCCGAGTTCGCCTGTGGCGAACACCCCCGGCTCGTCGCCGCGATCGACGACGAGGAAGCCACGGTCGGGCAGCCGCAGCACGGCGACCGGCCGGGCCGCGCCGCCGTTGCGTTCGAGAGGCACGTGCGCCACGAACGTACCGTCGCGGCGGAACCGCTGCAGTCGTCCCCGCAGGGTGTCGGCGACCCAGATGCCCGTTTGGTCGACGTGGATCCCGCGCGGCGCGCCGAAGGTCGCCTCGACGTCGCCGCCCGACGCGAGCGGGCGCAACACGGCGCCGTTCCGCGCGAAGCGCTGCACACCGCGGCGCCGCGCGCGGTCGCCGCAGCCGACGAGGACCATGTCGTCGACGAGCGCCACCGCGTGAGGGCGATCCAGCACGCCGGGCCGATCCTGCACGGCGTCGCCGATGCTCGGGCCCGCGAGGCCGAGGTCGCCGAGGTGGCGGCCGAACGCGCTGAAGTGGCGGACCCGTCCGTTGTGCGGGTCGGCGACGAAGAGGTGGAAGTGCGCATCCATCGCCACGCCCGCCGCGTCGGACCACCCGCGTTCGCACACCGGCATCACCCATCGCGACATCGGGCGACGGGACTCGAGGTCGAACAAGAACACGTGGCCGCGTGCCGCGGACCAAGTGACGCACAGTAGATTGGCGCGCACGGCCACACCCGCCATCGCCGCAATGCTAGCCCGATCGCCTGCACCGACCCATCGACCTCGCGCGGGGAAACGCGCGACCGTACCCGTCCTCCTGATCGCCCTCGCGGCGTGTTCGACGGTTCCACCGGCGTGGTACCCGGAGTTCGTCGACCACGAACTCGCCGCCGAGTTCGTCGTCGCGGACGACGGTCGCCTTCCGCTCCCGTCGACCACACGCGCGCTCGTGGTCCGCACTCTCGAACTGGACCCCGCGCCGTCGGCCGAGCTCTTCGACGGCTCCGACCGCTGGTTCGCCTACTCACCCGGAACCGCCGTGCGCGTGCATTGCCGGCTGCGGGCGTACGCGCAGGACGACGGCCGCGTGCCCACGGTCGCCGAGATCCTGCCGGGCGCACGCTCGATCCGCGTGCTCGAGAATCCGTGACGAACGACGCGACCTGGCTGCTCGAGAACGTCGTGCTGGTGCCGATGGACGGTCCCGACCCCGCACCGCTCGGACACGTCCGCCGCGGAAGCATGCGCATCCGCGGCGACCGGATCGTCGGCATCGGCGACCTCGCGCCGCGAGCCGGCGAACGCACCGTCGACGGCAAGGGCAACCTCGCACTGCCCGGGTTCGTGCAGGGTCACGTGCACTGCACGCAGACGCTCTTCCGCGGGCTGGCGTGCGACCTTCCGCTGCTGCCCTGGCTGCAGCAGCGCATCTGGCCACTCGAACACGCGCACGACGCGGCCTCCACGCGGGCGAGCGCGCAGTTGACCTTCGCCGAACTGCTCGCGGGCGGCACGACGACGGTGCAGACGATGGAGTCGGTGCGGCACACCGAGGTCACGTGCGAAGAAGCGATCGCGGCCGGCATCACCGCGATCGTCGGCAACTGCCTGATGGACGAAACCGACGGCGGTGTGCCCGCAGGACTGCCGACGTCCGCCGCCGACAACCTCGCGCGCACGGAAGCGCTGTGGCGCCAGTTCCACGGCCGCAACGGCCGCTTGTCGATCGCGGTCGCGCCGCGCTTCGTACTGTCGTGCAGCGACGGCCTGTCGCGGGACGCCGCGGCGCTCGCGAAGCAGTGCCGGCTGCGGGTGCACACCCACGCCGCCGAACATCCCGACGAAGTGAAGGTCGTGCGCGCCCGCTGCGGCCGCGACTACATCGAGGTGCTGCACGACCAGGGTCTTCTCGGCGACACGACTTCGCTCGCCCACTGTGTGCACACCACCGCGCGCGAACGCGATCTGCTGCGCGCGACGAAGACCGCGGTCCTGCACTGCCCGAGCACGAACCTGAAACTGGGCTCCGGCGTCGCACCGATCCCGGCATACCTCCGGCTCGGCCTCCGCATCGCGATCGGCGCCGACGGCGCGCCGTGCAACGATCGCCTGTCGATGCTGACGGAGTTGCGGCAGGCGGCGCTGCTGCAGTGCCACGCGGCCGGACCCGGCATACTGCGCGCGGAGAAGGCGCTGTGGCTCGCGACGCGCGGCGGTGCGATCGCGGTCGGCCTCGACGATGAGGTCGGCAGCCTCCGCCCCGGTCTGCGCGCCGACGTGGTACTGATCGCGCTCGACGACCCGCTGCTGCACGTGCCGACCGGCGAAGAACCGCCGTCGATCGCCCCCGCGCTGGTGTACGCCGCGGACGAGCGCCACGTCCGTTCCGTTCTCTGCGGCGGCGAGTTCGTGAAGGCGGACCACACCCTGCTGCGCTACGACCCGAAGAAGGTCCGCGCCGCGGCCGCGAGTGCCTTGCCGCCCCTGCTCGCGCGCGCCGGACTCGCTCGCTGACTGCCGCCCTCGCGGCTAGAGTTCGCCGCGATGGACCGTCGATTCCTGCTCCTCGGCGCGCTGCTGCTCCCCGCGTGCTCTTCCCCCGACGCGCCGCCGCCCCCGGCTCCGGCACCGATCGCGGAGACGGCGCAACCCTCGTGGCGGAGCACCATGCTCGACGTGGGCACCCATCACGATCGGTTGCGCAGGATCCTCGTCGACGGTGTGGGGTCCGACCTGCGCGCGGCGGCCGATGCCGCGAATGCGGCAGCCGCGGGCATGCGCCTCGGCTATGGCGCGCTCGAGGACCGTTCGACGCCGGGGTTCGCCCGCAAGGCGCTCGACGCCGAGTCGTGGCTGATGCAGGTCGGTCTCGAGGCCCGCCTCGCGCACGGCGACCTCGCCCGCGAGGCGTTCGTGCGCGGCTCCCGGCATTGCGCGTCGTGCCACGACTGCGTGAAGAAGGGCGGATGAGCGACGCCGCACCCGGTCCCCGCCTCCTCGTCGACCCGACCACCGGGCGACCGATCCTGATGGCGCCGCAGCGCCAACAGCGCCCGATGCACACCGGCGCGCACAAGGTCGCGCGACCGTGTCCGTTCTGCCGCGGCAACGAGAACGAGACGCCGCCGACCACGGACTCGATCACGGACTGCGAAGGCGCGTGGTTCGCCCGCTCGTTCACGAACAAGTACCCGGCGAACGAACACCACGAAGTGATCGCCGAGGGTCCGTCGCACCACGACCAGCCCGGCGATCTCGACGGCGTCGCGTTGCGGTCCGCGGTCGAGTTGTGGCAACTGCGCGTGCGCGCGATCGAAGAGCGCCCCGGCGTGGCGTGTACCTACCTCTTCAAGAACGTCGGCGCTCTGGCCGGTGCCTCGATCGAACACAACCACAGCCAGATCCTTGGCCTCGCCGCACTGCCCCCGCGCCTCGAACTCGAACGCACGCAGAGCCGGAAGCTCGCCCGCTGCCCCTGGTGCGCGACGATCGCCACGGCGGAACGCGAAGGGCGCCTCGTGTTCGCCGCGCGAGACCACGTGGTGCTCACTCCCGATCCGCCGAAGCTGCCGCACGAGACGTGGCTCCTGCCGCGCGCGTGCGACGACGACTTCCTCGCCACCGACGCCGACTCGCTCAGTGTGGCGATGCACGCGTTGTTCACCGCGGTCGCGCGCGGCCTGAACCGGCCGGCCTTCAACATGTGGCTGCATCGCATTCCGGGCGAACGCTTCCACTGGCACTTCGAACTGCAGCCGCGCACGGGCCAGATGGCCGGCCTCGAACTCGGCGGCGACATGTACATCAACTCGTACCCCGCCGCAGCCTCCGCCGAGAAGCTGCGCAACGGACTCGCCGCGTCGTGAACCGACCGGCCCGCCGCGCCGCGATCACTCTCCGGGCGGCGCGGGGATCTGGGCTGCCGGCACCTGCGCGTAGATCACGAGCCGGTAGCCGTCGAGGTCGGCGACGTGGCACTCGCGCAAACCGTATTGCTGCGTCGTCGGCGCCACGAGCGGACGCACACGCTTCTTCTTGAGGCGGCGCGCGAACGCGTCGACGTTCTTGACCCTCAAGTAGTAGGCCGCACCGACACCGATCGAACCGCGGGCGATCGAGCGCGCGTCCTGCTTCAGCAGTTCGATCTGCTCCTGCTCCATGCCGCGCTGCCGCGCTTCGGCGAGGGTCGGCAGTTCGCCGAGCATCACGGACTGGCCGGCGAGCGCGACGTTCGCCCAGATCGGCTTGCCGGTGTCCGGGTATGCCTCGGCGAGGTGGAAGCCGAGCTTCTCGGTGTAGAACGCAACGGAGCGCGGGACGGACGCGACCGTCAGGTGGAGCGAGTTCGGGTGGATCCGCTTCTTCGGCTTCGCCATGGTCTTGGTCGGCGCGGCATTGGAACGCGGCGATCGTGCGCGCGAAAGCGGGAAGTGCGCCGCGAACCCGCACCCTTTCCCGGTGCACGCGGTTGCATCACCCGCAGTGGCGCGCGACAGTCCCGGCGCTCTCCCGCTCGCCCATGACGAAACAAGCCAGCCAACAGTGGGGCTCGCGCCTCGGTGTCATCCTCGCAGTGTCCGGATCGGCAGTCGGTCTCGGCAACTTCCTGCGGTTCCCGGGGCAGGCCGCGCAGAACGGTGGCGGCTCGTTCATGATCCCCTACTTCGTCGCGCTGCTGCTGCTCGGCATCCCGATCGGCTGGGCCGAGTGGGCGATGGGTCGCTACGGTGGACGCAAGGGCTTCCACTCCGCGCCCGCCATCATGGGCGTCGTCGGCAAGGGTGCCGTCGCGCGCTACTTCGGCGTGATCGGCGTCCTGATCCCGCTCGCGGTCTACTTCTACTACATCCTGATCGAGAGCTGGTGCCTCGCCTACGCGTGGGACTACCTCGTGGGCGGCGGCGTAGGCATCGACACGACCGCGGACATCCCGACCCAGGCGAAGGTCGCGAGCGAGCACTTCGACGATTTCACCGGAGCGAAGTTCAACGGTGTGATGCTCGACGGCGAGGTCCACCAGTCGGTCGTGTTCTGGGCGATCGTCTTCGGCATCAACGTCGTCCTCGTCTACCGCGGCATCAGCAAGGGCATCGAGAAGTTCTGCCAGTGGGCAATGCCGGTGATGGCGGTGTGCGCGCTGATCGTGCTGGCTCGCGTGCTGACGCTCGGCACACCGAACCCGGCCAACCCCGAGCAGAACGTGGCGAACGGCCTCGGCCAGATGTGGAACCCGTCGTTCGAAGTGCTCGCCAACCCGCAAACCTGGCTTGCGGCCGCCGGACAGATCTTCTTCAGCCTGTCGGTCGGCTTCGGCGTGATCATCAACTACGCGTCGTACCTGCGGAAGAAGGACGACGTCATCGTGTCGGGGCTCACCGCGTCGGCGACCAACGAACTCTTCGAGGTCGGCTTCGGCGGCATGATCACGATCCCCGCCGCGTTCGTGTTCCTCGGCGCCTCCGGAACCATCGCCGCGGTGCAGACCGGCACCTTCGGCCTCGGCTTCAAGACGCTGCCGGTGGTGTTCGCACAGATGCCCGCCGGAACGATCATCGGCGGCTTCTGGTTCTTCATGCTGTTCCTGGCGGCGATCACGAGTTCGCTGTCGATGCTGCAACCGACGCTGGCCTTCTTCGAGGAGGCGCTCGGAGTCACGCGCACGAAGGCGACCACGCTGCTGGTCGGCGTCTCGCTGCTCGGCTCGCTGTTCGTGCTCTACTACAGCAAGGGGCTGACGGCGCTCGGCGTGCTCGACGACTGGGTCGGCACGCTCGGGATCTTCGTGCTGGCGATGGTGCAGATCATCTGCTTCGGCTGGGTGTTCGGCATCGATCGAGGCTGGAAGGAGATGCACGAGGGCGCGCAGATCCGTTTGTGGAGCGGCTTCAAGTTCGTGCTCCGCTACCTGACACCGCTGTTCCTGATCGTCGTGTTCGTGGCGTTCTGCGTGAACAACCTCGGCGGTTGGATCGACGCCGTCGCGCAGGACGGCGTGAAGCAGATGTCCATGGGCGTGATCGGCGCGACGATCCTGTTGCTGGTGGTGATCACGCGGATCGGCGAGAAGCGCTGGCGCGCGATGGGACTCGACCTCGACGGAAAGTTGCCGCCGCCGGACGAGATGCAGGCGAATGGAAAAGGAGGTGCCCGATGACGACCGCAGGTTTCCTCTCGATGGTTCTGAGCCTCGCCTTCGTGGTGACGCTCTGCTCGTGGTGCTACTACCGGGTCCTCACCGCGCCGAGCCCGCCGGCCGAGCCGTTCGACGAGTTCCACAGCGCCTGACGTCCCCCGCACGCCGGACGGTGCGCTGGCTCAACGAGCGCGCTGCACTTCGCGTCGCACGGCGCGCGCGCCGGCGAATGCCTGCACCAGAGCACACGCGACGACGGCCGCGACGAGCCCCCACGACGGCCACGACGGGAGCGCTCGCCATTCGCCCGACGCGACGCGGGCACCGCCGAACACGATCCACGCGAACAGCGCCTGCAGCACGATCGCGAGCACGACGAGCCAGCGGGCCGGGCCGGTGACCGCCCGGACCCGAGCGTCCTCCGGCAGCGCGGTGAACGCCTTCTTGTTCGGCACGTTCAGCCACGGCGAGTTGGAGCGCGCCATCGCGACCACCCACGCCGGCAGGCCGAGTCCGAGGATCAGCGCGAACAACGTGCCGAGTCCCGGCAGCGCGAACCACGCCAGCGCCGACTTCGCCGCCCACCCGTCTGGGTTGCCGCTCGCGTCGAAGTGGACGGGGAACCGCGCCGGCAGATCGGGCCACAGCCACGCGGCGAGCGCCCAGGTCGCGGCAACGGTGAGGGCCAGGAGAACGCGCGTCGTCATTTCGGAGCGGTCCAAGGTGCGAGGGCCGCGAGAGCCGCAGGAGACAGCGTCACCGGCACGTCGGTCGTGCCCGGCGACAACGCACAGCGCGCGAAGGCGCCTTCGATCTCGGCACCAGACTCGCCGCGCAGGAACATCACGGTGGCGTCGACCGGCTGGCACACCTCGACTCGCAGCGCGGACTTCGCCCGGTCCCACTCGGTGTTGACGATCGCAGTCGCGCCCTCCGGCAGTCCCCGCACCAGCCACCACTCCGGCGCCGGCACCAGCTCGGCGAGGATCGGCGCACCATCGACGAGCCGCGGCATGTTCACGATGCGGATCGTCGCCTTCGTGGGCGGCCGGACGGTGACGTTGAGGGCGCCCATGACGCCGCTGCAGCGCGCGACACCGTGCTCATGGAAGTCGACGAAGAGATCGGAGGGCACCTTCGGCAGGAGGCAGTAGCCCACGCCGTTCTCGATGCTCGCGCACTCCTCCCATTCGCCCGCGAGTTCGTGGCGGCGCGACACGTATCCGTCCGCCTTCAGCGGAGCGCCGTCCGGCGAGAACGCCTTCACCGTGAGCAGTTGCATGGCGTCGCGCAGGTCCCACGGCAGCACCCGCGCATCCGGTTCGCCGAGGCCGACCCGAACGTCGTCCAGCGCTCCGAGATTGACGCTCTCGTCGCCGGGTTCGATCGCGACGCGATACACACCCGGCCTGTACGAGTACGACTCGTACACCCACTCGTGGCCGACGAGGTGGCAGCCGACCAGGTTGCCACCCTCCGCACCGCCCTCGCTGGACGCCTCGGCGATCCGCAGGTCGAACTCGACCCGGTCGGTGTACCACGCGATGGCAGGGTCGACGGCGAGGCGCACGAGGATGTGCGCGCCCGGCACCAGTTCGAGCGTGAGTTGCTGCCCCTCCACGAACTCGATCGGGTCCACGGGAATGCAGCCCGGCGCGCGCACCACGAGGCGCAATCGGCGCGAGGGACCCGGACGCACGCGGTACACCGCGAACGCATCGTCCAGGATCACCGTGCGGAACGAGTTCGTGCCGCGCCAGCCGTTGTCGTCACTCTCCTGCACGTAGAGCGCGAGACCGGGCGACCGCGGCAGAGCCTGCACGATCGTTCCGCGCGCGATCGGCGTCATCTCCGTGAGGATCAGGTCGCCGAGGTCGGCGGGAGCGTCGAGTCGCAACGCGACTCTCTCGACGTGCGCCGGCGCGCGCCCTCGCGGCGCGACCATGAGCGAAACGGTCGCGGTGCGCTCCTCGCCCCGACCTTGGAAGGCGGCGCGAAACCGGCCTTCCGCGTCGGTCCATCCGCCGGAGCGGGTCCATCCGTCGCCGACGATCGTGATCGCGGTGTTCGGAAACGGCACGCCGTCGCTGGCGAGCAGCCGTCCGGTGATCCGGAAACAAGCGTCGTCGACCGTGAGCGTGTGCTCGACCTCCTGACCGCCCCGGATCGGTCCGGCGATCGATGCCGACTGATGCGAGTCGCCCACCGCGGCTTCGATGCTCACCTGAAAACCGAGTCCGACCACCGGGAAGAACGCTTCGCCGTCGCAACCGGACACCAGCCAGGCGACACTCGTTTCCGAGTCGCCATCGGCCCCGGCGAGCGCACCTGGCCCGCGCAACACCACCGACCAGCCCGGGTCGTCGGCGATCGCGCGCCCCGCGCGGTCGTTCGCGCGAACGCGCACGCTTCCGTGCGCGGGCAGCCGCAAGACGACGACGTCGTCCTGATCGGCGACCGGCGCGCGGACACCCGTCATGCCGGGCGCCTCCACCTGGACTTCGATCCGGCGCGGCGCCGTGCCGGGCCTCAGGAATTCCCCGATGCGGATCAGCACTTCCCCCGCATCGTCCGTCCGGCCGACATTCGACATCTCGGTGTCGTCGCGCAGTTCACCGCGGGTGTAGACAGCGACGAGCGCGAGGGGAACGTCGGCGCATGGCCTTCCGTCCAGATCGAGCAGGCGCGCGGTCACGGTGCGCGACGGCCGCACCTGCAGCACGAAACCCTCGGGCCCGATCTCGTCCGCAGTCACCATCGCGGCACCGAACCATCCCTGCTTCGCTGCGCTGATGTCCGCGCGGTTGCCGATCTCCAGCACCGCCCGCCCCTCGGCGTCGGTGATCGCACGCTGGCCGAAGAGCACGTTCTGTGCGTGATCCCCGAGCCGCGCGGCCTGGCGGCGCTCGCGCGCCGACCTCGGGGCGCGCTCGACGCATGCTGCCACGACGGTCGCGCCTTCGACCGGCCGACCGGTCGCCGCCTCCACGACGCGCACCACGAACTGGTCGCGCGCGAGGACCTGCGGCGGTCCGCCCGCCGCGGGCGCGACGCCCGACGACGGCGTCGCGACGGCTTCCGCGGCGCGGGCCGTGTTCTCACCGTTCTTCGCGGCGCTCGCTTCTGCAGCAACTCGCTCCGCGCGTTCGGTGCCCGACGACGCAGGATCGAAACCCGGCTCGGCGAGCAGCGAGGGAATGGCGAACACGGCGGCAACCGCCACGAGGAGCACCGTCAGCGCGATCCACATTCGCGGATTGGCGCGCGCGGACCGATGCTTCGAAGAGTGGCGCTTTCCCATGGCGCCGCTTCTTATCGCGAGAGTCCGGAACCGGGAAGGGCCGGTGCGGCCGCCGTCGTTCGACTCACGAACGGACGCTGATCAGAACCCGGCCCAGCCCGGCACGCGCGGATACGGGATCGCGTCGCGGATGTTCGACAGTCCGCAGATGTAGACGAGCAGCCGCTCGAACCCGAGCCCGAAGCCGGCGTGCGGCACGCTGCCGTACTTCCGCAGGTCGCGGTACCACCAGTAGTGCTCGGGCACGAGCCCCATCTTCTTCATGCGCGCGTCGAGCACGTCGAGGCGTTCCTCGCGCTGCGAACCGCCGATGATCTCGCCGATGCCCGGCGCCAGGATGTCCATCGCGGCGACGGTCTTCCCGTCGTCGTTGCTGCGCATGTAGAACGCCTTGATCGCCTCGGGGTAGTTCATCACCACCACCGGCCGCCCGACGTGCTCCTCGCACAGGAAGCGCTCGTGCTCGGTCTGCAGGTCGATGCCCCATTGCGGCGCGTAGTCGAACTTCTTGCCGCTCCTCTGCAGCACCGCGATCGCGTCGGTGTAGGTCATGCGCTCGAACGCGACCTCCAGGAACTTCTCGAGCCGCGCGATGACGCCCTTCTGCACGCGCTCCTCGAAGAACTTCAGGTCGTCCATGCGCTCCGCGAGCACCGCCTTGAAGACGTGCTTCAAGAAGCGCTCGGCGAGATCGGCGTCGTCCTTCAGATCGGCGAACGCGATCTCCGGCTCGATCATCCAGAACTCGGCGAGGTGGCGCGTCGTGTTGCTGTTCTCGGCGCGGAACGTCGGCCCGAACGTGTAGACCTTCGACAGCGCGAGGCAGTAGGCCTCGACGTTCAGCTGGCCCGACACGGTGAGGAACGTCTCGCGGCCGAAGAAGTCCTTCTTCCAGTCGATCTTGCCGTGCTCGTCCTTCGGCAGGTTGTGCACGTCGAGCGTGCTGACGCGGAACATCTGGCCCGCACCCTCCGCATCGCTCGCGGTGACGATCGGCGTGTTGACCCAGAAGAAGCCCTCCTTCGTGAAGAAGTCGTGGATCGCGAAGGAGGCCGCGTGGCGGATGCGGGCCACGGCACCGAACGTGTTCGTGCGCGGCCGCAGATGCGCCTGCTCGCGCAGGAACTCGAGCGTGTGCTCCTTCGGCTGGATGGGATAGGTCTCCGGATCGGCGACGAGGCCGAGCACGTCGATCGCATCCGCCTGGATCTCGAAGGCCTGGCCCTTGCCCTGGCTCTTCACGAGCGTGCCGCGCGCGATCAGCGAACTGCCGGCCGTCAGGTGCAGGACCTCCGACTGGTAGTTGGCCAGGGTGTTCGGCGCGACGATCTGCAGCGTGCCCTGGCAGCTGCCGTCGGTGACCTGCACGAACGAGATTCCGGCCTTGCTGTCGCGGCGCGTGCGCACCCAACCGCGGACCTCGACCTTCCCGTCGACGGGGACGGCCCCGGCGAGCACTTCTCTGACGCTGGCTCGTTGCATGTCGTTCCTCGGCGCGGCGATGCCGCGGACCGGCGATGGTTCCGAGCCGCGGCGCCGCGGTCAAGCACGAGCGCCTACACGACGACGTCGATCGGCGGCAGTCCGTCGCCAGCGTGCACGATGCGGCCGAGGCGGACACGGTCCGCGAGCAAGCCGTCGGTCACGAAGCCGAGATCGGCGAAGAAGCGCAGCGCCGCGTCGTTGCCGCGGTCGACGAGCGCGACGAAGCGGCGGATGCCGCGCCGGCGCGCCTGCCGCAGCGCGGCCTCGAACATCGCCCGACCATGACCGCAGCGCCGGCACTCGGGCGCGACCACGATCGTGATCTCGGCGACGCGGTCGGGGCCGCAATCGAGTCGAACGAAGCCGACGTCGCGCCCGCGTGATTCGGCGATGCCGGCGAGGATGCGCGCGTCGGCGAGCAGGCGCTGCGGCCAGTCGTGCTGCGCCCGCCCCGCGGGAACGGACAGCCCCGGCCCGGTGAGCCACGGCTCGACCTTCCGCGCATCGGCGAGCTGGAACGGACGCAAGATCACGGAGCCCTTCAGGTCGAGCATGGAGTGGGAAGGCAGTCGGGCCCGCGAGCGCGGGTCGCATACTACGGGGCATTCGTCGATCGCGGCCCCGATTCCATCCCGCGCAGCACGGACCAGGGACGGTCGCATGCGGAGGCGCGGCAGACGAAGCGAGCGTTCGACGGGAAGGCACTAGTTCGGCCGCCGGCGCGGTAACGACCGGTCGCGGCGGCGCGGACACTTCGCTTGACCGACCGCCGACCGGGGATACCATCCCCGCCCTCGGTCCACGGCTCCATGCCTCGGATCGGGCTTCCGACCAACCCCAGGCACTTCCAACCAAGGCAAGGCCCGGACAGTCGGCTGGATTCCTCCGCGAACGGCTGCGGCCGGTCAGGAAACCCCGAGCGGAGTTCGGGGTCGGGGGATTCCGCCGCCTGCCGGGCTGCTCCGTTTCTCTGCAGCGTTCCGTTCTTCCGCTCGCCTCCATCTACGTCACACTCGCGCCTTCGTCCCTCCGCGCCATGGCCAACAACGCCGACATCCTCCGCTACATCGACTCCATCGCTCGCGACAAGGAGATCGACAAGGAAGCGCTGATCGTCGCCATCGAGCAGGCGATGACGCAGGCGCTCGCCAAGAAGTACGGCGTCGACGATGTCGAGATCGGCCTCGACCGCGAGACGGGTGAGTTCGCGTGCAACTACGACGTCTCGATGGAAGAGCAGGGGCGCATCTTCGCCATGTCGGTGAAGCAGGCGATCACCGGCAAGATCCGCGAGGCCGAACGCGACGTCATCTTCGACGAGTACTACGGCAAGCAGGGTGAGATCGTCAGTGGCACGATCCTGCGCTTCGAAGGCGACACGGTGATCGTCAACCTCGGACGCAACGTCGAGGGCATCCTGCCGCGCGCCGAGAAGGTGCGGAGCGAGAACTACAACGTCGGCGAACGCATCCGCGCGCTGGTGTTCGAAGTGAAGAAGGTCGGCCCTCGCGTGAAGGTCATCCTGAGCCGTTCACACCGCGACCTCGTGCGCGCGCTGTTCGAACTCGAAGTGCCGGAGATCTCCGACGGAACGATCACGATCCGTCGCATCGAGCGCGAGCCGGGCTACCGCACGAAGCTCGCGGTCGACTCCAGCGACGACAAGGTCGACTGCGTCGGCGCGTGCGTCGGCGTCCGCGGCAACCGCATCAAGTCGATCATCGACGAGCTGAACGGCGAGCGCATCGACATCATTCGCTGGAACAACGACCCGACCACGCTCATCGCGAACGCGCTGAAGCCGGCCGAAGTCGGCGACATCACGCTCGACCCCGCCGCGAAGAAGGCGCTCGTCATCGTCAACGAAGACCAGCAGTCGCTCGCGATCGGCCGCAAGGGCCAGAACGTCCGCCTCGCCAGCAAGCTGACGGGCTGGGACATCGACATCATGACCCGCGCCGAACTCGAGCAGTCGGTCGCCGCGGACAGCCAGACCGACGGCGGACCGCCCGAGGGCACGGACGCACCGGCGATCCCCGATGCGCCGCCCGCGGACGCGCCGCCGGCCGCCGACGGCACTCCGGGCACGGTCGGTGAGCCCGGCTGATCGCGTCATCCGCCCCATTCCCACGCAGTCCACCGCACTTCCCGAATCCGGCACGCAGCAGGAGCAAGCGATTGAAAAAAGTACGAGTCTTCGAACTGGCCAAGGAGTTCGGGATGCGGGGTCCCGACCTGGCGAAGCTCCTGCGTGAGATCGGCTTCGAGAACGTCAAGACGCACATGACCGTTCTCGACGACGCCGACCTCATGATGGTCGAGGCTCGTCTGTCCGCTCAGGGGCTGCGGCGTCAGCCGCAGGAGGACGCCGCAGCAACGACCGCCGCTCCGAAGAAGAAGGCTCTCTCCGCCGCCGCCGAGGACGGTGTCGAGACGGTCGCCGAGCCGACGCCGACGCCTGCGCGCAAGGAGCTGAAGGAGCTGCCGAAGAAGACGCTGCCGAAGGCGCCGCTCAAGAAGACCAAGAAGGACCTCGACGAGGCCGCCGAGGCACCGGCCGCACCCGAAGTCCCGGCGCCCGTTGCACCGCCGCCCGCCCCGAAGCCGTTGCCGACGCCGCAGCGCGCGATCGAAGCCGAGCCCGATCTCCGGTCCGCACCGGCACCCGTTCCGAGCGTTCCGCCGCCGGTCCACGTGCCCGCCGCCGCAGCGGCGGCTCCCGAAGTCGTCGCGCCCCCGCCGAAGGAACCCGAGACGGCCGTGGCGCCCCCGACGCCAGCCCCGGCAGCGGTGCCGACGCCGGCCGAGCCGACGCGAGCCGCCGCGCCGGCCGCGCCTGCTCCCACGGTCCCCGCCACCCCGGCTCCCCGCACGGAGACGGAGGCCGACCCGGCAGTGCGCCCGCTGCTGATGCCGCAGAAGAAGGCGACCGTCGTCGGCCGCATCGAACTGCCGCAGGAGACGATCCGCGACGCCAAGAGCCGCAGCTCCCCCGCATCGCCCACCGACCTGCGCCGCCAGGCTCTGAAGAAGATGCAGCAGCGCAGCGGGAGCCGCCCGGTCCAGCAGACCGGCGCGCGGCGCGTCCCGCCGGGCCCCGGTCAGTCCGGACGCGGCATGGGTCGCGACGGCGGTCGCGGTCCTGGCGGCCTGAAGAAGCAGCGCATCGCACCCACGATCGACCCCAACAAGATCGTCGAGGTCGAAGAGCCGGTTTCGATGAAGGCGCTCTCCGAAGCGCTCGGCATCAAGGTCGTCGACCTGCTGCAGACCTTCATGCTGAAGCTGAAGATCGTCGGCAAGAACATCAACTCGCTGCTCAGCAACGAAGAAGTCGAACTCGTCGGGCTCGAACTCGAGCGCAACATCAAGGTCGTCGCACACAAGGAAGCGATGGACGAACTGATGGAGCAACTCGTCGAGGAGAGCGAAGGCGAAGAGCAGCTCCTCCGCGCACCGGTCGTCACCTTCATGGGTCACGTCGACCACGGCAAGACTTCGCTGATGGACGCCCTGAGGAAGAGCGACGTCGCGAAGCACGAAGCCGGCGGCATCACGCAGCACATCGGCGCGTACAAGGTCACCAACGAGGCCGGGCAGTCGACCGTGATCCTCGACACGCCGGGCCACGCGGCATTCACCGCGATGCGGGCGCGCGGCGCGCAGCTGACCGACATCGTCGTCCTCGTCGTCGCCGCCGACGACGGTGTGATGCCGCAGACGGAGGAAGCGATCAACCACGCGCTCGCAGCGAAGGTGCCGATCGTCGTCGCGATCACGAAGTGCGACCTGCCCGGCGCGAAGCCGAAGCAAGTGAAGCAGCAGTTGATGATCAAGGGCCTGCAGTCCGAGGACTTCGGCGGCACGACCGGCATGGTCGAAGTGTCGTCGGTGACCGGGAAGGGTCTCGACGAACTCATCGAGCGCATCCACCTGGAGACCGAGATCCTCGACCTGCGCGCGCGCCCCGACGCGGCCGCGAAGGGCGTGGTCGTCGAATCGCGCCAGTCCCCCGAACAGGGTGTCGTCGTCACCGTGCTCGTGACCGACGGAACGCTGCGGCTGAAGGACCAGATCGTGTGCGGCGAGAGCTTCGCGCGTGTGCGTGCGATGATCGACGACCACGGCCAGAGCCTGGAGGAAGCCGGTCCGTCGACGCCGATCACGGTGTTCGGCCTCGACCGCCTGCCGTCGCCGGGCGACAAGCTGCTCGTCGTCGAGGACGCCAAGAAGGCGAAGGAAGTCGTCGAAGAACGCCAGCGCCGCGTGCGCGAGCTGTCGCGCGCCGAACGCAGCGCGGTCACCCTCGAAACGCTGTCGGCGAAGCTCGCGGAGCGCAACATCGAGGAGATCAAGCTCATCCTCAAGGCCGACGCGATGGGTTCGCTCGAGCCGCTGAAGAAGTGCCTCGAAGAGCTGTCGACGCCCGAAGTCCGCGTGAACCTCGTGCACTCCGCCCTCGGCGGCATCAACGAGACGGACGTGAGCCTCGCCGAGGCGTCGGGCGCCGTCATCGTGGGTTTCAACACCGTCGCGGACAGCAGCGCGCGCCAGCGCGCCGAGCGGGCGGGCGTCGAGATCCGCTACTACGACGTCATCTACGAACTGCTCGACCAGGTCCGCGCCGCGATGGAAGGCCTGCTCGCGCCGCAGGAAGTGCACTCGGTCATCGGCCACGCCGAGATCAAGGCGACCTTCCGGTCGTCGAAGTTCGGCATCATCGCCGGGTGCCGCATCACCGACGGCGTCGCGAAGCGCAACGCGAACGTTCGCCTCTCCCGCGACGGCACCGTCGTGTGGAGTGGCAAGGTCGGCAGCCTGCGCCGCGTCGAAGAGGACGTGCGCGAGGTCAAGGCCGGCCTCGA
>CAZIFB010000079.1:0-17512 GCA_964538915.1 uncultured candidatus Brocadiaceae bacterium | reverse complement strand
GGACCCGGGGGCTGCGGGGGTGCCGGGAGGCCGGGGGATGGCGCATTACCGCCAGTTCATGACGCTCGGATGTACGGTGCGCGAACGTGTTGCTTGCGAACCACGTGATAGCAATCAGCGACGTGGGGGCTCTCCGTTCTTCGTGATGCGTCCCCACGGGGCGACGAGCTGAATCTGCCCATCGACCACCGTGACCACGAATGACTCGGCGGGCGCAGTGGAAGTCGCGGGCAGGATGATCGTGCGCTCATCGCCTTGCGCTTGCATGCACTGCCACGGTCGAGTCGGCAGTCCCTCCGAGAACCACCGGAGTCGTGGCACGTGATAGAACACGGCGCTGCCGGAACCGTCGAGATGTAGCTGGGCCACCATCTCCACACCCTCGGCGTTGCGGTACACGCCCGCGTATCCACCGACGAGGGAGGGCGCAGGTTCTTGCGGAGCGGTGGGCGTCGATTTGCACGAATTGGTCAGCGCCACGAGGAGCGCGCTGCAGATCGTGCCAAGTGCGGTGGAAGCAAGCGTGACCGGACGCCGTAGGGAAGCATCTTTGGCCAGATGATAGCGCGTCGGGCTGGCGCATCATGCGAAGGCCGCCCGCAGCTTCGCCCGGTCCACCGACGTGTAGATGCACGTCGACACGATCGAGCTGTGGTTGAGCGCACTCTGAACCAGCCGCAGGTCACCGGTGCGCGCGAGCAGCGAAGCCGCGAATGCGTGCCGACACGAGTGCGCGCTCTTGCCGACGATGCCCGCCTTCGCGAACCACGCCGAGAGCCGCCGTTGCGCGTGCCGCATCGAGATGCGCCGCCCGTTGGCGACGAAGAGCGGCCCGTCGGTGCGCTTGCCGAGGAACGCCCGCAGCGCCTTCGCCACCGCCTCGGGCATCACCGCAGTGGTTGGGCGGTCGTTCTTCGTCGTGCGCAACTGGATCTCGCCGTGCGCGAAGTCGAGGTCTTCGACGTCGAGAGCGAGCGCCGAGCCGATCCTGACGCCGGTGCCCAAGAGCAGCTCGATCAGCATCCTGTCACGGTCGGCTTCGGCGCCCTTCGCGTCGGCGAGCACCGCGAGCAACCGCTTCTGCTCGTCGGGGTGCAGCGCCCGTGGGGGTGCGGGCGCGCACCGGGCTCGACGCAGCAGCCTCGCGGGGTTCGTCGCGACTAGGCCGGCGTCGTGCAGGTGCTTCGCGAAGCAGCGAACGCTGGTCCGCATCGCGTTCAACGAGACGGCCTTCTTCGCGCCACCGCGGCAACTCGCCTTCGCGGCGTCGTCGGCGAAGAACCGCGCCAGTACCTGCGGCGTCAGCCTCGCGACGGTCGTGGGGCCGCGGGTAGCGACCAACCAGTTCGCGAGCGACGTGACGTGCCGGCGGTACTGCCCGATGGTGTGCGGCGAGCGGCCATCGGCTTCGAGCTGGAGGAGGAACGCTTGGAGTGCCGCTTGGACGTGCATGCCCACGATGGAGCCATGCGACGCCGCATCAGCTCAAGGCGCATTCGCGGGGGAGAACGCGACGTTCGGGTTCTGCTCGGAGCAGATCCTGCTGCCGCAGAATTGCGGGTCGTGCGACACGGGCTGGCGACGATGTGCGATGATGTGGACTGGTGCGTCAAGAAGACGAAGCGTTCGCGACCCGGCTCTGCGCCGCCGTGCGTGAGGCCAGCGCGTTGGGGGACATCGCGAGTCGCGACATTCTTCTCGTCGCGCTTCGCGCGTTGCAGGACGACAAGACGGACGTGTTGACTCGTTCGATGGGGCGCCTGCGTCCGATCTACCGTCGGAAGCTCGGTGCGCCTCCGCGGGCGTGAGTTGCGTACCGGCCCGAACCGTGCCAGCGAGTTGCGTGACAACTGCCTGGGGGATGGTCAAGGCAGACGGGACGACGAAGGTCGCGCTGCGGTAGCCCGGTCGCGGGCATGGCGCTTCGACACGGATGCCGCGGAGAGTAGAAAGCGAGGTCCGCCAGACCGCTGCGGGCCGAACCGTTGCGTCCGATTCGAAAGGGAAGGCGCATACCCGATGTCGGCGACCGCGGACCCGCAGCGGACGTCAGAGCCGCGCCGAGAAGTGGATCGCGTTGCCGGTCGCCTGCCAGCACTCGCCCCACTGTGGTAGCTGGTAGATCACGTACTGAGCTGTCCAGTTCAGCGTGCCGACGGCAGGCAGTGCCACCATCGGAATCGTCAGGTGGTGGTTGCTCCACATGCCCCACACCGGAACGACGACATCGAGCAAGATCAGGCTCGACAGGTCGGCGATGAGTGGTCCTGGGATGTCGTTCGACACGCCCTGGCATGAGGGGCCGAGCCCAACTGCCGAGAGCGGAATACCGCAGCCAAGGCTGCCGGCGGACAGCACCAGGAACGCGAAGTCGCCGAACTGCCCCTGCGTCAGCGACTCGGTCGTTACGATCAGGCTGTTCCAATGCCCCGGCACGGTGGAGCCGGTGTCGGTCGTCCAGTAGCCGTGCATCTGGTTGTCGGTGCAGATGGTCGTCGTGATGGCGACCTGTTGGGTGCGGCACGCCGCCGTGACGGTCAGCGCAACAACGAACGTGTGTCGGACTCTCATTCCCTGGGACGGTAGCGAGGTCCCGAATTGGCCTTCAACCCCCGTGGTGGCAATCCGGTGCGCGCGCTCGCAGCGCGTGCTGTCCCTCGCGGTTGTCGCCTCACAGCATTGGTCAGGCCTTGGGAGGCCTACGCTTCGCTCTCGGTTTGCTCGATGAAACCCGGCGCCTACGACCGCGGACGTGGTAGCTGCTTGCCATGGAGTCTGGCGCGGTTGCGAGCCATGCATCGGTGATGAGGCGCTTGAGCGTTCCTATCCCAACGGCGTCGAGTCGGATCAGCGCCGCCGCGTAGTTGTCGAAGTGCGGGATGGCGAACACACCGGGCAACTGTTCTGCGAGGAGGGCGTCCTTGGTGGGAAGGTCGGCGACGCGAACGGCAAGAATGGGGCCGGACGGCACAGGTGCGCTGCCAAACCGCTTCACGTCCGCCTTGCTGAACGGCCGCTGCCACGCGAAGCCGCGGCCTCCGACGAGCAATGTGCGGTTGCCGTACTTCACGCCGAGCGTGACGTCGGGCAGGGCCTCTGCGATTGCCGCTGCGTCGTTCGTGCTCGCCATGGTGGCCACAGTAGTCCGAGCCGAGGCCGCTCGATACACTGTGCGCACCGAGCCTCCGTCCACGCACCACCTCCAAGCGGCTCCCAACGCCCTACGAGGTGCTGCTTGTCGACGAACGTCACTCCGCCGGTCGAGATCGTCCCGATCTCGAAGCTCTTCTGCTCGCCATCCAACCCCCGACTCAACGACGCCGCGGTGCCGCACGTCGCGTCGTCGCTACGCCGCTTCGGCTGGCAGCAGCCGATCGTCGCGCGCCGCAGCGGTGAGGTCATCGCCGGCAACACGAGGCTGAAGGCAGCGCAGAGCCTCGGCATGACCGAGGTGCCGGTGTGGTGGTTCGACGGCAGCGACATCGACGCGGTGTCGTTCGCCGTTGCCGACAACCGCACGCACGAGTTCGCGCAGTGGAACGAGGCCGAGCTGTCGCGGCTGCTCGAAGAGTTGAAGAAGGAGGACGCGCTCGATGGCGTGGGCTTCTCCGAGGAGGACCTCGACGCCCTCGTGCAGAAGCTGCGTGAGCAGGAGGATGTCGACAGGGACCTGCTCGACGAAGGCGCCGACGAACCGCCTCCCGTCGCGGTGGCGAAGCTCGGTGACCTGTGGTGCCTCGGCGAGCACCGTTTGCTCTGCGGTGACTCGACGAACCTGAAGGACGTGCGGCGCGTGATGGACGGCGAGAAGGCTGCGCTCGTCGCGACGGATCCGCCGTACTTGGTCGATTACACCGGCGAGCGTCCGAACGACTCGGGCAAGGACTGGAGCTCGACGTACCGCGAGATCGACATCGAGGACGCCGACGGCTTCTTCCGTTCCGTGTTCGCGAACGTGCTCGAGGTGCTCGGCCCGAAGGCAGCGCTGTACTGCTGGCACGCGCACAAGCGATGCGGCGACATCCAGCGCATCTGGCGCGACCTCGGCATCCTCGACCACCAGCAGATCATCTGGGTGAAGCCGACGCCGGTGTTCGGCCGCGTCTACTGGCACTTCCGCCACGAGCCGTGCGTGATGGGGTGGCGCCAAGGCGACAAGCCGGAGCACGACGGCGTGCACGAACACGACTCGGTGTGGGAGGTCGATTGGGATGGGAAGGCGCGCATCACCTCGGATCACCCTACTTCGAAGCCCGTGGAACTCTTCGTTCGCCCGATCAAGAAGCACACGCGAGTCGGCGACGTCGTGTTCGAGCCGTTCAGCGGCAGCGGCTCGCAGCTCATCGCGGCGGAACGCACCGGACGCCGGTGCCGCGCCATCGAGATCAGCCCGCCGTACGTCGACGTGGCGATCAAGCGATGGCAGAAGGCGACGGGCAACGAGGCAACGCTCGACGGCCGCACGTTCGCCGAGGTCGCGGCAGAGCGAGGTGTGTCGTGAGCGCCCTGGTCGCCTTGCTGGCGTGGCTCGCCGTGTTGCTCGGCATCACGGTGTTCGACGGTCGCCCTCGGCTCACGTTCTGGTGCGTGTTCGGGGCGTTCCTGCTCGCCGGGTGCCACGAGGTGGGGCGCGGCGCCGTCTTCGAGGGTGTGTTCACGTTCTTCTTCGGAGCCGGACTGGGCTGGGTACTCAGGTCGGCGCCGAGGTCGACGCCCTCGGTCACGGCGGGAGGCGGCGATGCGCATCCGTGACCGCCGCATCAGCCAGCTTCGGCGCGCCATCGAGTCGTCGCCGGTGCAGCAGCACCTGCTCACCGAGGAGTACGAGTGGTTCCTGCACTTCGGGGAACTGCCTGACGACGACGTGGTGGCCTACGCGGTGGTGCTGCACGCGATGGGCGGTGGGGTGGACCCGTCGTGGGCCGACGATGCGCTGCATCCGTCGCGGCGCCCGAGCCTGGAGCAGCGCGTGCGAGACGAGTTGACGAAGCTGCCGCCATCGGTGCGGGCCGGGCTGTTCTTCGAGGCGCTGTTCAAGCCCGAGCCGATTCGCCGCATCGCCCGTGCACAGATCGCCGTGGAGGTCGCGTACGGCGGCGACGTCGCGAACGTGGCGTTCGGGGCGCGCCACGGCATCCCCATGTACGGCAGCGTGGCGCTGCACATGGCGGGCTACCCGAGGCGCTACATCGCCGCACCCTACGAGGATCAGGGCACGCGGTTGCTCGTGCGGCAGGACAAGCTCTGCGGTCGCATCCCGCAGGACGACCCGGAGTGGTTCGAGGCACAGGCGAAGGCGCAGGTGTGGTTCGAAAAGACGGGGGAGTTGCCGAAGGACGATCTGCACGCCGATGCGGTGCTGCTCGAAGCGGAGTGGCAGCAGATGGCTGCGCACCGGAACGGCCGGGACGTGAGCCGCGCGCTGGCGCTGTTCGACCGGGTGGCGCAGCGGGGCGAGGGCTGCGAACTGGCGCTGAAGGAGCTGTGCGCGATGGCAGAAGCTGGCGACCTCGCCTGAATTGCGGGCACCTGGACCGCATCCGACTGCCCGGTCGTCGAGCCATCGTTACCGAATCAGTCGGCGCCGACGTTGACGCCGCGGACGGACAGTCGTCTAGTTACCCGTAGGGGCTGGGGCGCGTTGTCCCAGCGCAACTTGAAGACAGGAGAACAAACGTGCCAAATCCATCGGCTGAAGTGCGTGTGTCGAAGTCGGGTCCGGGCGGTCGTCCGTACGCGGAGATTCTCGTCGAGAAGAACATTGGCGTCGACGCGCTGAACAAGGTGATCTTGAAGGTCACCCGCAGCAAGGACCTGCTGCGAAAGGTGGGGCTGAAGGCTTGCCCAGCATGCAAGTCGGGGCTCGACATCTTCGTGAGGGACCGCTTTGCCCACGTCATGCAGGTGAACGCCTAGCGTTGCTCGCATGCGTTCGACGCCAACACTCGGCGTGCTCTTCAATCCAAGCCTCGACGCCACGGTTGCGTCGGGGCTCCATGGTCTGGGGCATGTAGCGATCATTCCTGATCGTGCCTGGATAGACCGAGGGCTCGGCGCCGCTGACCGCTTCGAAATGCTGCCGCTTGTGGAACAGCTGTTCGACGACGTCGCAGTGCGACGGCCAATGCCCCTTCATGGCATTGGGCTGTCGATCGGATCGGCCGATCTGTTCGACACCGCGTATGCGCGGCAGCTCGCGGTCGCTCAGCAGAGGTTCGGGAGCCCATGGGTCAGCGAGCATCTATCGTTCTCTCGCTTCGGTTCAGGGCATGACCGAACCGCGGCGTTGGCGATTGCGCTGCCTTACGACGAGGAAGTGCTCGACGTGGTAACGCCGCGGGTAGAGGCGATGGTTGCGATGTTGCCATGCCCATTTCTGCTGGAGAACAGCGTCAGCTACCTGGACTACCCCGAACAGGACATGACCGAGCCCGAGTTCCTGAACCGCCTGTGCGCTCGGACGGGGTGCGGGATTCTGCTCGACCTGCACAACGTGTACTGCAACGCGGCCAACCGCTTGTGCGAGGCGTCAGCCTACCTAGCAGAGTTGGACCTGGACCGGGTTGTCGAAGTTCATGTCGCCGGCGGCATTCAGATGCAGGGCATGCACACGGACTCGCACACGGGGCCGGTGCCTGAGGCAGTATGGGGGCTGTTGTCCACGGCCATGCCTCGACTACGGCACCTGCGTGCTGTGACGTTCGAGTTTCACGAGTCGTCGTTCGGTTTGTTGGGCGAGGCCGGCGTTCGTCAGCAGCTCATCCGAATGGAGCAACTCGTGGCGGGGGTGGCACCGTGAGTCTGCAGGAGTTCCAGCATGCCCTGGTGCATCTGTTGCATGACGCATCCAGTGTTCGACGACTTGCGTCCGGGGATGAGGGTGTCCTGATCCGCTACTCGCTCACGCGAGTCGAGAAGGCCCGGCTCCGTAGCGTTGTCGATCAGCCGGGCATCTGGCTTTGTTGCTCTCTGACTCGCGCGACCCGTCTCGAGCCAGTTGTCGAAGCCTTCCCGATGACCTGTGTGCTCTTGGAGCCGCACCTCCGTGATCTCATGGATGGCATCTGGGAAAGGCATGGGGCGGTCGGCTACCAGTTGCAGGGCGAGGAGCACCTGTTTGTGGAGCAAGTCGAGCGCATGCTGCGGCTCGGACCCGAGCCGCATGAGTGCCTTCGCGAAGTCTTCGACTACGAACAAACTTGTTGGAGGCTCGCGCATACGCTGCGCCGCGGGGCCGGTGAGTCAGGTAGTTCAGGGGTCGTGGTCTTTCAGCATCGCCCCGACCAAGTGCTGCAGCCTCTCGCGGCATTGATGGCGCCTCCTGCTGGTCTGCCTCGCCAGACTCACCGGGTACGCATCTCGATTGATGCTGCCGGTGAGTTCCACACCGAGGTGTTGACCTGATCGTCGCGTTGATGCGCCACGACCGATGGCGGCTCACTGAGGATGGACCCAACTCGGAGCGCCGGTTGGTGGCCCCCGGCCGTCGTCCGTCGCGACGGATGCGTCGACCTATGCGACTGCCGCATTCGCCACGAAATGCGCCCCTCGACGCGCCTCACGCCGCGCGTTCCCGCAGCCTGTCGATCGTGGCCAACGCCTCGACCACGTCCTCGCCGCGCCCGTGCCGCAGCAGCGCGTCCATCTCGTGCAGCGCGAGCACGCCTTCGCGAAGCAATCCGTCCGCCGGTAGCTCGCCCCGCTGCTTGAACGGCGTCTCCGCGTCGCGCAGGGCGTCGAACCACGCCTGGTCGTCGTCGGCGATTTGCTCCCGCACCTTCTCGAAGTAGGCGAACATCCGCGCTGCTCGGTCCTCGTGCGGCGGGGTGTAGAGGATGTCGGGGAAGCCGAGCATCGTGAGCCCCACGCTGCCCCGCCACGGCCCGTCGATCTTGCGCCCCGCGAACACCGGCTTCGTCACGTCGAGCCCGAGTGCCGCGAGTTCCTTCAGCGCCTGCCGCGCCGCCCAGCGCATCGGGTCGGGCGCCCACACGGCCTCGTCGAACAGCGAGTCGAAGACGGGGTCCGGTGGGCGGTCTGGCGTGTTGACCGCGATGCGGAAGGCGCGCTGTCGGTCGAGTGCCGGGTGCCCGGTGTTCGGGAAGGCGTCGTAGCCGCGCAGCACGCGTTGCACTACCTCGTGCGCGACCTGCTGGTCCTCGGGCAGTTCGCCGGTCTTGCGGAACACCTCGAACGCCGGGCGGGCGAGTTCGCGGACGACGGTGTCGGAGCCGAAGACCTCGGTCACCGCGGCGAGGCGGGTCTGCAGGCGCCTCACAGCTGCACCAACTTCGCCGTTCGCTCCAACGCGGCGAGGCGCTGCTCGAGATCGGTCAGTTCGATCGACTTCATCCGCGCCTGGATCAGGTCCAGCAACACCTTCGCGGCGGCGGGGTCGATCGTCCCACCCGTGACAGCCGCGGACAGTCGGTCGATCGCCGCGGAGCACGCGGTTGCCGTGCGGAGGTTCGGTAGATCGAAGTCGAGCGGTGCAGGATCGCTCGGCGCCTCGGCGGGACGCCCGCACGCGCGCTCCATCACGAACTTCATCGCCGTGACGTTGCCCTCCAGGGCCATGCGGAGCGCCTTGCGCATCAGCACGGCAACCTGCTCGGGCGTGATCGCCTCCTGGGCGGCTCGGAGCAGTTCGTAGCCCCGGCCGCGTGAGCGACCTGGTCCGCCGGCGTTGCCAGCGGTGAAGCGACCGTTGTCGTCGCGACCGGAAGGAGCATCCACGGGTGAAGACCTCGACGAGAAGGGAGCCGTTCTCGGAGTGGTGCGTGGACGGGGGCTCGGTGCCAAGATCGTAGCGTCCACCGGGCCTCCCGGCGCCGATTTCTCCCCCAAGCCGTTTTCTGAACCCGGTTTCCGCGGGTTCTCCGGTCACCGTCTTCACCGTCAGAAACGGTGATCGTCAGGGCGGCGTCCCGGCGTCTGGAGGACGCATTTCCTCAAGCATGCGCCGGAGTCGATCAATGGACGAAGACCTCCGCGCGCACGTGGTCACAACGACTCTCCGCAGTTGTCGGTGCGATCCGATCGGGGCACTACTTCGTTCCCTGAATGCGAATCTCACGTCTGACCCGACACTTCGGGCAGGTGAAGCCTGTGCGGAGTATCGACGTGCCGGAGATGGTCGTGCTCGTGCTGCCGCCATCCAACCAACCGCACTGCTCGCATTTCTTCTTGTAGGTGACCCGTGTGCCATTCGGGTCTTGCTTGACGATGACGCAGCCGCTGAGGGCGACAGGCATGGATTCCCCTGTTGGAAGAGTGGATGGTCGCGCCCCGGCGGTGGGGCCCGGCGGCTTCTTCGGAGGAAAGGGGGAATCCTCTGAAGAGTTGCGGTTCCTTCGAGAGGAATGGCCCTCGCGAGCAACCATCGCGGTGCCGCGGAGAAGAATGGCGATGCTGTCGTGAGGAGCGCATGATCGGCGTTGGAGGAAAGCGCCACTCTCGATGTCGAACCCGTTCTTCGACCAGCTGGTCCTCAACTCCCGTACGCGGCGCCCACGAAGCACTCGGAGAACGACGGCGAGCCGTGGGCATTGGGCTTTCCGCGGCAGGCGCGGTAGGAAGGCCGGAGCAGTTGGACCATGTCACCCCTGACCCCAGAGCAGCAAGCCCGGCAGGCCATCGACGCAGGTCTGCGCGCCGCCGGTTGGCTGGTCCAGGACCGCGCCGACGTCAACTTGCACGCCGGTCGCGGCGTCGCTGTGCGCGAGTTCAAGTTGGAGACGGGCCACGGCTTCGCCGACTACCTGCTGTTCGTCGACGGCCGCGCGGTCGGTGTGCTCGAAGCCAAGAAGGCCGGCGAGCCGTTGCGCGCCCACGAGCGGCAGGCCGAGCGCTACTCCGAGGGCCTGCCGGCGACCCTGACTGCACCGGTGAAGCCGCTGCCGTTCCTCTACCTGAGCAACGGCACGGAGACGCTCTTCGCCAACCTGCTCGACCCGGACACCCGCACGCGCGAGGTGTTCGCCGTGCACCAGCCGGAGACGATGGCCGAGTGGCTCGCGGCCGACACCCTGCGCCGCTGGGTGCAGGCGACCGGCGCCCACACGACGGCCGACGACACCAAGCCCTCGACCCTGCGCGCTCGACTGCGGGCGATGCCTGACCTGCACCAAGGTAGCCTCTACCCGAACCAGGTCCGGGCGATCACCAACCTCGAACGCTCGTTCCGCGACAACCGCCCTCGCGCCCTCGTGCAGATGGCGACCGGCTCGGGCAAGACGATCACCGCCGTTTCGTCGATCTACCGGCTGATCAAGTTCGGCGGCGCCCGGCGCGTGCTGTTCCTCGTCGACCGCACCAACCTCGGCGAGCAAGCGGAGAAGGAGTTCCAGGGCTTTCGGTCGCCGGACGACAACCGCAAGTTCACCGAGCTCTACAACGTCCAGCGGCTGACCACGCAGACCATTGGCGCCTCGACCAAGGTCGTCATCACGACGATCCAGCGCCTCTACTCGATGCTGCGCGGTGAGCCGGAGTTCGACGCCGAGAACGAGGAAGGCTCGCCGTTCGCCGGCACCGCGACACCGGCCGAAGCCCTGCCGGTCGCCTACAACCGCACGATCCCGCCCGAGTTCTTCGACGTCATCTTCGTCGACGAGTGCCACCGCTCGATCTACTCGCTGTGGCGGCAGGTGCTGGAGTACTTCGACGGGTTCCTCGTCGGCCTCACGGCGACGCCGGCCGCGCACACGTACGGGTTCTTCAAGCAGAACCTCGTGATGGAGTACGGCCACGAGCAGGCCGTCGCCGACGGCGTCAACGTCGACTTCGAGGTCTACCGCATCCGCACCAAGATCACCGAGGAAGGCGGCACCATCGCCTCCAACATCGAGCCGGTGCTCGGCAAGCGCGACCGGCGTTCCCGCAAGGTGCGGTGGGAAGCGCCGGACGAGCCGGTGACCTACACCGCGACGGACCTCGACCGCGCCGTCGTGGCGCGCGATCAGATCCGCACCGTCATCCGCGCGTTCCGCGATCGGCTGTTCACCGAGATATTCCCGGGCCGCACCGAGGTCCCGAAGACCCTGGTCTTCTGCAAGGACGACAACCACGCCGAGGACGTCGTCGACGTGCTGCGCGAGGAGTTCGCCAAGGGCAACGAGTTCTGCCAGAAGATCACCTACAAGGTCCGCGACAAGAAGCCGGCGGACCTGATCCAGGAGTTCCGCAACAGCTACTACCCGCGCATCGCGGTGACCGTCGACCTCGTCGCGACCGGCACCGACATCAAGCCGGTCGAGATCGTGCTGTTCCTGCGCACGGTGAAGAGCCGCGTGCTGTTCGAGCAGATGAAGGGGCGCGGCGTCCGCATCATCGACCCCAACGACCTGCGCGCGGTGACGCCGGACGCGAAGGCCAAGACGCACTTCGTCATCGTCGACTGCGTTGGCGTGACCGAGCAGGACGACCTAGCCGACACGCAGCCGCTCGAACGCTGCAAGAACGTCCCGCTGGCGACGCTGCTGGAGCAGGTCGCGTTCGGCAGCACGGACAGTTCAGTGATGTCGTCGCTGGCGAGCCGTCTCGCGCGGCTGGACCGGCAGTGCGACGACGAGCACCGCGACCGTCTGCTGGAGAAGTCCGGCGGCGTGCCACTGTCGGCGATCAGCCACGGCATCGTCGAAGCGCTCGACCCGGATGCGCAGGAAGCCGAGGCCCGTCTGCGACACGGGCTACCGGCCGAGGTCGCGCCGACCGAGGCGCAGCTTGCCGAAGCACGCGACGCGCTGCTGCGGGTGGCGGTCGAGCCGATCCAGAAGCACCCTGAGTTCCGCCGAGCCCTCGCCGATGCGCGGCGCGAGTTCGAGCAGCTCATCGACGAGGTCAGCCAGGACGAACTGCTGGGCGCCGGCATGTCGGCGGACGCGCAGGCGAAGGCCAAGGCGCTGGTGCGCACGTTCGAGCAGTTCCTCTCCGAGAAGCGCGACGAGATCGCAGCGTTGCAGGTCTTCTACTCGGTGCCGCACCAACGACGGCTTCGCTACGACGACATCAAGGCGCTCGCGGATGCGATCAAGGCGCCGCCGCTGTCGTGCACGCCCGACCGCCTGTGGCACGCCTACGAGGTGCTGGAGCGGAGCCGGGTGCGCGGCGCGTCCGGGCAGCGGCTGCTGACGGATCTGGTGTCGCTCGTGCGGTTCGCGCTGCACAAGGAGAACGAGCTGGTGCCGTTCGCCGAGGGCGTCAAGGCGCGGTTCGCGGCGTGGCTCGGGCAACAGGGCGCGCGGTTCACGGCCGAGCAGGTGAAGTGGCTGGAGATGATCCGCGAGCAGGTGGCTACGAGTGTCGAAATCACGATCGACGATTTCGACGAGGTGCCGTTCGTGCAGGAAGGTGGGCTCGGGCGGGCACAGCAGGTGTTCGGTGGGAAGCTGGCGGACGTGCTGCGTGAGGTGAACGAGGTGCTGGCGGCATGAGTGACGCGCGAGACCTTCCGCCCGGCTGGCGCCTGACGACGGTTCGCCAGATTGGACAAGGCGGCGAACAGGCCGTGTTGACCGGACCCTTCGGAACCTCGATGGGGCGCAGCGATTTCACGGACTCTGGTGTTCCCGTCCTGACGATTGGATGCCTGACGCACCATGGAATCGACCTGACGAAGGCGATGCACGTCGCGCCTGAGAAGGCGGCCGTGTTGCAGCGGTATCAGCTCCGCCATGGCGACCTTCTGTTCTCGCGCATGGCGACTGTCGGCAGAGCGAGCATCGTCGAACGCCGATTCGAGGGCGCTCTCTTCAACTACCACCTGATGCGTCTGCGCCTCCTTCCGGAGGTGATCGACCCGCGCCTCTTCGTCTACTACGTGCACGGGTCGCAGATGGTCCGCGACTACGTGCGCTCGGTGAATCACGGAGCAACGCGCGATGGCATCAACACCGAGCAACTGCTGGACCTGCCAGTTCTGCTTCCGCCACCGATAGCACAGCCAGGCATCGTCGCCGCGATCGAGTCCCACTTCTCCCGCCTCGACGCCGCGACCGCGACCCTGGAGCGCGTGCAGCGCAACCTCGAACGCTACCGCGCCTCCGTGCTCAAGGCCGCCGTCGAAGGCCGCCTCGTCCCGACCGAAGCCGAACTCGCGAAGAAGGAAGGCCGCAGCTACGAACCCGCCTCCGTCCTGCTGAAGCGCATCCTCGCCGAGCGGCGCCGCCGCTGGGAGGAAGCCGAACTCGCCAAGCTGAAGGCCAAGGGCAAGTCGCCGACCGACGACCGCTGGAAGGCGAAGTACGAAGAGCCCATCGCGCCGGAAACCAATGGCCTGCCCGAGTTGCCCGAGGGCTGGTGCTGGGCAAGCGTCGGTCAGTTGATCTCTCGGCCGCTGGCTAACGGTCGATCCGTGCCAACTGCCCCGGAGGGCTTCCCGGTGCTCCGGCTGACGGCCATTCGCAGCGGGAGGGTCCTCCTTTCCGAACGCAAGGTCGGCAACTGGACCCGCGACGACGCTGCGGAATGGCTGGTGGCGTCGGGCGACTTCTTGGTCGTGAGGGGCAACGGGTCGCGCGATCTCGTTGGGCGTGGCGGACTGGTCACAGCCACTCCGGACCCAGTCGCGTTTCCGGATACGCTGATTCGCGTTTGGATCGACTCCGCCCACTTCGAACCACGCCTCCTGAGCCTGCTCTGGGATAGTCAGGTCGTGCGCGACTACCTGGAGCGCACAGCCAAGACCACGGCTGGCATCTACAAGATCAACCAGGGCGACTTGGAGAAGGCGCCTTTGCCCCTGCCGCCTCGCGCGGAGCAGTTACGACTGGCCGACGAGATCGAGCGGCTTGACTCGGTCGCGGCCGTCGAGGCATCGCGGGTCGAGTCGACATGTGCTCACGTGGCTCGTCTGCGCCAGTCCATCCTCAAGTGGGCCTTCGAGGGGCGCCTGGTCGATGGATCTGACCGGCCCCACGCCGCGACGACTGCCTGCGAGGAAGTTGCTACGATGCTTCGTCCGTCCCGCAACCGCCAACCACGAGGTGTGCCGTGAACAAGTCGACTCCACAGCCGCCACAAATCGAGATGCGTTTGGAGGGGCCTGCCGTTCCCGGTCGCATCAGCGTGGACAGCCTCGCCGCGCTACCGAAGCAGTTGCAGACCTCCTTGCGCAGCATCCTCAGCAACCGCAGGCAGTCCATCGGTCGCTTTCGCGATGAGGTGGAGCAGGTCTGCAAGCTCGACCTGGTTTCGTTCCAGCCTGGAAGCGCCGTGATGCTCTTCGAGTTCGCGCCGCCTCGCGACACCAGCACCCTTCAGGGGGACCAGGGGGCGCGGGTCGCGGAAGAGATGTTCGCAGTCCTGGAGGGTGGCGAGCAGGGTACCCAGGGATGGACTCACTCCCTTCCGGCTGGCGTGCTCGACGGGTTCGAGAAGCTGACCCGCGGACTCGGCGAGGGAATCGACTCGATGCAGCTCAGTCTTCGGCACAAGGGGCAAACCCGTTCCGTTCGGGTTACTCCCTCCTTTCGCAACCATCTGCGCGTTGCGACTGCCGCCCCAGAACGAGCCGGCGAAGTCCGGATCGAGGGCGTCGTCTGGGAGATCGATTGGAAAGACCGCACGGCGGAGCTTTGGGAAGCGGACGGATCGAAGGTGAAGTTGTCCTTCGGGCAAGACCAGGAGGAGCGCATCACGGAAGCGAAGAAGCGTCGCGTTCGTGTTCGAGGCCAGAGCACAGGGCCAAGCGATCGAGTGCGGGAGGTGACGATCGCCCAGGTCGACATCCTGGAGGATGTTCCCGGACAGCCCGACCCTGCCTACGGGAGCTTCCGTGACACTCTTTCCATCGACGAACTTGCGCATCGCCAAGGCGTCGGAGCCGTCACGTCGACAGACTCACTGCGTGGCGAGTGGCTCGACGACGAATCCGTTGACGATCTTCTGCGACTGTTGAGGCAGGGGCACTCGTGACGGACTCGGTGTTGGTCGACACGAACGTCGTCTCCTACCTCGTCAAGGGCGATTCCAGGTGTGAGAGGTATCGACCAGACCTGGAGGGTCGGCGTCTGTGCATCGCGTTCGCGACGGTGGCAGAACTCCGCCTTTGGGCGATCTACGGCAAGTGGGGCGAAAGGAAGCGGGAGGGACTGGAGCAGACACTGCGAAGCTACGTAGTCGTGCCCTTCGACGATCGTGTCGCAACTGAGTGGGCGCAGATCGCGTCCGATGCGCTGCGCACCGGACGCAACGCGCACGATCGGAACGACTGGTGGATCGCTGCTTGCGCACTCCGGCATGACCTACCACTGGTCACGCACAACGCTGGGGACTTCGCTGGCATCGCCAACCTACGTGTCATCTCCCACCCAGACACTCCATGACCGAAGCCAGCAACCGCCTCGTCCAGAGGCTCTGGAGCTACTGCCAGGTCCTCCGCGACGACGGTCTCAGCTACCAGGACTACCTGGAGCAGTTGACCTTCCTGCTGTTCCTCAAGATGGCCGACGAGCGCGAGAAGCTCACCGGCGAGAAGCAGGCGATCCCCAAGGGCTACCGCTGGGCCGACCTCGCCAGCATCCAGATGGAAGGCAGCAAGCTGGAGCTGCACTACCGAGAGACCCTGCGCGTGCTCGGCCAGGAAGGCGGCATGCTCGGCCTGATCTTTCGCAAGGCGCAAAACAAGATCCAAGACCCGGCGAAGCTGCGGCAGCTCATCGTCGAGCTGATCGGCAAGGAGGAGTGGCTCAATCTGACGTCGGACGTGAAGGGCGACGCCTACGAGGGCCTGCTTGAACGCAACGCGCAGGACGTCAAGGGCGGCGCCGGGCAGTACTTCACGCCGCGCCCGCTGATCGACGCGATGGTCGAGTGCGTCGTGCCGAGGCCCGGCGAGATCGTCGCCGACCCGGCCTGCGGCACCGGCGGCTTCCTGCTCGCCGCGCACAACTTCCTCGCGCGCACCTACAAGCTCGACCGCGACCAGAAGAAGCACCTCCGCTTCAAAGCGCTACGCGGTGTCGAACTCGTCGACGGCGTCTCGCGCCTGTGCGCGATGAACCTCTTGCTGCATGGCGTCGGACCGACCGATGACGAGCACGAGCCGCCGTTGGTCACCGAGGACGCTTTGCGCAACGAGCCGAAGGACCACGCCGACGTGGTGTTGACCAACCCGCCGTTCGGCAAGAAGTCCAGCATCACCGTCGTCAACGAGGAGGGCGACACCGACAAGGAGTCCCTGACCTACAACCGGCCGGACTTCTGGACGACGACCTCGAACAAGCAACTCAACTTCGTCCAGCACGTGAAGTCGCTGCTGAAGATCCAGGGCCGCGCCGCCGTCGTCGTGCCCGACAACGTGCTGTTCGAGGGCGGTGCCGGCGAGGTCGTGCGGCGCAAGCTCCTGCACGAGTGCGACGTGCACACCCTGTTGCGCCTGCCGACGGGCATCTTCTACGCCCAGGGCGTGAAGGCGAACGTGCTGTTCTTCGACCGCAAGCCGGGCAGCGAGAAGCCGTGGACCAAGACCGTGTGGGTCTACGACCTGCGCACCAACGTGCACTTCACGTTGAAGACGAAGCGCATGACCCGAGCCGACCTCGACGAGTTCGTCGCCTGCTACCAGCCGGAGAACCGGCAGAAGCGCAAGGCGACGTGGTCGGAGAAGGCGCCGGAAGGGCGCTGGCGGCCCTACACGCTCGACGAGATCCTGGCCCGCGACAAGGTCAGCCTCGACCTGTTCTGGCTTCGCGACGAGAGCCTGGAGGACTCGGCCAACCTACCGGACCCGCACGTGCTGGCGGAGGAGATCGCCGATGACCTGCGGTCGGCGCTGGAGCAGATCGAGAGCGTCCTCGCAGACCTCCCAGGGAGCCGGGCCAAAACCGGCGACGGCGGCACACAGGCGAACGTTATGCCTGATCGCAGTCCAGCGTGAACGCCGATGCGGTCGCTTGACCGATCAGGCAGCTACCCTCGCCTACGAGCGCACTGTGGATCGGACGCTGTGGCGGAGCAGCCAGGGACAAGCCGAACGAGTGGCAGCGCCGGACAAGGATGAGCCCGATTACTCCGACCCATCCCACGACTTCGTCTTCGGGTTCTTGAGGGCGCTCTTCTAGAGGTCTACGAGGTGCGGATGGAGCGCGCCTCGGCTCAGTGCGCAGATCGCGGCGCATGGTGCTCCGACGGGCGCTTGGCGGACCCGATGTCCAACCGACGCCGTCCCGCCCAAGAGCCAGCTTCGGGCACTGCTGCTGCGCAGAGTTCCTCTCCGACTCTTCACCAGTTTCTCCGCTCTCCCGCGTCCGTTCGAGAGCGCGGGCACTGGTGCCGGTCCTGACTCAGTCCTTCCGGCCTGGGTGCCCCACACCCGGTGCTCTCGCGAACACATCCCCCGCGGAGGCCTGCGCCGAACCCCGCACCACTACGGAGCTACCGGCGGCCCCGAAACGACACCGCCCCGCGGTTCTGCACCGCGAGGCGGGGACGTCCGGGCAGCGCCCGGAGGATGGCTCCTCGAGTAGGACTTGAACCTACGACCCGGTGATTAACAGTCACCTGCTCTACC
>CAZIFB010000078.1:0-18427 GCA_964538915.1 uncultured candidatus Brocadiaceae bacterium | reverse complement strand
CTGTTCGGCGCGATCGGCGATCCGCGCATCGAGGTCGGCAAGCTCGAGTTCGCGATCATCGCGGGCATGCGGCACCGGCTCGACCTCTACGTGAACCTGCGCCCGGTGAAGCTGTACCACGAGTCGCTGTGTCCCCTGAAGGGCAAGAAGCCCGAGGACATCGACATCCTGTTCCTGCGTGAGAACACGGAGGACGCCTACGCCGGCGTCTACGGGACGACCAAGAAGGACACCGACTTCGAGATCGCGCACCAGTCGATGATCTACACGGCGCGCGGCACCGAACGGATCATCCGCCACGCGTTCGAACTCGCGAAGAAGCGCGGGCCGAAGCCGGGCAAGGACAAGCCGCAGGTGACGCTGATCGACAAGGCGAACGCGGTGCGCGCGCAGGACATCTGGACGCGCATCTTCGCCAAGGTCGCGAAGGACTACCCGGGCATCGCGACCGACCACGCCTACATCGACGCAGCGTGCATGTGGATGGTGAAGACGCCGGAGTGGTTCGACGTGTGCGTCACCACCAACCTCTTCGGCGACATCATCACCGACCTCGGCGCGATGCTCATCGGTGGCATGGGTATCGCCGCGTCGGGCAACATCCACCCGGGCAAGGTGTCGATGTTCGAAGGCATCCACGGTTCGGCGCCGAAGTACAAGGGCACCGACAAGGCGAGCCCGCTCGCGACGATCCTCGCGATGGGCCTGATGCTCGACCACATCGGCCAGCACGAGGCTGCGAAGGAACTCGAGGCGACGGTTGCCGAGCTGATCCGCGCGGGACGCATTCGCAGCCTGAAGGCCGGCGACCACAAGTGCAGCGAACTCGGCTCGATGGTGCGCGATTCGCTGCTCGAGCGGGCTCGAGCGCATCGCTGATCGGGCCGGCAACCTTCGGGTTGGCCGCGGGCAGCGCTACGCGGGCGGCGGGTCCGTCGGGATCCGCCATCGTCGCGGCGCGATTTCTCCCGCCAGAGTCGGGTGGTCGGACGAGGCGTCCCGTCGGGCTTCGTAGTGGGGCTCTGGCGCGGGTCTCGGTGCCGTCGCGGCTTCGTCGTCGGGCGAACGGTTCATGGCTCCTCCGCGAGAAGAGTGCGCGAACGGGGGGCATCGGGTCGCGCGACCAATCCGTTACGTGGGGCGCATTGGCAGGGTGCCGTAGCCGTCGCCTACGTTTTTCGACCCCGGCCCCGCGCCGGCCCGAACGCACTCTCCGAAGGAAACACGATGAACATCCGCATTGCCTCCGCCCTGCTCGCCCTCGCCCTGCCGCTCGCCGCGCAGGGCCCCGCGGTCGACGAGACCGAAGCGCTCTTCTACAAGGCGTACTACCTGGAGAAAGGGCCGAAGGATCCCGCCGCGGCGATGGTGCTCTACGAGCAGTTCCTGACGAAGGCTCCGGAGCACAAGCTCGCCGCCGAAGCCGCGAAGCAGCAGTACGCGCTGCTCGATCGCCTCGGCAAGTCGAAGGAGCGCGACGCGTTCAAGGCGAAGTACGAGAAGCTGCTCGGCAACATGCCGTCGACGGCGGGCGGCGGCGACACGCCTGCTGGTGACGCACCGCGCGGCCGCGGGGAAGGGCGCCCCGATCCGGCGGCTCGCATGGCCGAGCTCGAGAAGCAGCTCGCGAAGGCCAAGGAGGCGGGCAACGACGAAGAAGTGAAGCGCCTGCAGCAGCAGATCGAGCGTGCGAAGCAGGGCGGCGAACGCGGTCGCGGCCAGGGCGGCATGCGCGGCGGCCTGTTCGGCGCGCTCGCCGGCAACAAGAAGATCAGCGAGATGAGCGCCGACGAGATCACGCAGCTCAAGGACGGCCTCGATCGCTCGAGCACCATGATCGATCGCATGCGGGAGAACGGCAACGAGGACGCCGCGAACAAGCTGTCGACCGGCGTCGAGGCGCTGAAGGCGGCGCTCGCAGCCAACAAGATGGACGACGCGCAGAAGGCGATGGACGCCCTCCGCGCCGCGATGCCTGCCCGCCCGAACCGCGGCGGCGGTCGCGGTGAGGGTGGTGGCGGCGCCGGCCGTGGCGAAGGCGGCGGCGGCGCCGGCCGTGGCGAAGGCGGCGGTGGCGCCGGTCGCGGTGAAGGGGGTGGCGGTGCCGGTCGCGGCGAGGGCGGCGGTCGCTGAGTCGCTGCCACGGCCTGCCGAAGCCTTGCGGCCGCGTGGGCGTCCCACGCGGCCGCGCGCATTCCGGGCGACGCTCTTCCTCGCCCGACCGGTGTCCGCCACACTCCGCGCCGTGGCCCGCACCGCCGATCCGGTCCAGCTCGAGGTGTTCCATCACCTGACGAGCGCCTTCTGTGAAGAGGCCGGCGCACGTCTGCAACGCAGCGCGGTCAGCCCCAACATCCGCGAGCGTCGGGACTTCTCGGTCGCGATGTTCGACCGCGACGGCCGGCTCGTCGCCCAGGCCGCGCACATCCCGGTGCACCTCGGGAGCGCGGCGGATGCGGTTGCCGCGGCCCGGCGGGCGTATCGGCTGCGGCGCGGCGACGTCGTCGTGCTGAACGATCCGTATGCGGGCGGCACGCATCTGCCGGACATCACGATGGTCCGCCCGGTGTTCGTGGGCGGCGGCGACCGTCCGGAGTGGTTCGTCGTGAACCGAGCGCACCACGCCGACGTCGGCGGCGCCGTCCCGGGATCGATGGGGGTGGTGGGCGATCTGCACGCCGAAGGGCTCGTGCTGCCTCCGGTGCTGCTTCGGCGCGGCGGCGAGCTGCAGGACGATCTGCTGCGCCTGTTCGCTCGCAACGTGCGCGGCGCCGGAGAGCGGTTGGCGGATCTCCGGGCGCAGGAAGCCTGTCTCGAGCAACTCGCGGCGCGGCTCGTGTCGTTCGCCGAGGAGCGAGGTCTCGCCGCGGTGCGGCGGACCACCAACGACCTGCTCGACTACACCGAGCGCGCGGCGCGAAGTGCGATCGCCGGGATGCGGCGCGGCACGTTCTCGGCGCACGACCATCTCGAGGGCGACGGACTCGGCGGCGGCCGCCTGCGCATCGCGTTGACGGTGCGCCTCGACGGCGGCCGCGCAGTGTTCGACTGGCGTCGCACGTGCGACCAGGCGCGCGGCGGCGTGAACGCCAACCGCAGCATCGTGATGGCGGCGTGCGTCTACGCGCTGCGTTGTCTCTGCCCCGACCGCCTGCCGACGAACGACGGTCTCTTCCGGCTCGTGACGCTCGAGACGCGCCCAGGCAGTCTCGTCGATCCGGTCTCGCCGGCGCCGGTCGCCGGCGGCAACGTCGAGACGAGTCAGCGCCTCGTCGACGTCGTGTTCGCGGCGATGGCGCGTGCTGCTCCCGGTCGTGTGCCGGCCGCTTCCGCAGGCACCATGAGCAACCTGTCGTTCGGCGGCGCGGACGGCGACGGTGCGGAGTTCACGAGCTACGAGACGTTGCCGGGCGGCGCGGGTGCCTGTGCGTTCGCCGACGGCCGCGCCGCGGTCCAGACGCACATGACGAACACGCGCAACACGCCCGTCGAGGAGATCGAGCAGCGGTTGCCCGTGCGCGTCCGGGCCCTGTCGGTGCGACGCGGCAGCGGCGGACGCGGCGCACACCGGGGCGGCGACGGGATGCGCAAGGAGATGACGGCACTCGTGCCGTTGCGTGTGTCGTTCCTCGGCGAACGGCACGAACAGGGACCGCCGGGCCACGACGGCGGTGCGCACGGTGCGCCGGGATGCCTGTGGCGGATCTCCAACGGGCGCCGGCAGCGGCTGCCCGCCAAGTACTCGTTCGACGTCGAGCCCGGGGAGGTCGTCGTCGTCGAGACGCCGGGCGGAGGTGGTCATGGACGCGCGCGGTAGTGCCACGATCGCGGTATGTGCGTTGGCAGCGGCGTGCGCCGTCGCGCCGTACTCCGCGTTCCCGGTCGACGTCGCCGGCGGTCTGCCGCCCGATGCGTTCGCCACGTGCCGCGGCGTGCTGCGGCGCGAGTTCGGCGAACTCGAGTTCGTCGACGAGGAGCGCTTCCTCCTTCGGACCGGATGGGCGCCCGTCGCGGATCCCGAGGGAGAACGTCGGGCCGCCGTCTTCCGCGACGAGCGGGGCGGGCTCGGCGTCGTCGTCGAGTTGCGTCGCGTCAGCGAGCCGTTCGTCGGAGTCCCTGCGTGGACCGAGCCGCGCGGGTGGGACGTCGGCGAACGTGATCTCGCCCGCCAGCTCGAGGCCGCGCTCACGGCGTCGATCGTCGGTCGCTGACTGCAGCGAGCGCACGGCGCAGTCTCGGCTCGGTCGGCCAGCGCCTGGCCGCGCGTGCGACCAGGTCGTGAGCAGCCCCGAAGCGGCCGCGGGCTTCGAGCAGGCGGGCGCGCGCGAGCACGAGGGTGGGACGGTCGAGCGGCCGGCAGCGGCACGCGGCCCGGATCGTCGCAGCGGCGCCGCGAACGTCGCCCTGGTCGATGCAGGCCTCGAACAGCCAGAGTCGCGGGGCGCTCTTGCCCGGCGCGAGTGCCACGGCGCCCTCCAGCAGGCGTCGCGGCGCCCCCTCGTCGAGCCGCGGCCGCCGCAGCCAGGGACGCAGGATCCGCCGTACTCGCAGCGTCGACGGCCGGATCTCGAACCGCGCGCCGATCGAACGGATGCGCCGCAGTCGGGCGCGGACGTCGGGCGCCCTGTGTTCGCGCGCCAGCGTGTGGAGGCAGCCGCGTTCCCGCAGCAGATCCGCCGCGAGCCCGGTGAAGGCCTCGGCGAGGCGCATGCGCCAGAACTCGTCGTACTCGTCGTCGTGGCCGAGGTGCACCAGCAGGCGGTCGAGCTCGCGCTGCAGCTCCGCGGCGCGGCGGCCGCTGCGGCGCGCGGTCGCCGTCATGTTCCATCGGCCGTTGCCGAGGTGCACACCCTGGGCCAGCAGTGCGGGCGGAACGAATCTGCCGAGCGCCGGCGCGGGTACGTTCTCGTGCACCTCCTCGTTGGTCCGTCCGCGCACGAGCTGATGGTAGATCCAGCGCTCGGAGAACCTCATCCACCGCGCGTTGCGGTCGTTCGTCGACATCGCCACGAGGAGGGCGGCGTGTTCGAGGCAGTCGACGGCCAGCTCCTGGTGCAGTTCCGCGACGAGGTCGGGCACGTGCGCCCGGCGCAGCTGCTTCCACACCGCGATGCGCCGCACGGTGCCGGGGAGGATGTTCGTGCAGAAGGTGTGGAGGTGCTGCAGCGCCGCCGCACGCGCGGGATCGTGGGGAGTGTTCATGCCGGTCTCGTGCGATCCTGTTGCGCGTCGGGGGGAGCCGTTTTCCCGCTGCGGAAGGCGGGGAGCCGCGTGGTATGCTCCGACGCTTTTTCGCGATCGCCGTTTCCATGCCCACTACCTGTGTCGTTGGCATCCTCTGGGGTGACGAAGGCAAGGGCAAAGTCATCGACTTCCTCGCAGCGGACACCGACTTCGTCGTCCGCTTCGGAGGCGGCCACAACGCCGGCCACACCCTCGTGCTGCCATCGGGCAAGCTCGTCCTGCACCTCGTCCCGTCCGGGATCGTGCATCCGCACACCGTCAACGTGATCGGCAACGGCGTCGTCGTCGATCCCGTGCATCTCTGCAGCGAGATCGAGAAGCTGCAGGCGCGCGGCTTGCGCATCGAACTCGGCCGCAACCTGCTCCTGTCCGAGCGCGCCCACGTGATCGTCGAGGCGCACCGCCGACAGGATCAGTGGGCGGAGGCGCTGCGCGGCGCGGGCAAGATCGGCACCACCGGTCGCGGCATCGGCCCGGCCTACAGCGATCGATGCGCGCGCGTGGGCATCCGCCTCGGCGACCTGCTCGACGAGAAGCGCCTGCGTTCGGCCCTGCGAGCGCTCGTCGAGCAGAAGAACGCGTTGTTCGGCGCTGCCGGCATGCCGCTGCTCGAACTCGACGCGATGTGCGCACAACTGCTCGCCGCCGGTGACCGGTTGCGTCCGGGCATCGTGGATGCCGGCGCGGTGCTCCGCCGGGCGCACGCCGCGGGCAAGCGCATCCTGCTCGAGGGGGCCCAGGGCTGCCTGCTCGACCTCGAGCACGGCACGTACCCCTACGTCACCAGCTCGCACGCGAGCACCGGCGGTGCGTTCAGCGGGACCGGACTGCCGCCGCACGCGATGACCGTCGTCGGCATCGCCAAGGCGTACAGCACGCGCGTCGGCGAGGGGCCGTTCCCCAGCGAACTGAAGGGGGAGATCGGCGATCGGCTGCGCATCGCGGGCAACGAATTCGGATCGACCACGGGCCGTCCGCGTCGCTGTGGCTGGTTCGACACGGTGGCCGTCCGCTACTCGGGTGCGGTGTCGGGTGCGACCGAACTCGTCGTCACGAATCTCGATGTCCTGCGCGGTTTCGGCCCGCTGCGGCTCGCCGTCGCGTACCGCCTGCCGGGCGGTGTGCGCACCGAGGACATGCCGGCGTTCGACCTCGCGAGCGCCGAGGCCGAATACGTCGAGTTGCCCGGCTTCGACGAGGACGTGCGGGGCGTGCGGCGTTTCCAGGACCTGCCGCGGAACGCGCAGGCGTACCTTCAGGCGATCGAACAACACACGAAGCTGCGCATCCGCACCATCTCGGTCGGGCCGGAGCGCGACCAGGTCATCCCGCGGTGAAGGCGAATGCGAACGACGACTTCGTGGTGCCGCGCAGCGTGGCGGTGATCATGGACGGCAACGGGCGCTGGGCCAAACAGGCCGGCCTCGAGCGCATTCGCGGCCACGAACGCGGCATCGACGCGGTGCGCACGACGGTCACCGAGTGCGCGCGTCTCGGTGTGCAGGCGCTCGTGCTGTACGCGTTCTCGGAGGAGAACTGGCAGCGGCCGCAGCGCGAGATCGACCTCCTCTTCAAGCTGCTGAAGCGCTTCCTCACCGAGGAGCTGCCGACGTTGATGAAGAACGGAGTGCGCCTCCTGCACTCGGGGCGCCGCGACCGCCTCGCGCCCGACGTTCTCGACCTGCTCGATCGCACCGTCGCCGCGACCGCCGGCAACACGGGCATGCGGCTCAGCCTGGCGATCAGCTACGGCGGCCGGCAGGAGATCGTCGACGCGACGCGTGCGCTGGCGGCGAAGGTCGCGAGTGGGGCGATGCGCGCTGCGGACATCGACGAGGCGTCGATCCACGCGCACCTGTATCAGCCGTCGCTGCCCGATCCCGATCTCCTGATCCGGACCGCGGGCGAGCGGCGCATCAGCAACTTCCTGCTCTGGCAGGTCAGCTACGCGGAGATCCACGTGGCGGACGTCTGCTGGCCGGACTTCGGGGCAGAACACCTGCACGCCGCGTTCCGCGACTACGGGCGGCGGACCCGCAAGTTCGGCAAGGTGTTGTGATGGGTCGCAGCGACCTCGCGACGCGCGCGGTCCTCGCGCCGACGATGCTCGCAGCGATCGGCGGCATCTACTGGCTCGACCTGAGCGGCACGGTGGGATTGCGCGAGGGCACGCTGTCCGCGGCGCTCCTGCTGCTCCTGGGTGTCGCCGGCACGCACGAGTACGTCACGATGATGCGCGGTGCGGGGTTCGCGGTGGCACGCGATCTCCTGTTCGTGGCGACGATCCTGCTGCTCGGCAGCGCGTTCTGCTTCGGCTGGCGCGCCGTCGACCGTGAACTCTATCCGCTCGTCGCGACGACACTGTTGCTCCTGTTCCCGCTGGCGCTCAAGTCGCTGCGGCGCGACGACATGCCGAAGGGGCTCGAGATGCAGGGCGCGACGCTGCTCGGCTTCACCTTCGTCGCGTGGCCGCTCTACCTGGCGATGGGGACGTGTCTGCGATGCCTGCCGTCGGCGCTCTACGTGGTGCTGGTCTGCAAGGGGGGCGACATCGGCGGCTACTGCGTCGGACGGCTGCTCGGGCGGACGAAGCTGATCCCGCACGTGAGCCCCGGGAAGACCGTCGAAGGGGCGCTCGGCAGTCTCGCCGCGTCGGTGGCGCTCGCGGCGACGCTGGCCGGTCCGCTGCTCGGCGGCCTCGTCCCGATGTCGCTCCCGGTGTGTCTCGCCGTCGGCGTGATGCTCAACATCACGACGCAGTCGGGCGATCTCATCGAGTCGCTGCTGAAACGGCGCTGCGGCGCCAAGGACAGTTCTCGGCTCGTGCCGGCGCACGGCGGTGTGCTCGATCTGATCGACAGCCTCTTGTTCTCGTTCTGTGCGTGGTTCCCGGTGCTGGTCTCTCTGACCTGACGTGTAGACTCGCGGCCCGATGAGTGACGCGGACATCCAGATCCCCGTGCAGTCGGTCGAAGAGGCGCGAACGCTGCTCGGTCCCCTCGACAGCAACGCACGACTGATCCGCGAGCTGCACGGCGTGAGCGTCCTCGCGCGCGACGGGAGCCTGCGCCTGCTCGGTGACGCCGGGCACGTGATGATGGTGCAGCAGGTCCTCGAAGAGTGCCTGGCCGTGATGCGCGCCGGTCGCCGCATGTCGACGCAGGACGTCGCGGCGCGGCTGCGCGCGACGCTTGGCGCGGATCCCGTCGTCGACGGCGCCGCGTCGATCGACCGTGGCTCCCGACCTGCGGGGGGCGGGCACGTGCGGCCGCGAACGGAGGGGCAGCAGCGCTACCTCGCCGCCATGGACCAGCACGACGTCGTGTTCGCGGTCGGTCCGGCCGGCACGGGCAAGACGTACCTCGCGGTCAGCAAGGCGATCGATGCGATGAAGCAGGGCTCGGTGCGGCGCCTCGTGCTCGTTCGTCCGGCCGTCGAGGCGGGGGAGAAGCTCGGGTTCCTGCCCGGCGACTTCCAGGCCAAGATCGATCCGTACCTGCGCCCGATGTACGACGCCCTGCAGGACCTGCTCGACGTCCGAACGCGCACTCGCTGGCTCGAGAGCGACGCCGTCGAGGTCTGCCCGCTCGCCTACATGCGCGGTCGCACCCTGAACCGGGCGTTCGTGATCCTCGACGAGGCGCAGAACACCACCGTGCCGCAGATGCTGATGTTCCTGACCCGCCTGGGCGAGGGATCGCGCATGGTCGTCACGGGCGATCCGTCGCAGGTCGACCTGCCCGGCAACGTGTCTTCCGGCCTTGCCGACGCGGTGCGCAAGCTCGAAGGTGTCGACGGCGTGGGCCTCGTGCGCCTCGATGCGCAGGACGTGGTGCGCCATCCGGTCGTGAGCCGCATCGTGACCGCGTACGACCACCACGCCGCTCCGAAGGGCGGTGCCGCCGGCAGGCCGCGGACATGAGCGCCGCGCCCCGCCGGCGCGGAAAGCCCCGGTTGCGGCTCGAAGTGCAGGACCGCGGGCAGCCCCGCGTGGACCGTGCGTTCGTGCGCCGTGTCGTCGCGACCACACTGGCGTTCGTGTCGCGCGAGGACCTCGAGGTCTCGCTCCTCCTCACGGACGACGCCGAGATCGCCGCTCTCCACGCTGCGCATCTCGGGGACGCGACGGCGACCGACGTCATCTCCTTCGCGCTCGACGACGGCGCGGAGATCGTCGTGAGCAAGGAGACCGCGCGTCGCGTCGCGCGGGAGTGCGGCCACACGACGCGCGCGGAGATCGCGCTCTACATCGTGCACGGCATCCTGCACACGACGGGATTCGACGACGTGCGTGCGCGCGATCGAGTTCGCATGCGCGAAGCGGAGCGCGAAGTGATGCGTCGACTGCGTCTTCGTGTGCGCGCAGTCGATGCGTGATGTTCGACGAGTGGTCGCATCGCGCGCACAACTCGCTCGGTCGTACGTTGCACGCGGTGCGCTGCATGTGGTAGCCTCCGCACCGTCGTGCGCGGGTCGATGCGCGCGCGACGTGTTTCGGATGCTGGTGAACCAACTGCAACCGAGTGGCGCATGGTGAGCGACTCCGCGAGCGGTGCGGCGCGGCGACGACGTTCGCCTGCCGACGACTCGACCGAAGACCTGCTTCGGCGATATCGCCAGCGCGGCACGACGTCCCTGCGCGACCGCGTCGTCGAGCGGCATCGGACCACGGTCGAAGCGATGGCGCATGGACTCGCGACCAGGTTGCCGCGCAGCGTCGATGCGCAGGACCTCGTTCACGCGGGCATGTGGGGCCTGATGCAGGCGATCGCGAGCTACGAGCCGGCGCGGTGCGACCAGTTCTCCGCGTTCATGCGGATTCGCGTGCGCGGCGCAATGCTCGACGAACTGCGCCACCTGGATTTCCTGCCCCGCCTGTTCCGTCGCCGCCTCCGGGAGCGGAACGCGGTGCGTGCGCGGCTGTCGATGGAGCTCGAACGCGAGCCCACGGAGAGCGAACTCGCGGCGGCGCTCGGCATCACGGAAGCAGCGTTGATGCGGCGCCACGAACCGCAGATCGGCAGCGTCGGCAAGGGCGAGGACGACGCGGAGATCGACACGTGTGAGCAGATCGCGGACGACGACCTCGAGTCGCCGATCGACGCGATCACGCGCCAGGAATTGCTGGCCCTCGTTCGCAGCAGCCTCGATCCCATGGAGTGGAAGGTGTTGCAGCTGCACTACCTGGAGGGGATGACGGGCAAGCAGGTCGCGAAGCGCCTGCGTCTGTCCGCGTCGCGCATCTGCCAGATCCACGGCCGGGTGCTCGACCGCTTGAAGGCCCGCCTCGCGCCGACGAGCGCCTGACCTCGATGGCGGCCGCGGGCGGTTTGCCCTGTCCCGAAGCCGGTACCGACGCCTTCCAGTTCCGTGGCGGTGAGCTGTGGTGCGAAGACGTGCCGCTCGCGTCGATCGCCGCAAGGTTCGGGACGCCGCTCCACGTCTACAGCGCGGCGGCGATGGACGATCGCCTCGCGCGGGTGCAGGGAGCGTTCGGTGCCGGCGCGAACGTCTGCTACGCCGTGAAGGCGAACCCCAACCTGTCGCTGCTCGCGCGCATGCACGCACGCGGCGCCGGCTTCGACCTCGTCAGCGGCGGCGAACTGCATCGGCTGGCGGCGGCGAACGTGCCTGCGTCGCGCTCGGTGTTCGCGGGTGTCGGGAAGGAGTCGTGGGAGATCGAGGCCGCGGTGGCCTCGGGCCTGCTGTTCTTCAACGTCGAGTCGCCGCACGAGGTGCCGTTGCTCGCCGCCGCGGCCGCGCGTCACGGCCGCAGGATCCGCGTCGCGCTGCGCCTCAATCCCGACGTGGCGGCCGGTGGGCACTCGTACATCAGCACCGCTCGGAAGGACGACAAGTTCGGTCTGCCGATCGACCTCGCCGGACCGGTCGTCGAGGCGATCGTGCGCGAGTCGTCGCTGCAGCTCTGCGGATACCACGTGCATCTCGGGAGCCAGGTGCTGAGGCCCGAGCCGTACGCAGAGGCTCTCGCGAAGGTCGCGGCCTTCGTCGACGGTGCGGCGGTGCGGCGCGAAGGGATCACGCACTACGACCTCGGCGGCGGATTCGGGATCGGGTACGGCCGCGGTCCGGCTCTCGACGTCGACGCCGTCGCGCGGAGCGTGTTGCCGACGCTGCGATCCCGCGCGTGGACACCGGTCGTCGAGCCGGGCCGCTATCTCGTCGGCGACGCCGGAGTCCTGCTCACGACCGTGCTCGGTGAGAAGCGGCAGGGCAGCACCGACTTCGTGCTGGTCGATGCGGCGATGAACGACCTGCTGCGCCCGGCTCTCTACCAGGCCGAACATCCGATCGTCGCGGTGCGACCGCGCGACGGTGCGCGTCGAGAAGTCGACGTCGTCGGGCCGGTCTGCGAGACGTCCGATTTCCTCGGTCGCCGACGGGCGCTGCCGCCGTGTCGGACGGGGGACCTGCTGGCGGTCCTGTCCGCGGGCGCCTACGGTGCCAGCATGGCGTCGAACTACAACACGAGGCGCCGCGCGGCGGAGGTCCTGGTCGACGGCGGCGCAGCACGTGTCGTGCGGCGGCGAGAGACCTTCGCGCAGTTGTTCGCGAACGAGGTGGATCTCGATGACGAAACGAACGGAACAGCGCCGTAGTCGAACGGCCCGCAGCGTGCGCGCGGCGCGAGCGATCACCGCTCTCCTGCTCTGTGTCTGTGCCGGTGGCTGCCGCTTCCTCGCCGACGAGTTCACGCAGTACGACGTGCTGCCGCCGGGAGCCTCGAAGGCGCCCGATGCGCCGGTGGCCGGCGCCGAAGCGCGGCCCTGAGGCGCCATGGTCTCGCCCGGACTGCGCGCCGTGCTGGTCGAGGGAGCACGAATGGGGGACCTCGATGGTCCCGACGTGACGCGCGGGGAAGCCGAGCACCCGGTGTGCGGCGATCGTCTGTGTCTCTCGATCCGCTCGTCTGCGGACCGCATCGTCGAGGCGTCGTGGCGCGCGGCCGGATGTCCTGCGTCGATGGCTGTCGCGGCGCTCGCCGCGAACGTGCTCCACGACGTCGCGGTCGCCGACGCCTCCGCACTCCTGCGTAGCGCGATCGCGGCGAAGGGTGGACTCGCCGCGCACGAGCGTCACGCCGAGGTCATGGTCCTGGCCGCGCTCGCATCGGCGCTCGCGCGAAGCGGGGGGCGCGGCGGCGGCGCGTGAAGAAGTTGTTCCGCGCGGTGTGTTCGTACCAACGGTGTCCGTAGCCGGCGCCCCCTGCGGGCGCACGACCGGACCAGTCCGACGGGTCCGTTCCACACTGGGGCAGGCACGGAACAATTCGTCGGTCCGCGCGAAGTAGCGCGGCGGCGTGCGCCCGCACGGTTCTTTCCCCGCCGTCGGGGATCGGTCCGCCGTCCGCCCGATCGACGGTCCGCCGCACAGGACGCTTCGTGTGCGCGCGACGCCGCCGCAGAATGCGCGGCATGTTCCTCGCCCTCGACCAAGGCACGACGAGCAGCCGCGCCATCGTGTTCGACCGGGACGGTGCGCCGCGCGGGCTCGGGCAGACGGAGTTCCCGCAGTACTTTCCGCAGCCCGGCCACGTCGAGCACGACCCGGCCGAGATCCTGGCCAGTCAGCTCGCAGCCACGGACGCGGCGTGGCGCGCGGCGGGCGAACCGAGCATCGAAGCGGTGGGCATCACGAACCAGCGCGAGACGGTGGTCGTGTTCGACCGCCGCACCGGTGCGCCCGTGCACCGCGCGATCGTGTGGCAGGACCGCCGCACGCGCGCCGTGCTCGACGGCCTCGTTGCTCGCGCCGATTTCGTCCGCGAACGGACCGGCCTCCCGCTCGATCCCTACTTCAGCGCCGCGAAGATCGCGTGGATCCTCGACCGGGTGCCCGGCGGTCGCGAAGCCGCCGAACGCGGGGAACTCGCCGCGGGCACCATCGACGCCTGGCTCGTGCATCGCCTGTCGGGCGGCCGGGTGTTCGCGACGGACGCGAGCAACGCGTCGCGCACGAGCCTGTTCGACCTGCGTGCCGGCGCGTGGTCGGACGATCTGTGCGACCTCTTCCGTGTGCCGCGGGCATGCCTGCCCGAGGTGCGCGACACTGCCGACGACTTCGGTACCTGGACCGATCGTGGATGGCCGATCCGTGCCGTGGTCGGCGACCAGCAGGCCGCCTTGTTCGCCCACGGCTGCGTCGCCGAGGGCGACGGCAAGTGCACGTACGGCACCGGTGCGTTCGTCCTGCAGAACGCGGGCGCGGCGATGCCCGCGCCCCGGCCCGGCATCCTCTCCACCGTGGCCTGGCGCCTCGCCGGGCAGACGACGTTCGCCCGCGAAGGCAGCGTGCTCGTCTGCGGCGCGGCGGTGCAGTGGCTGCGCGACCAGCTCGGGCTCGTGCGCTCGGCGGCGGAGACCGAGGCGATTGCGCGTTCCGTGCCCGACTCCGGCGGCGTCGTCTTCGTGCCGGCATTCGCCGGGCTCGGCACGCCGTGGTGGGACCCGGATGCGCGCGGGCTGATCGCCGGCATCACTCGCGGCACGACCGCGGCACACATCGTCCGCGCGACGATCGAGGCGATGGCGCTGCAGGTGGACGACGTGCTGCTGGCGGCGGGTCGCCTCGCGCAGCCCGCGGCGCTGCACGTCGACGGCGGTGCGGCAGCGAACGGACTGCTGCTCGAGATCCAGGCGTCGCTGCTCGGCGCACCGGTCGTCCGCCCTGCCCTGCTCGAAGCGACGGCGTTCGGTGCGTTCCGTCTGGCTCTGCTCGGCAGCGGCGCCGTGCGCGACGTCGCATCGCTGCCGGCGTTGCCCGGATCGCCACAGGTCGTCGCGCCGACACTGCCCGCCGAAGCGGTGGCCGCCTTGCGTGAACGCTGGGCTGCCGCCGTGCAACGGGCACGATCTCGCGGGACGAACTGACCTCGGGCTCTGCCCTTTCACGGTCCGCGATCGGAGCCTACAACCGGCGCCCATGTCCGCCGATACGCCCGCCGATCGTGATGACACGCCGGAGACACCGAACGCCGGCGAGACGGTCGGCACCGCGACCGCGGAGGAGCGGAGCGGGGGCCTGAAGGTCGAAGCCGACGGTGCGGGTTCGGTCGTGGTGAAGGACGCGCTGCCGGACACGATGTTCGTGTTTCCGCTGCGCAACGCAGTCCCGTTCCCGAACCTCATGATGCCGTTGCTGCTCGATTCGCCGAACGCGCGCGACATCGTGGCGAAGGCGGAGGCGCACAACGGGTTCCTGTTCCTGGTGCTGCAGAAGGATCCCGAGCAGCAGCAGCCGGGCGGCGACGGCCTGCACGAGGTCGGTGTGGTGACCCGCATCCTGCGCACGCTGAAGCTGCCCGACGGCGGCATGTCGGCGATGACCCAGGGCCTGCGTCGCGCCCGCCTGCAGAAGGTCGTGCGGGACAAGCCGCACCTCGTCGCGCGCATCAAGGAGATCGTCGAGATCCCGGCGCAGGGGCCGCGTGCGGATTCCCTGTTCCGGCTGCTGCAGAAGCAGATGCAGAAGCTCGCCGAGATCCAGGAGCAGATGGACACCGGGTTCGCGACGGCACTGCTCAACGTCGACGACCCGAGCCAGCTGGCGGACTTCACGGGCGGCGTGGTGCGGAAGGTCGTCGACCGCCAGCGGCTCCTCGCGGAGGCCGCGGTGGAGCCGCGGCTCGAACTCGCGCTGCAGCTCGCGATGGCGGAGACGGAACTGGTCGAGCTGGACAAGAAGATCCAGCACGAGATCCGCGACAAGGCCGAGAAGGCGCAGAAGGACTACTTCCTGCGGGAGCAGCTGAAGTCGATCCGCCGCGAACTCGGTGAAGAGAAGGACCCGCGGGCGCTCGAACTGCAGCGGCTCGAAGAAGCGATCGGCAAGGCGAACATGCCCGAAGCCGCGCTGCGTCGCGCGAAGGAAGAGCTGACGAGGCTGCAGACGACGCCCGTCGAGTCGGGCGAGTACGGCGTCATCCGCAACTACCTCGACTGGCTCGTTTCGCTGCCGTGGTCGGTCGCGACCGTCGACGATCGCGACCTCGACCGCGCCGCGCGCGTGCTCGCCGACGACCACTACGGCCTCGAGGAGGTGAAGGAGCGCATCCTCGAGTTCCTCGCGGTGCGCAAGCTGCGGCCCGGGCACCAAGGGTCGATCCTCTGCCTCGCGGGCCCGCCCGGCGTGGGCAAGACCAGTCTCGGGCGCAGCATCGCGCGGGCGATGGGGCGCAAGTTCTGGCGCTTCTCGCTCGGCGGCCTGCGCGACGAAGCGGAGATCAAGGGGCACCGCCGCACGTACATCGGCGCGATGCCGGGCCGCATCCTGCAAGGGCTGAAGGCCTGCGGGTCGAACAACCCCGTTCTGCTGCTCGACGAGGTCGACAAGCTCGGTAGCGACTTCCGCGGCGATCCGAGCTCGGCGCTGCTCGAAGTGCTCGACCCGGAGCAGAACCACGCGTTCCTCGACCACTACCTCGACGTGCCGTTCGACCTGTCGAAGGTGATGTTCCTGGCCACCGCGAACGTTCTGGCGCAGATCCCCGAACCGCTGCGCGACCGCATGGAGGTGCTCGAGATCCCCGGCTACCTGCTGGAGGAGAAGGTGCAGATCGCACGGCGGCACCTCCTGCCGAAGCAGCTCGAGCGACACGGTCTCGAGAGCAGGCACCTTTCGGTCGCCGACACGGTGTGGCGTCGCGTCGTCGACGAGTACACCCGGGAGGCCGGCGTGCGCGGTCTCGACAAGGTGGTGCAGCGGTTGTGCCGCAAGACCGCGCTCGAAGTCGGTCGCGGACGGAAGGGTGTCGGACGGCTCAGTTTCGCCGAGATGGAGCAGATGTTGGGCAAGCCGCGCTTCCGTCCGGACGAGCGCCGGAAGCAGCGCCTGCCAGGCGTCGTGCAGGGGCTCGCGTGGACGCCCGTCGGCGGCGACGTGCTCTACGTCGAAGCGGTGTCCAGCAAGGGCAAGGGCGGTCTGCAGCTGACGGGAAGCCTCGGCGACGTGATGTCCGAGTCGGCGCGCCTCGCGATGAGCTACCTTCGCAGCCGCGCCGAGCGCTTCGGCATCGACCTGCAGGGACTCGCCGAACTCGACTTGGCGCTGCACTTTCCCGCCGGGTCGATCAAGAAGGACGGTCCGTCGGCCGGCATCGCGATCGCGTCCGCGTTCCTCGGCTGTCTGCTCGGCAAGAAGGCTCCGACGGACGTCGCGATGACCGGGGAGCTGACGCTCGTCGGCGAGGTGCTGCCGATCGGCGGTGTGCGCGAGAAGGTGCTCGCGGCGAAGAACTTCGGCCTCTCCCGCGTGATCCTGCCGAAGGGCAACGAACCCGACGTGCTCGAGCTGAAGAAGGACCTCGTCGAGGGGCTCGAGGTGCTCTACGTCGACAAGTTCGAGCAGGTCTTCGACATCCTGTACGGCCCGGCCGCCGGGGCGCAGCGCGCCGTGGTCACTGCGAAGACGAATGCGAAGCCGCAGAGGAAGCCGGCTCCGAAGGGGAAGGCGTCCGCCCGCAAGCCGCGCCGCCCGGCGCGCTGACCCTTCTTGCCGGTGGCCTGCGCGTGGCGCGCGGCGGTCGTCCCGCATAACCTCGCGACGGTCCCCGCACACATCCCATGGCCAAGATCACGTTCAAAGGCAATCCCGTCACCACCGTCGGTGACCTCCCCAAGCTCGGCAGCCCGGCGCCGGCATTCACGCTGACGAAGAACGACCTCTCGCCGGTCGCGACGAAGGACGTCGCCGGCAAGAACGTCGTGCTCAACATCTTCCCGAGCATCGACACCGGCGTCTGCGCCACGTCGGTGCGCAAGTTCAACGAGAAGGCGGCGTCGCTGCCGAACACGGTCGTCCTGTGTGTCAGCAAGGACCTGCCGTTCGCGATGAAGCGCTTCTGCGGCGCCGAGGGCATCGAGAAGGTCACGACGGCGAGTGCGTTCCGCGGCCCCGACTTCGGCAAGGACTACGGCGTCACGATGACCGATGGGCCGCTCGCCGGTCTCTTCGCGCGGTCGATCGTCGTGATCGATGCGCACGGCAAGGTGACCCACACCGAACTCGTGCCCGAGATCGCGCAGGAGCCGAACTACGACAAGGCGATCGCCGCGGTGCGCTGATGGACGCTCGCGCCCATTGCGTCGTGTTCTCGGTGCTGCTCGTCGCCGCGGGCGCGTTCGCGCAGGTGCCGGCGATGCCCGTGTCGCCGCAGATGCGCTTCGTCGACTTCCACCGCGAACTCGGGCGCAACGACGTCGTCGTCGTGGTGGGCACGCTCGGCAAGGGCAAGGAGGGCAAGCGCGAACGGATCGCCGACGGGCAGCTCGGCGGCAACGGGCGCGTGATGGCGATCGCCGGCACGACGTACTTCAAGGTGCCCGTGCAGGCACCGGTGCAGGTGCGCGCGACATTCGCCGGCAAGGCGGACAAGCCGGTCGTCGGCTACGAGGTCCAACTCGCGCGTCTGCCCGACGGCAAGGAGCAGCGGCAGTCGACGACGGGCACGGCGGCAACGATGGACGAAGGCATGCTCGCGCTCTTCGTGATGGCGCCGGGCGACAAGAAGAAGGGCCTCGACCTCGTGCACGTGATCCCGTTCGACAAGACCGTCGACAAGGGAGCGGATGCCGAGGCCGTCTTCGTCGACACGATGGCGGACTTCGTCGCGGTGAATCGCCGCATGCTCGAACTCGAGAACGGGATCACGGCGCTCGACAAGGCGGCGGACGCGGACGGCAAGACGAAGGCTCTCGCGGCGTTGAAGGAACTCGTCGCGCACCCGCTCGAGCTGAAGGACGCAGGCAACGACGGTCTCGTCACCCAGTACGTGGGGCCGCTGGAGCAGCGGGCGAAGAAGCGCATCGCCGACGCCTCGGCGCCGCCTCCCCCGGCCGAGGGCGGCGGCAAGTAGCGCGCGAATGGGTGTCGTCTACGACTCCGCGCTGCCGCGCATCTGCCCGCGGTGCCGGAAGCCGCAGGGCAAGTGCCGCTGCGCGCAGCAGATCGCCGCGGCGACACGGCCGGCGGGCGACGGTGTCGTTCGCGTGCGTCGCGAAGTGCGGAACGGCAAGCCGGTCACGGTGGTGCTGGGCCTGCCGCTCCGCGCCGACGAACTGACCGAGTTCGCGAGTTCGTTGAAGCAGGCGTGCGGTTCGGGCGGCACCGCGAAGGACGGCGCCATCGAGATCCAGGGCGACCACCGCGAACGTGTCGTCGCCGT
>CAZIFB010000077.1:0-18467 GCA_964538915.1 uncultured candidatus Brocadiaceae bacterium | reverse complement strand
GGGGGGCGGCGTGGAATCGCTGCTTTCGCGTCGCGGTGCTTTGCAGCGCGCCGCGGAACGCCCGATGCGCGGCGCCTCCTGCATTCCCCCCGCGCGCTTGCGCGCGCGGGGGAGTGGTGGAGGCGGCGGGAATCGAACCCGCGTCCCGAGATGCTCCGTCCTGGGCCTCTACGCGCGTAGTTCGTCCTTTGGTGTCGTCGCGGGGTCTCCGACGAACAGGATCACCCGCGACCAGCCCGACTGTGTCTCGCCGCGCACGGGCCGAGCAGCCGCACGCGACCAGCCTGCTGTGTGTCGCCTCGGCCCCCCGCAGGCGAAGGGACCTCGGCGTCGTTGCCTAGTTCTTAGGCAGCGAGGGAGTAGTGCGTGTTGGCACTTGGATTTTCCGGACGGATTTGCGAGGTGCCCGGACCTCGGCGCGCCACCCAGGTCGAGTCGGCATCCGGTCGAAGCCGATCGCCCCCATGTGACGGCGCGGGTTATCGGCGAACGGCGCGGTGCGGGCAAGGGCCTGCGTAGTCCCGGTCCCGTTCGTATGCTTCGCGCGCCTCGGGGGCCACGCATGCGCGCACTTCCGTTCCTGTTCTCGGTTGCGTGTCCCGCGCTGTCGGCGGCAGCGCAGCAGGCGGCCGTGGCCGACGCACCGTCCGACGCCGCGCGTGCGATCGCGGCGTGGGTAGAGGCCTACGATCGCGGGAAACTCGGCCCGAGGGGGCCGCTGCGATCCGGGGTGCGCTTCCAGCCTGCCTACGTCGCATTCGCGCGCAGTGCCGGCGCGATCACCGAGTCCGACGAGGACCGCATCTCGCACCTCGATGCGCTGAACAAGCTGCTCTGGTACGCGGCGAAGCAGGCGACGCGGGCGGACACCGATGCCCTCCTCGGCCTCGCGGCGGCAGGACTCGAGTCGTCGTTCCTCGATCCGATGTCGATCGAGCTGCGCGAACTCGGCCACACCACGCTGTTGCGCATCGAGGACCAGCGTGTGTGGTTCCACCTGCTGCGCGCCGCCGCAGGGGATCGCCTGCCGATCTTCGGTGAGGTGGTGGGTGTCGACCGCGGGGAGAGTCCGCTCCTTGTGGGTTCGGCGCGCCGCGTCGCGGCGCTGCGGTTGCTCGGCGCGAAGGACATGCCGATCTTCCGCGTCACGCTCGAGGCGGCCCTGACGGACCAGGATCCGCGGGTCCGGCTCGCGGCGGCCGAGGCGTTCACGATGCGGCCTCGCGCCGAACTGCTGCCGCGTGTGCAGGCCGCGCTCGCGACGGAACGGCACGCCGTCGTCGCGCAGTCGCTGGTCCACCTGCTCGGCGTGTTGCTGCGCGACGAGGCCTTCGATGCGCCGGCGCGCGCCGACGCGGTCGCTGCTGCACTGCAGCGCTTCGGCCGCACCGGGTGGCGCACGGACATGGAACTGCTCGACCTGGTCGAGAAGTGGCCGCACCGCGACGCGGTGCCGGTCCTGATCTCCGCGCTCGATCTCGTGATCCACTCACCGGACGCGCTCACCGCCGCGATCAACAAGCGCGCTTCCCCGATCCTCCGCGATCGTGCCGCGGGCCTGTTGCGGGCGATGACCGGTGCGATCTTTCCCGCGGACGACGTGCGCGCGTGGCAGGAGTTCTGGAGCCGCGAGGGGGAACGGGTCGTCGTCCCCCGGTCCCTGGCCCGCGAACAGGAGGGCGGGACGCGCGCGACGTTCTTCGGCGTTCCCGTGACCGGTTCGTCGGTGGCGTTCGTCATCGACACGAGCGGCAGCATGGACGAACGCCCGGCTGGCGTCGTGCCCTCCGCGGATCGACGCTCGCGCGCGGACACGCGGCTGCGTGCTGCGAAGGAGCAGCTCGTCGCGGCTGTGCAGGCAATGCCCGCCGAATCGCAGTTCGTGGTGGTGACGTTCGCGGACCGGGCGCACGTCTGGACCGACCAGCCCGTGCACCCGGGGCCCGCTGCGATGCGGTCGCTGACCGAACTCACCAGCAAGCTGAAGGCGTTCGGCGGCACGAACCTCTTCGATGGCTTGTCGACCGGCCTCTTCCTGCGCGACCAGCGCTACGGCGAGGTGCAGTCGCAACGGCTCGACGAGGTGTTCGTGCTCAGCGACGGCGACCCGACGACGGGGGAAGTGCGCGACACCGAAGAACTGCTGCGCATCGTGCGCGAGACGAACAAGTACGCCCGTGTCCGGATCAACACCGTCTACACCGGCGTGGGCGAAGGGCCGGAACTGCTGCGCCGCCTCGCCGAAGAGAGCGGCGGCGTGTTCGTGCAACGCTAGTTTCCGGCGATCGACGCCGGCACCATGCCGACGTGCCCGCATCGCCTGCCGCCGAACCCGGTCTACTGCGTCGGTGGTTCGGGCTTGCCGCCTTCTACACCGCGACGTTCGGCGTGCTCGCGGTCTACATGCAGTTCTTCCCGGTGTGGCTGAAGCGCGCGCGCGGGATCACGGAAGCGGACGTGGCGATCGTGATGTCCGGGCAGACGCTGGCCCGCACGATCGCGGGACCGTTCTGGTCGCATCGGGTCGACCGCTCCGGCCGCCCTCGTGCGGCGCTGTGCCTGCTCGCGGCTGCGAGCCTCACCGCCTTCGCGTCGTTCTGGCTCGTGCGGGACCAGTGGCTCCTGTGGGTCGTGGCGTTCGTGTTCGGCTGCCTCTATCCGCCGATGCACCCGATCCTCGACGCGCTCGCGCTGCAGCAGGCGCACCGCGCGGGCTTCGCGTACGGCCGCATCCGGATGGTCGGCTCGCTGTCGTTCCTGCTGGTGATCCTGGCGGTCGGCTGGTCGCTGCGCTTCGTCGCGATCGACGCGGTCTTCGTCTACCTCCTGCTCGGTCTCGCCTCGACCACCGCGACCGGGTTCTTCCTGCCGGCGGGCGAGTTCGCGCCCGCTCCGCCCGGCGCGCGTGAACCGTGGTGGGCGCTCCTGCGATCGAAGCCCTTCGTGCTGCTGCTCGCCGCGTCGGCGCTGATCCAGGGCAGTCACGGGACGTACTACAACCTGTCGACGCTTCACTGGAACCGCCACGGCATCGGCGACGACACGGCGGCGGTGTTGTGGGCCGAGGGCATCCTCGCGGAGATCGTGCTGTTCGCCGTCGCGCGGCGTGTGTTCGACCGTTTCCGTCCGACGACGCTGATGGCGGTGGGGGGCTTCGCGGCCGTGGTGCGATGGATCGCGATCGGCGCGTCCACCGACGTCGTCGTACTCGCGGCGTTCAACTGGCTGCACGCGCTCAGCTTCGCGCTGACGTTCCTCGGCGCGCTGCGCGCACTCGAACGGCGCGTGCCCGCACACCAGCGAACGACCGCGCAGGGGCTGCTCGGTGCCGCGAGTTCGGGCATCGGGATGTTCGTCGCGACGCTCGTCGGCGGCGTCGTCTACGAACGGTGGGCCGGCCTCGCCTTCTTCGTGATGGCGGCCTTCGCTCTCTTCGGCGCGGGCCTCGCGGTGATGCTGCGCCACATGGCGAACAGGGACCAGAGGCTGCTCGCGAGCAACACCAGTGCGCCGCCCGCGTAGGGCCAGCGCGGCGTCTCGAACGTGTCCTCGGGCCCGAAGACGATCGCCGTTTCACCCGCGGGCGCTGCGGCCACGACGGTGACGCCGATCGGCGGCAGCACCTGCAGCGCCGGCACCGCGAGTGCCACGACCGTCGTGACGGCCAGCACGTTCTTGAAGCGCAGGATGCCCATGCGTCGCCAAAGCGGCAGCAGGATCGTCAGCAGGAGGAACGTCGCGGTGAGCGGCCACTCGATCCGCGGTGCGTTCGAACCGAACGTCGGGATCATCGGCGCGGCAGCGACCACGAACGCGAGCAGCCACGGCAGCGCCGTGCGGCGACGAAGCGGGAGGTCGAGGAAGTCGTCGAGCCCCGCCGCGCTCAGCACCGCCATTCCCAGCAGGAAGAGCCACCACGCGACCGCCGGCAGCGAGGCGTCGTGCCAGAACGCCGACTGCCAGCCGCGCGCGGGCACCAGGATCGAGAGTACGGTCGGCAGCGCGCCGGCGGCCGCGATCGAAGCCCAGATGGCGATGCTCGTGTGCCGCTGGCGACGCAGGATGCCGAGTACGGCGAACAGCAGCAGGCACGGCCCGGGGATGCGCAGCACGGACGCCACGTCGACACCGACGCCGCCGTGGTGGGCGAGCATGACCGTGAACGTGACGGGCGTCGCGGCGCCGAGCCAGGGCGACAGGGGATCGATGGCCGCGAGACTCAGGACCGACACCGCGCCGAGGAACGCCGCGGCCGCGATGCCCGGTGCTCGCGGAGTGCGGTCGTCGCGGTCGCCGCACACGGCGGTGCGCAGCAGCAGGCCGCCGGCCAGCGCGGCGGTGAACCACGCGATCCACGCGCCGCCGGCGAGGAACGGCGCCGCGATGCACGGTCCGGTCCAGGGCAGCCACGCGCGTCGCTGCGACGGGCGATCGCACTGCGTCACTGCTTCGAGAGCGAGCGGCGCGAGCGCCGCGGCCAGCTGTTCGCGCGGCGCCATCGCGACGGTCAGCATCCACGGCGACAGCGCGTAGGCGACGCCCGTGAGGAACGCTGCGTAGCGGCTGCGGCCTTGCGCGCGCAGGAAGCGATAGAAGGAGAGGCCGGCGAGGCTCGGTACAACCGCGCCGTACGCGGCGGCGGGCAGGTGGATCGACATTCCGAGCGCCTGCAGGCCGCCGATCACCTGGATCACGAGAACGAGGATCGCGATCAGCAGGACCGCGACGATGCCTTCCTTGCGGCCGCTGCCGTACAGGCTCACGCGATCGACCTCGGTGGTGCGGCTCGTTCGGCTGGAAGCACGAAGCTCTTTCGTCGCCTGCTGCGCAGGTGCTTGAGGCGGCGAAGGACTTGCGCGAACGGCGGTCAGACCGCCGATGCGGCAGCCGCGCGGCGCCGGTGATGCGCGGCGAACAGCAGCAGCAGGAGTGCCGCGATTCCCGCCAGCACGAAGCCCGTTGCAAGACCTGGCGCCCCGTACTCGAACCGCACCGTGCATCGCTCCGCTGGCAACCGCACCGCGCGCAGCGCGTGGTTCGCACGCACGATGGGCACGGACGCGCCGTCGACCGAGGCGCTCCAGCCCGGCAGGAACGTGTCCGTCAGGACGAGCCATGGCGCCGCGCCCGCGGCGACGTCTACTTCCACGACGGTCGCGTGGTCGGTGACGAATCGCACCGCACGGGCCGGGACGTCGACCGGTGCGGCGGGCGCGTCGGCCGGCGCGTCCGCCGCGACGACGAGCGCCGCCGCTCGCGGCGGGAACGAACGGTCGGCGAGCGCCGTGAGCACGGCGTCGTCGTCGGGCAGCACGTGGAGGCGCGGCACCGTGAAGGCGCGCGGCAGCGCGTTCGGCCGTTCGTGCACGAAGAAGCGATCGCCGAGCGTCGGACCGACGACCGTGCCGCCGTGCGGCAGACGCTCGGTCGCGAGCACGTAGCGGACGCCCAGCATGTCCAGCAACGGGTGGTCGAGGCCTTTGTCCGGCAGCGACTGCACGAGGTAGCCCTTGCCGGCGAGGGTCCTGCTGCCATCGGCGCCCAGGACCGCGGTGAGCATCGCGAGCAGCGGCTGGTGCGATCGGGCGTCGTAGTGCGTGTAGAAGTGCAGGTCGCGCAGGCCGGGCACGAGGAGTTCGCCAGGCGGCAGCTGCACGGGCAGGATCGGCACGAGACTGCCGCGCACGATCGTGACGCCGCCGTCGGGTGCCGCCGCTGCGGCCCGTTCGCGCAGGAACGTGTGCACCGGAGTCTCGATGGGGTGGTCGCGTTCACAGCCGCGCACGATCGACGCACCGTGCATCGCGAGCTGCACGATCGTCGCGAGCATGCCGGCGCGGACGAGCCACGTGCGCAGGGCGGCGTTCTTCGCGAACGCCATCGTGAGCAGCAGCGCCGCACTCGCCGCGAGCCAGATCGCGGCGCTCCGTCCGTGCTCCGCCGCGCGCTCGAACGCCAGCGCGAAGCGGTCCGTGCCCGCCGCCGCGCCGTCCTGCACGAAGTTCACGACGTCCTGCGCCGGGCAGCGGAAGCGGTCCGCGATCGACTGCACGAGGGCCGCGGCGTCGTGCGCGTAGGCCGCCGCCGGCATCGCGAGGCCCTTCCCGAGTGCGACGGCGAGCACGAGCGCCAGAGCCGCGAGTGCGATCGGAACGCGGCGGCCGGGTTCGGCGACCCGCTGCACACCGAGCGCCGCGAACCACGCGACGAGCAGCGTGGCGGGTGCGAGCCAGCGCATCGGCCACACGTTCTTGATCACGGGCATCAGGAACAGGAGGCGCACGCCGGGCAGGAACAGCGCGAGCCCGGCGAGCAGCACGAACGCCGCGATCGCGAACGCCCGGTGCCGCCCGCGGCCGGTGACCGCGCCGGCGACCGCGAGCAGGAAGCCGAGCGTGCCGACGAAGACGGCGTACTCGGTGTAGTTGTAGTCGGGTTCCTGCGCCTTGCCGTTCTCGTCGGTGCGGCGGTTCAGCACGAGCGCGAGCGGCGACTGGTGGTAGGGCAGTTCGACGCTGCTCGACGGGTGCGAGATCAGGTCGGGCGCGAGGTAGCCGAGCAGGCCGTACGTCTCGAACGCCTGGCCCGCGATCGCGGTGAACGGGGGATCCGGGTCGCGAGCACTCTGCGGGAAGAACTGCAGCGACGGCAGCAGCTGCGGCATGCCGAGCAGGGCGCCGAGCACGAAGCCGCAGCCGACTTTCGTCGCGAGGCGGGCGCCGTCGCGCATCGAGCGTTCGCGAGCGCGGGCGACCACGAGCCACGCTGCGAACAGTCCGCCGATCACCGAGGTCGTCGTCGCGAACGGCGGGAACCCGGCGAGCCACGCCATCGCGAAGGAGCCTGCGAGTGCGGCGAGCGGACCGGGGCGGAGCGAGTCCGCGTTCGCGAGCCGCAGCACCGACCACAGCACACCGGGCAGCCAGACGAACGCCGTGAGGCGCATCCAGAAGAACGCGTTCGTCGCCATCGGCGCGGACAGCTCGAACACCGCGGCGCCGAACCACGCGGCGCCGATGCCGATGCCGGCTTCGCGCAGGAAACCGAACGTGAGCAGGCCGGCGATCGTGAGGCTGATCCACGCGAGGAACACGAGGCGCGAGCCCGGGTCGTCGGCGAAGAGTGCGAGCCAGTTCGGCGGATAGCACAGGCCGATCAGGCCGTGCGCGTGCAGCGCCGTGCCGCCGCGGGCGTGCGGGTTCCAGGTCGGCCAGCGCCCGGCGAAGAGTTCGTCGTGCGCGAACTGCATCTCGGGCAGGAACCAGACGGGCACTTCGGTGACGTCGCGGTTCCTGCCCTCGCGCACGTGGGTCAGTTCTTCGGCCGACAGCGAGAGGCTCGCGGGCGGGAACTCCGCGAGGTCGTACGGCACGAACGTGCGTCCGCCGAAGACGCAGGGCCACAGCCAGACGAGCGGCAGCAGCACGAGCGCCGCCACGGCGAGCGCTTGCCGGCGCCGGTCGTTCACGGGCGCCTCCGGCGGCCGGCGATGACGAGTCCCATCGCGACCAGGAGTGCGCCGAACGCGAGGCGCGGCGGCCACACGACGCGGGCGTCGTCGTAGGTGAACACGACCTCGTGCTGCACGGGGTTCGGCGTCGCGGGGACGAACACGGCGCGCAGGTAGTGGTCGGCGATCGCGATCGGGACGCGCTGGCCGTCGAGGTGCGCGACCCAGCCGGCGTTCCACGGGTCCGCGAGGCGGAGCCATCCGCCGCCGTTGCCGGTCACGCGCACGACGACACGTTCGTCGCGATGTTCGACGACGTCCACGCGTTCGTCGGCAGCGGCGCCGGGCGCCGCGGTCGGCAGGGACGGATCCTCGAGAACGATGCGGCGGCGCACGTCGCGGTCGGGCCGTCCGAGTTCGGCGAGGCGCTGCGTCGCGTCGGGCAGCATGTCGACGCGGTCGACGAACGTCGCGCGCGGCAGCGTCGTGGTGCGTTCGTAGAGGCGGAAGCCGCCGGTGCCGTTCGGAGTGCGGTCGACGAGCCGTTCGTCGATCGGCAGCACGTCGCGCGTGAGCACGAAGCGGATCCCGTAGAGGTCGCACAGCGGGTGGCGCAGCGACGCGGGGTCGTGGAACGAGCCGACACCGGCGCCGGCGTAGACGACGCTCGCCTTGCCCTCTCGATCCGGCTCGATCGCGGCGAAGAACTGCTCGTAGCGTGCGGGCGGCAGCGGGTTGTAGGCGCCGCCGTCCTCCACGCCGTGGTAGCCGGGCAGGTTGCCGGGCAGCGCCGCGAGTTTGCCGCCGCCGTTCGTCACGAGCCGCTGGAGTCGAGGGCGCACTCCGGCCGTCGGCGCCGCGACGGCAGGTTGCAGCGCCGTCGGGACCGCGGAGATCCGTTCGGCTGCGACGGTCTGCACGGGGCCGAGGCCGGCGTGCACCAGTTCGGCCGCGGTGGCGACGATCCACACGGCCGCGCGCGGAGCCGGCCGCAGCCATAGCGCCGCGATCCCGAACGCAGCCACGAGCAGGGCACGGAGCGCCGTGGCGTGCAGCATCGCGTGGTTGTGCGCGGCCTCCCCGGTGTGCGCGACCGCCGCCAGGTCGCGGGCGATCAGGGCCGCGTCGCCGCCGCGTGCGATCACGTCGGGATGGTCCGTGTCGGCGGCGCACAGGTCGGCGATCGCGCGAACGAAGGAGCCGTCGTCGCCGTTCGCGGCGAGCCAGCCGAGTACCGCGGTCGAAGTCGCCAGGACGGCACCGAGCACGACGAGCAGCGGCCGGCGGCGCCCGCTCCGCAACTGCGTGTCGGCGCCGAGCGTCGCGAGTACGACGAGCGTCATCGCGCACGAGAAGAGGAGACGGCGCAGATCGGCGTCGCAGATGCCGGGCACGAGGCGCGCGATCGCGAAGAACGGCTGGTCCGCGGTCGCGATGCCGAACGACAGCAGCGCGATCGAACCGAAGAACAGTACGACTGCCCGGCGCGAGCGGTCGAACAGCGCGGCAGCGACCGCCGCCATGGGCACGAGTCCGATCGCGAACGACGTCTCGACCCAGTTCTGGAACGCACTGTGGTCCTCGGGCCGCAGCGGTTGGCCGAGCAGTACGAGCTGGCTCCACGGCATGCGCAGGTCGTACGACAGCGCGTCGCCGGTGGCTGCCGGCCAGAAGCGGTCGGCGCCCCACGAGAGCAGGTCGGGCCAGAACGCGGACAGCGCGTGGTCCCATTCGAGCCCGATCGACTGCAGACGCGCGGCGTCGAAGGTGCCGGCGCGCGCCGACGCCGCCGACGCGAGCAGCACCGGCACCATGTTCGCGAGCGACACGACGCCGCCGAGCGCGATGCCGCCGCCGATCCAGAGCGCCGGACGCAGGCGTTCACCGCGCGGGGCGCGCAGCAGCACGAACGCGGCGTACGCGAGCACCAGATAGGTCGCCTGCAGGCTCACCACGACGAAGCCCGACGACCACGACACACCGGCCCAGAACGCGAGCCAGCCGGCGCTCCAGGATCGACCGCGCCGCGAATGACCGTTCGTGAGGTCGTGCACCGCGATAAGCATCGGCCACAGCGGCAGCGCCGCGGTCAGCATCACGTTGTGGTGCAGCTTGCACTGCGTCCACAGGCCGAGCACCGCCGCGACGAGCCCGAGCAGCGAACTCGCGTGCAGGCAGCCCAGCCGGCGGAAGAAGGCGTACGCGAACCAGCCGAACGCGACCTGGTGCAGCAGGTACCACCAGCCGTACCACGTCTCGGGTGCGAAGAGCAGCAGCAGCGCGTTGATCGGTTCCCACGGCTGCGCCATCTGCGGGACGAACGGCGCGCCGCCACCGATGTCGCGCGTCCATGCGGGCATCTCGCCGGCGCGGAAGCGGTCGTGCATCACGCGGTCCCAGCACAGCGACTGCAGGTACTTGTCGCCCATCGACGCGTTGCCGCGGAAGCACTCGTCGGCGTCGAACGTGCCGGTCGCCTTCGCCTGCGCCATCCGCACGTCGAGCAGTTCGGGCGGGAACGGGACGAGGGAACGGCCCGGCAGCAGCGCGTCGCGCAGGAACAGCACCGAACAAACCAGCGCGAGCAGCAGCGCCTGCAGGTGTTGCTGCCGGCTCGGCGAGGCAGGTTCGAGGCGCACCGCAGCACGATGCAGCAGCGCACGAACGAACTCAACGCCCCGGCGCGACTGCGTCGTGTCGCGCAGTGAAGGGATCCCGTATGGTCCCGCGCCGCGATCGCCGGTGCGATCGACCCATCGCGGCCCTCCCTGGACATGCCAGCGGGGTCGCGCCCTGCCAGGAACGACGATGAGCTCGCGAGAACACAACGCCACTTCCGGTTCACGGCAGTAGCGACCCATCGCAATGCAACGACGTTCGCGACGACTTCGGCCGGCCGGTGGACCCGGGATCGTGTGGGCGCCCGCCAACGACACGCCGTGGTCGGGGCGCCAGGTCGCGGTGCTCTTCGCGATCGTCGTCGCCGCCACCGCGCTGCGACTCGTCAACCTGGAGCGCTGGGCGCTCGGCGACGACGAAGTGAACACGTGGCGCGGCATCACGCGTTCGTTCACGGGCTTCTTCGGCGCCTTCACCGGCCCCGATGGGCACCATCCGCTGGTTGCACAGGCGCTGCGGTTTCTCGCCAGCACGGGCGTGTTGTCGTTCCACGACGAGGCGCGGTTGCGGCTGCCCTTCGTCTTCGCCGGCATCGTCGCGGTGCCGACGATCGCGCTGGTGGCGAAGCGCGCCACCGGCGACGCGGTGTTCGGGTTGTTCGCGGCTGCGCTGCTCGCCTTCCATCCGTGGCACGTGCTGACGAGCCGGAACGCGCTGCCGGCGGGTATCGCGATGCTGTTCGTTCTGGGCGCACTCGGGGCGGTGTCGCGTCCGGGTTCGGCGCCGTCGTGGTGGCGCCGCGCCGCGACCGGCCTTGCGGCGCTCGTCGCGGTCGGCAGTCACGCCGCCGGGTGGATCGTGGTGCCGATGCTGGTCGTGCACGCCCTCGTCGCGCGCTGGTCGTCGTACGATGCGCGCGAACGGGGACTCGCGACCCTCGTCGTCGCCGGGAGTCCGTTCCTGTCGATGCTCGCGATCTGGTGGTCCGCCGGCCCGTCGAGCGCTCCGGTGGGCGCGGCGGCCGACGCGGCGGCGACCGCGTTCACGCCGTTCGTCGATCTCGCCGGCGGCCTCGGCGGCCCCCTGCTGCTCGCGGCAACGGCGGCGGCGCTGCTCGTCCGGCCGTTGCCCGCGCTCGCGGTGTTCCCGCCGGCGGCCGGCATCGTCGCGACGCTGCTCGTGGCGACCGCGGGAGTACCGTTGGCCGCCGGCGGTGCCGTGGTCGTGCTGCCGTTCGCCATCCTGCCGGCGGCGGCCGCATGCCGTCTCTTCGCGACGACGATGCGCGGCGTCGCTGCGTCGCGCGCCGAATCGTGGGTGGGCGCCGCGGTCGTTCCCGCCGCGCTGCTCGTGTCGCTCGCCGTACCGAGCGTGTTGCAGGTGACGGTCTACGAAGGACAGCGGGCGCGCGCTGCCGAGGTCGCGACCTTCCTCTCCCGCTCGGCGAAGGCGGGCCGCGGCATCGTCGTCGCGGCCGGCGCGCTGCAGCCCGTGCTCACGTACTACCTTCGCCCGAACCACTGGCGCGACGAGACCGTGGATCCCCACCCGGGGCGCCGCGTCCTCCGGTTCGACCCGGCACGGCCGCTGCCGCTCCTCGACGAACTGGCGGCGAGGACCGGCGAAGAGGTCTTCGTCGTCCTGCGTCGCGACGAACTCGATCTCGTCGAAGCGGCGCCGGACGCGAAGGCGAAGCTCGCGGCGTCGTTCCGGCTCGTGGACGTCGAGCCGACGGCGTTCCACGCGGGTCGCGAGAGCCTCTACCTGTTCCGCGCCCGCATCGGCGAGCGCTGATCAGCCGCCGCGGGGGTGGAGGTTCGAGTGCACGGCGCGCAGGCGCTCGTGGTCCACGTGGGTGTAGACCTGGGTCGTCTGCAGCGAAGCGTGGCCGAGCATCTCCTGGACCGACCGCAGGTCCGCGCCTCCCGCGACGAGATGCGTCGCGAACGAATGCCGCAGCGCGTGCGGCGAACACGCGACGTCGAGCCCGGCTCGTTCGCACGCGGCGCGCACGATCTGGAAGACGCGGACCCGGTCGAGCGGCCGGCCGGTGCGCGAGAGGAAGAGCACGTCACCGGGATCCTTCGCCGCTCGCGAGCGCAGCGCGGGGCGCACCTCGGCGGCGTACCGCGCGAGCCACGCGAGCGCCGAGTCGGCGATCGGCACGAGGCGCTCCTTGTTCCCCTTGCCGAATGCGCGCAGCAGGCGGTGTTCCGCCACGACGCTCGTCGTCCGCAGCGTCGTGACCTCGGAGACGCGGCACCCCGCGGTGTACAGCACGTGCAGGATCGCCTGGTCGCGCACGCCGAGTTCGTCGTCGGCATCGTGGTCGAGGAGGCGTGCGACTGCCTTCTTGCCGAGCGCTTTCGGCAGCTTCTTCTCGAGCTTCGGGCCGAGCAGCCCTTCGGCCGTGTCTTCCGCCGCGAGCCCTTCGGCGTGCAGGAAACGGTAGAACCCGCGGATCGCAGCGGCCGCGCGAGCGACCGACGCGGGGGCGTGGGTGCGCCGTTTCGCGAGGAGGTGCAGGTCGATCGTCCGGCGGTCGGGAAGTTCCTTCCGTCCGGTGACCAGGGCCGTGACGTCGCGCCGGTACGCGGCGACCGTGTTCGGCGACACCTGCAGTTCGACACCTAGGTAGACGAGGAAGTCGGCGAGCGCGCGCGCGGGATCCGTGGCCTTCGGCACGCGGGCAGGCTACTCGCGGTCGGTCCGAGGTTCGCCGCCTCTCACCGCGGATCGCCCGCCTCCGGTCGCGGCGACCCGGGTGTCGACCGCGCCGCGCCGCGCGTCCGTTCGCCCGGTGCTCGCCCCTCGATTGAGCGCCTTGACGCCCCCCGGAACCCTACGTATGGTCCCCGCCCCTCGCGGCCGGGTGTTCGTCGTTCGGGCGCTGACGCGGGGGCATCGAGCCGGGCCGACCGGCTTCCGGAGGCGGGATGGTCTCGCCGCCGGTTCCCTCCACCGCTGGTGTACCGGGGCTGCTCGAGCCCCATCCCTCGCAGCCGACTTCCCTGACGAAGCCGCCCTGACGCTGCCGACCTCCCTGATGCCAATGTCGAAGCCGACGAAACCCGAGCTGGCCAAGTACAAGACGATCCTCGAGAAGCAGCTCGCCTCCCTGCGGGGCGACGTCGGTTCGATGCGCGACGAGGCGCTGCGCGCTTCGGACCAGGACGCGTCGGTCGACCATCTCGCCGACCAGGGCACCGACAACTACGACCAGGGCTTCATGCTGGGCCTGATCGAGAACGAGGAGGAGACGATCAAGCTGATCGAAGAAGCCCTCGAGCGGATCGGCGGTGGCGGGGAGTGGGAATTCGGCACCTGCCCTCTGTGCGTCGAAGAAGGCGAACTCGCGAAGAAGGCGAAGGATCCGAAGAAGGCCGCCAAGGCGAAGCCGATCGAGATCTGGATCCCGAAGGCGCGCCTCGAGTACCTGCCGTGGGCGCGCTACTGCGTGCGCCACCAGGAAGTCGAGGAACGCAACCGCGAGAGCGCGTAGTCCGGTGAGCGCCCCGTCCGGGCCCGGCGTCGGAACCGTCGCGGGGAACGCGGCGCCGGCGGTCCGTGCCGCGGGGGACGTGGGGTTCCGCGGCAAGCCGTTGTTCTGGTTCTCGTGGCCGCTGCTCGTGGCGATGGATCTCTGGAGCAAGGCGGCGGTGTTCACGTTCCTCGCCGAACGATCGCCGCCGACTCTGCCGGAAGCGCATCGGCCCGCCTACGTCGTCTTCGAGGGCATCGTGTCGCTCCGCCTCGTGAGCTGGGGCAACCCGGGCACGATCTGGGGGCTCCTGCCCGACGCCACCACGGCCCTGACGGTGATCCGCTGCATCGCGGTGGTGGGGCTGTTCTGGTTCCTCCGCAATGCAAAGCAGCAGGCGAAGCTGCAGCACCTCGTGCTCGGCCTGATCCTCGCCGGGGCGATCGGCAACCTCTACGACAACTTCATGCGCGCCGACCGCACGGTGCGCGACTTCCTGCGGTTCACCGGCACGTGGCCGGTCGAGTGGGGCTTCCCCGCGTTCAACGTCGCGGACTCCTGCATCACGGTCGGCGCCATCGGCCTGTTCCTGCTGTTGTGGCGCGAAGATCGCGCCGCATCGCGGAAGCGGGTATCCTGACGGGCTCGCCGGCGCGTCGCCGGGTGCCATCGCCGTGCTGCAAACGACCCTCGGAAGCCTGCGGCTCCAGAATCCGATCCTCTCCGCGTCGGGCACGTTCGGCTCCGGATGGGAGGGCCGCCAGTTCTCCGACCTGGGCCGCACGGGCGGGCTCGTCAGCAAGACGGTCACCGTGCTGCCGCGGCACGGCAACCCGCCGCCGCGCATCCAGGAGACGCCCGCCGGGATGCTGAATTCGATCGGCCTCGAGAACAAGGGCGCCGATTGGTTCCTCGCCGACACGCTGCCGAAGATGAAGCAGCTCGCGGCCGGCGGTGCAGGGCCCCGCATCGTGATCAACATCGGCGGCGAGTCGATCGACGAGTTCGTGCAGCTCGCCGAGCGGTTCTCCGCGGCGGGCGTCGATGCGCTCGAGGTGAACCTGTCCTGCCCGAACGTGCAGGAAGGCCGCCTCTTGTTCTCGACCGAGCCGCGGCTCACGGAGCAGGCGGTGCGCGCCGTGAAGCGCGTCGCGACCGTTCCCGTGTTCGCCAAACTGTCCCCCAACGTCACCGACGTCACAGTGATCGCGAAAGCCGCCGAACAGGGCGGTGCCGACGGCATCACGGCGATCAACACGCTGATCGGAATGGCGATCGACTGGCGCAAACGGCGGCCGATCCTCGGGCGCGGGATCGGCGGCCTGTCGGGACCGGCGATCAAGCCGGTCGCCCTGCGCATGGTCCACGACATCGCCCGCACCGTGCGGATCCCGGTGATCGGGGTCGGCGGGGTCCGCTCGGCCGACGACGTGCTCGAGTTCGTCTGCGCCGGAGCGCGCGCCGTGCAGGTCGGCACCGCGATGTTCACGGATCCGACGCTCATGGTGCGCATCGTCGACGACCTGCGCGAACGACTCACCGCCGCCGGCACGACCATCGACGAACTCTGCGGCTCCGTGCATCGGCCGGCGCCGCCCGCGCCGGGTGCCTGCCAGCCCGAGCAGGGTCGCGGGGCGTGCGTATGAGGCTCACGGCGCTGACCGCGGAGATGGTGCAGAAGGCGATCGCGATCTACCAGGATCTCGCCTACGGCCCTCGCGCGCGGCGCCCCGTCGATCTGCCTGCCGCCGGAGCCGCCGACGCGCTGCTCGGCATGTTCCACAAGGAGCACGTCGAGACGATTCCCGGGCACCCGTTCCACCGCTACAGCCTGCGCCTCGGCAACCGCAACTACCCGTTCATGAAGCTGCTCGTGCAGGAGCACCTGATCGGCGGCGAGTTCTTCTTCGCCGTCGACACGCACGACCAGATGGACATCAAGCCGGACTATCCGGACTACGAGCAGTGGATGGCCGTGCGGCGGTTCAACCGCGACCTGAAGCGTCAGATCGAGTCGGGCTTCCAGGCGGCCGGGCTCGACACCTGCGCCGTGCTGCGCGACCTCGTCATCGCGAAGTGCGGCAACGCGGGCACGCCCTGCCGCGGCCTCGTGCTGATCGTCGACGACGAAGAGGACCTCGCCGCGGCGGTCGAGGCGCTCCTGAAGCGCGCGGGCTTCCGCACCTACAAGGTCCACGACGGCAAGGCGGGAGTCGACGCAGCGCTCGAGCTGCGCCCCGACCTCGTGCTGCTCGACTACGAGATGCCCGAACTGGACGGGATGCAGGTGATCGAGCGACTGCGTGCCGACCCCGCGACCGCCGACGTGCCGGTGCTGCTCAGCAGCGCCGCGCGCGTGTCGATGACGGACATCAAGCGCGCGAGCGGCTTCCTCGCGAAGCCGTTCTCCGAAGCGCTCTTGTTCGAGATGGTCGATCGTGTCCTGCGGACCAAGGAGGCGCCGAAGTGAACGAAGCGCCGATCCGCGACGGTCGCCGATGCGCAGCGTGGCTGTCCACGCTGCTGCTGTGCGTGATGCTCGCCGCGACCGGCCTGCCGCGCGCCGAGGCGAACACGATCACGGTTCCGCCGATCGCTCTCGGCGAGGATCTGCGTGGTCCGCGCGCGCGCCACGGCGCGGTCGCGGCGGACACCGCGGTGCTGACGAAGGGTTCCGTGGTCGCTGCGGCGACCACGATGCTGCCGCGCGCGGTGCCGCGCGCCCGGACGATCCAGGCCGGCGGGCTGCCGCCGCCGCGTGCACCGACGGCCTGAGCGTCGGCGTCCGCTGCGTTCGTTCCCCTTCGTTTGTCCGCGACCGGCTCGAGGCCGGTTGCCCCGGCGCCTCCTGGCGCCGTAACCCGCATTCCAGACACCCATGAAACTCGACATCGGTTCGCTTCCGGCCCGGATCGGCAAGGCCCTGCAGGGCCTGTTCGGTTCCGCCAACCAACGCGCTCTCGGCGCGTACCAGCCAGTCGTCAAGGCGACGAACGCGCTCGCCGACTGGGCCAAGGGCCTCTCGCACGATCAGGTGAAGGCCGTCGTCGCCGACCTGAAGAAGCAGGTGCAGGGCGGTGAGAAGACGCTCGACGACGTGATGCCGCAGATGTTCGCGCTGACGCGCGAAGCGGCGACACGAACGCTGGGCATCCGGCACTTCGACGTGCAGCTGATCGGCGGCGCCGTCCTGCACGGCGGCAAGATCGCCGAGATGTCCACCGGCGAGGGCAAGACGCTCGTCGCCACGCTCCCCGCCGCGCTGAACGCCATCGGCGGCAAGGGTGTGTACGTCGTCACGGTCAACGACTACCTGGCGAAGCGCGACCGCGACTGGATGGCGCCCGTCTACGAGTACCTCGGGCTCACCGTCGGCGCGATCCAGTCGCAGATGCCGCCGCAGCTCCGCCAGGCCGAGTACGCCTGCGACATCACGTACGGCACGAACAACGAGTTCGGCTTCGACTACCTGCGCGACAACATGAAGTGGCGCGCCGAGGAGCAGGTGCAGAAGCGCCTCCACTTCGCGATCGTCGACGAGGTCGACTCGATCCTCATCGACGAGGCGCGCACGCCGCTCATCATCTCCGGCGAGGGCGAAGGCACGACCGAGCGCTACGTGATGGCCGACCGGGTCGCGCGGCAGCTCAAGGTCGACGAGCACTTCGAAGTGAAGCTCAAGGAGCACCAGTGTCTGCTGAACGAAGCGGGCATCGAACGCGCGGAGAAGCTCGTCGGCGTCGACAGCTTCTACAGCAACCCCGCGTACATGGAGTGGCCGCACCTGCTCGAGACGGCGCTGCGTGCGCACCACGTCTACGAGAAGGACAAGCACTACGTCGTCGCGCAGAAGACCGGGCCGAACGGTGAGAAGGGCGAGCCCGAAGTCGTCATCGTCGACGAGTTCACCGGCCGTCTGATGCCCGGGCGCCGCTGGAGCGACGGTCTCCACCAGGCCGTCGAGGCGAAGGAAGGTCTGCCGCCGCGCGAGGAGAACCGCACTCTCGCGACCATCACGCTGCAGAACTACTTCCGCATGTTCAAGAAGCTCGCGGGAATGACCGGCACGGCGATGACCGAGGCCTCGGAGTTCTCGCGCATCTACAGCCTCGACGTCGTCGCGATCCCGACGAATCGGCCGATGCAGCGCATCGACCACAACGACCAGGTCTACCTGGACGGCGCGTCGAAGCTCGAGGCGATCGTCGAGGAGATCAAGATCGCGCACGACAAGGGCCGACCCGTGTTGCTCGGCACGACGTCGATCGCGAAGTCCGAGGCGATTTCCGAGCGGCTGCACCTGGCGGGCATCCCGCACAACGTGCTGAACGCGAAGCAGCACGAGCGCGAGGCGGAGATCGTCATGCAGGCCGGTCGCAAGGGTGCGGTCACCGTAGCGACGAACATGGCCGGTCGCGGCACGGACATCGTGCTCGGCGGCAAGCCGGACGCCTTGTGGCGCACGGAGATCGCGCAGAAGGGTCTCGCCGAGGATGGCGCGGAGGCCAAGTCCCTGCTCGAGACGCTGAAGACGCGCAGCAAGCAGGAGCACGACGAGATCCTCCAGATCGGCGGCCTCTTCGTGATCGGCACCGAGCGCCACGAAGCGCGGCGCATCGACAACCAGCTGCGCGGCCGTTGTGCGCGTCAGGGCGACCCCGGCGAGACCAAGTTCTTCCTCAGCTTCGACGACGACCTGATGCGCATCTTCGCGCGCGACTGGGTCAAGACGATGATGGAGAAGATGGGGCTGAAGTCCGGCGAGGTGATCGACAGTCCGATGGTCACCCGCGGTCTCGCCAAGGCGCAGAAGAAGGTCGAAGCGCGCAACTTCGACATCCGCAAACACCTCATCGAGTACGACGAGGTGATGGACAAGCAGCGCAAGTTCGTCTACGGCCAGCGCCAGGAAGCGCT